>NZ_JBIBUO010000021.1:0-105176 GCF_043079545.1 Streptomyces sp. NPDC015171
CGCGGGATCGCTACCAGGTACGACAAGACCACTGAGTCTTACGAAGCAGCCGTCACCCTCGCCTCACTCCTGATGTGGGCGTGACATTTGACGACGGAACCTAGCTCCGCTCGACGATGACCAGCGTGCCCCGGCTGCCGGGCCGTACGGCGTGCTCCACGCCCGGCCCGACGACGTACATCTCCCCGGCCCGCACGTCGACGTCGGCGCCGTCGGCCACCAGCCGCAGCGTGCCCTCCAGCACCAGCAGCGCCTCCGCCGTGTCATGGGACTCCGGCGGCAGGGGCCGTCCGTCCATCCGCAGCACCTTCACCCCGCTGCTCCCGACCCGCGCGAGCAGCCGGGAGCTCCAGCCGTCGGGCTGCTCCGCCGCCGTGTGCCGCACGTCGACCAGGTTCATGGCATGCCTCCTTGCGGGCCCTCCCCGCAGGGGAGGCGTCCGCGATCGTGATCAAGGGATGCCGTGACGTTACGACACGGAGGCGTTCCGCCGGTCGACCGTCCGGCAAAGGATGCCCTCGCGGCCGGGGCCGGCGCCGGCGGGGTCGGTCAGGGGTTCATCGGGGGATGATCCGCCGGACCAGGTCCGGGGTCCACTCGACGTACTCGATCTCGGTTCCGTCGGCGTGGCGGGCGTAGAGGAAGCGTCCTGTGGGGCCCGCTGTCACCGGGGTGGTGATCGTGGCGCCGGCGGATTCCAGGGTGGTCACCAGGTCGTCGAGGTCCGCCACGACCACGGTGGCGGAGGCGTGCGCGTACGTGGCGCGCTCGTCGGCGGAGCCGGCGATGACCAGGAAGTCGCCGATGGCGGCCAGTTCGACCGCGTGGAAGCGCAGTCGCAGGTCCGGCTCGGCGCCGGTGAGCCGGCGGAGCAGCGAGAGCGCCCCGTCCAGGTCGTCGCTCCACAGGCGGGCGTACGTCTTGAGGATGGTCATGGGCCGCTCCACTGTTCTGGTCACCTTCGGTCACCAAAACCGTAGGCGAGCGTGGTCCGACCGGGAAGAAGGCACTTCTCGGTGACCGGGTAACCCCCGGGAAACCGCGGGGCGCGCGACGCCACGCTCCGCAGGCGGTGCCGCTGCCCGGTCTCCTGAAGGGGCGTCACGGCTTCCGGGCGAGACCTCCGTGCGCGGCGATGACCACGGATGCCGGCGCACCGGGCCCAGGGCGCCACTCGGCCACCGAGACGACGCCGGGCTCGATCAGTTCGAGGCCGTCGAAGAACGAGGTGATCGCCTCGACGGTGCGCAGGTTGTACGGGACGGCACCGCTGCTGTTGCAGGACTCCTGGGCCTGCTCGAAGACCGGGTCGATGCCGTACGACCCGTCGTCGACGGACAGGTGACTGCCCGACGGCAGGGCGGACATCAGCCGGTCGACGAGGGAGCGGGCCTGATCCGGGTCGGCGACGTGGCCGAGGATGCTGCTGAGGATGAGCCCCACCGGCCGGGTGAGGTCCAGCGTCTCGGCCGCCCCCGCGAGGATGCGGTCCGGGTCGGTCGCATCGCCGTCGATGCAGGCGGTCGCGCCCTCGGGCGAGGAGTACAGCGGCGCGCGGGCGTGGGCCAGGACCATGGGGTCGTTGTCGACGTGGACGATCCGTGCCTCGGGGGCGAGCCGCTGGGCGACCTCGTGGGTGTTCTCGGCCGTCGGCAGGCCGGTGCCGATGTCCAGGAACTGCCGGATGCCTGCCTGCCCTTCTTCGAGCCACAGCATGGATCGGCCACCGCACAACCTGCGTCCGGACTCCCCTGCTCCGCCTACTGGTTCGCGTTCCGGTCCGGGGCCGGCGGGAGAGCGGGGACCTGCGCGGACACCGCCGGGTGCGGCTTCACACGTCTCGCTCGCGTGTGTCGGACGGATAGGGAAAACCCTCGATTGACCCGCTGTGAGGTGACATGACTCGGTCAATGCTGTCATTCTCCCTCCGCACGCTGATCCGCCCCACCCGTGTACGGATCACGCTCCCGCACAGCTCAGCTCGCCCGGGCAGCAGACCCCTCTGCCCGTCTGTCAACGGCCGCGACCCGCGGTCGCAGCAGGAGGAGTACGAGTGAGACCCCACAGACCCCTTCCCCACAAGCGCGCCACGGTCGGAGCCGCCCTGGTCTCCACCGCGGCCTTCCTCGCCGTCGGTCTTCAGGCGGTTCCGGCGACCGCCACCCCGGCCGCCGCCCACCCCGGCCCGGTGCGCACCGGCGGCCTGGAGGCGAAGCTCAGCCCGGCCCAGCACCAGGCGCTGATCAAGAGCGCCCAGCAGAAGACCGCCGCGACGGCCCGTACGCTCGGCCTCGGCGCGCAGGAGAAGCTGGTCGTCAGGGACGTCGTCAAGGACAACGACGGCACCCTGCACACCCGGTACGAGCGCACGTACGCCGGTCTGCCGGTCCTCGGCGGCGACCTCGTCGTGCACACCCCGCCGGCCTCGCTGGCCAAGGGGACCGTGAGCACCACCTTCAACACCAAGCGCAAGATACAGGTGCGCTCCACGACCGCGACCTACACCAAGGCCGCGGCGGAGAGCAAGGCCCTGAAGGCCGCGAAGGCCCTGGACGCCGCGAAGCCCACCACCGACAGCGCTCGCAAGGTGATCTGGGCCGGCAACGGCACCCCGACCCTCGCCTGGGAGACGGTGATCGGCGGTTTCCAGGACGACGGCACCCCCAGCCAGCTGCACGTCGTCACCGACGCCACCACCGGCAAGGAGCTGTACCGCTACCAGGCGGTCAAGACCGGCGTCGGCAACACGCAGTACAGCGGCCAGGTGACGCTGACGACGACCCAGTCGGGGTCGAACTACACGCTGAACGACGGCGCGCGCGGCGGTCACAAGACGTACAACCTGAACCACGGCACCTCGGGCACCGGCACGCTGTTCTCCCAGACCAACGACACCTGGGGCAACGGCACCACGTCCAACGCCGCCACCGCGGGCGCGGACGCCCACTACGGCGCCCAGGAGACCTGGGACTTCTACAAGAACACCTTCGGCCGCAGCGGCATCCGCAACGACGGTGTCGCCGCCTACTCCCGTGCGCACTACGGCAACGCGTACGTCAACGCGTTCTGGGACGACAGCTGCTTCTGCATGACCTACGGCGACGGCTCCGGCAACGCCGACCCGCTGACCTCGCTGGACGTGGCCGGCCACGAGATGAGCCACGGTGTCACCTCCAACACCGCGGGCCTGGAGTACTCCGGCGAGTCGGGCGGCCTGAACGAGGCCACCTCCGACATCTTCGGCACCGGCGTGGAGTTCTACGCCAACAACAGCTCCGACCCCGGTGACTACCTCATCGGCGAGAAGATCGACATCAACGGCGACGGCACCCCGCTGCGCTACATGGACAAGCCCAGCAAGGACGGCGGCTCCGCCGACAGCTGGTACTCCGGTGTCGGCAACCTCGACGTGCACTACTCCTCGGGCCCCGCGAACCACATGTTCTACCTGCTGTCCGAGGGCAGCGGCACCAAGGTCATCAACGGGGTGACCTACAACAGCACGACCTCCGACGGCGTCGCCGTCACCGGCATCGGCCGGGCCGCCGCGCTGCAGATCTGGTACAAGGCGCTGACGTCGTACATGACGTCCAGCACCAACTACGCCGGCGCCCGCACCGCCGCCCTCAACGCCGCCGCCGCGCTGTACGGCACCAACTCCGCGCAGTACGCCGGAGTCGGCAACGCCTTCGCCGGCATCAACGTCGGCGGCCACATCAACCCGCCGAGCAGCGGGGTGACCGTCACCAACCCGGGCAGCCAGTCCGCCACCGTCGGCACCGCGGTGAACCTGCAGATCCAGGCCAGCAGCACCAACAGCGGCGCGCTGACCTACAGCGCCTCCGGGCTGCCGGCCGGTCTGTCGATCAACAGCTCGACCGGTCTGATCTCGGGCACGCCCACCGCGGCGGGCTCGTCCAGCACCACCGTCACGGTGACCGACTCCACCGGTGCGACCGGCACCGCCACCTTCTCCTGGACCGTCAGCACCACCGGCGGCGGTTGCAGTTCCACTCAGCTGCTGGCCAACCCCGGCTTCGAGTCGGGCAGCACGGGGTGGACGGCGACCAGCGGTGTCATCACGACGGACAGCGGTGAGGCGAGCCACGGCGGCTCGTACAAGGCGTGGCTGGACGGCTACGGCTCCTCGCACACCGACACGCTGTCCCAGTCGGTGACCATCCCGGCCGGCTGCAAGGCGAGCCTGACCTTCTACCTGCACATCGACAGCGCCGAGACCACCACCAGCTCCCAGTACGACAAGCTGACGGTGACCGCCGGCAGCAAGACGCTGGCGACCTACTCGAACCTGAACAAGGCCTCCGGCTACAGCCAGAAGACCTTCGACCTGTCCTCGCTGGCGGGCTCGACGGTCACCCTGAAGTTCAACGGCGTGGAGGACTCCTCCCTGCAGACCAGCTTCGTCGTGGACGACACCGCCCTGACGACCAGCTGACCCCGCACCGGTGAACAGCGGTCCCGCACCCGGCCTCCGGGTGCGGGACCGCTGCCGTGTCAGCTGAGCGGATCCAGGGTCAGATACGCCTGCTGCGGGCCGCCGTCGTGCACCAGCGACTCCTGGTTGCCGACGTCGTCGAAGGCGAACGCGTACGCCTTCCCGTCGGCCATCTGCGCGTGCACCGCGCGCGCGTACTGGTTGGTCACCGCGTCCTGGTAGAAGTTCGCCGTCGTGGTGTCCGGCTGGTTGGGGTTGACCAGCAGCGTCGACCGGTTGAAACCGGCGCACAGGGTGCGCGAGATGGGTCCGCGGACCTGGTCGTTGGGCGCGTCCAGCAGCTTGTGGCAGCCGAAGACGCTGGACGCGTCCGGCTTCTGGAAGCTGGTGACGACCGCGCCGGAGGAGTTGGTGAAGTTCATGACGTTCCCCGAGACACGGCCGAAGTACTTGGTGTTCGGCTGGTCGCCGAACGGTGTCACGGTCAGGGTCGCCGTCGTGTACTTCTGCCAGACCCGGTTGACGTAGTCGTCCATCGCGTTGGCCGGCAGGGCGCCGGTCTCCACGCCGTACAGCGGGGAGAGCGCGCGCAGCACGGTGCCGTCGGACCGGGTCTGGACCAGGCCCGCCCAGCCGCCCGGCCGGGCGCGCAGCGCGGAGAAGAAGCCGTTCCAGCCGCCGGACTTCAGATGCCCGGTGGTGCTCACCCCGCCGTCGGCCCGCTGGACTCCGACCGCGTACGGCGCCGAGAACATGTCCACCTGGGTGCTGTTGAGCCATAGGCCGGAGTCGTTGAGTGTGTATTCCGACCAGTTGAAGAGGATGTTCCGGTTGGGGTCGGAGGGGTTCTGCACGGCCGGCTGCACCAGTCCG
This sequence comes from Streptomyces sp. NPDC015171, assembly GCF_043079545.1. Classification (NCBI taxonomy): domain Bacteria; kingdom Bacillati; phylum Actinomycetota; class Actinomycetes; order Kitasatosporales; family Streptomycetaceae; genus Streptomyces; species Streptomyces sp. NPDC015171. The sequence goes on from NZ_JBIBUO010000021.1 coordinate 5,330, forward strand.
CCGGTGGTGAGCCGGAAGTCCAGCTTCTGGCCGTACGAGAAGTAGAGGCGGCCGGAGAACTTCGGGATGCGGATGGTCTTGGACTGCCCGGCGGCCGGTCCCGGTATCGACGCGTCCGGCGCGGGAGTGGGCGGATTCCCGCCCGCCGGCCAGGCGTGGAAGCCGCCGTTCGCGTCGGCCCAGCCCTGCCGTCCCGAGGAGAGCTGGGTGCCGAGGTCGTAGAGGTACACCGGTTCGGAGCGGCCGGAATTGTTGGTGATCTTCAGCGGGATGGTGTCGGGAACGGCGGCATCGGCGCTCTGGGGTGCGCCGAGCGTGAGCAGTCCGCCGAGCAGGGCCGCGGCGCCGGCCAGCGGCAGCGCCCGGCGTGTGAGCCTGTGAGGCACTCTCCACCTCCGTGTGGGGTCGGGGTCGTACGGAATTGGTCCGTACCTGCTTGAGAGCGCTCTCAGACTCATGCTCACGTCGGGTGCATGTCAATGACATGGACAGGATTGGACCCGGCGCCCACCGTCGGACGGGCGCCGGGACCGGTGTCAGAAGGTGCGCTCGAGCAGGCCGAGCAGCGCGGCCCAGTGCCGCTCGGCGGCCTCCCGGTCGTAGGCGGGGGTGTCCGCCTGGGTGTAGCCGTGGTGGGCGCCGGCGTAGACCTCGCAGGTGTGCCGTACCCCGGCGGCGGTCAGCGCCTCCTCCAGGCGTGCCGCCTGCTCCGGCGGCAGCGACGCGTCCTCGTCGGCGTGCCCGAAATACAGCTCCGCGGTGATCCGCGGGGCCTCCAGGTGCGGGCTGTCGGGGTCGTCGGTGGCGAGGCGTCCACCGTGGAAGCCCGCGCCCGCCGCGACCCGGTCCGGGTGGGCGCCCGCGGTCCACAGCACGAGCCGGGCGCCCATGCAGTAGCCGGTCAGCGCGACCGGGCCGTCGGCCGCCTGCGGGCTGTCGGCCAGCCAGCGCAGATAGGCGCCGGCGTCCCGCTTGACCAGGTCCGGCGTCAGTGAGGCCAGGACCGGGCCGAGCCGCTCCCAGATGCTCGGGTCGGCACCCGGGTCGATGAACTCGGGCAGGTCCACCACGGGCGACCGGCCGAGGCGGTAGAACACGTTCGGCACCAGCACGGTGTATCCGGCGGCGGCGAGCCGGTCCGCCATCGCGCGCAACTGCGGGCGCAGCCCGTAGGCGTCCTGGAAGAAGAGGACGGCCGGACGGGGCCGCCCGTCGGCCGGGCGGACGAAGTAGGCGTCGGCGACGCCGTCCTCGGTCGGGATGTCGACGGCGGTCGCGTGGACATCGGTCATGGCGAGAAGGCCCTCCCTCGGGGATGGGCGGCGGGCGGCGGATGCCTGCCCGGCGCCGGCTACGGCCATGCTGTCACGCGCCGTGCGCGCCGCCGCGCCCGGAACCCCGTGTGTTCACTCGAAGCGACTGGTGTCCCCGGCGCCCCGCCGGACGATCTCCGGCTCGCCGCCGGAGAAGTCGACCACGGTCGTCGGCTCGGTGCCGCACTCACCCGAGTCGACGACCGCGTCCACGACGTGGTCGAGCCGGTCCTTGATCTCCCAGCCCTGCGTCAGCGGCTCCTCCTCGTCCGGCAGCAGCAGCGTGCTGGACAGCAGCGGTTCGCCCAGCTCCGCCAGCAGTGCCTGGGTGACCACGTGGTCGGGGATGCGCACGCCCACGGTCTTCTTCTTCGGGTGCTGCAGCATGCGCGGCACCTCGCGGGTGGCGGGCAGGATGAACGTGTAACTGCCCGGCGTCGACGCCTTCACGGCCCGGAACACATCGTTGTCCACCCGGACGAACTGGCCGAGCTGGGCGAAGTCCCGGCACATCAGGGTGAAGTGGTGCCGGTCGTCCAGCCGGCGGATGGAACGGATCCGGTCGATGCCGTCCCGGCTGCCCAGCCGGCAGCCGAGCGCGTAACAGGAGTCGGTCGGGTATGCGATGAGTGACCCCGAGCGGACCGCGTCGGCGATCTGTGTGATGCTGCGCGGCTGCGGGTTGTCGGGGTGCACGTCGAAGTACTTCGCCATCCGCCGAGCTTATGCCGTCCCGGGACGCGCGGCGCGCTGCCGCCGTCTCGGTGCCCGTGACGTCGTGACTGACGGACAGGGGAGAACCGCATGCGCCGCCGGGATCCAGGTGACGGTCACGCCCGTGTACCCGGCCCCGGGCCCGATCGCCGGCGGCGGCCCCCGGTCCGCCACGCAGCGGATCGGCGGCGGCCCCGGCGCCTGCGCACCGGTCCGCGCCGAGCGTGGCCGCCTCGGCGTCACGCAGCGCGGACCGAGCGGAACCCCGCGGACCGAGCGGAACCCCGCGGACCGGGCGGAACCCCGCGGACCGAGCGGAACCCCGCGGACCGGCGCGGACCCTGCGGGCCGGCGCCGCGGTGCTCCGGGGGGAGAGAGGGGGGCCGGTCCGCGGCGTCGGAGGCCAGGCGGGGGAGCGGCAGCTCTCCCCGGAGCCCTGGCCGATTCGCACACTCCGCGGATCGACCGGAATTCGCCGGCGTATCTTCCCGGCTCCAGGGCATGCGACCTTTGAGCCGCCCGGGCCATCCCCCCCGTCCCGGGCATGGCGTCTCCGCCGGCGGCCACCCCCCGGGCCGCCGGCGGAGCTTTCTCCTGGCGGCGGCGGGCAGGCACCCGCCGGGAGACACGGCCGGCTCCTCACCTGACCGTCGGTTCGGCCGGCAGGTCGAACACGTGCCGGGGGGAGATGATCTCGGTGACGGCCCGGCCGAACAGGGTGCTCGGTTCTTCACCGCGGTAGCCGATGTCGGTGTTGAGGAGCACCACGAGGGTCGTCCGGGTCGCCGGGAGGTAGACGGTCAGCGACTCGTATCCGGGCAGGGAGCCGTTGTGGCCGATCCACCCCTGCACATCGAAGATGCCCAGCCCGTAGCCCGCGCCCCGGATCGGCGTCGCCGGGGTGACGAGGCGCTGCCTCTGCGTGGCGGCGCTGATCATCCGTCTGCCGTCGGGCAGTTCACCGGTGGCCACCGTCGGCGCCCACACGCGCAGGTCGTCCAGTGTGGAGATCATCGCGCCCGCCGCCCAGCCCCAGGACGGGTTCCAGCCGGCCGTCTCGGCGATCTCGCCGTTCGCCGTCTGGTCGGTGTAGCCCTGCGCGTGCGGCGCGGGGAACTCGGCGCCCTTCGGGAAGAGCGTGTCCTTCATGCCGGCCGGATCGAGGATGTGCCGCTCGATGTACTCCCCGAGCGGCCGGCCGCTCTCCTTCTCCACGACCAGGCCGAGAAGGATCAGGTTGGTGTTGCTGTAGGAGAACTTCTGGCCCGGCTGGAACAGCACGGGATGCGTGAAGGAGTAGTCCAGCAACTGCTCGGGGGTGAAGGGGCGTTGCGGATCGGAGGTGAGCGCCTTGAAGAAGTGGTCGTCCTCGGAGTAGTTGAACAGCCCGCTGCGCATGCCGGCCAGCTGACGGAGGGTGATCCTGTCGCCGTTCGGTACGCCGCCGACGTACCGGTCGATCGTGTCGTCCAGGCCGACCTTGCCCTGGTCCACCAGTTGCAGCAGCGCCGTGACGGTGAACGTCTTCGTCTCGCTGCCGATCCGCAGATACAGGTCCGGTGCCATCCTGCGGCCGCTCGCCTTGTCGGCGACGCCGAACGAGCGTACGTAGTCGGGCTGTCCCGGCGTCCAGACGCCGACGGTGACACCCGGCACGTGCGCCTCACGCATCACCCGCTGTACGGACGCGTCGAGTCGGCGGGCCACGTCGGGGGAGAGGGGGCGGACGTCCGGACCCGAGGCCGACGGGCTCGGGGTGCCGGTGGCGGGCGCGGAGGGTGCGGTGGACGGTGTCGCCCCGGCGGTGAGCGGTACGAGGAACGCGGTGGTCAGCAGGGCGGCCATCGCCCCCCGGCGCAGGCGTAGGGACGTGGGCGACATGGGCTGACTCCAAGCACGCGAGAGCCGACCGTGCGATGAGCGGGACGTCGGGGCCCGGACCTTCCCAGGATAGGAGCGCCCGGACCACGGTGCGCGCCGGGCGGGTGGGGCACGGTGCGCACCGGGCAGGTGGGGCATGGTGCGCGCTGTGCGGGCGGGGCAGGGTGTGCGCCGGGCGGGCGGGCGGGCCGGGTGGCGGGATGTTTGTCCGATGGCGGAAGGACTCGTTCGGGCGATGGGCTCACCCGACCCGGTGAGCGGCCGCGGCGGGACGTACCGGTGGCGGACTCCGGGCGTTGCCCCGGCATGGACCGCTTGGACTGGATGGACCGGAGGGACAGGATGGACCGGATGCGCCGCCTGCGCCGGGTGGACCGCACCCGGGAGCCGATCTACGCCGTGCTGGTCGCGGAGTGGCGGGCGCGGGGGCGGACCGTCCCCGCCGAGCCCGAGGCGTTGTGGGCCGCACTCTGCGGACCCGGTCCGAGCGCACGGCCCGATCCCGAGTACCGCTGACCGCCCCCGGCCCCGCTATCCGCCTCCACCCGGACCTCTGCGGCCCCGCTGCCTGCTGTCTGCCTCTACCTGGACCTCTGCGGTCCCGCTGCCCGCCTCCACCCGGACCTCCGCGAACCCGCCGCCCGCGCCCTCCGGAACCCGCTCTGTCCGCCTCCGGGCGGCGCGGTCCGGGCTGCCGCCGCCCTGCTGCCGGCGCTACTGCCCGCGCAGCGGCGCGAGGACCGCCAGCGTGCCGTTGGCCTGCTGCAGCGCGTCCTCCAGACCGCCGGGCGTATGGAGTGTGCCGGTGCCGTCGGGCGGGACGAGCCACTCCAGGAAGCGGGCCGACCGGTACGGCGGCGGCACGGCGACCCACGATCCCTTGGTCGCGTACCGCAGACCGGCCCCCACCCAGCCGCCGGACGGATCCGGCGGCAGGAAGAAACCGACCCGTCCCGCCGCCGTGTCCACCAGCGTCGGCCCCGGTACGGGAAGCTCCGGCCGCCACAGCAGATCAAGGGTGAGCAGTCCCAGCCGCTCGGGGACGCTCAGCACATCCCAGAAGCGGCCCCCCTCCAGCAGCGCGATGCCCTCGCCGTGGTCCCACTCCCATTTGCAGGCGCGCGGGTCGGCCGACGCCGCCGCCAGCCACTCCACGCCCCGCATCCACATCGTGTTCGTCATGCACTGCTCCGGGTGTCCTCGCCCGCCTGCCGAGCGCAGGGAACGACCATGACCGGGCACTTCGTGCGTCCGCACGCCAACCCGGCATATGCATCGTTGTAGATATTTCTATTCGGCGGAAGGGGTGGCGCGGCCTGGCGTTTGTGGCGGGACGTTCGAACTCCGGCTGCCGGTTCGTCAGCCGAGGGGAGGGGGATGCGTCACCCGTCCGGTGATCGTCGGGTGATCCCCCGGCGGGATGCGCCGGAATCGATCGTCCTCGCGATCGAATCGCGCGCACGGCATTGAGGGAGTCTCCTTTTCCGTCGTACTCTCGCGACGTTCCGTCGCCTTCTCCGTCGAGGTGTCCATGGACCGCACGCGTCTGCACGCCCTTCTGACCCGCGAGAGCGCCGAGGCCGAACGCCGCAACCCGCGGTCCCGGGCGGCCTACGCGGACGCCGGCCACCTCTTCGGCCGGGTACCGATGACCTGGATGAACAAGAACGCCGGCGGCTTCCCGCGCTATCTGGCCGGCGCCCGCGGCGCCCGGGTCACCGATGCGGACGGGCACGAGTACATCGACTTCTGCCTGGGCGACACCGGCGCGATGGCCGGTCACTCGCCCGCGCCCGTGACCGAGGCGGTCCGGCGGCGGTTCGCCGAGCTGGGCGGGGCCACCGCCATGCTGCCCACCGAGGACGCCGAGTGGGTCGGCGCCGAGCTGACCCGGCGGTTCGGCCTGGCGCGCTGGAGCTTCTCGCTCACCGCGACCGACGCCAACCGCTGGGCGATCAGGCTCGCCCGGGCCCTCACCGGGCGCCCGAAGATCCTGGTCAACAGCTACTGCTACCACGGCAGCGTGGACGAGTCGCTGATCGTCACCGGCCCGGACGGCACCGGTACCGCCCGCCCCGGCAATGTCGGTGCGCCCTGCGACGTCACGCTGACCAGCAGGGTCGCCGAGTTCAACGACCTGGCCGGCCTCGAGCGCGAACTGGCCGAGGGCGACGTCGCCGCCGTCCTCATGGAGCCCGCCCTCACCAACATCGGCATCGTGCTGCCCGAACCCGGCTACCTCGCCGGGGTCCGTGACCTCACGAGGCGGTACGGCGCCCTGCTCGTCAACGACGAGACCCACACCTTCTCCGCCGGCCCCGGGGGCTGCACGGCCGCCTGGGACCTGTCACCCGACCTCCTCACCATCGGCAAGGCGATCGGCGGCGGCATCCCGGCCGGGGCCTACGGGCTCTCCGCCGAACTCGCCGACCGGCTGCTGTCCCGCACCGACCTGGACCTCGTGGACATGGGCGGTGTCGGCGGCACCCTCGCGGGCAACGCGCTGTCGGTCGCGGCCACCCGGGCCACCCTCGAACATGTGCTCACGGCCGAGGCGTTCGCCCGGATGAGCGGCCTCGCCGCACGGTTCGAGGCCGGTGTCCGGGCCGGCGTCGAAGCGCACCGGCTGCCCTGGTCGGTCAGTCGCCTCGGCGCCCGCACCGAGTACCGCTTCACCGCACGGGCCCCGCGCACCGGTACCGAGTCCGCCGCGGCCGCCGACCCGGATCTGGAGGACTTCCTGCACCTCTACCTCGCCAACCGGGGCATCCTGCTCACCCCGTTCCACAACATGGCGCTGATGTGCCCGGACACCACTGAGCGGGACGTCGACACCCACACCGAGGTCTTCGCCGCCGCGCTCGCCGAGCTGGCCGCCTGAGGAGACCTGAGGAGAGGGGACGGGACGCGTGAAGGACATGGACGACATCGACCGGGCCATCCTGCGGGAACTGCAGACCGACGGCCGTATCGCCTACGCCGACCTCGGACCCAGGGTCGGCCTGTCCGCCTCGGCGGCCCGCCAGCGCCTGCAGCGGTTGCTGGACGCCAAGGCGGTCCAGGTGGTCGGCGTCACCGACCCGATGGCCATGGGCGGGCAGGCCATGGCCCTGCTCGGCATCGGCGTCGACGGCGACCCCCGAAGCGTCGCCGACACCCTCGCCGAGCGCCCCGAGGTCGTGTACTCCGTGCTCACCTCGGGCGGTTTCGACCTCTTCGCCGAGGTGGTCGCGCCGGGCCCGAAGGCGCTGCTCGACTTCGTCAACGACGTGGTGCGCCCGGTCGAGGGCGTCCGCGAGATCCGCTCCTTCCCGTATTTCGGCATCCACACCCACCGGTTCCTGTGGGAGGTGGGCTGACCCGGTGGGGCACGGGGCGACCACGGCCGTGGAGCCGGTCCGCACGGCGGCCGGCGGCGCGGGTGCGGTCAGCCGTCCGGCGGGTCGGGCGACAGCACCATCATGGTGGCGTCGTCGCGGACCCGGTAGCGCAGCTGCGCCAGATCCGCCCACACCGCGGCGGGCAGCTCGGCGGACGCGGTGCCGGCCAGGGTGCCCAGCCGCTCCGGCAGCGGATAGAACGCACCCCCGGCGTCCCGGGCCTCCCACACGCCGTCGGAGGCGAGGAACAGCCGGTCGGCCGGACCCAGCGCCACAGTGACCTCCTTCGGCGGATCCACGCCGACGAGACCGATGCCGAGCGGCGGTCCGGGCGGGACGGTCACCTCCCGGGCCTGCCCCTCGCACAGCAGGACGGGCGCCGGATGACCGCAGGCCAGCACCCGCACCGCCGCCGAGTCCGCGGCGAACTCCAGCAGCAGGGCCGTCGCGAACAGCTCCGCGTGCCGTACGTCCGCCGAGTCCACCGTCAGCCGCCGGTCGAGGCGGGCCGCCACCGACTCCAGGTCCGGCTGGTCCAGAGCGGCCTCCCGGAACGCCCCGAGCAGTGACACCACCGTGGCGACCGCCGTCAGCCCGTGCCCCCGCACGTCCCCCATCACCGCGCGCACCCCGTACGGGCCCTCCCGTACGTCGAAGAAGTCGCCGCCCACCAGCGTCCCGTTCTGCGCGGCCCGGTAGAAGGTGGCGCATCCGACCCGCCCGACCCGCTCGGGCAGCGGCGGCTGCACGGCCCGCTGGACCGCCTCCCCGATCGTCCGCTCGACGTGCAGCTGGGCGTCCCGATGGCTGCGCACATAGGACACGAACACGCTCAGCGTGGCCACGAACACGATGGTGAGCAGATCGGTGTCGCCCGGACTGTTCAGCTGGGTGCCCGGCACGTTCAGCACCGCGACCACGCCGAGGCCGAGCAGGCCGGTCATCAGCGGGCCGTACGACAGGACCGCGAGCGGCGGGATGGCGCCCAGCACGAAACCGAGATCACGCGCATGGGGCGTGACCAGCGTGGCCGAGCCGACGGCCGCGAGCAGGAGTACGGGCAGCACCCGTATCCACCACGGCGGTGGCGCTCCCCGCAGCCAGCCGCGATTCTCCCGGTCACCGCGCGACGACCAGCCGCGCACCGCTCTCACATCCCCAAGCTACGCCGACGCCCCCGTACCGCGCCCCGTGGAAAAACGATGGACGCCCCCGCGGCCGCGCCCTACGCTGTGATCATCACGCCCGGAACGGACGGAAGAAGGAGGCGAGTGTCATGCGGTTCACCATCATCCAGCGCTCCCCCCTCCCCGTGCCGCGGGCGTGTCACGTCTGAGATCCGACCGGGAGCGCGGCACACCATTCGCATCCCGGAGGAATCCTTGACCGACCTGGTCATCCGCACGCTCGACGAGAGCAGTGCTCACCTTTTCCGCACCATGCCCGACCCGCTCGCCCTGGCCGACCGGCACCGCCTGGTCCGCTACCGCTCCGACTGGCAGCGCATCGCGCTGCGCGACGGCCGCACCGTGGCGCGCGCCGCTTGGTGGGCCCGGCCCGAGGACCCCGAGCCGCTGCTGATCAACTGGCTCGACGTCGCCGAGGGCGAGGAGGAAGCGGGCGCGGAGCTGCTGCGCTCGGCGCCCTGGCAGACCCCCGAACTCGAACTCGACCTGCCGCCCGGCTGGCGGGAGGATCCGCTGCTGCGCGCCGCGGTCGACAGCCGTGCCGCCGTCGCGCGCATGGCCGGCTACACCCCCCTGGTGGAGCGCTTCATCTACCGCTGGACCCCGGACTGCGGCCTGCCCGAGCGGCCCGGCCGGCTCGTCTTCACCGCCGAACCGGACGACGCCGTGTTCTACGGCCTCCTGCGCCGCATCAACTCCGCCACCCTCGACGCCCATGCCCGCCGGGCCGTGGCGGAGGGCGGCGTGGATCACGCGGCCCAGGAGGACCTGGACGTCTTCCACTGGTTCCCGTCACCGAGGTCCTGGTGGCAGATCGCCCGCACGCCGGCGGGCGATCCGGTCGGCATCCACATCCCGGCACGCAACCCGTCCGGGCCGTGCGTCGGCTTCATCGGCGTGGTGCCGGAACACCGCGGCCACGGCTACGCCTACGACCTGCTCGTCGAGTGCACCCACTTCCTGGCCGGACAGGACGCCGAGTTCATCGGGGCCGCCACCGACCAGGACAACTTCCCGATGGCCGCGCACTTCGCCAGGGCCGGCTATCCCGTCACCCGGGAACGGGTCAACTACCGGCTGGACGGGACCGGGACCGCCTAGTCCGTACCGCTCGCCAGCCGGGCCTCCGCCGTCGCGAGGATCTCGGTGACGCGGAGGCCGAACGCGGCGTCGCAGGGGTGCGGGCGCCCGGTCCGGGCCGCCCGCACCAGCGCGCCGGCGGCCCGGCCGAGCGCGGGGACCGCCCCCTCGGAACTCCCCGGCAGCACCGACACGCCGGCCTCGCCCCGCAGCTCCACACCGGCCCCGGCCGCCGCCGGCGGAGCCGTCAGACTCAGCGTGAGCGTGCTCGACGCACCGGTGGCATGGTCGAGCACCAGATGGACGGTGTCCGCCGGACCGGGTGCCGCCGCCGCGACCCGCCGTACGTCGCCGAGCACCGGCAGCAGGACCGACAGGGCGTGCGGGCCGACGTCCCACAGCGCGCCCTTCTCCCGCCGCCAGGGCGAGGCCGCGAACGGGCTGTCGGTCGTGAACACCGCTCCCAGCCACTGCGCCCGTGCCGTGAACCAGCCCGGGACGGCGGCCTGTTCCTCGATCCAGGCGTCCGGCTCCTTCTGGAAGCGTGTGGTGAAGAACACCACCGACGCCACCCCGGCCCGCTCCACCGCTTCCGTGACGGCCCGGGCCTCGGCGACCGACACCGCCAGCGGCTTGTCCAGCAGCAGATGGCGCCCCGCGCGGGCCGCCCGCACCGCCAACTCGGCCTGCACGGACGGCGGCAGGGCCACCGCGACCGCGTCCACGTCGGCCAGCAGGGCGTCCACGTCGGCGTAGGCGGCGACGTCGTACTCCCGCGCCAGCTCCGTGGCCGCCTCCGGGCGGCGCCCCCACACCCCGGCGAACTCCAGGTCCGGGTGTCCGGCGAGGGCGGGGGCGTAAGCCGCCCGGGCCCACGGGCCCGTCCCCAGCAGTCCGATGCGCATGTCGCGTTCCTCTCTCCGGTCCGTTCCCCGCCTGTTCAGGATGGTGTGCTCCGGTCGCCCTGCGCACACCCGCTGCCCGGATCCCCGTGCCCGGCCAGCCACTGGGCGATGGCGGCGGCGATCGGCTGGCCGGTGTCCATCTCGACGAACCCGAACTGGCCGGACTGGTTGCACTCCAGGAACCACCAGATCCCGTCGCCGTCCTCCGCGAAGTCGAAGGCACCGTACGCCAGCTCGGCGCCCGCCATGTAGCGCAGCACACCCTCGGCGACGCGCGGCGGCACCTCGACGGGCAGCCAGGGAGAGACCGACGGGGCGAAGCGCACGTCCACGTCGTCCGGGTGGGCGTCCGGGGCGGTCGGCTTGCGAGCGGCCAGCAGCGTGCCGCCGACGACGGTGAGCCGGATGTCGGCGCGTTTGGGGATCCGCCGCTGCAGCAGGGTCGGGCCGAACGCGACCGCGGTGAAGTCGGCGTCCGGCGCGACCCGGCTGGTGGGCACCGCCCGGGGCGGCTCCTGCGGATGCGCCCCGGAGACCGGTTTGACCACCAGTTCCGGGAAGCGCTCCGCGAACTCCCGCGCCGCCTGCGGGAACGTGGTGATGAGGGTGGCCGGCACCGCGAGGCCGCTGCGCTGGGCCAGATGCAGCTGCCAGGGCTTGTGCCGGGCGCGACGGGCGGCGTCCGGATGGTTCATCCAGCGCGCGTCGGTACAGCGGAGCATGCCGTACAGCGCCTGCGAGGACTCCTCCGTCAGCCAGGCGGACGGCTGGGCGGCGCGGGCGGCCGGGTCTCCGGGTCTGCGCACCCAGACGGAGCGCAGCCCGTTCACGCTCACCAGGCGTCCGCCGACGGACAGATGTCCCCGGCTGACGCCCTGGACGTACTCGCCCGACAGCGCCACCCCGTTGGTCAGATCGGCGGGGTCGAGCCGGACGACGGGCACGCCGGCCTCGCCGAGCCGGAGGACCACCATGTCCGCCGTCACGTCTTCTTCACTTGTCAGGATGAGCACGGTCATCGTGGACAGTCCGCGGTTCAGTCGTCGAAGTGCGTCTTGGAGCCCGCGGTCGAGGTGGTCGTGCCCAGGGCTCTCAGGGTCGCGTGGTCGGTGGCGGCGATCGTTCCGTCCGGGAGGACGTTCAACTGCAGTCCGGAGTCGTACGCGTACGGAGCGGTGACGTCCAACTGCACTGCGGGCCGCGCGTAGTTGAGCGTGAACGGTTGCATGGTCTCTCCCTGATTCGGCTTTCACGTCCTTATACGAATCGAACGGGTGATTGGTTTCCTTACGCAGCGTAACCGCAGCTCGGAAGGGGTGTTGGAAAAGTCTCACTCGGTGAGCGCGGTCCGTGCCGCCGCCAGTGCCTGCTCGGCGTACCCGCGCCCGAACAGCACCACATGCACCAGCAGCGGGAAGAGCTGGTGCAGCGCCACCCGGTCGCGCCAGCCGTCGGCAAGGGGCGCCGCGTCCTGGTAGCCGACTAATACCCGGTCCAGGTGCGGACAGCCGAACAACCTGAGCATGGCCAGATCGGTCTCCCGGTGCCCGCCGTGCGCGGCCGGGTCGATGAGCCGGACCTCGCCGTCGGCGCCCCACAGCACGTTCCCGTTCCACAGGTCGCCGTGCAGCCGGGCGGGCGGCTCGGCGGGGCCCGCCAGTTCCGGCAGCCGCGCACAGACCCGCTCGAACACGGCCGCCTCGGCCGGGCCCAGCGTGCCGCCGTCGACCGCCGCCCGCACATAGGGCAGCACCCGGTGTTCGGCGTACCAGCGCGGCCAGTCGGCGCCCGGCACGTTCCGCATGGGCGCGAGGCCGATGTACGCGTCCTCCGGTCCGCCGGGCGGCGGCGCCCCGAAGTGGGGTGCGCCGGCCCTGTGCAATGCGGCCAAGGACTGGCCGAAACGCAGCGCTGCCGCGGGGTCGGGCGATCCGGTCGGCACGCGCTCGGTCACCATCCAGCGCTCGTCGCTCCCCAGTACCACCGGCACCCGCACCGCGTCCGCCGCGGCCAGCCAGCGCAGCCCCGCCACCTCCGCGCGCACCGCCCCCGGGCCGTCGGCGCGCTTGACCATCACCGGCGTTCCGCCGTCCAGCAGCACCTCGGTCGGTGAGCCGGACGATCGTGCGGCGCCGGCCGCCCGGCGCCCGGTGAGCCGGGACGCCACCTGTTCCGGAGTCTCTCCTCGGTTGACCACGGCCTCAGGGTACGGCCCCCAACCCCCCTCTTCCGCTGGGCATTTCAACGGTTGATACGACTGATTTCGGCCAAACCCAGGCAGTTACTACCCGTGGTGATCCCGTACGGCTAGCGTGATGGCGCCGCATCGCCACACCAGGGGCACCGGGCCCCGCAGGGACTAGCGCGCGGCGGAGGATTTCCCCCGTGACCACAGCATCCGTGCTGATGGCCGACGTCTTCGAAGTCCAGCCGTACACCTCCCACTGCGAGGTCATCCTCAGCGAGGGAGCGCACGCCGTGATCGGTGTCTCCCCGGGCAACAGCTACTTCTCGGCCCGGCGCCTGCACGACCTCGCCCGCTGGGGACTGGACCACTTCGACCGGGTCGACTTCGTCTACACCGACCTGTACGTCGCCGAGATGTACGAGGCCTCCGGCTACCCGCCGGACGAGGCCCGCCGCAAGGCCGTGAAGAACCTGCGTGGAGTGCGCGCCAAGGTGCGCGACGCGGTGTCGGCGGCCGATTCCGACGGCGGCCGGCTGGACTGGCATCCGATGTCGGAGTTCCGCACCAACCCCGCCTACCAGGAGATCCATCGCCAGCTGAAGGCGCGGCTGGTGTCCGACGGTGCGTTCCGGACTGTCTGCGAGACGCTGGTGAACCGTTTCCTCTCGGCGCGCGGCGAGACCCCGTCCGAGCGGCAGCGCGCCGTGTGCCTGGAGTACGTGTGCGCCGAGGCGCCGCTGTTCCTGGACACCCCGGCCATCCTCAAGGTGCCCTCCTCGCTCAACTGCTACCACCAGCTCCTGCCGATGGCCGAGCTGCTGTACTCCCGCGGCGCCGGCCTGCGCGCGTCCCGCAACCAGGGCCACGCCGTCGTCACCCCCGCCGCCCTGGAAGGAGCCGCGGTATGACCACCGCCCCGGACACCCGCGCCGACCACCCTCCCTTGCCCCGCTTCCCGTTCTCCTGGGACGGCACCCGGGTGCCCGCCGAGGTCGGGGAACTGCGCGCGACCGCCCCCGTGCGGCGGGTGCGGACCATCGCCGGCGACGAGGCCTGGCTGGTGTCGTCGTACGAGCTGTGCGCGCAGGTGCTCAAGGACGACCGGTTCTCCCTCAAGGACACCTCCGCGCCCGGCGCCCCCCGGCAGTACGCGCTCACGATCCCGCCGGAGGTCGTGAACAACATGGGCAACATCACCGGCGCCGGACTGCGCCGCGCGGTGATGAAGGCGCTGAACCCCAAAGCGCCGGGCCTGGCCGAGTGGCTGCGTGCCGAGGCCCACCGGCTGGTGGATCGGATCGTCGCCGACGGGCCGACGGCCGATCTGCGCGGGGCGTTCTGCGAGCCGTACTCGGCCGGGACGCACTGCCGCATCCTCGGCATCCCGCAGCGGGAGGCCCCGGGCTTCCTGCGCAGCCTGGACATCGCCTTCATGAACGCGCCGTGCCCCGTCACCGGCGCGCGGCTCAACTGGGACCGGGACATCGCCCGGATGGCCGCCCTGCTCGACGACCCCGCGACCCACGGCCTGCTGGGCGAACTCGCCGCCCTGCGCGACGACCCCGGCCACACCCACCTCACCGACGAGATGCTGGCCACCGTCGGCGTCACCCTGTTCGGCGCCGGCACCGTCTCCACCTCGGGCTTCCTCACCATGGCCCTCGTCTACCTGCTCACCCACCCCATCGCCCGTGACCTGCTGCGCGACCGCCCCGACCTGATCGGCCCGGGAGTCGAGGAACTGCTGCGGGTGAACCTCTCCATCGGCGACGCCCTGCCCCGCCTCGCCCTGGAGGACGTCCGGCTCGGCGACGCCGACATCCGCACGGGCGAACTCGTCCTCGTCCTGGTCGAGGGCGCCAACCTCGACCCGGAGAAGTTCCCCGACCCGCACCGCTTCGACGTCCACCGCGACAACACCGCCGACCACCTCTCCTTCGGCGGCGGCGCGCACTACTGCCCGGCGACCGCGCTCGGCCGGGTCCACGCCCGCACCGCCCTTGAGGTGCTGCTCGACCGCCTGCCGGACCTCGCGCTCGCCGTCCCGCCCGGCCAACTGGTCTGGCGCACCGGCTTCATGAAGCGGATACCCGAGCGGCTCCCGGTGACCTGGTAGCCCGCCGTATCCGTCGCCCCTGCGGGCGTCCCCGGCCCGGCACCCCGGGCGGGGGCGCCGGCGCCCGCCGGGCCCGCACCGGCCGGCCGGTCGTCACTCCCGGGTCACCCCTACGGGATTCCCCGGCGGCAGCAGTCCCGCCTTCTCGACGGACCCGGCCAGGGGCTCCAGCCATGCGGCCAGGCGTTCGCTCCGCTCCGCGCCCAGGCGGGCCCACGGTCCTTCGGCCGCCGCGTCGGTGCGCGCCTCGACCTCCGCGCGCAGTGCCGTCCCGGCCGGTGTGAGCGAGCTGTCCGCGGCGAGCAGGCCGTCCGCCCGCAGTCGGGCCTCGGCCGCCGCCCAGTCCGCCTCCGGCCACTTCCGGGTCTCCCGCAGGGACACGCCGTCGGACTCGCCCGACGCCGCCTTCAGCAGCATGGCCTCGACCGGCCCGAGCCCCAGGCTCACCAGCACCGCCACATGCGAGTCGCCCCGGTGCTCGCGCAGGGTCGTCAGGGCCTGCCACAGACGCGCGGCGGCCCCGTCCGGGCGATCCAGCGCCTGGTTGGCGGCGGCCAGCACCCGGCCCGTGGTGTCCGCGACCGCCGCGGCCTCCCAGGCGAGGTCGGCGGCCCGCGCGAAATCGGTGGAGCCGACGGTGTCCGCCCCGAACAGCCGGGTCATCGCCGTGTCCATCGCCTCCCGGCGGGCCGCGAGGACCTCCGCCGGAGTCGCGTACCCCCAGGCGTCGGGCAGCGCACGGTTCACCCGCGAGGGGTGGAAGACGTAGAAACAGCTCGTCACCACGGACGGCGGTGCCGCGCCGAGCGGGGCGGCGCGCAGCGCGAAATAGCCCATCCAGTAACCGCGCATGCCGAGCCCGTCCGCCGCCCGCCGGGCCTCCGGCGCGAAGTAGACGAGATCGTGCACCGGTTCGTACAGCCCCCACAGGGCTCGTGCCCTCGCGTCCGCCACCGCTTCCTCCCACCGCCTCGGCCTGCCTCCGTACCAGACTGGGTTATGACAGCGGTCATAACAAGAGGGCTGGGCATCACCCGGCGCGGACCCGGACGCGGCCGACCGCGTTGCCGAGCAGCTCCGTGAACCACACGGCCCGGCCGGGCCCGGAGGCCAGGCCGAGCGGGAGCTTCTCGCCGCCGTCGGGCACGGGGAAGGTGGTGACCGCGCCCGTCGCGGTGATCCGGCCGATCCGGCCGGTCTGGTCGGCGTACCAGACGAGGCCGTCGGGCCCGCGGGTGATGCCGCCCGGCAGGCCGTCCTGACCGGGCAGCGGGAACCGGGTGAGACGTCCGGTGTAGTCGATCCGGACGGCCGCGCCCAGACCGGACGCGGTGAGCCACATGCCGCCGGGACCCGCGACGATGCCGCCCGGGAAACTGGCCCCGCCGGGCAGCGGGAACTCGCTGACGCGCCCGCCGGTGGTGATCCGGCCGACCTTGCCGCCGCTCAGCTCGGTGAACCACAGGGCGCCGTCCCCGCCGGCCGCGATGGAGTGCGGGGAGGCGTCCGGGGTGGGCACCGGATACTCGGTGATGCCGCCGGAGGCGGTGATGCGGCCGATCCGGTTCCCGCTCGCCTCGGTGAACCACAGGGCCAGGTCCGGGCCGAGCGTGATCCCGGTCGGCCCGCCGCCGGCCCTCGGCAGCGGGAACTCGGTGAGGCGCCCGCCGGTGGTGATCCGGCCGATCCGGCCGGCGGCGGTCTCGGTGAACCACAGCGCCCGGTCCGGGCCCTGGACGATCTCGGCAGGACCGGTGTCCGGTCCCGAGGTGGGGAAGTCGGTGACCGTGCCGTCGGCGGCCATCCGCCCGATCCGTCCGGCGCCGTGCTCCGCGAACCACAGCGCGCCGTCCGGACCGCCGGTGATACCGGCCGGAGCGGCACCGGCCGTCGTGGTGACCGGATACTCCGTCACCGTCTCCGTCCCGGCGCGGGCCGGAACCGCGGTGACGGCGACGGCGACCAGCGCGCCGGCCCACGCGGCGGCGGCCCGCCGGGTCCTGGTGCGGCGGCGGGGGTTCACGGGCATGGGGCACCTCCATGGCGGCGCGGCGGCACCGTCGGACACGAGCGCCGGACGCCGGACGCGGGAACGGGGGCCGGGTCCGCGCCCCGGATGCCGTACGGCCCGATCACTCCCGCAGGCGTACGGCCGCCCCGGCGATTGACCCGGACGAGGGGTCGCGCGGCCGGAACGCTGGGGCAGACGGGTGGCATGGTGACACGGCTGGACGGCCCGGATGGTGGGAGCCGGGGGCCTCGCTGACGGTGGTTCATGTCGAGGCCGGGCCATCCAGCTGATGAGGTATCCGCTGCCCGGTCACGGCGGAAGGACATCACTATGCGCTCTGCCCGCATGCTCCTGGCGACGGCGGCAGCCACAGCCGCCCTCGCCTTCGCGACGCCCGGCGCCGCGTTCGCCGTCCCGGCCGAGCACGACAGCGGCCAGGACGACTCTTCCTACAGCAAGGAGAAGGACAGCGACTCCGGCAGTGACCGTGACAAGGGATCCGACAGCGGCCGTGACAAGGGCTCCGACGAGGAACAGGACAAGGACTACGGCAACGAGCGCGGCGGCGGCGGGGAACACGACGGGCCGCGCGGCGGAATGCACACGGGTGGCGGAGCGCTCGCCTCGGTGCGCAGCGGCGGCTGGGGCTCGGAGAACGACGACAGCCGGTTCGACCCCGAGAGCTACCGCGACAAGGGCGGGGACAGCGAGGACGAGGACGAGGGCGGCGGGGGCGGCGGGGGCGGCGGCGGGGGCGGCAAGGGAGACAAGGGAGGCAAGAGCGGCAAGGGCGACTGGGGTGACGAGGAGGGCGGCAAGCCGCGCGGTGGAATGCACACCGGCGGCGGCGGGCTCGCCACGCCCGGTGTCACCGCGGGCGGCCTCGCCGTGCTGGCCGTAGGCGCCACCGGTGCGTACGCGCTGCGCCGCAAGAAGGCCGCCGGCCCGGTGTCCTGACGGACCGGCAGGTCCCAGGGGCTGCGGACACCGCCGACGCGCCGCTCGTGTCGGCGGCCCGCGCCCCCTGCGCCCGCCCCCGGGCGCGGTGGCCCGTGCCCCTCGGCGCCGGCCCCGGCGCCGTCCCGTCCCTGCTCCGATCCCCGTGCTGCCGTGCCCGAGTGAGGTGGTGTCCGATGGCAGCAGATTCCCCCTCGACCCCTGCCTCGACCCCAGCGGCACCGGACGACCGCCGTTCCGGCCGCGGCGGCCGGATGATGCTCTGGGGCGCGGCGGCCGTGTTCCTCGCCGTCAGCCTGTTCGGCGGCCATCAGGGCCCGGATGACAAACCGGAGGCGCAGCGGGCCTCGGGCGCCGGCTCCGTCACCGGCCCGCGGCACGACGGCGACGCGATGTCCCGGGCCACACCGACCCGGCTGCGCATCCCGAAGATCTCCGTCGACGCCCCCTTCACCACCCTGACCATCGGTGCCTCGGGCCAGCTCCAGCCGCCGCCGGCGGGCGACACCAATCTCGTCGGCTGGTACGCCGCGGGCGTCTCGCCCGGGGAGGACGGCACCGCGATCATCGCCGGGCACGTCGACACGGTGACCTCGCCGGCCGTCTTCGCCGACCTCGGCGAACTGGAGCCCGGCGACCGGTTCGCCGTGGAGCGGTCCGACGGGAGCACCGCGGACTTCGTCGTGGACGACTCCGAGACCTTCGCGAAGGACGATTTCCCGAGCGATCTGGTGTACGCGGACGCCGACCGTCCCGAGGTCCGGCTCATCACCTGCGCCGGGGACTACGACCGCACGGTGCGGGACTACACGGACAACCTGGTCGTCTTCGCCCATCTGGAGTGAGCCGGCGGGGCGCGGTCAGGCGGCGCGGTGCGCGAAGGGGCCGTCGGCGGCGAACGCCAGGGCCGCGAACCGCTCGCCGATCCGGCGGTGGCCGGCGGCGTCCGGGTGCAGGGCGTCGGGCAGCGGCAGCTCGGCGAAGTCGGCCTCGCCGTACAGTTCCCGGCCGTCCAGGTAGTGCAGCGCCGGGTCCTCGGCCGAGCGTTCGCGCACGATCCGGGCCAGCTCCTCGCGGATGACCCGCAGGGTGAGCTTCCCGGCGGCCCGCTCGGCCGGATCCCCGGCGGCCCGGTACCCCACCCGGCCCTCGCCCAGCGCCGCCATGTCCATGGCGGTGGGGCCGGGCGTGTCCTCGTGCAGCGGGCACAGCACCGGCGAGACGACGAGCAGCGGGACGTCGGGATGGCCCTCGCGCACGGTGTCCAGGAAGCCGTGCACGGCGGGACCGAAGGCGCGCAGCCGCATCAGGTCGGCGTTCACCACGTTGATGCCGAGCTTGACGCTGATCAGGTCGGCGGGCGTGTCGCGCAGCGCGCGTGCGGTGAACGGGTCGAGCAGCGCGCTGCCGCCGAGGCCGAGGTTGATCAGCTCCGCTCCGCCGAGGGACGCGGCGAGCGCCGGCCAGGTGGTGGTGGGGCTGGCCGCGTCGGAGCCGTGGCTGATCGAACTGCCATGGTGCAGCCACACCCTGCGGCCCCGGTCCGGTACGGGCTCGACGGGGGCGTCGGCGCGCAGTGCGACGAGTTCGGTCGTCTCGTTGTGCGGCAGCCAGATCTCCACGTCCTTGACCCTGTCCGGCAGAC
Organism: Streptomyces sp. NPDC015171; assembly: GCF_043079545.1. Taxonomy (NCBI): domain Bacteria; kingdom Bacillati; phylum Actinomycetota; class Actinomycetes; order Kitasatosporales; family Streptomycetaceae; genus Streptomyces; species Streptomyces sp. NPDC015171. The sequence goes on from NZ_JBIBUO010000021.1 coordinate 24,707, forward strand.
CGGTGAAGCGCACGGTGCCCACCGGGCCGGGCCGGTGCTCGGCCGAGCCGGTGGCCAGATCGATGGTGAGGGTGCTGCCGTCGGCGAGGGCGGCGCTGCCGGCCGGGCGGCCGTCGACCAGCAGGTCGTACAGGCCGTCCGGGCGGGGCGGTAGGCCGGGGTAGACCCGCTTGGTCGGCAGGGTGTCCAGCTCGACGGTGGTCGCGCGGGTGCGCAGGACCAGCCGCACGCCGGAGGGCTGGGACTCCACCAGGGCCAGCTGCGGGTCGGCGCACTGGGCGCGGGCCCGGGCCGGGAGCCGGTGCGGCAGCAGGCCGTGCGCGGTGCGCTCCAGTTCGAGGGCGCCGCGGATCAGGTCGGGGGTGAGGGGGACGGTGTGCATCGTGTCTGCCTGTGTTTCCGGGGTCGTTCAGGGGCGGGCGGGCCAGTTGCGGAGCAGCGAGTCCAGGGCGTCCAGGATCCGCGTCCACGACTCCTGCGAGTCGGGCGCGCTGTGGCTGAAGCCGCCGGCCGTCTCCAGGCTGACGTAACCGTGGAAGACGCTGCCGAGGAGGCGGACCGCATGGGTCTGGTCGGGCTCGGTGAGGTCGTAGCCGCGCAGGATCGCCCGGGTGAGCTGGGAGATGCGGACGCCCGCGCTGCCGGCCGCCGTCTCGGTGTCCAGCGGGTGGCGGGCCGCCGTGTAGCGGCCGGGGTGGGCGCGGGCGTAGTCGCGGTAGACGTTCGCGAAGGCGCCGAGGGCGTCCTTCCCGGACCGCCCTGCCAGCGCCTCGGCGGCACGGTCGGCCAGCTCCTCCAGGGCGAGCAGCGCGATCCGTGTCTTCAGGTCCTGGGAGTTCTTCAGATGCGAGTACAGGCTCGCGACCTTGACGTCGAACCGCCGGGCCACGGCGGACGCCGTCACCTGCTCGAAGCCGACCTCGTCGGCCAGCTCCGCACCGGCCTGGACCAGGCGTTCGGTGGTCAGACCCGCACGCGTCATCGATCTCTCCCCTCTGCCGTAACCGATTATGAAGCTTCCTAATAGCTTTAGGCAAACAGGAAGGGTCATTCGGGTCGGCTCGGTCGCCGCCGGCGCGCGGATCACCAGGGAGCCCCGGAGCCGGGCCGCACACCCACCTTTTTGTGCGTACTTGGCAGCGCCCGGTCGGCGAGAGAGGCTGTTCTCCGAGGTCAGGGGCTGTCGGAGACAGGAGGGGAGGTGACAGCGACCGTGCGGCGGGACACCGTGGCGCGAGCCGTCCGGCGCTCGCGGAGACGCTCCAGACGGCGATGGCCCCAGTCGGTCAACGGGCCCAGCGCCCCGGCCAGATCGCGGCCGAAGGCGGTGAGCGAGTACTCCGTCTTCAGCGGCAGCACATCGTGCACCTCGCGGTGGACCAGACCGTCCTCCTCCATCTCGCGCAGCGCCTGAGTCAGCACCTTCTCGCTCAGCCCCGGCAGCCGGCGGCGCAGTTCGGCGGGCCGGTGCGTGCCCGACTCCAGCAGCCACAGCAGCGACGTCTTCCACTTGCCGTCGATCACGGCGATCGCGGCGGTCACTCCGCAGACGTCCGGGTCCTGGGCGCGGCTGCGCGTCATCGGCGGCCTCTCCGTTCTCACACCGGCCCTAGCGGCCGTTCTTCCTTCACCTGTACAGGAGTTCAAACATGTCCATGTCCGTGAATCTTCCTGCCGTCACCGTGCTCGGTCTCGGTCCGATGGGCCGCTCCCTCGCGGGCGCCTTCCTCCGGGCGGGCCTGCGGACCACGGTCTGGAACCGCACGCCCGGCAAGGACGGTGAGCTGACCGAGCGGGGGGCGGCCGGCGCCGAATCGGCCGAGGAAGCCGTCGCCGCCGGCGAGGTGGTCGTCGTCTGCGTGGTGAACTACGACGCCTGTGACGCGGTCCTGCGCCGCGACGAGGTCGCCCGCGCGCTGAAGGGCCGTACCGTCGTGAACCTGACCGCCGACACCCCGTCCCGCGCCCGGGACACCGCGCGGTGGGCGGCGGCCCACGGCATCGGGTACCTGGACGGCGCGATCATGACACCAGCCCCCAGTATCGGCACCCCGGAGGCGGTCTTCCTGCACAGCGGACCGCGTGACCTCTACGAGACGTACCGGCCCGTGCTGGACGTGCTCGGCGGCACGCACACCCACCTGAGCGAGGAGATCGGGCGCGCGGCCGCCTACGACATCGCCCTGCTCGACATCTTCTGGACCGCGATGGCGGGTTACGCGCACGCGGTGGCGATCGCCCGGGCGGAGGGTGTCACCGCGCGGGAACTGGCTCCCTTCGCCCAGGGCATCGGCGCGATTCTGCCGCCGCTGTTCGAGGAGTTCGCGCGGGACGCCGACAGCGGCACCTACTCCGGCGGGATCAACCCCGTCTCCTCGGCCGTCTCCACGATGGCCCACGTGGTCGAGGTCTCCGAGTCGCACGGCATCGACGCCGGCGTGATGCGCGCGGTGGAGGGCATGGCCCGCCGGGTCATCGGCCTCGGCCACGGCACGGACGGGATCATCCGGGTGGCGGAGATGCTGGGCCGCCACTGAACCCGATCCGGGCGGCTCGGCGACCGCTGCTCCAGGTGCGGGAGCCGCCCAGCTCGTCCGCACCGGCGCTGCGCCCGGCCTCTCCGTGCGGCGGAGTCAGCCGGAGCCGCGGTCAGCGGCCTGCGCGGCGGCCGAGGTGGCCGGCGTGACGCCGGCGCGTGGCGGCGTCGTGGTGAGGAGAGCGGTGAGGCGCTGCACGGCCACGGGTCTCCCCTCAGGTGTTCGGGTCGAGGACGGCGGCGGCCTGGGTGAGGGCGTGCGCGCGCAGCCGCTGCCAGTCGGTGATCTCGGCGCGGTGCCGGGCGCGCACCTGGGCCAGGCTGCGGTGGGCGTGGTCGGCCTCGGGCCGGAGGTTGTCGACGATCACGGACACCTGGAACCAGCGGCGCTGATCGCCGTAGAGCCGCTGCTGTGCCGCCGCAAGACACCCGTCGGTATGGGCCCGCACCACATATCCGGTCGGCAGGGCAAGGCTCAGCTCCGCCGGTCCCGTGCCGAAGAGCGCGGCGGAGACACGCTGTTGCTCGGCGTCGGAGGTCCGTTGCCCCGGGCGGGGCGGGGTGAGGCCCTGGCGGGTCAGGCAGGAGTCGGTCAGCCGCTGGGTGGCGGCCTTGATGACCTCGTCCGGGGCCAGGCGGTGCGGGGCGGTCCGGGCGCCGCACCCCGACACGGCGAGGGCCAGGAACAGGCCGCTGACGAGGAGCCGGGAAACGGGCGGGCTGGTGACGCGTGGGGGAGGCGGCATCGGCGGATCAGGCGTGCTCTCGGTCATAGGGGCAGCGCATACGGGTGGCTGAGCAACCCGTACGGACCAACCTCACCACCTGGCACCTGCCCGCTGTATCCGCCATCGGAGTGATGAGCGGGGGCGAGGGGCGGGCCTGCTCCCGGTACGGGCGCGCGTGCCGCTGTCCGTACGGGCCGGCGGACGGAGCGGCGGGTCCCGGCGGACCCGTCGGCCCCGTCGGCCCCGGCGGACCTGGCGGACCTGCGCCTTGTGCCCCGGAGGGCACAATGGAACGCTGCGGTCGGCCGGTCGTGGCCAGGACGGGCGCGGTGAGCGGACGGTGCGCGGGACAGGGCGCGACCTGCCGGGACGGAACGGGGAGTGGACGGATGGAGCTGGAGCTGCGGCATCTGCGGGTGCTGTGCGCGATCGCCGACGCGGGCAGCGTCGGCCGCGCCGCCACGCAGCTGGGCTACTCGCAGCCCGCCGTCAGCACCCAGCTCCGGCGCATCGAACGCCATCTGGGCGAGCCGCTCTTCGAGCGCGGCCCGAGCGGCGTCCGGCCGACCCGCTACGGCGCCGAGGTGGTCGAGCAGGCCCGGGACGTCCTCGCGCGGGCCGCGGCGATCGGTCACCGCCCGGCCGCGGCCCGCCCCGGCCGGACCCTGCGCGTGGCCGCGACCAACTCGCCCATGCTGTCCGGCACGGTGTCCCGCATCCGCGCCCGGCTGCCGGAGCTGACCCTCGCCGTCACCAGCGTCTACGCGTCCTCCCGGATCGTGGAGCTGCTGGAGGAGGGCGCGGTGGACGCCGCCATCGCCGCCGACTACCCGGGCATGGAACTGCGGCACTCGGCGGCCGTACGCCACCGCGGCATCGTCACCGAGCCCACCTTCGTCGCCCTGCCGTCCCGGCACCGGCTGCGCCGCAGCGCCCAGGTGCAGCTCGCCGACCTCGCCGAGGACGCCTGGTTCGTCACCCCGGACGACGGCGCCGGCTGGCCGGGGGTGTTCTACGACGCCTGCGCGGCGGCCGGGTTCACGCCGGTGACCGTGCACGAGTGGCTCGGCGACCAGACCCAGCTGCAGAGCATGATCGCCGACGGGGTCGGGGTGTCCCTCGTGCAGCCGACGCTGCGGCCGATCCCGCACGTGCTGGTCAAGCCGCTCGTCGGCACTCCGCTGTGGTGCCGCTATGTGCTGGCCTGGCGGCCGGACCGCGTCACCGACGACGTCGTCGAGACGCTGGCCCAGTCCGCCATGGCCGCGTACCGCGATCTCGTCGCCCAGGCCCCGCATCTGCGTACGTGGGCCTCGCGCACCTGGAGCGTCGCCGGAGCCTAGGAGTCCGTCGCGAAGCCCGTAACGGGCTGCCCGCGATGTTATGAGCGGCCAGTGCCATGTGCTATGTCACACGCCATTGTTGGGCGGGTGGCGCGCTGAGACAGTGCCTCACACGCCTCAACACCCCACAGAGGCGCACCCCTTCGTGGAGGAATCCCGATGCGCTATCGCTTCGCGCTGCCCGGACGCGCGCCGAGAGGCACGCTCGGCCGCATCGCCGGTGCAGCCGCCGTCTGCGTCACCCTCACCGGCCTGCTGTCCACCCCGGCCCTGGCGGCACCCCCGTCGCACCCCGGCACGGCCACCGCACCCCGAGCACACCTCCCCGTGCCCTCGCCCGAGGCCGCGCGGCCGGCCGTCACCGAGCACCCCGCGATCCGGCCCCAGCGGCTCGCCGCGGTCCAACTGCCCCCGCAGCAGCCGGCGTTCACCCGTCCGGCCGCCCGCCCGGCGCGAGCGGCCTCCTGCACCCCGGCCGACTTCGGCAGCCGTACCGGATCCACCCTCGTCTCCTACCTCAAGGCGGCGACCCCGGACTGCGTCAACACCCTCTTCTCGGTCACCGGCACGGACGCCCGCGCCATCTTCCGCGAGGCCCAGATGCTGACCGTCGCCAACGCCTACACCCGCGCCGCCGGGCAGTACCAGGGCGACAACCGCGGCAGCCAGCTCCAGCTGGTCCTCTTCCTGCGCGCCGGCTACTACGTGCAGTTCAACCACCCCGGGGACACGGGCGCGTACACCACCCGCCTCGCCACGGCGGTCACGAGCGGCCTGGACGCCTTCTTCGCCCGCTCCCACTCCCGGGACGTCACGGCGGCCAACGGCGACATCCTCGGCGAGACCGTGATCCTCACCGACAGCGCCGACCAGCAGGGCCGCTACCTCTACGTCTACCGCCGGCTGCTCAACGCCTACGACAGCTCCTACGACGCGGTGGACAGCATGATCAGGGCCGTCAACGACGTCTACACGCCGCTGTGGCGCGGCAACTGGAACCCGCGGTACGTGCAGGCGGTGGCCGCCGACCCGCGCGTCATCGACACCCTCTACGACTTCGCGCTGGCCAACACCGACCAGCTCGGCACCGACCTGGCCTTCCTGGACTCCAACGCCGGCATGAACGTCGCCCGTTACGTCGAGCACCCCGAACTGCGCGACACAGCCAAGCCGTTGGCGAAGGACCTGCTGGACCGGACCGCGATGACCGGCCCCACGGCCGGACTGTGGGTGGCCGTGGCCACACAGGCCGGCTACTACGACAGCGCCGGCTGCGCCTACTACGACGTCTGCGACCTGCCGGCCAAGCTCGACAGGGCCGTCCTGCCCGTCACCCACCCCTGCGACGCCGCCGTCACGATCCGCGCCCAGGCACTGACCGCCGCCGACCTCGACGCCGCCTGCGCCAGTGTGCTCCGCCAGGACGCCTACTTCCGCTCCGTCGTACGGGCCGGCGGCCCGATACCCGGGCAGTACGCCTCCACGCTCCGGCTCGTCGTCTTCGCCAGCCGCGCCGACTACCAGACGTACGCGGGGGCGATGTACGGGATCAGCACCGACAACGGCGGGATGACGCTGGGCGGCGATCCGTCGGACCCCACCAACCAGCCGATGTCGGTCATGTACCAGCGGGACGACGACAACGGCTTCCCGGCCCGCATCTGGAACCTCAACCACGAGTACACGCACTTCCTGGACGCCCGTGACGACATGAAGGGCGACTTCGGCCGGCAGATATCCGTGCCGGACGTGTGGTGGATCGAGGGCCTCGCCGAGTACGTCTCCTACAGCTACCGCGGCCTCGCCGACGAGCAGGCCGTCCAGGAGGCCGGCAGGCACACGTACCGGCTCAGCACCCTGTTCGAGAGCACCTACGACAACAGCGACGTGACCCGCACCTACCCGTGGGGCTACCTCGCCGTGCGCTACATGATCGAGCGGCACCCCGACGACGTCCAGCGCATGCTCGACCGCTTCCGCGTCGGTGACTACACCGGCGGATACGCCGTCTACCACGACGGCATCGGCACCCGCTACGACGCGGACTTCGACCAGTGGCTCACGGCGTGCGCCGCCGGCGCCTGCGCCCGGCCCGCCGCGGCCTGACCACGCGCGCAGCGGCAGAACGGCCGCCGACCGGAACACCGGTCGGCGGCCGTACGCGTACGCGGAGCCGCGGGGATCAGACCGCCGTCGCCGGGTACGTCGGGTACTCCACGCCCGACACGTGCTGGACGACCCGGACGACCTGGCAGGAGTAGCCGAACTCGTTGTCGTACCAGAGGTAGAGGATCGCGTTGTCGCCGTCGACCTTCAGGGCGCCGGCGTCCACGATCGAGGCGTGGCGCGAGCCGATGAAGTCGCTGGAGACCGCGTCGGGCGCCATGGTGAAGTCGATCTGGCGCTTGAGCGGCGAGGTCAGCGAGACCTCGCGCAGGTAGTCGTGGACCTCCTCGCGGGTGGCCTCGCGGGCCAGCTGGAGGTTGAGGATCGCGATCGACACGTCCGGCACCGGGACCCGGATCGAGCTGCCGCTGATCTTCGCCTTGAGCTCGGGCAGCGCCTTGGCGACGGCGGAGGCGGCGCCGGTCTCGGTGATGACCATGTTGAGCGGCGCGGAGCGGCCGCGGCGCTCGGACTTGTGGTAATTGTCCAGCAGGTTCTGGTCGTTGGTGAACGAGTGGACGGTCTCCACATGGCCGCGCAGCACACCGTACTCGTCGTCCATCGCCTTCAGCGGCGGGACGATCGCGTTGGTGGTGCAGGAGGCGCAGGACAGGATCTGCTCGTCCGGCTTGATGGTGTCGTGGTTGACGCCGTGCACGATGTTCGGGACGTCGCCCTTGCCCGGAGCGGTCAGCACGACCTTCTCGATACCGGGGCGCAGGTGCTTGGACAGGCCCTCGCGGTCGCGCCACTTGCCGGTGTTGTCGATCAGGATGGCGTCCCGGATGCCGTACTCCGTGTAGTCAAGGGACGTCGGGTCGTCGGCGTAGATCACCTTGATCGCGTTGCCGTTGGCGACGATCGTGCTGCTGTCCTCGTCCACGGTGATCGTGCCCTGGAACTGCCCGTGGATGGAGTCGCGGCGCAGCAGCGAGGCGCGCTTGACGATGTCCTGGGCGCCGCCGCCGCGCACGACGATGGCGCGCAGCCGCAGGCCGTTGCCGGAGCCGGCCTTCTCGATGAGCAGCCGGGCGACGAGGCGGCCGATGCGGCCGAAGCCGTAGAGGACGACGTCGCGGGGCTCGCGGCGCTCGATCTTGCCGGCGCCCGTGGCACCGGCGACCGCCTCGGCGGTGAACTCCGCCACGCTCAGCCCGCGCTCGTCGGCCTTGTACATCGTGGCCAGCATGCCGAGGTCGATCTGGGACGGACCGAGGTCGAGCGCGGTCAGGGCCTCCAGGAACGGCATGGTCTCGGTGACCGACAGCTCGGCACCGGCGATCTGCCGGGCGAAGCGGTGCGTCTTCAGGAGGCTGACCACCGACTTGTTCACCAGGGAGCGGCTGTGCAGCAGGACGGTCACGTCCCGCTCGCGGTGCAGCTTCCCGATGAGCGGGATCATCGACTCCGCGATCTCCTCGCGGATCTTCCAGTTGGTGAACGAGTCGTCGTTGACAGTCACAGATCCATCTTTCGAGCTAGGCAGCGCTCATATGATAACCACACGTCGGGAAGGCGCTCGGAGGGGGTGCCCCCGGCTCGTGCGGGCCGCTCCCGGTGCCGCGCCCCGCAGCGGTCGAGCGGACCCGAAAGGGCCATGAGCAGGGCACTGAGCGCGGGAGGGCGGACGTTTCCGCGGGAGGGCGGACGTCCGCCGTCCCGAGGGAGTGGTACCGGCACCGGCCGCGATGACATGATCGGACCGATTCTGACGGGGGGAGGAGCCGCCGATGAGGCTGCACACGCACGAGTGGGGGACCGGCGACCGGATCGCCGTCCTCGTGCACGGGATCATGTCCGACCACCGCACCTGGCGCCGGGTCGCACCCGTGCTCGCGGACAAGGGATACCGGGTCATCGGTGTCGACCTGCGCGGACACGGCGCGAGCGGCCGGGGCGAGTACAGCCCCGAGAGCTGGGCGGCCGACCTCGTCGAAACCCTCCCGGAGCGGCCGGAGTTGGCGATCGGGCACTCGCTCGGAGCGCTGGCGCTGGCCCGCGCCGTCGAACGGCTGGCGCCCGCCCGCGCCGTCTACTGCGATCCGGCCTGGGACATGCGGGAGAAGCTGGTCCAGGCGTCCGCGTACTTCGCCGCCTTCAAGACCGCGAACCGCGTGATGATCAGCAGCCTCAATCCCCGCTGGGACGAGGCCGACGTGGACATCGAGCTGGCCACGCTCGCGGCCTGGGACCCCGCGTCGGCCGCCGTCCTCCCGGGCATCTACGCGGTCAGCCAGACTCCGGCCCGCCCGCTGGTGCCGTCGCTGGTGGTGCTGGCCGGCACCGGCGAGCTGATGCGCCCCGGTCTCGGCGAGATGCTGGTCCGGCGGGGCTTCGAGGTCCGTACGGTCGACGGCGCGGGGCACAGCCTCTACCGGGACGACTTCGACGGCTTCATGGGCGCACTGGACGGCTGGATCTGAGGGATCCGAGAGACCGAGGGATCCGAGAGACCGCGAGGTCCGAGGGGCATGGCGGGCCTGGGGGAGGGGGGCTCACGCCCCCCTGGGAAGGACCGTGCCCGTCCCGTCAGCGCGGGTTGAAGATCACGCTGGCGAAGCGGGCGTCCGCGGGCGCCGACTTGCCGGGAGCGAGGCGCCGCTGCGACCCCTTGCACTTCTTCTGGCTGTAGACGACGAGCGTCTTCTTCGTCGCGTTGCGGGCACCGCGGGCCTCCTGGGCCATGTCGAGGCACCTGTTGTCCGGCGGGCTGTCGATGGCGTACGCCTTGCCCTTGGGGCCGACCCAGAGGAACGAGCCGTCGACGGCCAGCGCGGAGCCCGCGACGGTCAGGGTGAGGGCGAGACCGCCGAGCACGGCGGCGAGCGGACGACACAGGCGCATAGGGGTGTCCTTAGTGAGCACAGACGGGGGAGACGCGGAACGGGGCCGCACCCGTAATCTCCCACCCTGCGCCCGCCAGGCCCCGGCGCCGACACGGGCAGGTCAACCGTCCGGGTGACGGCGGCGCGGGGGAAGGAGCCCGTCCCCGGGCCCGGCCACCGGCCCGCTGGGCGCGGCCCGTGACGGCCCGCTCGGACCGGGCCGTCCCCGGTCACCCCTGGGGCGTAATACTCCTATATAGGTAAAATCTAGGCGTTTGCCAAAGATTCAGGCGATCGGGCCGCCGCGCGCCACCACCCCGCCGGAAGTGATCGATGCCCCGCAAGCGCCCCCCGGACGAAGGCGACGAGCTGCTGGTCAGACTCGGTTCGCTCACCGCCCAGGCGCGTCAGCGCGCGGAGGCGCAGCGCACCCAGGTCGAACTGGCCATCGCCCTGCAGCGCGGCATGCTCCCCCGGGACCTGCCCGCCGCTCCCGGCCTGCACCTGGCCGTGCGGTACGCGCCCGCCAACCTCGGTCTCAACGTCGGCGGCGACTGGTACGACGCCTTCGTCATGCCGGACGGCCGGATCGGACTGTCCATCGGGGATGTGCAGGGCCACAACATCGAGGCCACGGCCTTCATGGGCCAGGTCAGGGCCGGGCTGCGGGCGCTCGCCTCGGTCACCGGCGAACCCGGCGAACTCCTGGCCCGCACCAACGACCTGCTGATCTCCCTGGGCAGCGATCTCTTCGCCACCTGCACCTTCATGCGGCTCGACACGGCCACCGGGGTGCTGGAGAGCGCCCGGGCCGGCCACATCCCCTCCATCTGGGCCACCGCGGACGGCAAATCCGGCATCGTCGACGACGAAGGAGGCCCGCCGCTCGGCATCGAGAAAGGCATCGAGTACGAGGTGACCCGGCACCGGCTCACCACCGGCGGAGTGTTCGTCCTGCTCACCGACGGTGTCGTGGAGGGGCCCTCGCTGTACGTCGAGGACGGCCTCGACCAGGTGGCGCGGCTCGCCGGCATCGCCGCCGTCGCCGGCCTGGAGGCCCACGCGCTCGCCTCGGCCGTGATCAAGGGGGCGGAGAGCGTGGGACACGAGGACGACGCCGCCGTCCTGGTCGTGGGTGTCGACGGGCCGTGCGCCGCGACCTGAGCCGCCCGCCCCGCCCCCGGCTCCGGGCCGACCCGTGTCCGGCCCCGCCCGGCCCGCGCGGAAGGCCGCCGGAGCGCTCCGGCATTCAGCCATAGGGCCGGACCGGAGGCCGCCTCGCCTCGCCGACCCGCGGCCATCGGTGTGAGATGGCTGCTGTGGTGGGTATCGAGCAGCTGCGCCGGCCGGGCGGCCTCATCGTCCAGGTGCTGCTCGTCACGGCCTGCTACTACGGGGCGGCCCGGCTCGGCCTGCTGCGCCGGCTGACCGTCGAGGGCGCCGTGGTCACCCCCATCTGGCCGGCGAGCGGTGTCGCCCTCGCCGCGCTGCTGGTCTTCGGCCTGCGGTGCTGGCCCGGCATCTCGCTCGGCGCCTTCTGCGCCGTCCTGTACCTCACCAGTCCCGACATCTGGGTGCTCGGCATCCTCTTCGGCAACACCGCCGCGCCCGTGTGCGCCGCGCTCCTGCTGCGCCGGGCCGGATTCCGTACCGACCTCGCCCGGCTGCGCGACGGCCTCGCCCTGGTGTTCCTGGCCGCGCTGACCGCCACCCTGATCAGCGCCACCGTAGGCGTCGGCATGCTCGTCGTCACGGACAACCTGGCCGGGCACAGCCTCTGGCCCGTCTGGCTCGCCTGGTGGGTGGGCGACGCGATGGGCGTCCTGATCGTCACGCCGCTGCTGCTCATGCTGGCCGGGGCCCGCCGGCCGCTGCCCCTCGGCCGCTGGAAGGAGGCCACCGCGCTCGCCGTCATCGCCTGCGCTCTCGTACCGCTGGCCATCCTCAGCTCGATCAGCCTGCTCTTCCTGGTCTACCCGCTCATCATCTGGGCCGCCCTGCGGTTCCAGCTGCTCGGGAGTGTGCTGTGCGCGCTGTTCACCTCCGTGGTGGCCACCGTCGCCGCCACGGAGGGCATCGGCGCGTTCGCGGAGCTGGGCCGGATCGCGGTGATGCTGAAGCTCCAGGCGTTCAACGGCACGATGGCGCTGACCGCGCTGCTGCTGTCCGCCGTGATCACCGAGCAGCGCAACACCCGGCGCTCGGTGGAGAAGGCATGCCAGGAGCTGGTCGAGGTGCTGGAACACCTCACGGCGGGCGAGGCACCGCCCCGCCCGCAGGCCGCCCGCGACCAGCCCGGCCCGGTCGACGACCGGTCCCGGCCGACCGGGGCCCCGTGAGCGGGCCGCGGCGTGCGGGCGCCGCGGGTCCGGTGCCGCGCGGCGGTGTCAGTGCTCCCGCCTGTCCTCCGGTCCCTCGTCCGCACCGGTGCCCTCCGGGCCCGGCGGGGTGCCGCGGCCACCGTCGGCGGTGCGGTAGACCCCGAGGAGCCCCGGCGGCATGTCCGCGACGGCCGCCGCCTCGTTGAGCCGGCGTCGGTGTGCGGCCCGCCCCGTCGCCGTCGTGTCCTTGTGCTGTCGGTCGTGGTCGTGATCGCTCATGCGGCGCCGGGTACCCGGGCGGGGGCCGCCCCCCACCTCCGCCCGGCGGATCGGCGGCGGCGACCACGCCCGAGCAGGGCCGTCATGGCCGTCTGATCGTCGTGGGCGCTGCCGGACCGCCGCCGGCTCGTGGGCGCTGCCGGACCGCTGCCCGGCCGCACCGCTCCCGCCGGCGGCGCCGGTCCGCGTGACCGTACGCCCCGGCCCGGCCGTCACGTCCCGCCGGCCGCCGCGGCGAGGGGCACGGTCGCGCTGACCCGCTTGCCGTGGGCCAGCGGGGTCACCTCGGGGCCGTGGGCGAGCATCGCCACCAGTTGCAGGCCGTGCCCGCCGATCCGCCGGGGATCGGGCCGGCGGCGGCGCGGGGGTGTCCGGGAGGTGTCCGTGACGGTGATGCGCAGCGCGGTGGCGCCGGGCAGCAGCTCCAGGAGCAGTGCGCACGGGCCGGGCGCGTGCTTCGCCGCGTTGGTGACGAGCTCGCTGACGACGAGCTGGGCGTCCTGCACCGGGACCCGCCCGGGCGCGGGTCGCACGCGGGCGAGCAGGGCGGTGACCGCGTCTCTCGCCTCGGCGATGCTCGTCACACCGGTCTCCCAGGTGCGGCTGTAGCGCAGCGGCGCCGGGTGGTCGGGCGTTTTCGCGCGTGTCCTCAGCGGGGTTTCCATACCTCGTGGCCCGTTTCCTCCGGGGTCAGGGGTTGTCTCCCCTCGGCTACCCACTGGACCACAGGACAAGGGGGACGTTCCGCGAGGAATCCGCCGGACGCACCCGCATGCCTGGTGGGAGGCGGCGCGACCGCGCGGGAACAGCGGAGCGGGCCCGGACGATCCGCTTCCGCCGGATCTCCGGGCCCGCTGGGCAGGCGGTAGGCGGCTACTGCGCGAACGCCCGCAACGGATAGTGGTCCGAGAGGTTCGTGTACGTGTACGACGTCCCCCAGCTCGACACCGTCCAGGGCGCCGACTGCTCCTTGACGACCTCGTTGCGCCAGCCGGCCGGGCGGGCGTGGCCGGCGCGGGCGAGGACGTAGTCGAGGTCCTCGCGCGGATCGGTCGGGTAGCGGTCGTGGGCGATGGAGTTCTCCTGCGTGTCGAAGGAGTACGGGTGCCCGGTGCGGGCGTCGGCCCCGGCGAGGTCCGCGTCGGCGAGCATGCTTCCGTACTCGGCACTGCGCGAGTCGACGTTCAGATCACCCGCGATCAGCACCTCTTCGCCGGCGGGGATGTTCTTGGCGTCCAGGAAGGCGTCGATGGCCCGGAACTGGCGGGACCGCGTCCGCGCCGCCTCGCCCGCGCCGCACCCCGGGTCCGTGGACTGCGTGTGCGTGCCGACGACGTGCACCTTGGTGCCGTTGACGTTCAGCACCACGTACGCGAAGCCCTTGTCGGACCACCAGTCGGATCCGCAGGCGTCCTGGTAGACGTACTGCTCCTTGCGCAGGATCGGCCACTTGCTCAGCACGGTGACGCCGCCGTCCTCGGGCGTGGTGGCGGAGTAGGCCCCGCCGGTCGCGTCCCAGCCGTCGCGGCCGCGCCCGACCACCGGGGTCTGGTACGGGTACGAGGCCGCCGCCGTACGCCGCAGCGCGTCCGACGCGGAGTTGTCGAACGCCTCCTCCAGCACGACGACGTCGTTGCCCTGGAAGAACGACGCCTTCGGTATCGCGGCGGCCCGGTGGTCCTGTCCCCAGTTCGGGTACAGGTTCTTGCTCATCAGAAAGACGTTGTACGTCAGGACCCGCAGCGCCGGCGCCGGTTCGGCGGCGGCGGCCGGCGCGGGCCCGGCGAGCGCCGCCGCGGGCAGGGCGAGGGCGAGTACGGCCGCGGCGAGGGCGCGGCGCGGGGCGAAGGGCGTCACTGGATCTCCCTGGTGCTGAAGGGGCTGAGTGGCGCCGCACATCCAACCATCCGGGATTACTCATAGGTAACACTCAGGGACGCATCAGATGGCGCCCGGTGGAGCACGAAGAACCGGCGCCCGGAGGAGCACGAGGAACCGCGGGGCCGGACGCCGCGACGCGGTCGGCCCGCGCGGCGCCGGCGTACCCCCCCGGAGAGGCTCAGTGAGCGGCGCCGGCGGTGCCGGGAGGGGCGCGGACTTCCTGCACCGGCCGCGGGCGCCCCCGCCGTACGGCCGGCGCCGCGGGGGCCCCGGTCAGGGGCGGGCGGCCGTGGCCTGGTCGTGCGCCACGGTGTCCGCTCCCGTCTCGGCCTCGGGTGCCGTGGGCCGGTCCCGGCGGCCGGTCAGCCGGCGGGCGAGCGGCTCGGTGTAGCGGGCGGTCAGCGGGCCGAGGACGACCAGGATCAGCACGTAGGCCGTGGCCAGCGGGCCGAGGTCGGAGTCGATGCCCGAGGTGACGGCGAGACCCGCGATTACGATGGAGAACTCGCCGCGGGCCACCAGGGTGCCGCCGGCCCGCCAGCGGCCCTTGGCCGAGATCCCGGCACGGCGTGCCGCCCAGTAGCCGGTCGCGATCTTCGTGAGGGTGGTGACGAAGGCCAGGGCGAGCGCGGGCAGCAGCACCGGCGGGATGCTCGCCGGGTCGGTGTGCAGGCCGAAGAAGACGAAGAACACCGCGGCGAACAGGTCCCGCAGCGGGGCCAGCAGATTGTGGGCGCCCTCGGCGACCTCCCCGGACAGGGCTATGCCCACCAGGAACGCGCCGACCGCCGCCGAGACCTGCAGCTGCTGGGCGACCCCGGCGACCAGCAGTGTCAGCCCGAGCACCACCAGCAGCAGCTTCTCGGGATCGTCCGAGGAGACGAAACGGGAGATGTGCCGGCCGTAGCGCACCGCCACCAGCAGGACCAGGCCCGCCACCCCGAGCGCGATGCCCAGGGTGAGACTGCCCGCCGCGAAGCCGGTGCCGGCCAGCAGGGCCGTGACCACGGGCAGGTAGACGGCCATGGACAGGTCCTCCAGCACCAGGATGCTGAGGATCACCGGAGTCTCCCGGTTGCCGATCCGGCCCAGGTCGCCGAGGACCTTGGCGATGACGCCGGAGGAGGAGATCCAGGTGATGCCGGCCAGGACGACGGCGGCGATCGGGCCCCAGCCGAGGAGCAGGGCCATGGCCGCGCCGGGCAGCGCGTTGAGGGTGGCGTCGACGATCCCGGCCGGGTACTGGGTCTTGAGGTTGGAGACCAGGTCGGCGGCCGTGTATTCGAGGCCCAGCATGAGCAGCAGCAGGATCACGCCGATCTCGGCGCCGATCGCCACGAACTCCTCGCTGGTGCCGAGCGGCAGCAGCCCGCCCTCGCCGAAGGCGAGGCCGGCCAGCAGGTACAGCGGTATCGGTGAGAACCGCAGGCGGGCGGCGAGCCGGCCGAGCAGCCCGAGGCCCAGGATGATCGCGCCGAACTCGATCAGGAAGACCGCGGAGGAGTGCACCCCGCTCACTCCCGTCCGAGTATCGAGGCGGCCGCGTCGACGCCCTCACGGGTGCCGATGACGATCAGCGTGTCGCCGCCGGCCAGCCGGAAGGCGGGGCCGGGGGAGGGGATCGCCTCGGCGAGGCGCAGCACGGCCACGATCGACACGCCGGTCTCGGTGCGCATCCGGGTGTCGCCGAGCAGCCGTCCGTTCCAGTACGAGGCCGCGGACAGCTCGATCCGCTCGGCCACCAGGCCCAGCTCCGTCGTGGACAGCAGGGTGGCGCTGTGATGGGTCGGCTTCAGCGCGTCCACCAGGGCCTCCGCCTCCTGGCCGGTGAGGCGGACCGACAGCCCGCAGGCGTCGGGATCGTCGCGCCGGTAGGCGTTCAGCGTGCGCGCACCGTCCCGGTGGGCCACCACCGACAGATGCTGGTGTTCGCGGGTCGTCAGGTCGTACCGGACACCGATGCCCGGCAACGGCGTCCTGCTGGTGCGTGCGGCGCTCATGGCGGCCCCCCTGTCCATTTGAATGTTTCTTGGGGAAACTATTACCCAGAGCTTATCCGGACCGTGATCGGCCGCACGAAGGGCCCCGGGTGGGCAGGGGGGCGGGCAGCCCTATGAACGGGGGAGCTGCGAACCGGGGGCGCCGGCGTCGCCCTCGTCGTCGCCGGGCTCGGGCTGGCACGCGTGGCACAGCTCGTGATCCCCGTCGCGGGTGACGACGGTGCCCCAGCCGAGGCACAACTCGCAGTCGCGCGCGAGGCTCAGGTCGGGGTGGGGAGGCAGGAGGGGGCTGCGGTGGGCTCCGTACGCCATACGGTGAGCGGCTCCTTGTGATCGGGGAGAAGCGCGGGAAGCGCGACCCGTCTTCCGACCATTATGTCCGCTTTATCCTCCATGTCAGTGACGGGTGTCACTGAGTGCCATATCGGACGGGCACCGCGGCCCCTGCCCGGACGGACTCCCTCAGCCGAGGTTGCCCAGCCGGGCGTCCTGCCACAGGTCCACGCCGCCGTCGGTCGCGTACTTGTCGATCTCGGCCAGCTCCTCGTCGCTGAAGCCGAGGTTCTCCAGCGCGGCGACGTTCTGCTCCAGCTGCTCGACCCGGGAGGCGCCGATCACCAGGGAGGTCACCCGCTCGTCCCGCAGGGCCCAGGCGAGCGCCAGCTGGGCCAGGGTCTGCCCGCGCCGGGCCGCGATGTCGTTCAGGGCGCGCAGCCGGTCCCGCATGTCGTCCGTCAGCCAGCCGGAGTCGAGGGACGTGCCCTGCGCGGCCCGCGAGTCCTGCGGGATGCCGTCCAGGTAGCGGCCGGTGAGCAGCCCCTGGGCGAGCGCCGTGAAGCCGATGACCCCGAAGCCCTCGTCCCGCGCCGTGTCCAGCAGGCCGTCGGTCTCGATCCAGCGGTTGAGCATGCTGTACGACGGCTGGTGGATCAGCAGCGGGGTGCCGAGGTCGCGCAGGATCGCGGCGGCCTGCCGGGTGCGCTCGGCGTCGTAGGAGGAGATGCCCACGTAGAGGGCCTTGCCCTGGCGGACGGCGGTGTCCAGCGCGCCCATGGTCTCCTCCAGCGGCGTGCTCGCGTCCAGCCGGTGGGAGTAGAAGATGTCCACGTAGTCGAGGCCCATCCGGCCGAGCGACTGGTCCAGCGAGGCCAGCAGGTACTTGCGGGAGCCGCCGCCCTGCCCGTAGGGGCCGGGCCACATGTCCCAGCCGGCCTTGGTGGAGACCACCAGCTCGTCCCGGTACGGCGCCAGGTCGCGCTTGAGCAGCTGCCCGAAGTTGCTCTCGGCGGCGCCGTAGGGCGGGCCGTAGTTGTTCGCCAGGTCGTGATGGGTGATCCCGAGGTCGAAGGCGCGCAGCGCGATCTCGCGCTGGGTCTCGAACGGGCGGTCGCCGCCGAAGTTGTGCCAGTAGCCGAGGGACAGGACCGGCAGGTCCAGTCCGGAACGGCCGGTGCGCCGGTAGCGCATGGTGCCGTCGTAACGAGCGGGGTCCGCGACGTACGTCATCGGGTCCTCTCCGGGTCGTGCGGTGGATGTGCCCTGCGTGTGCGCACGGGCTCGTCCACCCTGCTCCCTGGCGTCACGCAAGTCCAACCGCCGTCCCGGATGGGATTGAGCGGTTCCGTTTCTGAATCGGCGGGAGGGGCAGACGGTGATCAAGGGCGTGTGACGAAGGAGGCGCTCGTGGACGGTGTGACGTCAGGCGGGGAAAAGGACACCCGGAGCGGGGCGCGGGTACCGGGAGCCGTGGCACGGCTGCCGCGCCAGGTCCGAGCGGAGCTGACCCGCAGACTCCGCCGCAACCGAGGGGCCTTCCGCGCCGACGACGTCCAGGTCGTCGAGCGCCCGCTGCTCCGCCGTGCCGTCGGCGCCTCCGCGCTCGGCAACTGCATGGAGTGGTTCGACTTCGGCGTCTACAGCTACCTCGCCGCCACCATCGGCAAGGTGTTCTTCCCGGGCGCCTCCCCGGCCGCCCAGGTCATCTCCTCCTTCGCGACCTTCGCCGCTGCCTTCGTCGTACGACCCCTCGGCGGGCTGGTCTTCGGGCCGCTCGGCGACCGGATCGGCCGGCAGAAGGTGCTCGCCACCACCATGATCATGATGGCGGCGGGAACCTTCGCCATCGGTGTCATCCCCGGGTACGCCACCATCGGCATCGCCGCGCCCGTGCTGCTCCTGCTGGCCCGCATGGTCCAGGGCTTCTCCACCGGCGGAGAGTACGGCGGGGCCACCACCTTCGTCGCCGAGTACTCCCCCGACCGCAGGCGCGGATTCCTCTCCAGCTGGCTCGACTTCGGCACCTTCGTCGGCTACGCCCTGGGCTCGGCGCTGGTCACCGGCCTCAATCTGGCCCTGACGGAGTCCCAGATGCTCTCCTGGGGCTGGCGCGTCCCCTTCCTGATCGCCGGACCGCTCGGCGCGATCGGCCTCTACATGCGGCTGAAGCTGGAGGAGTCCCCGGCTTTCCAGCAGCAACTGGACGAGCACGAGAAGTCCCTGGCCCAGGAGTCGGCGGGCAGCGAGCTGAAGGGCATCGTCCGCGACCACTGGCGGCCCCTGCTCGTCTGCATGGGCCTGGTGCTGCTCTACAACGTCACCAATTACATGGTCACCGGCTATCTGCCGACCTATCAGACCGAGACCCTGCACCGCTCCAGCGCCTCGGCGGACGTCCTGGTGCTCATCGGCATGGTGTGGATCGTCGTACTGATCACCTTCCTCGGCCGGCTCAGCGACCGCGTCGGACGGCGGCCGCTCTACGCCGTGGGCGCCGCGGCGATGATCGTGCTCGCCGTACCCGCCTTCCTGCTGATCAAGGCCCACGGCACCTGGCCGCCGGTCCTCGGGGTGCTGCTCCTGGCCACCCTGCTCGCCTGCTTCGCCGCGCCCAGTGCGGCCACCCTGCCCGCCCTGTTCCCGACCGCCGTCCGCTACGCGGCCATGGGCATCGGCTTCAACTTCGCCGTCGCCGCGTTCGGCGGCACCACACCGCTGGTCACCGCGGCGCTGGTCGAGCTGACCGGCGACGACCTCATGCCCGCCTACTACCTGATGCTGGCCGGCGCCATCGGGCTGCTGACCGTCAGGTTCCTGCCCGAGACCGCCCAGGTCCCGCTCCGGGGCTCGCAGCCGATGGTCGGTTCGCGGGAGGAGATGCGCGAACTCATCACCACCTCGCGGGAGCTGTACGCCTTCACGCACGAGCGCGAGCGGGGCAAGGCGCGGCGCGGCTGAGGCTGCCGGAGGCGCCGCGGGGGAGTGGCGGGGGCGCCGAGGGGGGCGCGCGCCCGAGGGTGCCGGGGATGGTGCGATCCTACGAATTTCGTGCGAGCCGGGTTACCGGTCCCCACCGCATTTGATAGGAAACTTTCCTACCAGTATCCGGTACGGACCAACTCACCACCCCCCACTCGCCTTTGGAGCCCCTGTGGTGCACACAGACCGCGAAACAGCTTCCGCCGCCCGCCTCTCCCGCCGGGCCGTCGTGGCCGCGCTGGGCGCCGTCGCCTCCGGCGCCCTGCTCGGTGCCCTGCCCGCCGGCACGGCCCGCGCCGCCGCGCCGGGCCTGGACGACCCGGCGAAGAAGGAGATCGCCATGAAGCTGGTGTCGAGCGCGGAGAACTCCTCGCTCGACTGGAAGGCCCAGTACCAGTACATCGAGGACATCGACGACGGCCGCGGCTACACCGCCGGCATCATCGGCTTCTGCTCGGGCACCGGCGACATGCTGGACCTCGTCCAGCTGTACACCGACCGCAAGCCCGGCAACGTCCTCGCCAAGTACCTGTCCGCCCTGCGCAAGGTCAACGGCACCGACTCGCACTCCGGCCTCGACCCCAACTATCCCAAGGACTGGCGCAAGGCCGCCCAGGACACCGCCTTCCAGCAGGCCCAGAACGACGAACGCGACCGCGTCTACTTCAACCCCGCGGTCGCCCAGGGCAAGACCGACCAGCTGCGCGCCCTCGGCCAGTTCATCTACTACGACGCCATCGTCATGCACGGCGACGGCGACGACGCCACCAGCTTCCGCAACATCCGCAACCGCGCCCTGCGCACCGCCAAGCCGCCGGCCCAGGGCGGCAACGAGACGACGTACCTCAACGCCTTCCTCGACGCCCGGGTGTGGGCCATGAAGCAGGAGGAGGCGCACAGCGACACCAGCAGGGTCGACACCGAGCAGCGGGTCTTCCTGCGCAACGGCAACCTCGACCTGAACACCCCGCTCGACTGGAAGGTGTACGGGGACAGCTACCACATCGGCTGACCCCCGGCCGGGCGAAGCCGTGCGGGCGGGGCCGGCGGGCGTGGCCACCGCAAGCGGCGCGCCGCCCCGCGCGGGGCGGCCGGCCCCGGGGCGTCCCACCTGGTGGGGCGCACTCGCACGGCACGCCCCTGACGAGGAAAGATGGGGGGTGAGCGAACAACCCCACCGATGCGGAGGAACGGACTCATGCCGCACGAGCGAGCCGGCCGGCCGGCCGGTCCCGAGGACCTTGTCGACGTGGCCCGGCTGGTCACGGCGTACTACACGCTCCACCCCGACCCGGCCGACCCGGGACAGCGCGTGGCGTTCGGCACCTCGGGGCACCGCGGTTCGTCCCTGGCGAGCGCCTTCAACGAGGACCACATCGCCGCCACCAGCCAGGCCATCTGCGAATACCGCGCGGCCCAGGGCACGGACGGACCGCTCTTCCTCGGCGCCGACACGCACGCCCTCTCGGAGCCCGCCAAGGCCACCGCGCTGGAGGTGTTCGCCGCCAACGAGGTGACCGTGCTCATCGACAGCGCGGACGGCTACACCCCCACCCCCGCCGTCTCGCACGCGATCCTGACGCACAACCGGGGCCGCACCACCGGCCTCGCCGACGGCGTGGTCGTCACCCCTTCGCACAACCCGCCCGCCGACGGCGGCTTCAAGTACAACCCGCCGAGCGGCGGCCCCGCGGCATCCGACGCCACCTCCTGGATCCAGGACCGCGCCAACCAGATCATCACGGGCGGACTGAAGGACGTACGCCGGCTGCCCTACGCCCGCGCGCTCGCCGCGGACACCACCGGGCGGTACGACTTCCTCGGCACCTACGTCGGCGACCTGCCGAGCGTGCTGGACCTGGACGCGGTCCGCGCGGCCGGCGTGCGCATCGGCGCCGACCCGCTCGGCGGCGCCTCCGTCGGCTACTGGGGACGGATCGCCGAGCAGCACGGCATCGACCTGACGGTGGTCAACCCGCACACCGACCCCACGTGGCGGTTCATGACGCTGGACTGGGACGGCCAGATCCGCATGGACTGCTCCTCGCCGTACGCGATGGCCTCCCTCATCGAGCAGCGCGACCGCTTCCGCATCGCCACCGGCAACGACGCCGACGCCGACCGGCACGGCATCGTCACCCCGGACGCGGGCCTGATGAACCCCAACCACTACCTCGCGGTCGCCATCTCCTACCTCTACCGGCACCGCGACCGGTGGCCGGCCGGCGCGGGCATCGGCAAGACGCTCGTGTCCTCCACGATGATCGACCGGGTCGCCGCCGACCTCGGCCGCCGGCTGGTCGAGGTGCCGGTCGGGTTCAAGTGGTTCGTGGACGGACTGATCGGCGGCGACCTCGGGTTCGGCGGCGAGGAGTCGGCCGGCGCCTCCTTCCTGCGCCGGGACGGCTCGGTGTGGACCACCGACAAGGACGGCATCCTCCTCGCCCTGCTCGCCTCCGAGATCACGGCCGTCACGGACAGGACCCCCTCGGAGCACTACACCGGGCTGACGGAACGCTTCGGCGCCCCCGCCTACGCCCGCGTCGACGCCCCCGCGACCCGCGAACAGAAGGCGCTGCTCGCCAAGTTGTCGCCGGCCCAGGTCACCGCGGACACGCTGGCCGGGGAGGCGGTCACGGCCGTGCTCACCGAGGCGCCCGGCAACGGCGCCGCGATCGGCGGCATCAAGGTCACCACCGAGAACGCCTGGTTCGCCGCCCGGCCGTCCGGCACCGAGGACGTCTACAAGGTGTACGCCGAGTCCTTCCTCGGCGCCGACCACCTCGCCCGGGTGCAGGAGGAGGCCAAGACCGTGGTGCTGGCGGCGCTGGGCGCCTGACCGGTCCGGACGGCGGGGCGGCCGCGGCTCCGCGCGCCGCCCCGAGGTCCGGCCCGGAGCGCGCTCCGGCCGCCCTCAGGGGGCCTCAGCCGCGTCCGTGCCCTCGCTGGATCCGGGCCAGCACGGCCCGAGCCATGGCCTCCTCGCCCTTGGCGTTGGGGTGGGCCGGGGCCGCGGGCGAGGCCGGCCGCAGCGGCTCGATCCAGCGGTCCGCCGGTGCCTTGCACATGTCGTGGCCGACCGTGGGGCGGTAGGTGTCCACGTACTCGGCCCGGTTCACCCCCGCCACCAGCCGCAGCATCAGATTCAGCCGCTTCTCCGTGTCCCGCAGGTAGGGGAAGTCCTTCTGGGCGAACGGGACCTGCGGGAAGCAGCCGCCGCCGTCGTCGGGCAGCAGGTCCGGGTAGCCGACGACGACCACCCGGGCGTGCGGCGCCCGGGCGTGCACCGCACGCAGCACCCGGTCGACCTTCGGCGCGGTGCGCACGACGGCCAGGGCCAACTGGTCGTACCCTGCGGCCTTGTAGGAGCGCTCGCAGGGGTTGCCCGCCGGGTCCTGGGCGGCGAGGCGGGCGCAGGTGCCGATGACGGTGCCGAAGCCGACGTCGTTGCCGCCGATCTGCACGGTCACCAGGTCCGTGTGCCGGTCCAGCGCGTCGAGCTGGGGCGGGTTGCCGCCCTGTGCCTGCCACATCTCGGCGGTCGTGGCCCCGCCGCAGCTCACGTCCGTGAACGCGGCCGTGCTGCGCCGGGCGGCCACGAGCGAGGGGTAGTTGTGGTCCGAGCGCCCGCAGGCGGCGTCCACCTGCCGGGGGATGCCGGGGCCCGAGGTGTAGGAGTCGCCGAGCGCCGCGTAGGCGCTCGCGCCGCCGTGCCCGGCCGGGTGCGCCGCCGCCGGTGCCGTACCGGCGGCGACGAGGGCGCCGGCGCCCAGTGCCGCCCCGAGCACGGCGGTCCACCGCCTGGTCCCCGTCCCGCCCGCCGGACGCGTGCCGTTCGCCATAGGTCCTCCCCCTCAGCCACTGGAGCGCGCGGTCGCGGCTCTCCGAGCGGCCTCGCGCGTTCGACCGGGTCTGTATACCGCCCGGTAGGTCT
The DNA here is from genome assembly GCF_043079545.1 of Streptomyces sp. NPDC015171. NCBI lineage: Bacteria > Bacillati > Actinomycetota > Actinomycetes > Kitasatosporales > Streptomycetaceae > Streptomyces > Streptomyces sp. NPDC015171. The sequence goes on from NZ_JBIBUO010000021.1 coordinate 47,975, forward strand.
CCCGGGCCAGAAGCGGGATGCCATCAGTTCGGCGGGAGCGCACGCTTCTCGGCGTGCTGCCCCGGGCCGCCGGCCCGCGGCCGGCACCCGCTCGTCCGGCCGCCGTGCCGAGAGCGCCCGCGCGGCTCCGCGACCGGTGGAACTTCCGGGCGGGGCGTCCCTGGCGGACTTCCGCGCGGGGCGTCGCCTGGCGGGCTTCCGCACGAGGCGTCGCCTGGCGGGCTTCCGCACGAGGCGTCGCCCATCGGATGGTGCGACGGGCGTGCCCGGCGAGGGGAGCAGGGGGGTGCCCGGCGGCCGGCGCACGAGGGCACGAGGGCACGAGGGGGGGCACGGTGGTGCGGCGGGTTCCGCTCTGGGCGGGTGTCTGGCCCGGGCGGGTGCTCTTGGCCGGGATGCGCCGGATCGGAGCCCGGTGCCGTGATCCTTCCGTGATCATTCCCCTGTGACTCCGCTTCGTCGAAGTGCCCTGAGCCGCAGGATCGTTCCGGCTGTGCTCGGCACCCTCAGTGTCCTGACCCTGCTGTCCGCCCCGCCCGCCGCCGCCCGGACGGCGCACCGGGACGCCCCGCCCGCCGCGCCGCCCCGGCCGGTCACCGCGGCGGAGGCACACACGGACGCCTACCTCCGTTCCCTGCGCGACCGCCCCGCCGCCCTGCGCGCCTTCTTCCGGCGGCTGCCCAAGGGGGGAGACCTGCACAACCACCTCCCCGGCGCGGTGACCACCGAGTACCTCATCGAACTGGCGGCCGAGGACGGGCTGTGCGTCGACACCGACACCCTGACCGCGGCCGTCCCGCCCTGCGGCCCCGGCACCCGTCCCGCCGCTGACGCCCGCACCGACCGCGCCTTCCGGGACGCGGTCGTCCGCGCCTGGTCCATGCAGGACTTCCCGCCGGACCGGAACGGCCACGACCACTTCTTCGCCACGTTCGACAAGTTCGGCGAGGTCGCCTGGCGGCACCGGGGCAAGCAGCTCGCCGAGGTCGCCGACACCCTCGTCCGCGACAACCAGTTCTACCTGGAGACGATGGTCACCCCCGCCGCCGACGGCGCGGCGGACCTTGCCGCCCGGGTCGGCTGGGACCGCGACCTCGCCGCGCTGCACCGCAAGCTGCTCGCGGACGACGGGCTCGGCCGGCTGGTCGCCGAGGCCCGTGCGGAGGCCGACGACGGCGACGCCGAGTTCCGCGCCGCCGAACACTGCGGCACCCCGCGGGCCCGGCCCGCCTGTGGCCTGACCGTCCGCTGGATCTCGCAGGCGTACCGCGGCGGTTCACCCGAAGCCGTCTTCACCCAGCTCGCCCTCGGCATGCGGCTGGCCGAGGCCGACCCGCGGTTCGTCGCCGTCAACCTCGTCCAGCCCGAGGACGGGGCCGTCTCGCTGCGCGACTACGGCTTGCAGATGCGCATGGTCCGCTATCTGCGCACCCAGTACCCGAAGGCGCATGTCACCCTGCACGCGGGCGAGTTGTGGCCCGGACTGGTCGGACCCGAGGACCTGAGGTCCCACATCGGGCAGGCCGTGGACGTCGCCGGCGCCGAGCGCGTCGGACACGGCGTCGACCTCGTCCACGAGGACGACTGGCAGCGCACCGCCCGCACCATGGCGGCCCGCCGGGTGGCCGTGGAGGTGCCCTTCACCAGCAACGCCCAGATCCTCGGTGTCAGGGGCGCCGACCACCCGTTCAGCACCTACCGCCGCTACGGCGTCCCGGTCGTCCTCGCCACCGACGACCCCGGGGTGTCCCGGACCGACATCGGCCACGAGTACCGGTACGCGTCCGCTGCCTACGGCCTCGGCTATCCCGAGCTGAAGGACCTGGCCCGGGCCTCCCTGGAGTACGCCTTCCTGCCCGGCGCGAGCCTGTGGCAGGGCAACCCCGCCGCCACCGGCTACCGTCCGGTCCCGGCCTGCCGCGCCGAACGCCCCGGCCTGCCCGTGCGCGGCGCGGCCTGCCGGCGGCTGCTCACGGAGAGCGCCAAGGCCCGGGTCGAATGGCGCGAGGAGGCCGCCTTCGCCGCCTTCGAGCGGACACACGCCCGGGTGCCGCGCTGACGGCATCGGCCCGGCGCCGCAGGGACGCCGGTTCCTGAGCCTGCCGAGACGCGCCGCGAGCCCGCCGAGGCCGAGCCCGAAACCCGCCATGGCCGAACCGGGGGCCTGCCGTGGCCGATCCGGAGCCTGCCGAGACAGAGCCATGGGCTCGCCGAGGCCGGGCCCGGAGCCCGTTGCCGCCGGGCCCGGAGCCCGCCGAGGCCGGGCCCGGAGCCCGCCATGGCCGAGCCGGGACCTGGCGAGGGCGACCCGGGGTCGGCGCCGGCCGTTCGGGCGTTCTCTCGGCCGGAAAGCGTTCTTTGGCCGGGAACAAGGCGCGGTCACAACCGGTCCACCTCATTCCGCCGCTCACCGGGCGTCGCGTCCGAGCCAATACCGTCTCCCGCACCACGGTGCCGGAGGGCCCCGCCGCCCCCTCCCGTCACCCGCCCCCGGAGTGCGCGTATACGGCGAGTGACACGCCGTCACGTGATCCCCGCAAGTTCTTCACAGGGCGATCACTTTCGGCCGATGCGGGTGCGGGCCGGGTGCGGTGGGGCAGACGCCGCGTCACGCGCCTGCCTAGCCTCCCGGGCCATGCGATCACCTCTGCTGAGACGCCTCGGTCTCACCGCCGTCCTCGCTTTCCTGCTCGCCGTCTTCGGCCTCGCCCCGAGCGCGAGCGCCGACCCCGCGCCGGCCGGCCTGACCTTCGCCACCGACTCCGCCACCACCACCCCCGGCGGTTCGGTGAAGCTGTCGATGACGATCACCAACAACAAGACCTACGACATCCTGTTCGTCTACCAGACCATCGACCCGACCTGGCTGACGACCCAGCGCCCGGACCTGAAGTACAGCTTCACCGGCTGCAGCCTGGCCACCGCGGCCGGCAGCACCCCGTGTTCCGGCACCGGCCCGAGCAACCTCGGCGGCAACTACGGCGCCACCATCCCGCCCGGCCAGAGCCGCACCGTCACGCTCACCCTCCAGGTCGCCGCCGACTCCGGCTGCAACGGCAACATCGGCTTCTACTCGTACTACTACGCCGAGTTCAGCGACAGCACCAACAACAGCGGCGGGCCCGTCTACACGCCCGAGACGCGGGTGCTCTGCGCCTGACGGACACTCCGGTTCCCGGCGCGGGTGACTTGAATCGGCCTCCGGCCGAAGGCCCCCGCGCGGAACGGACCATGACACGTCGCCCGGCGGACCGCCACGGTCCGCCGGTGCGCCGTTCACCGGCCGGACCTGCCGAGCGGGGCCGGCCGTCCGCTGTGATCCCCAAGCGGCGACGACGGAGAAAAAACCTGTCGGGTTGCCTCACGGTCCCGTTGGACACCTGCACTTTTCCGTCAGGTTTCGTAAGTCGACCACAAAAGCTACACAGAGCCATCACCATGTGACGCGACGGAAGCGTTGACGACCGGCTTCTGAGGGGGACGCCGGCGTCGCGCGAGGGGGTGCGTCCGCTCCTTGGGAGCCGTGCTCGCCCCTGCCCGGGGAGGGGACTTCACCGCATGAAGCGGACCATACGCACCACCGCGCTGTCGGTGGGCGCGCTCGTCGCCGCGCTCGGCCTCCAGGCCGGCCCGGCGGAGGCCGACACCAGTACACCGCGTATCGACCTCAGAGTCCTGGTGGTGAGCGACGGCGGTCCGGCCACCGACGCCATCGCCGCCGAACTCGACACCGCCGGAACGCCGTACACCGAGGTCGACCTCACGCGCTCCGACCGGCCCGCCATCGACGCGGGATTCCTCGCCGACACCGTCGACGGCCGGCCGCGCGCCAAGTTCCAGGCCGTCGTCCTGCCCAACGACAACCCGTTCGCGGCCGGCAGCGCCGAGATGACCGCGCTCGCCGCCTACGAACGGACGTACGCCGTTCCGCAGGTCGACGCCTACACCTACGCCCGCCCCCAGGCCGGCCTGCAGGTCCCCGCCGCAGGCGGCTACTCGGGCAGCGTCGACGGAGTCCAGGCGCAGGTCACCGCCGCCGGCAGGGCCGGAGCCTTCGGCTACCTGGACGGCGCCGTCCCGTTCGAGGACAACTCGCCCACGGTCGGCGAGAGTTACGCCTACCTGTCGACCCCGGCCCCCGGCGCCGACTTCACCCCGTACGTGCAGGCGCCCATCCCCGGCACCACCAAGCAGGGCTCCCTGGTCGGCGAGTACCGGCACGACGGCCGGCGCGAACTGGTCGTCACCTTCGTCTACAACCAGTACCAGCAGCAGTTCCGGCTGCTGGCCCGCGGCATCGTGGAGTGGATGACCGGCGGGGTGCACCTCGGCGCCTCCCGCAACTACTTCGCCGTCCACGTGGACGACGTCTTCGCCGCCGACGACCGCTGGGACACCCAGCTCAACTGCACGCCCGGCGACGTCGACTGCGCCAACGGCGCGGGCACGCCCAACCCGATCCGGATGACCCCGGCGGACGTCGACCACGCCGTCGCCTGGGAGAACAGCCACGACTTCACCCTGGACCTGGTCTACAACGGCGCAGGCAGCGTCGACCAGCGCGAGGACAACAACGGCGTCGACCAGCTCGCCGACAAGCTCGTCGCGGACCGGAACCAGTTCCGCTGGGTCAACCACACCTACACGCACGCCTTCCTCGGCTGCGAACAGAACGTCACCGTCGTGCCGTGGACCTGCCAGACCAACGCCGACGGCAGCACCAAGTGGGTCAGCCGCGCCACGATCGACTACGAGATCGCCACCAACCGCGCCTGGGGCCAGGCCAACGGGCTCCCGCTGCAGACCGACGAACTGGTCACCGGCGAGCACTCCGGGCTGAAGATCCTTCCGCAGCAGCCGCAGGACAACCCCAACCTGCCGCTCTCCCTCGCCGACGACGGCGTCAAGTGGCTCGCCTCCGACAATTCCCGCGACCCCGTGCAGCGCCAGGTCGGCCCGGCCACCACGGTCTCCCGCTACCCGATGAACGTCTTCTACAACGCGGGCCGGGCCGCCGAGCAGGTCGACGAGTACAACTGGCTCTACACCAGCCGCGCCCAGGGCGGCAGCGGCATCTGCGAGGACAACCCGGCGACCACCACCTGCCTGTCCGCACCGCTGGACACCAGCACCGGCTACAGCGGCTACATCGTGCCGCTGGAGACCCGGATCGCCCTCGGCCATGTGCTGTCCAACGACCCCAAGCCGCACTTCATCCACCAGTCCAACCTCGCCGAGGACCGCATCGCCTACCCGGTCCTCGACGGCGTACTGGACGGCTACGCCGCCCTGTTCGCGGACGACACCCCGGTGGTGAACCTGCGGATGAAGGACATCGGCGTCGAGCTCCAGCGCCGCGCCGCCTGGAAGACCGCCGTACAGGCCGGCCAGGTGACCGCCTACCGCATCGGCGACACCGTCACCGTGCAGGGTCCGAACGGCACCGCCGTCCCGGCGACCCTGCCCGCCGGCAGCACCGCAGGCGGCTCCGCCTTCGGCAGCGCCTACGCGGGCGCGCTGTCCGGCTGGACCGCCTCCTCCGGCAGCGCGCTCACCTTCACCCTGCCGGCCACCGCCGCACCGGCCGTGACCGCCGGCGGCACCGCCGCGGCCACCGCCCCGGCCCCGCGCACCAAGGTCCCGGCGGGCGTGACCGAACAGGTCCCGCACACCCCCGACAGCTGAGCGGCGCACCCAACCGAGGTCCCGGCCGTCCGACGGCGGCCGGGGCCGGCACGACCACCCCACACCTCGGCCGTGGAGCCCCATCGATGCACGTTCAGCACGGCGCGCGCCGCCCCGGCGCGGCGCACGTCACCCTGCTCACCGAAGGCACCTACCCGCACAGCCATGGCGGCGTCAGCGTCTGGTGCGACCAACTCGTCCAGGGCATGCCCGACCTCGACTTCGACGTCATCGCCGTCACCGGCACCGGACGCGAACCCGTCGTATGGGACCTGCCCGCCCATGTCCGCGGCGTGCTCTCCGTACCCATGTGGGGAGCCCCGCCCGAAGGCCGCGTGCCCCGGGGCCGGGCCCTGAACCGGCTCGCCGGCGCGTACGAGCGGTTCCTGACCGCGCTGCTCGACCCGCACGCCGAGGAGCACTTCCCGGCCGCGCTGTACACGATGGCCCGGGCCGCCGCCGACGGCGCGCTGAGCCCGTTCCTGCGCGGCGACCGCGCCATCGCCATCCTCGCCGCGGTGTGGAACCGGCCCGGCCTCGCCGTCCGGGAGGCCCGGCCCACCCTGCACGACGCGGTCACCGCGACCGCCCTGCTGGAACACGCCCTGCGTCCGCTCGCCGCACCCCTGCCCCGGCACGGCGTGGCCCACGCGGTCAGCGGCGGGGTGGCCGCACTGCCCGGACTCGCCGGGCTCGAGCGGTACGGGGTCCCGCTGTTGCTCACCGAGCACGGTGTGTACCTGCGGGAACGTTACCTCGGCTACCGCACCGCCCCCTACCGCTGGCCGGTGAAGGCCGTCGTGCTCGGCTTCTTCCGGCTGCTGGCCGAGGAGAGCTACCGCAGGGCGGCCCTGATCACCCCCGGCAACCGCTACAACCGGCTCTGGGAGGAGCAGGGCGGCGCCGACCCGGCCGCCATCCGCACCGTCTACAACGGCGTCGACCCGGCGGCCTTCCCGCACGCCGGGCCCGAACCCGACACGCCCACGCTGAGCTGGGCCGGACGCGTCGACCCCATCAAGGACCTGGAGACCCTCATCCGCGCCTTCGCCCTGGTCCGCAAGGAGATACCCGAGGCCAGGCTGCGGCTCTTCGGCGGCACACCGCGCGGCGGCGAGGCGTACCGGGAACGCTGCGAGGCGCTCGCCGCCGAACTCGGGCACGCGGACGCCGTCACCTTCGAGGGCCGCGTCGACGACATCAAGGACGCCTATGCGGCCGGGAACGTGGTGATGCTCTCCAGCATCAGCGAGGGCTTCCCGTTCACCCTCATCGAGGCCATGTCCTGCGGCCGGGCCACCGTCTCCACCGACGTGGGCGGGGTGCGGGAGGCCGTCGGCGACACCGGAATCGTCGTCCCGCCACGCGATCCGGCCCGGATGGCGGCGGCGGCGCTGGAGCTGCTCGGCGACACGGCCCGGCGCAAAAGCATGGGCGAGGGTGCCCGGCTGCGCGTCATCGAGCAGTTCACCCTGCGCCAGACCATCGACACCTTCCGCTCGATATACCTCGAACTGCCCAGCCACGCACGGCCGTTCACCGCTCCGGCCGCATCGGGGCAGGATCTCCGGATCGCCGCCGGGAGCCTGGCCGGATGAGCGGGCCCATGGCGCTCGAACCGGGCGGCGCCGAACAGGACACCCTCGCCCTGCGGCTCGCCGGGACGTCCGCTCTCGGCGACGACCGCACCCTGGCCCTGCGGCTGCCCGGCAGCCGCCCCGACCCGGCGGCGGTGAGCCGGCTCGCCGCCGACCTCGCCGACCGCATCGGCCCCGCCGTCCACCCCTACGAGGTCGCCGCCCTGCTGGAGGCGGAGGGCCTGACGGCCGAACAGATCACGGAGCGCTACGGCCACCCCAACCTCTTCTCACTGGCCACCGCCCTCTACGAGCAGGTGCCCCGGACCTTCCCGGAGCCCGCGCCCGCGGCCGACCCCTGGCGCCCGGACACCGTCCGCTGCCTGCTGCGCGGGGTGCTGTTCGCCCTGCCGGGCCTCGCCTATCTGCTCACCGCACCGCTGTGGCACCCCGGCCGGCACGCCGCCGCGCTGATCGTCGCCGGCCTCGTCTCCTGGGCCTGGGGCCAGGGGCTCGGCCACCGCGCCCATCTGCGGATGGTGGCCGGCCGCCGGGAGGCCGCCAACACGCTGCTGACCGGCGCACCGCTGGGCGCGGCCCTCGCCACGGCCGCGGCGGCCCCGCTCGCCGGCACCGGCCCGGTGCTCCTGACGGCGGCGGCCCAGTCGCTGTACCTGGCGGCGGCCGGCGTCCTGCTCGTGCTGGCCCGCGAGCGGCTGCTGCTCGCCGCGCTCACCCCGCTGATCGCGGGCGCCGCCGTACTGCCCTGGTGGGAGCCGGGGACCGCGCTGCGCACCGCACTGCCGCTGCTGGCACTGCTGGCCACCCTCGTCGCCACCGGCCACGCCCTGCGCGGGGCCCGCACCGCGCAGGCCGCGGCGGGGGGCAGGCGTCCGCGGCTGCTGTGGTCCGTGCCGTACGGCCTGTTCGGGCTGGCCGCGGGGCTGCTGGTGCTGCAGGCGGGGCGGCAGGCGCCGTACGCCGTCATCGTGCTCACGGTGAGCATGGGGCCGGCCGAATGGCTGCTGTACCGCTACCGGGGCCTGTCCGTGGCCGCCCTGCGCGCGACCGCCACCCCCGCCGGGTTCCTCGCCCGCTCCGCCGCCGTCCTCGCCGGCTGCCTGCTCGTCTATCTCCTGCCGCTGCTGCCCGCCGCCTGGCTCACCGGCGCCGCACCGCAGACGCTGCTGCTGCTCGCGGCCACGCTGTGGACCGCGCTGCTCCTCCAGGCGTTCGGATCCGCCTGGCCGCCGGCCGTGATCTGTCTGGCCGCCGCGGCGGTCGCTGCGGCCGTCCCCTGGCTCCGCCTGGCCCCGGGCTCCGGCGCCCTGCCGCTCTGCTGCGGCGCCGCCGTGCTTTGCCTCGTGGCGTACACGCTGTGGCTGCTCGGCCGGCCCGCCCGGCACGTCTGAACGCCCGCTCCGCTCGATCAACCCATCGGAAGGAAAACCGAGTTGACCTCCGCACCGCTCGCCGCCGTCACCGGAGCCGAAGGCTTCATCGGCTCCCATCTCACCGAGGCGCTGGTCGCCTCGGGACACCGGGTCAGAGCCATGGCCCAGTACAACTCGTTCTCCTCCTACGGCTGGCTGGAGACCCTCGCCCCGGACGTCCTGGAGCACGTGGAGATCGTCCTCGGCGACGTCCGCGACCCCGGTTCGGTCCGCGGCCTGCTCGAAGGCGCCGACGTCGCCTACCACCTGGCCGCGCTGATCGCGATCCCGTACTCCTACCAGGCGCCGCACAGCTACGTGGAGACCAACGTCACCGGCACCCTCAACGTCCTGGAGGCCGTCCGCGCCCTGGGCACCCCCCGGCTGGTGCACACCTCCACCAGCGAGACCTACGGCACCGCGCGGACCGTGCCGATCACCGAGGACCATCCCATCAACACCCAGTCCCCGTACGCCGCTTCGAAGGCCGGCGGGGACCGGCTCGCCGACAGCTACCACGCCAGCTTCGGCACCCCGGTCGTCACCCTCCGCCCCTTCAACACCTTCGGGCCGCGCCAGTCGATGCGCGCGGTCATCCCGACGGTCATCGGCCAGGTCGCGGCGGGGGAGCGGACCATCACCCTCGGCGATCTGCGCCCCACCCGGGACTTCACCTTCGTCAAGGACACCGCGCAGGCGTTCCTCGCCGTCGGCACCGCGCCCGCCGGCCAGGTTGTCGGCCGCACCTTCAACGCCGGTACGGGCGGCGAGATCTCGGTCGGCGACCTCGTCGCGCTGATCGGCAAGGTGATGGACACCGCCCTCGACGTCCGGGCCGACCCCGCGCGGATCCGGCCGGCGGCCTCCGAGGTCATGCGGCTGGTCGCCGACGCCACCCGGCTCGCCGAGGCCACCGGCTGGCAGCCGGCGCACACCCTGGAGCAGGGACTCGCCCACACCGTGGAGTTCTTCCGCGACCCGGCCAACCTGGCCCGCTACAAGACCGGCATCTACAACATCTGACCCGTTCGGCACGGCCCCGACCCACTGAAGGAGGAGCTCCATGCACGCAGTGATCCTGGCGGGAGGCAAGGGCGTCCGGCTGCGGCCCTACACCACCGCGCTGCCCAAGCCGCTCGTCCCGATCGGCGACCAGCACGCCATCCTGGAGATCGTGCTGCGCCAGCTGTCGGCCGCGGGCTTCACCCGCTGCACCATCGCGATCGGGCACCTCGGCGAGATAATCCGCGCCTACGTCGGCGACGGCACCCAATGGGGCATGAACGTCGACTACGCCACCGAGGAGAGTCCCCTCGGCACCATGGGCCCGCTGCTGAACCTCAGAGACCGGCTGCCCGAGAGATTCCTGGTGATGAACGGCGACATCCTCACCGATCTCGACTACGCCGACGTGCTGCGCCGGCACGAGACGTCGGGCGCCCCGCTCACCATCGCGACCTACGCCCGCAAGGTGCACATCGACTTCGGCGTGCTCACCACCGACGCGAGCAGGGTCGTCGCGTTCACCGAGAAGCCCAGCATGGACTACCGGGTCTCGATGGGCGTCTACGGCCTCAGCCGGGAGACCCTGGACGGCTACACGGCGGGCCTGCCGCTGGGCTTCGACGAACTCGTCCTGGACCTGCTGCGGATCCAGAACCCGCCGCACGCCTACGAGTTCGACGGCTACTGGCTGGACATCGGCCGCCCCGACGACTACGACCGGGCCAACGCCGAGTTCACCAGCCGCAAGTCCCTGCTGCTCAAGGGAGCCTGAGTACCGCATGCGCATTCTCGTCCTCGGCGGCACCGGATATCTCGGCCGCCATGTGGCCGAGCGGCTGCGCGCCCTGCCGGGCGCCCACGTCCTGGCCGCCGGCCGCTCCGCCACCGCCGGCTTCGGCGTCGACCTCGCCGCCGACCGGCCGGAGCGGCTCGCGCGCACCCTGGCGGCGGCGGCGCCCGACGCCGTGGTCAACTGCGCGGGCGCCACCGGCGGTGACAGCGTGACCCTGGCCGAGGTCAACGCCCGCGGGCCCGCCGTGCTCTGCGCGGCACTGCGCGAGGCGGCCCCCACGGCCCGCCTCGTGCATCTCGGCTCGGCCGCCGAGTACGGGCCTGGCACCCCGGACCTGCCGGTGACCGAGTCGGCGCCCGCCTGCCCGGTCACCCCCTACGGGGCGACCAAGCTGGCGGGCACCCTCGCGGTGACCTCCGCCGCCCTGGACGCCGTGGTGCTGCGCGTCGGGAACCCGGTCGGCCCCGGGGCACCGGTCGCAGGACTGCCCGGCCGGCTGGCCGCGCTGCTCCGCGCGGCCGGCCCGGACCCCGAGGCGGTGCTGCGCCTCGGGGACCTCTCCGCCCACCGCGACTTCGTCGACGTACGCGATGTGGCCCGGGCGGCCGAGTTCGCCGTCACCACGCCCGCTCCGCTGCCCCCGGTGCTCAACATCGGCGGCGGATCGGCCGTGCCGGTGCGGGAGCTGGCGTACGGCCTGGCCCGGCACGCCGGGTTCCGGGGCAGGCTGGAGGAGGACACCGGCGGTTCGGCCCGCTCGGCGCAGGTGTCGTGGCAGTGCTCGGACATCTCCGCCGCGGCCGGGGCGCTCGGCTGGCGGCCGGCCCACCGTCTCGACGACGCCCTCGCCGCGCTGTGGGCGGCGACCGTGGAGCCGGTGCGGTGAGCGTGCTCGTACCGCTGTACGTCCACCCGGCCGAGGACCCCGGCGCCTGGCACCGGCTGATCGAGGCGGCGTCCCGCACCTACGCGGTCGTCCTCAACCCGGCGAGCGGGCCGGGCGCCGCTCCCGACCCGGCGTTCACGGCGGCGGCCCGGGCCCTGCGCGCGGCCGGGGCCCGGCTGCTCGGGTACGTCGACACCGACTACGGCGTCCGGGACCGGGACCGGATCACCGAGGACATGCGCCGGCACCAGAGCTGGTACGAGGCCGACGGCTGCTTCCTCGACCGGGTCACCGCGGGAACCGAGGGGCTGCCCGCCTGCCGCCGGCTCGTGCGGGAGCTGCGGCGGCTCGGCGCCGGGACCGTCGTCCTCAACCCGGGCGTCCACCCGGCGCCGGGCTACGCCCGCCTCGCCGATCTGACCGTCACCTTCGAGGGCCACTGGACCACGTACGTCTCGGCGTTCACCCGGCCGTCCTGGACCGGGCGGCATCCGCCCGACCGGTTCTGCCATCTCGTCTACGGCGTTCCCGAGGTCCTCGTCCCGCTCGCCGTACGCACCGCGCACGAGCGGGGCGCCGCGGTGTGCGGGCCGGTGACGGGCGAACCGCCCAATCCCTGGGCGACGTTGTCCCCGGCACTGACCGGCGCGGGCGGTGTGGAAGGCTGAGCGGATCCGCATCCGCGCAGAGGAGGAGACAACGGGCATGGCCGTCATCCACCACACCACCCTCAGGCCGAGCAAGACCGAACTGCTCGCGGACTGGCTCCCCACCCGCCCCTGGTACCGCGGCGGCCCCGCCCCGGAGCTGGAGAAGTCCGGCGGCTTCCGGCTGGACGACCCCGAGGGCGAGGTCGGCATCGAGTTCATGGTGGTCACCGACACCACGAGCCCCGAGCGGACGGCCTATCTGACGCCGCTGACCTACCGCGGCGCACCGCTGGAGGGAGCCGGGCACGCCCTCGTCGGCACGCTGGAGCACGGGGTGCTGGGCAAGCGCTGGGTCTACGACGGCTGTCACGACCCGGTGCTGGTCGCCGAGTCGCTGGCGCTGATCGCGGGCCGCGCCCAGGCGGTGGCCCAGAGCGTCAGCGACACGCCCGACCACGAGGTGACCCGCTCCTGCACCGGTGCCCCGCTCGCCCTTGCGGGGTTCGCGCCCGAGCCGGCCGACGACCGGGACGGCACCCGCCTGCCCGCACCGCACGGCACGGTCCTCCACGTCCACCGGGTTCTCGACCCCGTGGCCGAGAACCCGCCACTGCCGTCCCCGGGTGCCGTCGGCCATGTCGCCACCGGCTGGGCCGGCCCCGACGGCGACCGGCTCCGGGCCGTCCTCATGACGCTGCGCGCCGCCTGAACCCCCCGCCGCCCACCGCCTGAACCCGCCGCCGGCAGCCGGCGGCAGGTTCAGGCGGCGGTCCGGGAGACAGCGGCGGCGCGGCCGGGGATGCAGACCGTCGGTACTGCCGGGGAACGGACCGGCGGTGCGCCCGCAGGCACCGGCCCCCGGGGACCGCGGGAGAGGGAAGCAGGCGGCCTCGCGGCCGACCCGGGCCGCACCGTCGTACGCCCGGCGGAGCGGCCGTCGGGGGGCCGGCCGGTGGCCGAGGGGACGGGGTCGTCCACCCGCCCCCGCCCCCGTCTGGCATGGACCGGTCAAATCTGTCACTCTTTCGGCAGTCGTCGTCCCTGCCTCACGGGGGCGCGACGTGCCTCTCGGCACAGTGATCGCGCGAGCCCCATCCGCGGCCGTCCTCCGGCGCACCCCAGCCGGCCGGGCGGTCATCGAGCAGGCCGGACCCCGGCCGCCGCAAAAGGAGTAGCGTGTGAGATCGACCCCCCACAAGGCCCTCGGCGCCGGTGCGGTCACCGTCGCCGCGCTGGCCGCCCTCTCCCTCCCCGGCACACCCGCCGCCGCCCAGCCCGCCGCGGCCCCGGTGGCCGCCGCCTGCACCCCGGGCCAGGTCGTCGCCAACGGCGGCTTCGAGAGCGGCACTTCACCGTGGACGGCCTCCGCGGCCACGGTGATCACCAACCGCGCCGGGCAGACCGCCCACGGCGGCAGCACCTACGCCTGGCTCGACGGCACCGGCCGCACCCACACCGACACTCTCACCCAGAGCGTCACGATCCCGTCCGGGTGCGCCACCGCCACCCTCACCTACTGGCTGCACATCGACACCGCGGAGACGACGTCGTCCACCGCGTACGACAAGCTGACGGCCAAGATCGGCAGCACGACGCTGGCCACCTACTCGAACCTCGACGAGAACACCGGCTACGTACAGAAGTCGGTCGACGTCTCCTCGTTCGCGGGCCAGACCGTCAGCCTCTCCTTCACCGGCACCGAGGACTCCAGCCTCCAGACCAGCTTCGTCCTCGACGACATCGCCCTGGACACCTCCGGCGGCACCACACCGCCGCCCGCCGACTCCACCCGCACCCCGGCGGCCCCCTCGTACACCGTCAGCCTCAGCAGCGACACGAGCGGCACCGTCTGGAACGGGCACGAGAGCGCCACCTTCACCAACGCCTCCGCCACCGCGCTCAACGAGGTCTACCTGCGGCTGTGGGACAACTACCACGGCACCTGCGACGCGATGCCGATCAAGGTCACCAACGTCACCGGCGGCACCGCCGCCGCCCCCTCCGTGGCCTGCACCGCCCTGAAGATCACCCTGCCGGCACCGCTCGCCCAGGGCCAGAGCGCCACCGTCGGCTTCGACCTCGGCATCACCGTGCCCAGCGGCGCCGACCGCTTCGGCCACGACGGCGCCTTCAGCTTCATCGGCAACGCCCTGCCCGTCCTCGCGATCCGCGACGCCGCCGGCTGGCACCTGGACCCGTACACCAACAACGGCGAGTCCTTCTACTCCCTGGCCGCCGACTTCAAGGTGACCCTCGACCACCCGAGCACCCTGCTGGTCCCGGCCACCGGCACCTCCACCGACACCCCCGGTTCCAGCGGCCGTACGATCACCACGGCCACCGCCGCCAAGGTCCGCGACTTCGCCTGGGCGGCCGGACCCTTCAGCAAGATCTCCGGCACCTCGGCCTCCGGTGTCCCGGTGAACGTCTACTCCGTCTCGGGCATCAGCTCCTCCAGCGCCCAGTCCATGCTCAGCACCGCCAAGACCGCCGTGGACGCCCACGGGGCCCGCTTCGGCGCCTACCCCTACGGCGAGCTGGACGCCGTCATCGACAACAACTACTGGTTCGGCGGCATGGAGTACCCCGGGTTCGTCCTGGACCTGGTCAGCACCACCGCCCTCACCCATGAGATCGGCCACCAGTGGTGGTACGGCATCATCGGCGACGACGAGTACAACAACCCCTGGCTGGACGAGGCCTTCGCCGACTACTCCACCGACCTCGCCCTCGGCAGCACCGGCAGCAACTGCTGGAGCGGCGTCTCCTGGGCCTCCAGCGCCGAGAAGATCACCAACTCGATGGCGTACTGGGACGCACACTCCTCGCGCTACTCCACCGTCGTCTACGGCTACGGCAAGTGCGCCCTGCACGACCTGCGGCGGCTCATCGGTGACACCGCCATGACCAAGCTGCTGAAGGACTACGCGACCGCGCACTGGTACGGCGTCTCCACCACGGCCGAGTTCAAGGCCGCGGCCCAGGCGGCCACGAGCACGGACCTGACCTCCTTCTGGACCCAGCACCGCATCGACGGCTGAGAACACACCCGCATGGGCTAGACACCGGCCGCGGATGGCTTCGCCCGGCGCAACCCGGCGTGCGGGGTGACCCGGCGCCGGGTCAGATGGACTCTGTGCGAAGCTCCATGTCCCGTATCCGCGGCCGGTCCCGCCTGTGCCTCACCGGCACACTGACCGGTCTGCTCCTGTTCCTGTCGAGCCCCCCGGCCCTGCCGGCCGGGGGCGCTCCCGAGCGCGGCAGCGCCTATATGGGCATCGGTGTCATCGCCCACGACGGCATGCCCGCCACCCCGCCCCCGCCTCCCCGCGCCTCCCAGACCGAGGGCGTGGACGTCGCGAGCCACCAGGGCAACGTCGACTGGAAGAAGCTGTGGGGAAGCGGCACCAGATGGGCGTACACCAAGGCCACGGAGGGGACGTCCTACACCAACCCCTACTTCACCCAGCAGTACAACGGCTCGTACGACACCGGCATCATCCGCGGCGCCTACCACTTCGCCACCCCGGACTCGTCCGGCGGATCCGCCCAGGCCGACTACTTCGTGAAGCACGGCGGCGGCTGGTCCAAGGACGCCAAGACCCTGCCCGGCGTCCTCGACATCGAGTGGAACCCGTACGGCTCCGCCTGCTTCGGCAAGTCGAAGAGCGGCATGGTCAGCTGGATCCGCGACTTCCTGAACACCTACAAGTCCCGCACCGGCCGGGACGCGGTCATCTACACGGCCACCAGCTGGTGGTCCGACTGCACCGGCAACTACGCGGGCTTCGGCGCCAGCAACCCGCTGTGGGTGGCGCGCTACGCCTCGACCGTGGGCACGCTGCCGGCGGGCTGGAAGACGTACACGATGTGGCAGTACACCTCCACCGGGAAGACGGTCGGTGACCACGACCGCTTCAACGGGAACACCGACCGGCTGCGGGCCCTCGCGACCGGCTGAGCGCCGGTCCGGTCCGTGGTCCTGCCGGCAAGGCGGCCCGCGGCGGGCGTGGTCGGCCGCCGCGGGCTCCGATCCGGGGCGAACCGCCGTCCCGGGAGCGGGAGACGGGCGCGGGAGACGGGCGGCCGGCGACAGGTCAGCGCACGCCCCGGATCGGCAGGATGGCGAGCGCGCCGAGCAGTGACAGGGCGCCGCCGAAGAGGAACAGCGGTGTGTAGCCGCCGAGCACGGTGACCACGGCCGACGCGACGAACGGCGCGACGATCTGCGGGCCCGCGTTGGCGATGTTGAGCACCCCGAGGTCGCGTGCCGCGTCCTCTGCCCGGGGCAGCACCAGCGTCACGACGGCGGTGTCCACGGCCATGAAGCAGCCGAACGCCAGCCCGTTGAGCGCGCTGAAGACGAGCATCCCGGGCCAGGTCGGGACGAGCACGGGGACCACCATGACGGCACCGGCGAGCGCCGCCGAGACGCCGACGAACACCTTGCGCCGGTTCCAGCGGTCCGACAGCAGACCGCCGGCCAGCGTGGACACGGCCATCGCCGCCATCGACACCGGCGTGAGCACGGCCATGGCCTGCGCCGGGCTCAGCCCCTCCGGCAGCGTGATCCGGTCGTCCAGGATGTACAGCTGGTAGCCGACGACGGAGAAGTAGCCCAGCACCATCAGGGCGCGGCCGGCGAACGCCCAGCGGAAGTCCCGGTTTCGCAGCGCGGAGAGGAAGACGGCCAGACGCCGGCGCCAGGGCGGCGCGGGTGCGGGCACGGCGTCCCGGGCGCGCGGCACGTCCCGGCAGCACGTCGTGAGCAGCAGCGCCGCCGCGGCGGCGAGGAGCCCCAGCGCCAGGTAGCCCACCGGGAGACGGCGGGTGCTCGCCGAGGCGACGAGGACGCCCAGCGTGCCGCCCACGGGCAGCGCGAGACCCACGAGCGCCGAGGCCGTGCCACGCCGGTCCGGCGGTATCCGGTCGGGCACGAGTGCGGTGACCGCGGCCTGGTAGACGTTCATGGTCGCCTGGACCAGGCACCAGCCGATTCCGGCCAGCAGCGTCGTGTGCGCACGGCCCAGCAGGGCGAGACCGGCGAGCGAGACCAGCGCCCCGCCGAGCACCCAGGGATTGCGCTGCCCGGAACGGTCGGACAGCGCGCCGGCGACCGGATTGCAGGCGGTCGCGAACACCGAGCTGACCCCGCCGATCAGACCCAGCACGGCCACCTTGTGGTCCGGGGCGATCGCTTCGACCTGCGTGGGCAGCAGTACGGAGCCGGCCCCCATGTACACCGCGTACATGGAGGCGTTGGCGACCAGTAGCAGGGGCATCAGCCCGCGCTGCCGGGTGCCGGGGACGGCTCGCGCCGGGGCCGCTGGGGAGGACAGGGGCATGGCGACTCCTGGAGAGGGAGGGAGGAGAGGGGAAGGGGGGACGCGCGGGAGCGATGAGGGCGGAGCGGGCCTGTCGCGCCGTGGCCCGGCCGATGGTGCGGTCACCTCTGCCGGAGCGGGAATCCGAGGGTGGCCGGATCCCGCTGATTACACGAGTAACCTGTGCGGTGGTCCTTGTGTAGCAGCCGGGTGGCCGGATGAACAGGGGTCTGTACGCCGGGTACCGCTTCGATGCTTACTCGTGTTGCCAGAACCAGTGATCTCCCGTGGGGCACGCCTCTTGACGCGTGTAACGTGAGAGGCGCAGCGCGCGACGGACGAGCGGAAGGGAAGCATGGCGAGGACACCGGCCGCGGCCGTCACCAGCGCCGACGTGGCACGCCTCGCGGGCGTCTCCCGGGCCACCGTTTCCTTCGTGCTGAACAACACCCAGACCCACCGGGTCAGCGAGGCGACCCGCGCGAAGGTCCTCGCTGCCGCGGACACGCTCGGGTACGTCCCGCACGCGGCGGCCCGCTCCCTGCGCGCGGGCCGCACCAACCTGGTGCTGATCCCGGCCGCCGTGTCCGCCATGGGGCGGCTGGTGAGCGGCTGGATCGACGACCTGCACACGGAACTCGAACGGTACGGCTACACGACCGTCCTGCACGCCGGGCGCTACGCCGACCCCGTCACCGCGGCCCGCGCCTGGGCCGAACTGCGCCCCGGCGCCGTCCTGGCGCTGGACGGCGCGAGTCTCACCGAGGCGGCGGCGGACGTCCTGCGGCGTGCCGGGGTGCGGGCCCTGATGGCGTTCGCGCCGGAGCCGGTCGGCGGGGTCGTCACCGTCCCCTTCGACGACCGGCGCGCGGGCGTGCTCGCCGCCGAACACCTCGTCGCGCAGGGCCGGCGGCGCCTCGCGGTCGTCATGCCCCGCGAACGCGGCCTGTCCGCGTTCGCCGCGCCCCGCCTCGCCGGTGCCCGCAGCGTGGCCGCCCGGACGGCGGCGGCCGTCACCCCGGTGGAGATGGAGTACACGTACGCGTCCGCCGCCCGGCTCGCCGACAGCTGGGCGCAGAACCCTCCGGACGGCGTCTTCGCCTACAACGACGAGTACGCGGCGCTGCTGCTGCGCGCTCTGCAGGACGCCGGCATCGACGTTCCCGGCACGCTCGCCGTCGTCGGCTGCGACGACCTGGTCACCGCGATTCTGCAGCGCCCCGCCCTCACCACGGTCCGGCTGGACACACCCTCCGCCGCACAGGTGGCCGCGACACTGCACGACCTGCTCGAACACGGCACCGCGGAGCCGCTGCCCGCGGTGGACCCGGTGCTCGTCCGGCGGGACTCCGCCTGACCGTCCCGGCCGGCCGCGCGCGACGCGGCCCGGGGTGGGCGGGCGCCTGCCGGAGCGCCGCCGGCCAGGCGGTCAGGCGGTCAGATGGCGGCGCAGGAAGTCGACGCTCTCCGCGACGATCGCGGGCACCTCGGGGGAGCCCTGGAAGATGTGGTCGGCCCCGTCCACCGGCCGCAGGGTGACCTCCCCGCCCGCGGCGGTCAGCGTCCGGGCCAGCACCTCGCTCTGGCTGTACGGGACGACCTGGTCGGCACGTCCGTGGACCAGCAGGAACGGGGGCGGGGTGGTGCCCGGCGCGTACGTCACCGGGCTGGCCGCGCGGGCCCGGTCCCGCCGCTCGGCGGCGGGACCGCCGAGGAGCGACTCGATCGGGTCCGGGTACGGCGGCGTGCCGGGCGGGGTGGCGAGGGCGGACACGGGCCGCGCGAGCAGCGGCTCGATGTCGGACACGCCGTACCAGTCGACGACGGCCCGCACCGTGCTGTCCCCCTCCGGTACCCCCTCGCGGCCCTCGAGCGCGGATCCGTGGGCGTCGGCGCGGACCAGGCCGGCCAGCGCGGCGAGATGCCCGCCCGCGGACTCGCCCCAGGCGCCGATCCGCCGCGCGTCGACGCCGAGGGTGCCGGCGTGCAGCCGTACGTACCGGACGGCTGCCTTCACGTCGTGGAGCTGGGCGGGGAAGGGCGCTTCGAGGCTGTGCCGGTAGTCGACGCAGACCAGGGCGAGGCCGGCGCCGAGCACGGCACCGTGCAGCAGCTCCACCGGCACGGTCGGCGGCGGATACCGCCGGTCGCCGTCCAGCCAGCCGCCGCCGTGGATCCACACGACGGCCGGTACGGGCTCCCGGCCCGGCGGCACATGGACGTCGAGCAGGCGCGGCCGGTAGCCGGGCGAGGTGGCGTAGCTCAGCCCGTGGAAGCGGCGCACGCCGTCGGCGCCGGTCACGGCGGGGAGCGGGGCCAGGTAGGGCGGAGGCGGCCAGCCGGTGTCGGTCCGGGCGGGGGCTGCAGCGGTCATGTCGGGGGCCTTCCGTCGTCGGCCGGGGCGGTTCCGACGGTATGCGGACCGTCGGCGCAGCGAGGATGTTACACGTGTAACCATCGACTGGCGAGGGTCTGCGGCGACGACGCGCGGCCCGGGTCGCGCGCGTCTGGGGGGTCCGCGTCCGAGGGGGTGTTCGGGGGCGGCGCGAGGAGCGGAGGCGATACGGTCGGCGCCATGGCTGACGTGCGGTTGACCACCTCCTCCTTCCTGGTCCTCGGCATCATCGACAAACTCGGGGAGGCCAGCGCGTACGACGTCAAGGTGGAGGCCGGCCGTACGGTCGCCCCGTTCTGGTCGGTGCCCCACGCGCAGGTCTACGCGCAGTGCGAGCGGCTGCTCGGGGCCGGGCTGCTGGTCCAGGTGCGCCAGGAGAGCGGACGCAACCGCCGGGTGCTGACGCTGACCGACGCGGGCCGGCGAGCCCTCCAGGACTGGCTCGCCGACCCCGGGTTCGTCCCGGTCGAGGCCCGGGAACGCGGCATCCTGAAACTGTGGTTCGGCGCCGGCCCCGAGGCGCTCGCCCCCGTGCAGCTCGCCGAACACCGGCGCACCCTGGGGGAGTACGAGGAACTGGCCGACGAGGTCGGTGAGTTGCTGACGCCCGGGCAGCGGGAGGCGCTCGAGTTCGGCATCCGGTACGAGCGGATGATGACCGACTTCTGGGAGTGGGTGCGCCGCCGGGACGAACGCGACCCCGACCGTTGACCTCTCCGGCCGCCGCCTCTACCGTCGGTAACCCCTCGATAGTCCAGAAGAGACTATCGAGAGGGCTCGCAGACGGAGGGCGGCCCGAGCCGCCGAGGAACAGGGGGGCGCCGTGCGTCCGTGGACGACGAGCACCTGGCGGCGTGCCGCCGCGGTGACGGTGACGGTCGTGTGCCTGTGGTACGCGCCGTTCGCGATGACCGAACTGTGGTCGTACGCCCGTCCCGGCGCCCCGGCGCCGGGGGAGTGGCTGCTGGCGCACGCCGTCTCGCCCCGGTACGTCGCCGACGCGCTGGCGACCCGTGTCGCCCCGTACCGGCACAGCCTCGTCCCGATGATCGTGCACTCGGTCCTCGGCGGACTGCTCATGCTGCTCGGGCCCGCGCAGCTCCTGACGGCCGCCCGCCGCCGCGTCCGGCTGCACCGCGCGCTCGGCGTCGTGTTCGCCGTCACGGTCTACGCCTCCATGGCGGGAGCCGCCGTCTACCTGGCCCGCACCGCGCCCCGGGACGCCTTCAGCGGGGCCGCGTTCTGGATCGTCCTGGCCACGATCCTCGTCGGCACCGTCCTCAGCGTCACCTTCGGCATCCTCGCGGCCGTCGGCGGCCACCCCGACCTGCACCAGCGCTGGCTGCTCCTGTGCTACGGCTACCTGCTCACCGCGCCCCTGCTGCGCCTGGAGTGGGGCGCCCTGCCCGCGGTGCTGCCCGGCCTGCCGATGACGGAGATCAACCGCGTGGCGATCATGCACCTCGGGTCGCTCGTCGTCTTCGGCGCCCTGCTCGCCTCCCGCGCCCGCGACCGGCGGGACACCGTCGAGGGCCTCGGCCGCTCCTGGGCCCCGCTGCCCGTGACCGTGGCGGCCCAGCTGGCCGCGGCCGCCGCCCTGGTGTGGATCGTGCGCGCCCTCGCCGCCCACGGCGCTGCCGGGCGCCGGCTGCTGATCGCCTACCTGCTGCCCTACGCCGTGGCCTACGCGGTCATGGCCCTCGGCGCACGGCGGGCCGGCCGCGCGGGCCGCACCTGGGCGCGCGAGGAGTGGCGCATCCACCTCATCGGCCTCTGCCTGGCACCCCCGCTCTCCGTGGGCACGGTCGCCGTCCTCGAACACAGCCTGGCGCTCGGCCGGTTCACCGCGCTGACCGCGGGCGTCGCCGTCGGCTGCGGCGTGACGGCCTTCGGCGCCACCCTCGTGGTCAGCCTGCGGCTGATGTACGCCCGCGAGGTCCTCAAACGCACCGCGCCGGCCGCGCTGCCCGCCGCCCCCGTGACCACCCCGGTGCCCTGACCGGCGCTCCGGCACCCGCGTACCGCGAACGCGCCCCGCCCCGCCCCGCCCGCTCGCCGAACCCCCGGAAACGGAACCCGCCATGACCCACCCGACCGACCCCGCCGCACCGCGGCCGACACCCGTGGCCGCCTCCGACCCGCCGGCCCCCGCGCCGGGCCGGCCGCTGTCGGCCGGGGTGGCCCTGCTGGCCGTATCGGTCGCCGTGGTCAACCTCCTCGTCGGCGCGGTCCTCACGGTCGTCGCCCTGACCGGGCATGTCCTCGGCGCCTGGCCGTCGCCGGAGCCGCTCAGCCCCGGACTCCTCGGCGCCGCCATGCTGGGCACCGCACCGGCGCTGTTCGCGCTCGCCCGGGCCGCCACCTGGCAGGAGGCCCGCACGCTCGTCCTGCCGCTGGCCGTGGTGCTGGGAGGTCTGTTCGCGGTCAGCCTGCTCAACGCGCGCCGGCTCTACCTCGCCGAGGGCGGCCCGATCGTCTCGGTGCTGTTCAGCCTCGGCTGGCTGTGCACGCTCGGCCTGCTGTGCGTGGCGGCGGCCGTCTGCCTGGCCGGGCAGGCGTTCACCCGGTCCGGGCCGCCGATGCCGCGCAACGCCCCGCTGCCGGGCTGGGCGAAGCCGCCGCTCGCGGTGCTCGGTTCCTCCTGGCTCGGCATCGGCGCCGGGCTGCTGGTCCGGCCCGGGTTCTGGGCCGACTTCGTACCCTGGCACACCAACCGCGTGGACGCGCAGGCGCTGGGGGTCTGGGCGCTCGCCCTCGGCGTGGGCGTCCTCGGTTCCCTCGCCGAGGACGACCTCGACCGCACCCGTGCGGCGCTGCTCTCCCTGCCCGGCACGGCCCTCGCCATGACCGTCGTCCTGGCCGTCCGCGCCCCCCATGCCGACTGGTCCTCAGGGCCCGGGCTCGGCCTGATCGCCATGGTGGCCGGTCTGCTGGCGGCCGGGGCGAGCGGTCACCTGCTGGTGCGGGGGACCGGGGACGGCCGGCCGACGGCGAGCGCTGGCTAGGCTCGAAGGGTGCCGTACGTCGAAATCCTCCAGCTGCTGGTCTCCCCCGCGCACCGGCTCGCCGGCCGGCCGGGCGACGGTCTGCCCGAACTGCCGCCCGGCGACCTGGTCACGCGGGCCGAGGTCCGCGCGGGCCTCGGCATCGTCGGGGACCGCTACTTCAACAAGCCCGCCCACCGCGACGCGTCGATCACGCTCATGGCGGCCGAACGGCTGCCGTCCACCGGCCCGTACCCGGCCGATCTGCTCCGCACCCGGCGCAACGTCCTGCTGCGCGGGATCGACATCGACGCCTGCATCGGCAGCACCGTCTTCCTCGACTGCGGGGCCGGCCCGGTGGAACTGGAGGTCCGCCGCGCCGCCCGGCCCTGCGCCTGGATGGACACCACCCTCGGTCCCGGCGCCCAGCGCGCCCTGCGCGGCGGCGGGGGAGTCCGCTGCCGGCCGCTCACCGACGGCGTCCTCACCGTGGGGCCCGCCCTGTTCGGCGTGCGCGCACCCGCGGAGCGGGCGCACGCCGAATGAGTACGACTACTCAGGCGCCGCACCCCGAGGATCATGGAGGCTGAGGACATGACGACGCCGACACCCTCCCCGACGACCTTCCCGCCCCACCCCGGTCGGCTGCCCGAGCCCGGGCCGGCCAGGTCCCGCCGGCGGCTGGCCGCCGGGGTCGTCGCGGTGCTGCTGGTCGTCGTGGGTGCGGCGGCGGCCGTCCGGTGGACCCGCGGCGGGGACACGGATCCGCTCGCGGGCCGGCCGCGGGTCACGGACGACCGCGCCGGCCTCTCCTACGCGGTGCCCGAAGGCTGGAAGCACGACGCGGCCAAGGACAAGGGGCTGATCGGCGCGTTCTCCTCGCAGATCAGCAAGGTCGCCCCGGCCGGGGCGGAGGAGGCCGGCGCGACGGTGCTCGCGGGGCCCGCCGGGCGGACCGTGCCCCGCGCCGACCTGGGCCGGATGACGGAGTCGGCGGCGCGCTCCAACGCCGAGTTCTTCTTTCCCGGCCGGGCCGCCACCCTGGAGGAGTCGCACGACACCGTCCTGGACGGCCGGCCCGCGCACACGGCCGTGCTGAACGTCGAGGGCGACGAGGGCTCCGCGCGGCTTGCGATGACCGTGGTGACGGTCCCGGGCGAGCGCACCTCCTTCCTGCTCGGGCTCAGCACCGGCACGGTGGATCCGGCGGTCGCGGCGGACATCGAAGCGGTCCTCGCCGACGCCACGGTCGGCTGACCGGACCGCGCCCGGTCCCCGGGGCGGCCAGTGACCGGGCGCGGGTGGCGGGGCGAGCGGGCGCGGGCGGCGCGGCGAGCGGACCGGGCGATCGACGGGCCGCGGACCCCCGCGATGACATGGTTCTGTCAATCGGCTTGAAGTGGTGCCGGGCGGGCGGGCAGGCTTGCGCGGTGATTATGGAGCTGTCCCCGGGCCATCTGGAATGGGACGACGTGGACCCGGCCCGTCATCCCTTCGACCACGCGGCGGTGGCGCGGGTGGTGCGTTCCCTCGGCCCGGCCCGGCGGGTGCCGACCCGCCCGGACGTTCCCAGGGGCGGCGATGTGATGGCCGCCTGGACCCGGAGCACGGCTCAGCCCTGGGCCGACGCCATGTCGCACGCCCTCGCCGAGCACTACGGCCGCTGGGTCGCGGGCTGGCGCTGGTCCCACGACGAAGGGGACTTCGACGGCGGGCCGGTCGGCAACTGGTGCTGCCCCCGGGACTCGGTCACCACCCCGGAGGAGACGCTCGACCAGGTGGTCGCGGCGGTGTGCGAGTGGCGCGAGTGGCTGGAGAGCCTGGCCGGGCGGTTCGACGCGTACCCGTTGCGGCCGGCCGACGTCGACGAGCAGCGGATCCTGTGGGAGCGCGTCGCCCACAACCTGATCATCCAGGTCACCGACCGCACCGGCTGCGGCAGCGGCTGGTACGGACACTGCCACCAGGTGCTCGGCTGGTTCCTCCGCCGCTGGGGTTTCCCGCAGGACCGCGCCGACGAACTGGTCACCGAGGCGATCGGGGGGCGTTTCGAGAGCTGGACCGGGCCCGACCCGGTGCTGGTCGAGGACGTCGCCGAGCGGCTCGCACGGTCGCTGCGGCCGGACGACGTCGAGCGACCGGCCGGGGACGGCCCGCCGGACCACCTGCGCGCGTGGCTCGCGGTGCGGGAGACCGTACCGTGGCACGAGGCCCGGCAGGACGACACGGACCCACCCCTCACCCCGTCCCGCGACGGTGCGGCCGAGGACATCCGCACCTTCGACGCCGCTGTCGACCCCGCCCGCGCCGAGGGCCTGCTCGCCGCCCTGGCACGGCTGCGGGCGGACGCGGCGCGCGGCGCCGCGCTCGACTTCGGCCTGATCCAGGGCTGGCAGCAGCACGTCCTGGACACGCCGGAGCCGCCGCCGCTGCGCACCCGGCCCGCCTTCGCCAAGGGCGGCCGGGAACGCTACGGCATCGGCCCGGACACCCGCGCCCGCCTCGACGCCTGCCTGGCCGAGAGCGCGCGGGACGCCGCCCGGCCGCTCCCGCTGACCGCCCGGGCCGCACGCGCCTGTCTCGACGTCTGCTTCTTCCACCCCTTCGACGACGGCAACGCCCGGTCCGCCTTTCTCACCCTGGTCTTCGTCCTGGCCCGCGAGAACGTCGCGCTGGACGAGGTCGGCCTGCTGCGGCGCGTCTCCTTCCGCGCCGACGACCCCCGTGCGGGACTCACCCTCGCCCGCTTCATCGACAGCCACCTGGCGTCGGCCCGCGACGGCGCCGCCGCGCCCGGCCGATAGGCCGCTCCGGCCGGCCGCGCGGTCGGCGTGTCACAGGAGCGCCCGCGCGGACGCCCGGGACCGGTCGAGGAGCGGTGCGGTGGCGCGCGGCACGACGGCGGCGCCGCCTCCTTGGGACGAGGAGACGGCGCCGCGCTTCTTCACACGCCTCGCGGCGTCAGACCAGCCACCCGACGAAGTGGATGAGGCCGGCGAGGATGTCGGTGAGAAGGTTCATGGTCGTGCCGCTCCTTGCGGTGTGTCTGTGAGTGGGACCAGTGCGTCGGTCACGGTCTGCAGCCCGTTGCCTGCACACCACAAGTGTCGTCCCGTCACACCGGCCCCGGTGGTCATACGAGCGACGATCACCTGTTCCAGGGAACAGCTGATCCCGTGTTCGGATCACGTTCGCCATCTCCCGTGTACGGAAAGGGAGTTGGGGGGAGCGGAGCGTCACGGTGGCACCGTGCGCAGGGCGCGCAGCACCGCCCATACGACCGAGACCAGCGGCACCGCCACGACGGCCCCGATCACCCCCGCGACGATGCTGCCCGCGATGACGGACACGGCCACCACGAGCGGATGCAGCCGCACCGCCCAGCTCATCACCAGCGGATGCAGCACATGCCCCTCCAGCTGGCCGATCACCACGATCAGGACCAGCACGCCCGCCGCCGTCAGCGGACCCCGCCCGGCGAGCGCGACGACGGTGGCGACCCCCAGCGCGATCGGCGAGCCGACCAGCGGAACGAACGCCGCGAAGAACTCCAGCAGCGTCAGCGGCAGCGCCAGCGGCACCCGCAGCACGAGCAGGGCGACACCCACGAGGACGGCATTGGTGGCGGCCACGATGATGATGCCGCGCGTGTACCCGGCGAAGGTCCGCCAGGCCGCCCGCCCCGCCCGGTCCCACACCGGGCGGGCGCCGCTCGGCAGCAGCTGGTCACGCGTCCAGCCCCACAGGCGCTCGCCCGAGTGCAGGAAGAAGACCGAGGCGAACAGCGCCAGCGCGCCGCCCGTGACCAGCTCGACCACCCGGCCCAGTTCGCTGACCGCGCTGCTGAGCAGGGCCGCCCGGTGCGTGGAGACGTACCGCGTCACCTGGCGCTGGAACTCGGAGAGCGCGCCGGGACCGAGCCGGAACGGCGGCCCTTGCAGCCACTGCTCGATGCGGCCCACCCCGCCGCGGAACTCCCGCGCCAGCCCGGCCGACTCGCTCGCCACCGAACTGCCCACCAGCGCGAGCAGCCCCAGCACCAGCAGCAGACTGCCCACCAGTGCGACCGCCACGCTCAGCGGCCTCGGCAGGAGCCGGTTCAGCAGATCGGTCAGCGGGCGCAGCACCGACGTCACGACCAGCGCCAGGAACAGCGCGACGGCGATCAGGTGGAAGCTGCCGAGGACGATGAACACGCCGTAGACGACGGCGCCGACGAGGATGAGCCGCCAGGAGTAGGCCGCGGCCACCCGCAGCCACGGCACCGTCCGCTCGGCCCGCGGCGCCCGCCGCTGGGGGCGGGAAAGGGCCGGCAGCCGGACGGAGTACGCCGGCCGGCTGCCCAGCACCGAGCTTTCGGACCGGCGCCCGCCGCCCCGCCCGGCCGCCCGTCGGCCCGCTTCGCCCTCCAACGGCTCCCGCCTCCTCTCCACCGGCCCGGCTGACGGCCGGTCACCTCCACAGCACCGTAAGCACTCGGCGCGCGAGCAGCGCGTCCGGCGCATCCGCGTGCGCCACCCCGGACCCGCTCCCCGCCTCCCGCGCGCACCCCGGTGCCGCCCGGCCGAGCGGCACCCCGCACGCCCGCTCGACCTGCTGGTACTGCTCCGGGAACACCGGCCGCCCTCCGCCATCCGGTGCGGGAAGAGCCCATGGGTCCGGCCGCACCACGATGGTGTCGGCGGCGAATGGCGAACGGCGAACCACCGGGGCAAGCGAACGGGGCAGGCCCGGTACGGCAGCGCCCGCCCCGGCCAG
Organism: Streptomyces sp. NPDC015171; assembly: GCF_043079545.1. Lineage (NCBI taxonomy): Bacteria > Bacillati > Actinomycetota > Actinomycetes > Kitasatosporales > Streptomycetaceae > Streptomyces > Streptomyces sp. NPDC015171. The sequence goes on from NZ_JBIBUO010000021.1 coordinate 75,465, forward strand.
CGGGCTGGGGCGTCCCCCGGCCGGATCCCACGCCGCCACACTCAGGGCGCGGGCGGCCGGCCCCGCACCGTCACACCGGACGTGTCACTGCAGCCGACATGCCGGTCCACCGCCGCCTGCGCCCGCAGCACCCGGGCGCAGGCGGCGGTGCGCCGGGGTGAGCGCCCGCCGGGGGGCGACGGTCCAGGCACCGGAAACGGGGGTCGCATGCGTGCGGCGGGGGAGAAGTCGCCGCCGGCCGGGACCGAACGGGTGACGACCGTGCCGCGCCGGCCGTCGGTCCCGGGAGAGAGGGCGGTGGGGCCCGCCGTACCGTGGCCGGGGTGCGGCCGCCGACGCTCGCCTTCAGTCCGCCGTCGTACGGGGGCCGGGGCCGGGGCGCGGGGTGGGGTGCGGCCCGGCCTGCGTCGGTTCCGTGTTCCCGGGGCCGCCGCCCGCCGCCGGCAGGCCGTCGCCGAGTGCCTCGGGGGGCCGCCCGCACCGGCGGTAGCGGACGATCGCCTGCCCGAGTTCGAGGCGTTCGGGTTCGGGAAGCGTGCCGCCCTGGGCGTAGGCCAGGATGTGCTCGGCGACCGTCCGCAGCTTGACGTTCGTGCGCTGGGAGACGTCCCGCAGCGCCCGCCAGGCTTCCTCGGGGGCCAGCCGGCCGAGGACGACGACAGCGCCGATGGCCTGGTCGATCACGGCGTGGGAGGTCACGGCGCGTTGCAGTTGCCGGTTCTCCTCCCGCAGCCGGTCGTACTCCGACGCCAGGTCGGTGACCGACAGCAGGGCCAGCGGCTCGTGCCGGGAGAGGGCGAAGAAGGCCATGGAGCACCTTTTTCGGAGAGGGGGGCGTCGACGTGGCGCCCGCCCCGGTGGGCGCTTGCACACGAATTGAACCAGGATCGCCGACCCCGGTCACGCCGTGCGGCCCGCGCGGCCCGTGCGGAGCGGCGCCCCGCGCCCCGGTACGCCCGTCTCCCCAGGTCAGCCGGGAACCGTCGGGCCCGGCGCGGCGCGGCCCACCGGCAGCAGCTCCCGGATGTCCGAGGGCAGTGCCCCGGCCATCCGTTCGATCAGTTCCGGGGCCAGCGCGGCGTCCAGCACCTCGAGCACCGCCGCGGCGTCCCGCAGCGCCGTGTCCTCGTCGGTGCCGGCCCGCGCCGCCACGCGCCCGGCGAAGGTGGTCAGCCCGAACCGCTCGCCCGCCGTGCCGGAGTCCCGTCCGGCGGACAGCTCGGCCGCCTCCCGCATCTCCGCCGCCATGTCGGGCGGCAGCTGGGCGGCGACATGCCGGGCAAGCCCGGACGGCAGCCGCTCCGCAAGCGTGCTCACGACCGCGTGCGCGGCCCGCTCGGCCGTCCCCCGGTCGGGCAGCTGGGCCAGCGCCTGCACCTTTCCGATCATCTCGTCGTGCCGCATGAGACCGGTCCCTTCCGCACGAAGTCAGGAAGCCACAAAGCCACGAAGCCACGAAGCCACGAAGTCACGAAGCCGCAAAGCCACGAAGTACCGACGACACGCCCGGCGCGCGGGCGCGGCCTCGACCGCCGGGTACCCCTGTCCGCCCTTCCGCCATCGGTGTCCGGATTCCGGTGTGCGCGCTACCGGAAGGCGGCCGGGAGGCGTATGGTATTCATCGACCGATGAATTACGAGGGATGAACCGCATCTCTACCGGAAGGGCGGGACAGCGATGGAAAAGACCACGTGCTGTGTCGTGGGAGGCGGCCCCGCGGGCATGGTGCTCGCCCTGCTGCTGGCCCGGGCCGGGATCGCCGTGACCGTCCTGGAGAAGCACCCCGACTTCCTGCGCGACTTCCGCGGCGACACCGTCCACCCCTCGACCCTGGCGCTGCTGGACGACCTGGGCCTGTCCGAGCGTTTCGCCCGGCTGCCGCAGCGCCGGGTCCGCACCGTCCAGCTGCCGCTGGGACCGGACCGCTCGCCCGTCACGGTGGGGGACCTCTCGGTGCTGCCGGGCCCCCACAACTACGTGGCGATGGTGCCCCAGTGGGACCTGCTGGACCTGCTCGCCGACGAGGCCGGGCGCGAACCCTCCTTCGAGCTGCGGATGAACACGGAGGCGACCTCCTTCCTGGTCGAGGACGGCCGGGTGAACGGGGTGCGCTACCGCACCTCCGACGGCCGCACCGGCGAGCTGCGCGCCCTCCTCACCGTCGCCTGCGACGGCCGGGGATCGCTGGCCCGCGCCCGGCCCGAGCTGGAGCTGCGCCGCTTCGCCTGCCCGATGGACGCCTGGTGGTTCCGGCTGCCGCGGATCGAGAGCGACCCCAGCGGGCTCGTCGGCGGCACCGGCGACCGCTTCCTGACCGCGATGATCGACCGGGGCGACTACTGGCAGTGCGCCGCGCTGATCCCCAAGGGCGCCGACGCCGAACGCCGCGCCGCCGGCCTGGACCGTTTCCAGGCCGCCTATGCCGCCGCCGTCCCCTGGATCGACGGCCGCACCAGCGCCCTGCGCTCCTGGGGCGACGTCAAGCTCCTGGACGTCCACATGGACCGCATGAGCCGCTGGCACCGCCCCGGGCTGCTGTGCATCGGGGACGCCGCGCACGCCATGTCCCCGGTGTTCGGCATCGGGATCAACCTGGCCGTGCAGGACGCCGTGGCCGCCGCCCGCCATCTGACCGGGCCGCTGCGCCGCGGGACCGTACGGCTGCGCGACGTACGCGCCGTGCAGCGCCGCCGCCTTCCCACCACGGTCGCCACCCAGGCACTGCAGCGGGCGGCCCACGCCGGGTTCATCGCCCCGGTGCTGGGGGGCCGGCCGCCCCTGGGCACGGCGGAGCGGGCCCGGCGGGCCGCGGCGCTCGTCGTCGGCGCACCCTGGCTGCGCCGCGTGCCCGCGTATTTCATCGGGTACGGCGCCCTCCGGGAACGCCCCCCGCGCGAGGCGCTCCGACGACAGGAACCGGACACCTCGCGTGCTCGCGCGCACCCCTCGGGCGATGGGCCGTCCGGCCGGTCGTAGCTGTACGCATCGCTCTCTCACCACCGGTCAGAAATTGACGTGGCCATGGGAAGCCGGCCGGAAGTCTCCCGTTATCGTGAGGGACGTGGTGGAACGGTTTCAGCCTTTTCGACCCTCGACCGTGCCAGCCGTCGGCGGCGTGATATCCGCTCCGGAAGCCCCTGCGCCCTGGGGTGTGGACGCGTGGCGTGTGGCGGCTTCCGGGATCGGCACGACGCTGGACGAGGGCACGACGTGCCTGGAGCTGACCCGGGCGGCCGTCGCCCGGGCCGGCGGCGCCGCGGCGGTCCTGCGCGACGGCGGCCCGGCGGGTCCGGGGTACACGGCCGTGAGCGGGAACGAGGACCTGCTTCCCGGACCCCGGCGGACGGCGGCGACGGCACGCGCGGCCGGAGGCCCCGGCGAGAGCGGAGCCATCGCCTGGGAGGCCGGCGGCACCCGGTCCGCGCTCCTGGTGCCCCTGGGCGCCGGCGGGCACTCCTACGGCACGCTGGTGTGCGCCCGTGCGGAGGCGCCGTTCACCCGCGCCGAGACCGACCTCATGACGTTCCTCGCCGAACGCGCCGCCTCCCACATCCGGCACGCCCGCGAGCACACCGCGGTGAGCAGCATCATCGGCAAGCTCCAGCGGGCCCTGCTCGCCGAACCGGGTCGCCCGCACCCGAACCTGGACGTCGCCGTCCGCTATCAGCCCGTAGGGGAGAGCGCGCTGGTCGGCGGCGACTGGTGCGAGACCGTCCGGCTGCACTTCGGCCGCACGCTGCTGGTCGTAGGCGACGTCATGGGCCATGGCCTGGAGGCCGCCATCGACATGACCGCCTACCGCGCCTCCCTGCGGTACATCGCCTCCTCCGACCTGCCGCCGCACCGGGTGCTGCGCCAGCTGGACGAGATGGCGTCGAGCGAGCCGGACCGCAGGCCCGCCACCTGCCTCGTCGCGCAGATCGACCCCAACAGGGGCCAGGTGACGATGGCGAGCGCCGGTCATCTGCCGCCGGCCGTGATCGACGCGGAGGGCCGTACCTCCCTGCTGTCGGTGCCGGTCGGACCGCCCCTCGGCACCGGTCTCGGCGGCTACGAGCCGGCCACCTACCAGCTGGACCCCGGCAAGACGCTGATGCTGTTCACCGACGGGCTCGTCGAACGCCGCGGCGAGGACATCGACCGGTCCCTCGACCGGCTGGCCCGGGTCGGCTTCGGGACGGACCTGGGGGTCGAGGAGGTCCTGGACACGGTGATCGCGCGGCTCGCCGGCCGCCAGCCCGAGGACGACGTCGCCGTACTGGCCGCCCGGCTCCACGACCGCTGCGGTCCCCCGCAGGACAGACGGGGCTGAAACCCCGTACGAGGACCGGGGGTTGCCCCGGCGGATGGAAAAGCCGTGCGGAGATCCGGCGGGCGATGGCCGACTGCTGCGCGGTCTTCGCCGATCCTGATGTGTTCAGCGCCGAGATCGACGCGGTCTTCGCCGAGCGTCGGGCCGCGCGGGCATGAAGGATGGGGAGACAGACCCTTCGCTGGAGCATCCCGTGCCCGCTGCCTATGTGACCGACCTCGTCGGCTCGTTCCGCCGGTACGCCGAGCGGCCCGCGATCGGCGACGGCTCCCGTGTGCTCACCTTCGGGCAGGCGCTGACCGAGGTGTGGCGACTGGCCGGAGCGCTGCGCGAGCTGGGTGTCGAGCGCGGTACGGGCCTGGCCTGCGTCACCGGCAACAGGCCCGAGACCCTGCTGGTCCGGCTGGCGGCACATGTGCTGGGGGCCCGGCTCACCCAGGTGGTGATCGAGCCGGCCACCGACAACCTGGCGTACGTCCTGGCCGACTGCCGGCCGGCTCTGGTGGTGGCCGACACCCCCGTCCCCGACACCGGGGTACGCCGCGTCGCCCTCGACGCCCTGCTGGCGTCGGCCGCCGGCCTGCCGGGCGATCCGGTGCCGGTGGCGGCGCGCGAGGAGGACATCGCCCGGGTCACCTACACGAGCGGTACGACCGGCCTGCCGAAGGGCGTGGCGTCCACCTTCGCGGCGATGCGGGTGCGCGCCGGCTGGGCCCGCCGGCACGCGGGCGCCGAGCCGGTCTTCGTCTCGGTGACCTCCCTGGCCCAGCGCGCCGGCGGGCGGTGCCTGGAGCACCTGCTCGGCGGGGGCCGGGTGGAGATCCTCGCCCCGTTCGCTCCGGCCGGGTTCGCCGCCGTCTGCGCCCGCCTGTCTCCGGTGGCCACCTATCTGCTGCCGTCGATGCTGTACCGGCTGCTGGACGACCCCGCCACCGCCGGGGGCGTCCCCGGCCTCGTCTCGGTGTCCTACGGCAGCGCGCCGGTCCTCCCCGACCGCCTCCGCGAGGCCCTGCGCGTGTACGGCACCGGCTTCCGGCAGGGCTACGGGATGAACGAGACCGCGGTGCTCACGCGTCTGTCGCCCGCCGACCACGCCGCCGCCCTGCACGGCGAGCCGCACCTGCTGGCTTCCGCCGGACGGCCGGTGCCCGGAGTGGAGCTGTCCGTCCGTGACGAGGACGGCCGGGAACTGCCCACCGGGCGGGCCGGTGAGGTGTGGACGCGCTCCCCGGCGATGATGGCCGGCTACTGGCACCGCCCCGACCTCGACGCGCGGGTGCTGCGGGACGGCTGGCTGCGCACCGGCGACATCGCCCGCCGCGACGAGGACGGGTACCTGTATCTGGTCGACCGGGCCAAGGACATGATCATCGTCGCGGGCGACAACATCTACTGCGGGCCCGTCGAGGCCGCGCTGGCCCGGCATCCCGCTGTCGCCCAGGCCGTGGTGGTCGGGTGCGAGAGCGCCGTCACCGGCGAGGAGGTCCACGCCTTCCTGCTGCCCGCGGCAGGTCATGAGACGGGCGGCCGGGTCGCCGGCGAGGCATGCGGGCTCGTGGCCGACGCGCTGGCCGAGGCCCACCGGCCCACCGCCGTGCACTGGGTGGACCACATCCCGCTGACGGCCTCGGGCAAGCCCGACAAGCGACGTCTGCGGGCCCTGGCGGCGGACCTGGCCGCACGTCCCGAAAGCCGCGGGGACGCCCGGGGCTGAGGGCGAGCCGGCGCCGGCCTCGGCTCCGTGCCCGCCGACGATGCCGAAGAGCGGGGCGCGGCCCCGGACAGCGGTCCCCGCGCCGCGGGCGGTCCGGATGGAGCAAGGGGCCCGGACAGGGCGGACGAAACGCCGCGGCGGTCCTTCGCGGCACCCCGGCGAGGGACGACGATGCCGCGTCATGGACATTCTGCTGGTCGCCGGCGCGCTCAACCGCGCCGCCCTGTGCCTGTACGGCTCCGAGCACCCCGCGTACAACCTGCCGTGTCCCGCCGTCCCGGGCCGGGCCGGCCGGCCGAGAACCGAGGCCCGCCCGCTCGGCGCCGAGGCCCGGCGGCCGGCGGCCGACCCCGCCCCCGGCCTGGACCCGCGGATCGCCGCCAAGGCCACCGCCCACGCGACCGACGGCCGGGAGGATCCCCTCGTCTCCCTGGCGGACGAGGGCTCGTACCGCCCCCGGTGCCCGGTGTCCGTGCGCAGGTCCCGGGGCGGGTCCGTCCGGCTCCTCGTCGCGTCGGGCGGGGTGCCCCGGTGACCCCGCGGCTGCTGGTGGCCGGTGTCGGCAACATCTTCCTCGCGGACGACTCCTTCGGCCCCGAGGTGATCCGCGCCCTCGGACACCGCCCGCTGCCAGGAGAGGTGCGGGTGCACGACTACGGCATCCGCGGCCTCGACCTCGCCTACGACCTGCTGGCCGGCTACGCCACCGCGATCCTGGTCGACGCCGCCCCGCGCGGCCACCGCCCCGGCACCCTCACCCTCCTCGAAGCCGAGCCCCCCGACGGCACCGTCACCCCCGAGGCCCACGGCATGGACCCGGCGAAGGTGCTCGCGCTCGCCGCGCACCTCGGCGACGAGCCGCTGCCCCGGATCCTCGTCCTGGCCTGCGAGCCGGCGGTCCTGCCGGAGCGCGACGACGAGGTGCTGCCGGGGCTCAGCGCACCCGTCCGGGAGGCCGTCGGCCGGGCCGTGGACGCCCTGCACACACTCGTCCCCGTTCTGCTGGCCGATCCGGCCGCGCCGGCACCGCCGTTGGGCCGCCCGGTGGAAAACGGGCACCCGCGCGCGGCTGCGCTGCCCGCCCTCCCGACCGCGGCGGCCGAAGATCGGTGAGACATCCGGGCCGCACATCCGCGGACCGGATCCCACCGCCGACTCCGAGGAGCTGCGCCCATGTGCCGGTCCGACGTCCAGCAGGCCGTCCTGGCGAAGAACGACGGGCTGGCCGCGAGCCTGCGCGACGACCTCGCCCGGCAGGGCGTGACCCTGGTCAACCTGCTCTCGAGCCCGGGCAGCGGCAAGACCGAACTCCTCGCCCGGGTGCTGGCCCGCGCCGGCGAGCGGGATGTGCCGGTCGCCGCGCTCACCGCCGACCTGGCCACCGAGAACGACGCCACCCGGCTGGCCAGGTCCGGGGCGCCCGTCCAGCAGCTGCTCACCGACGGGCTGTGCCATCTGGAGGCCGGCCAGGTCCGCACCCGGCTGGCGGACTGGCTGCCCCCGGACACCTCCGTCCTCTTCGTGGAGAACGTCGGCAACCTGGTCTGCCCGGCCGCGTACGACCTCGGGGAGAGCATGCGGATCGTGCTGATGGCGGTCACCGAGGGCGAGGACAAGCCGCTGAAGTACCCGACCGCGTTCGGCTCCGCCCATCTGGTCGTGATCACCAAGACCGACCTCGCCGGGCCGGCCGGCTTCGACGAGAGCCTCTTCCACGAGAACGTGCACCAGGTCAACCCGGGCGTGGAGATCGTACGGTCGTGCGCCCGCACCGGCACCGGCGTCGGCACCCTGCTCGACCGCGTCCTCGCCGTCCGCGACGGAGCCCCGGCGCACCGCCCGCCGCTCGCCCCGCACCCGCACAGCCACCACCACGCCGCCGCTGCCTCGTGACCGCACCCGTCGCCGGCCCGGTCCGGCGCCGCATCACCGTGCGCGGCACGGTGCAGGGCGTCGGCTTCCGGCCGTACGTGCACCGGCTGGCCACCGGTCTCGCGCTCGCGGGATTCGTGAGCAACACGGCGGACGGCGTCCTCATCGAGATCGAGGGCCCGGCGGACGAGGTGGACCGGTTCCACGGGCGGCTGACCGAACAGCCGCCCCCGCTGGCCACCGTGACCGGCGTCGGCTGCGAGGAACTCCCCGCCACCGGCGTCCCCGGCCCCTTCGCCATCCGCCCCACCGACCGGTCCCCGGGACGCACCCAGCTCCCGCCCGACACCGCGACCTGCGCCGACTGCCTGCGCGAACTGGCCGACCCCGGCGACCGCAGGCACCGCCACCCCTTCATCACCTGCACCCACTGCGGCCCCCGCTTCACCATCGCCACTGGCATGCCGTACGACCGGCCGGCGACCACCATGGCCGGCTTCCCGCTGTGCCCCGCCTGCGCCGGGGAGTACGGCGCCCCGGCCGACCGGCGCTTCCACGCCCAGCCCGTCGCCTGCCCCGACTGCGGCCCGCGCCTCACCCTCACCCCGGCCCCGGGCCTCGGAGTGCGGCCGGCCCGGGACGCCGAGGCCCTTGCGACGGCACGGGCGCTGCTCACCGCCGGGCGGATCGTCGCCGTCAAGGGCGTCGGCGGCTACCACCTGGCCTGCGACGCCACCGACTCCCGTGCCGTCGCCACCCTGCGCGACCGCAAGGAGCGGGGCGGCAAGGCCTTCGCCGTGATGTGCGCCGACCTCGGCACGGCGGAGCGCGTCGCGGAGCTCTCGGCCGCCGAACGGGCCGCGCTCACCAGCGCACGGCGCCCCATCGTCCTGCTGCGCCGGCGCACCCCCGGGGACGGGCCCCGCCTCGCCGGCCAGGTCTGCCCGGGCAGCCCGCACATCGGCCTGCTGCTGCCCTACACCCCCGTGCACACCCTGCTGTTCGGGCTGCCCGGCGATCCGCCAGGCCCCCGGATGCTCGTCATGACCAGCGGCAACCGCTCCGGCGAGCCCATCGTCACCGACGACGCCGAGGCGCTGACCCGGCTCGCCGGACTCGCCGACGCCTGGCTCGGACACGACCGGCCCATCGCGTGCCCCTGCGACGACTCCCTGCTGCGCGTCCGCGCCGACGGCACCGAACAGGTCCTGCGCCGCTCCCGCGGTTACGTTCCCCGCCCGCTGCGGCTCCCGGTGCCGGTCCGCCCCACGCTGGCCGTCGGCGGCGACCTGAAGAACGCCCTGTGCCTCGCGGAGGGCGAGCACGCCTGGTTCGGGCCGCACATCGGCGACCTGGGCGACCTGGCCGGGCTCGCGGCGGCCGAGCGGGCCGAGCGGCAGCTGACCCGCCTCACCGCGGTCACCCCCCGCCTGGTGGCCGCCGACCGGCACCCCGGCTACCACTCCACGCGTCTGGCCCGCCGCCGGGCCGCCGAGCTGGGCCTGCCCGCGCCGGTCCTGGTCCAGCACCATCACGCGCACATCGCCGCCGCGATGGCCGAACACGGCCTCGACGGCGGCACACCCGTGATCGGCGTCGCCTTCGACGGCACCGGATACGGCGACGACGGCACGGTGTGGGGCGGCGAGATCCTGCTCGCCGACTACGGCGGCTTCCGGCGCCTCGCCCGGCTGACCCCCGCCCCGCTGCCCGGCGGCGACGCCGGCGTGGCCAACCCCTGCCGCCTCGCCTTGGCCCGGCTGTGGGCGGCGGGCCTGCCGTGGACCCCGGGGCTGCCGAGCGTCGAAGCCTGCACGCAGACCGAACTGGCGGTACTGGAACGGCAGTTGACGCGGCAGCTGGCCTGCGTGCCGACCTCCAGCATGGGGCGGCTCTTCGACGCGGTGTCCTCCCTCGCGGGCGTGTGCCAGCGCGCCGGCTACGAGGCACAGGCGGCCCTGGAACTGGAGGCGGCGGCACTGGCCGCCCAGGACACCGACGCGGTGGCCTATCCCTTCGGCTTCCCGGCCGGCGCGTCGGAGATCGACCCGGCACCCGCGCTCCGCGCCCTGCTGGACGACCGGGCCCGGCACACCCCCGTCCCGGTCATGGCCGCCCGCTTCCACCGGGGCGTCGCCCGCGCGGTGGCGTACGTCTGCCGGCTCGCCCGCGAGGCGACCGGCCTGAACACGGTCGCCCTCACCGGCGGCGTCTTCGCCAACGCCCTGCTGGAGGAGGAGAGCGCCGCCCTGCTCGGCACGGCCGGCTTCACCGTCCTGCGGCACGGCGAAGTCCCCCCGAACGACGGCGGCCTCGCGCTCGGCCAGCTGATGGTCGCGGGAACAGCAGCCCACCACGAGACGGAGTGAGCCATGTGTCTGGCAGTACCCGGCAAGGTCGTGTCCATCGACCATCGCGCCGACCCCCTCACCGGCCTGATCGACTTCGGCGGCGTACACAAACAGGCGTGCCTCGAGTACCTGCCCGACATCCAGGTGGGGGAGTACGTCATCGTCCACGTCGGCTTCGCGCTCCAGCGCCTGGACGAGGAGTCCGCGCGGGCCTCCCTGGAGTTGTTCGGCCAGCTGGGGCTGTTGGAGGAAGAGTTCGGCGACGCCTGGGAGCAGGCGGCGCGGCAGCAGAGCGGGAGTGAGGCACGGTGAAATACATCGACGAGTTCAACGACCCGGACCTGGCCCGGCGGCTGCTGGACGAGATCCGCGCCACGGTCACCCGGCCCTGGGCCCTGATGGAGGTCTGCGGCGGCCAGACCCACTCCATCATCCGTCACGGCATCGACCAACTCCTCCCGGAAGAGGTCGAGTTGATCCACGGGCCGGGCTGCCCGGTGTGTGTGACACCCCTCGACGTCATCGACCAGGCCCTGGAGATCGCCGCCCGCCCCGGGGTGATCTTCTGTTCCTTCGGTGACATGCTGCGCGTGCCCGGCACCGGCCGGGACCTGTTCCGGGTCAAGGGCGAGGGCGGCGACGTACGCGTCGTCTACTCGCCGCTGGACGCCGTGGAGCTGGCCCGCGTACACCCCGACCGGCAGGTCGTGTTCTTCGCCATCGGGTTCGAGACGACGGCCCCCGCCAACGCCATGGCCGTCCACCAGGCCCGCAGGCTCGGCCTCGCCAACTTCAGCCTGCTGGTGTCCCACGTCAAGGTCCCCCCGGCGATCGAGGCCATCATGACCGCCCCGGACTGCCGGGTGCAGGGCTTCCTGGCCGCCGGGCACGTGTGCAGCGTGATGGGCACCGCCGAGTACCCGGACCTCGCCGAACGGCACCGCGTCCCGATGGTGATCACCGGCTTCGAACCGCTGGACATCCTCGAAGGCATCCGCCGCGCCGTCCACCAGCTCGAACGCGGCGAGCACCGGCTGGAGAACGCCTACCCCCGCGTCGTACGCGACCTGGGCAACCCGGCGGCCGTCCGGATGATCGAGGAGGTCTTCGAGGTCACCGACCGCAACTGGCGCGGCATCGGCCGGATCCCGGGCAGCGGCTGGCGGCTGACCGAGGCCTACCGGGCGTACGACGCGGAACACCGCTTCGACGTCTCCGGCATCCGCACCGAGGAACCGGCCGAGTGCCGGGCGGGCGAGGTGCTCCAGGGCCTGATCAAGCCCACCGAGTGCGCCGCCTTCGGCACGACCTGCACCCCGCGCACCCCCCTGGGCGCCACCATGGTCTCCAGCGAGGGCGCCTGCGCCGCCTACTACCTGTACCGCCGGATGGCCGAGAGCCCGGCACCGCGGGGATCCCGGATCCCCCAGGAGGAGATGAACCCCGTTGGCTGACCTCGCGACCGAAGCGGCCGTCGACCCCGCGAACTGGACCTGTCCCGCCCCCCTGCGCGACCAGCCGGTCGTGGTCATGGGCCACGGCGGAGGCGGCGCCCTCTCCGCCGAACTGATCGAACAGGTCTTCGCGCCCGCCTACGGCAACCCCACCCTGGCCGCGCTCACCGACTCCGCCGTCCTGGACCTCGGCGGCGCCCGGCTGGCCTTCTCCACCGACTCCTACGTCGTACGGCCGCTCTTCTTCCCCGGCGGCAGCCTCGGTGATCTGGCGGTCAACGGCACCGTCAACGACCTGGCGATGAGCGGCGCCCGCCCCACCCACCTGTCCGCCGCCTTCGTCCTGGAGGAGGGCGTGGAACTGGCCGTCGTCTCCCGCGTCGCCCGCGCCATCGGCGCGGCGGCCGAGGCGGCGGGTGTCGTCATCGCCACGGGCGACACCAAGGTCGTCGAGTCCGGACACGGCGACGGCGTCTACGTCACGACCTCGGGCGTCGGTCTCGTGCCGGACGGGGTCGACATCCGTCCGCAGCGCGCCCGGCCGGGCGACGCCGTCATCGTCAGCGGCCCCATCGGGCTGCACGGCGTGGCCGTCATGAGCGTGCGCGAGGGGCTGGAGTTCGGCGTCGAGATCACCTCCGACACCGCTCCCCTCGCGGACCTGGTGGCGGCCATGCTGGCGGTCACCCCGGACATCCATGTGCTGCGCGACCCCACCCGGGGCGGCCTCGGCACCTCCCTGAACGAGATCGCCCGCGCCTCCGGCACCGGTGTCCGGGTGCGGGAGCGGGCCGTCCCGGTCCCGGACGAGGTCGCAAACGCCTGCGGCTTCCTCGGTCTCGACCCGCTGTACGTCGCCAACGAGGGCCGGCTCGTCGCCTTCGTACCCCCCGAGCACAGCGAGGCCGTGCTCGCGGCCATGCGCGCACATCCGCAGGGCACGGGCGCCACCCGGATCGGGGAGTGCGTGGCGGAGCACCCGGGCATGGTGGTCGTCGCCACCGGACTCGGCGGCACCCGGGTGCTCGACGTGCCCCTGGGGGAGCAGCTGCCCCGCATCTGCTGAACCGCCCCCCGGCCCCGCCGTCAGGTCGGGGCCGGGACCGGCGCCACCCCCGTGATCTCCAGTTCCCGTCCGCTGCGCAGCTCCTGCGAGGGACGGTCGCAGCGCGGGCACCAGAAGAACGGCGGCATGCCCACGGCGAACTCCTCGGCACACCCGCCGCACCAGGCCCGCGCGGAGACCTGCTCCACGACCAGCCGGGCCGCGGCGAGCGCCGTGCCGTCGCGCGCCACCTCGAAGGCGAACTCCAACGCGTCCGGCACGACACCGGCCAGCTCCCCGACCCGGACGGTCACCGAGGCCACAGGGGCCAGGCCGTCCGCGCGGGCGATCTCCTCCGCCTGTTCCACGATCGCGCTCGCGATCGACAGTTCATGCACGGCGGCCTCAGGGATAGCGGCGGTTGGCGCGCAGCCCGCCGGTCATCCGGTAGATCCTCAACTCCCGTACCATTCCGGGTAGTTCCTTGACGAACAGGGCCAGCAGCAGACCGCCGAACAGCGTGGTCTGTGCGATCAGCACCTGACGTCCCGACAGCGCCGGCCTGCTGGCCGGACGGTGCTTCCTCACGATCACTCCCTGCTTCCTGTGCATCCTCGTCCGCTCCTCATCCCGGAGAGATGCTCGGCATCTCCTGCAGCAGGGCGTCGTGCCGCTGCCAGTGGATCCCCGTGGAACGGCGCGCGTCGGAGGTGCCGTCCTCGTGGTGTCCCGACTGGTGTCCGCCCCGGTTGCCCTGATGCAGACCAGGGACATGGCGGGGGGTGTCGGGCTTCGCCTGGGCGTGGCCCACTCGAATGCTGCCCATGATCGTTCTCCTTCCAGGTCCTCACGACCGCTCGGTGAGCTCCGCGAAGAACCGTTCCACGGCCGGCCACACCCGGCCGCCGCCGGCCAGGCCCCGCCACTCGCGGCGGACGACGGCGACCATCCGGTAGCAGTCGTCGACCGGCACGATCCAGTGCTCCTCGTGGCCGCGCACGCTGTTCACCAGCAACGCCTCCACGTCGGGTGCCACGGAGGCCAGCTGCGGACACTCGGCGGCGAGCCGCCGCCAGCCCGCCGGGTCCACCTCCCACCGCATGGCACCCGCGGGGCTCGGGCCCTCGGCGGTCACCGTGCCGTCGGCGCGCGGCACGAAGAACACCAGTCCCACCGGAACGCCCAGCAGCCCGGTGTCCACCGCGGGCAGCCGGACCCGGCGCCGCGGCACCGTCAGGTACCGGCCCTGACCCGCCCCGTCCCCGGGGAACAGCACCGAGCACGGCCGGCACACACACCGCACCTCGGCGTCCCCGGTGTCGTACAGGTGGGGGTGGTCGTCCGGTACCCGAGCCGCGCACAGCTCGCACCGCTCGGCCTCGGCCGTCGCCTTCCGTTCGGCGGCGGTGCGGATGACCCGGGCCAGCGCTCCGTCCATGGTCACCGCGCCTCCTGCGGCCGGGCGGCGGTCCGGCGCGTGAGCGTGGTGAGCGGGACGAACGCCGGTGCGGGACGGCGCTCGGCGGGCTCCGGCACCGTCTCCACCCCGGTCAGCTCCGGCGCGGCGGCCAGTACCGCCGCCCGCACGGCGGCGAGCGCGTCGGCGGCGTCCAGGGCGGCACCGCCGCCGCACCCGCCCCCGCATCCGCCGCCGCCCGTGCTCAGCCGCACCCGCGCCACCTGTCCTTCGACACCCACCCACCCCAGGTCGCCGCCGCGCTCCCGCACGGCAGGACGCAGCCGCTCCACGGCACGGGCGGCCCGCTGCTCCGGGGGCTCGGGGTGCAGGGCGTGCAGCACCAGCAGGTGGGTGAGCAGCTCGTCCTCGGCGAGCCGCTCCCGCAGCGGCGCTTCGGCGTGGTCCAGCACCCGGGCCAGGGCCTCGCCATAGACCTCGGTCAGGAGCGTCACGGCCTCCAGGGCCGGGCCGGGCGCGGAGTCCAGTCCGGCCAGCACCTCGTCCAGCCGGGTGAGCCGGGCCTCCACGGCCGGGTCCGGCAGCCGGACGGTGTCAGCCATGGTTCGCCCCGTAGGTGGGCGAGTGCACCGTGGTCAGGGTCTTGCCCTTGCCCATGTACATGTGCACGCCACACGGCAGACAGGGGTCGAAGCTGCGGACGGTACGCATGATGTCGACGCCCTTGAAGTCGTCCGGGCCGTTCTCCTCGAAGATCGGCTGGCCCTGGACGGCGTCCTCGTACGGGCCGGGGGTGCCGTAGATGTCGCGGGGGCTGGCGTTCCACGGAGTGGGCGGGTACGGGTGGTAGTTGGCGATCTTCTTGTCCCGGATCACCAGGTGGTGGGAGAGGACGCCGCGCACCGCCTCGTGGAAGCCGCAGCCGATCGCCTCGTCGGGCACCTCGAAGTTCTCGAAGACCTTGGTGTCGCCGGCGCGGAGCATGCCCATCGCCTCCTCCAGGAACTGCAGGGCCATGGCGGCGGCGTAGGCGACGAAGTACGGCCGGGCACGGTCCCTCTCAATGGTGTTGCTCCACTTCGGGATGTGCCACTCCAGGGTGGTCTCCGGCAGCGACTCGCCCTTGGGCAGGGAGATGCGCACACTGCTGCCGGTGGCCTTCACGTACGGCGTGTCGACCAGACCGCTCAGCGCGGTCGACCACAGCCGGGCGAGCGGGCCGCCACCCGTGTCCAGCGCCAGGTGCTCCCCGGACTGCTGGTGGTACCAGCGCGGGCTCATCACCCAGCTGTAGTTCCCCTCGAAGTCCCGCTTCTGCGGCACCGGAACCGTGGTCTGGTTCCAGGGGTGGCGCATGTCGACGGGGTTGCCGAGCGGGTCGTGGGTGACGAAGGGCTGCTCGTTGACCCAGTCCTCGTAGAAGGAGCTGCCGAGCATGATCCGCAGACCGAGGTTGATGTCGATCAGGTTGTTGGTGACCAGCTTGCCGTCGACGACGATGCCGGGGGTGACGTACATCGCCTTGCCCCAGCGGTTCATGTTCTCGTAGCGGTAGTCGACGACGTCCGGGTCCTGCCAGGCGCCCCAGCAGCCGAGCAGGATGCGGCGCTTGCCGACCTCCTCGTAGCCGGGCAGCGCCTCGTAGAAGAAGTCGAAGACGTCGTCGTTCATCGCCACCGCCTTCTTCACGAAGTCGATGACGCGCATCAGCCGGGCCAGGTAGTCGGTGAAGGTGTTCGGCTGCGGCATCGTGCCGACACCGCCTGGGTACAGCGTGGAGGGGTGCACATGGCGCCCCTCCATCAGGCAGAACATCTCCCGGGTGACCCGGCTGACCTTGAGCGCCTCCTTGTAGACCTCGCCCTCGAAGGGGTTGAAGGCCTTCATGATGTCGGCGATGGTGCGGTAGCCGTGCACCTCCCCGCGGGGCGCGTCGGTGCGCTCGGCACGGGCCAGGAGACCGGGGTTGGTCGCCTTGACCATCGCCTCGCAGAAGTCCACGAAGACCAGGTTGTCCTGGAAGATCGTGTGGTCGAACATGTACTCGGCGGCCTCGCCGAGGTTGGTGATGTGCTCGGCCAGCTTCGGCGGTTTGACGCCGTAGGCCATCTGCTGGGCGTAGTTGGAGCACGTGGTGTGGTTGTCACCGCAGATCCCGCAGATGCGGGAGGTGATGAAGCCCGCGTCGCGCGGGTCCTTGCCCTTCATGAACACCGAGTAGCCGCGGAAGAGCGACGACGTGCTGTGGCACTCCACGACTTCCCGGTTGGCGAAGTCGATCTTCGTGTAGATGCCCAGGTTGCCGATGATCCGGGTGATCGGATCCCAGGACATGTCGACGATCTGGGCGGGCTGGCGTCCGGCGGACCGGGAGTCGGTGGTGGTCATCTGCGGTGGTGCCCCTCGCTGTTCGGGTCGAGCGGATGGCGGATGCGGCGGATGCGGAGGATCGGTGTCGGCGGCAGGGCGTCAGGCACGCCAGCGCGGGTCGTAACCGCTGGTCAGCTTGCGCTTGTTGTGGCGCCACCTGGGCTCGTGGTTCACCATGTCGTTGGTGAACCCGCGCAGCCGCCGGATCACGGCTCCGTACGGCTTGATGACGAGGGACGACAGCGTGCCGCCCGGCGGCTCGTCCATGAACGGCATGAACGCGTCGGGGAATCCGGGCATCGTGCACCCGATGCAGATGCCGCCCACGTTGGGGCAGCCGCCGATCCCGGCCATCCAGCCGCGCTTGGGCACGTTGCAGTTGACCACCGGGCCCCAGCAGCCGGTCTTCACCAGGCACTTGGGCGAGTTGTAGTCGAGGCCGAAGTCGCCCTGCTCGTAGTACGAGCCGCGGTCGCAGCCCTCGTGCACGGTCTTCCCGAACAGCCACTGCGGACGCAGCATGTGGTCCAGCGGGGGCGGGGGAGCGGTGCCTGCCGCGTGCTGGAGCACCCAGATCAGGGCCTCCATGAAGTTCTCCGGCTGGATGGGGCAGCCGGGCACGTTGATGACGGGCAGCCCGCCCTGGGAGAGGTAGTCCCAGCCCAGGTAGTCCGCGAGCCCCATGGAGCCGGTCGGGTTGCCGGCCATCGCGTGGATGCCGCCGTACGCCGCGCAGGTGCCGGCCGCCACCACCGCCCAGGCCCTCGGCGCGAGCTGGTCGATCCACCAGTTCAGCGGCTGGGGCTCGCCGGTCTCCGGGTCGTTGCCGAACGAGGTCCAGTAGCCGTCGCCCTCGATGATGTTCTGGTTCGGGATCGAGCCCTCGATGACGAGGACGAACGGTCCCAGCTCGCCCCGGGCCGCCGCCCGGTAGGGGGCCAGGAAGTCCTCGCCGCCCAGACTCGGCGACAGCACCTTGTTGACGAGGTTCACCTTGGGCAGGCCCGGGATGAGGCCGAGCACGACGTCCTCGATGGAGGGCTGGTCGGCGGCGGTGAGGGAGACGGTGTCACCGTCACAGCTCATGCCCTCCGAGATCCAGAGGATGTGGACCTCGTCGAAGCCCTCGTGCTCCTCGGTGCCGCCGGGCTCACCGCGTACGTCGGTGGTACCGCTGTGTGTGGTCATGTCTGCGGCCTCCGTTGCAGCCGGTCTCGGGATCGGTCGTGGGCCGCGGCCTGCGGGGCCGCGAGCGTCGGGACGGATGGTTCGCCGGGGGAGTCGGAGCGGGCGGGTCCGGGCGCACCGGGCCCGGTCGCGTCGAGCGGTGCGACCTCGTCCGGCCGGAAGTAGTGGAACCGGCCGTACCAGCCGTGCAGTTCGGCGGCGGGGTCGTCGTCCACGGTGACGGCCAGGTGGACGCTGCCGTCGACGTCGTGGAAGACGGCGGCGACCTGTGCGGTCCGCCCGTCCAGGAACATGTCCTGGGCGTCGGCGCCCCGGCCGCGCGGGCACAGCCGCACCCGGCTGCCGCCGCCCACGGGCACCCCGTCCACCAGCACGGTGTCCGTCGTCGGGGAGAGGCCGTCGTCGCCGCCCTCCTGCCACCAGGCGGAGCGCTCGGCGGCGGGGGCCGGCACGGGGTTCAGGGAGCGGATGGTGCCGTGCAGCCGGGCGAGGACCTCCTCGGGCATGGTGTCCACCCGGTCGAGGATCTGCGCGGCCCGCGGATCGGTGGCGCGCGCCTCGGCCTTCTCCTCGTCGGTCAGCAGCATCGTGCGCAGCGTGAGGATCTCGTCGATCTCCGCCGCGTCGTGCAGATCGCCGGGGCTCTCCGGCGCCACCTGAGGATGGTCCGGGAGGATGATCGGCGCGGAGAGCAGGGACGCGGCCGTCGCCCCGTCCGCGGTGCCTGACTCCGGCGGTGACCCGCCGAGCACGGGGAACGTGAACGCGTTGCGGCAGCCGCGCGCCCGCTCCGCGAGGGCGGCGGGCGGGTCGATCAGCGACACGAACTCGATGCCGTCGCCGGTCAGCAGGGTGTGGGTGGCGAGCATCGCCTGCCCGAGCACCGCGCCCCGCGGGGCCGCCGGGTCCGGCGCGTCGTCCGTGTTCTCGGTGCGCACCCGCAGCCGGTACAGCTCCGGTGCGAGCGGCTCGGCCACCACCGTGGCCTCGGCCCGTACCTCCCGGCGCCGGCGCACCGTGCGGCCCGCTGCCGAGGGCAGCGGCTCGTACTCGGCGCCGGCCGGCGACCCCACGGTGACGGTCCGGCCGCCGCGCAGCAGTTCCGCCAGCGGCAGCACCAGCTCCCTCTCGCGGGGCACCGCTTCCTCGAAGGACAGCTGGGTGACCCCGTCGGCCGTCCGCAGCGACTCGACCGGACGGTGCCCGCCGTCCCCGTCCGCCTCCTCCACCTGCTTGTGCTGGAGCTGCAGGTACCGCACCCGCACCCGCAGGACCGCGTCCTCGCGCCGGACCCGGAACAGGCACTCGGTCTGCTGGTACCAGGAGTCGGCCGAGCCGGAGATCCCCGGCGCGACCGGCGCGTCCCGCTCCACCCAGTTCCGGGGCAGCAGGACCCCGAACTGCCAGCGGACCCGGTTCTTCGCCGAGGACCGGCGATAGGGATAGAGCAGATAGCCCTCGTACAGGACGGCGTCCGCCACGGCGCTCAGCTGCGCACAGCCCTCGCCGACTCTGTTCGCCATGCCGTCTCCTCGCCACCACCGGTGCGTCCGTGGTTGTCACCCCCACGGTCACACCGGTCACGGCGGCCCGCCCCTCCGGCGCACCGTCATTGGGCCGGACAGGGGAAAGCGCCCCCGAAATCCCCGGGCCGCCGAGTGCGGCTGGTCGGTGCGGGCCGGTTCTGGAACGGCGGCGCACGAGGTCCCGTACGACGGTCGTCGTCGGCGGGTGCCCGGGCGCCATGGGCGGCCGCCCGGGCCGGGGCCCCTCCCGTTGCCGGGCATCGCCGACAGCGACCGGCCACCGGAACAGCGGCGGACCGTGCCGGGGCAGCGTGCGGCGCCAGGCCCGGCCGCCTCCCGGCCCGCTCCGCCTCCCGGCCCGGTCCGGCGGGGCGGCGGCCGGCGCGTCCTGGGCCGGGGCGCACAGCCTGTCCTCCAGGGCGGCCGGCAGCTGGGCCAGATCGTCCGGCGGCACCATACGCCGCTCGACCGCGCGGATGTGTTCGCGTGGGTCAGGGCTCCCGCGCCCCGTCGGGCAGCCGCTCCAGTGCGACCAGGGCCGCGTCGTCGCCCAGGTCGCCGTGCACATGGCGGAGGAGGTCACGGCGGACCGCGGCCACCAGCGCCTCCAGGGGCCGTTGCGCGTGCGCCGCGACCCGGTCGGACAGGTCGAGGAAGCGGCCCTCCCGGTCCCGGGCCTCGATGAAGCCGTCCGTGTACAGCAGCAGCCGGTCACCGGGGCCGAACGGCACGGTCTGGGCGGCGGGTGCCGTCGCCAGCAGGTTGCCCAGGCCGAGCGGGGCCCCCGGCTCCTCGGGGAGCAGGTTCCGCACCCGCCCCGCGTGCAGGAGGAACGGCTCGGGGTGCCCGCAGTGCACGAGGCGGGCCAGGGGCTCGCCGGGCGGGAACTCCACCAGCAGGGCGGTCGCGAACCGCTCGGCGAACAGTGCCCCGCCGTCCGGCCGGTCGCCGTCGGGCACGCCGTCCACGGCGGCGATCTGCCGCCGGGCCCGCTCGTCGAGCCGCTCGGCGACCCGGATGAGCGAAGGCTCCTGGTGGGCGAGTTCGCGGAAGGCACCGAGCAGGGCGGCGGAGGCCCCGACGGCCGGCAGCCCCTTGCCCCGGACATCGCCGACCAGGACCCGGGTGCCGTACGGCGTCCGCAGCGCCTCGTAGAAGTCGCCGCCGATCCTGGCCTCCGACTCGGCCGGCAGGTACACGCCGCGCAGGGCGAGCGAGCCGATCCGGTGCGGCAGGGGGTGCATCAGCGCCCGCTGCGCCGTCTCCGCGACCGTACGGACCTGCCGCAGCTGGCACTCCCTGCGCCGGCGCAGGGAACAGGCGGCGAGCGAGGTCAGCCCGACCACGAACAGGCTGAACAGCACGACGTTCGAGTCGGGGTGCCCGTACTGTCCCGCGTCCGCCTGGAGCAGCGCGGTCACGGCCAGCGCGGCGCAGCCGAGGGCCGCGGTGGCCCAGGGCGGGAGCAGCACCGAGGCCAGGACCGGCACGGCGACCATGACCGGTGAGACATGCAGCCAGTCGGGAGTGAGCAGATCGGTGAGGGCGACGGCCGCCATCAGCAGCACGGGGGCCGCCGCCGGCAGCGGGCGGGAGCCGGCCGGGCGGTCGCGCAGGGCGGGCGGGGTCCGGGTGGACGGGGTGGCGGTGCGGGAAGCGGTGCGGTGCAAGGTCATCGTCGCAGAGAGGTCCGTAGCGGGGTGGGTATCCGGCGGGTGTGCCCGGCCGGGGCGGGTGCCGGTGCCGAGAGGCTGGACAGGGCGGAGTCCAGATGGCGGAGCAGGCGGCCCGTGTCGGCGTCGGGGGCCGGCGGGTCGCAGGCGGCGGCGCCGAGTCTGGTCAGGGCCTGGCGCGCGGCGGGCAGCGCGGGGTGCGGGCGGCCGCCCCGGCAGGAGTAGACGCACAGCGCGGTCGTCCGCAGCAACCGCTGGTACGGCTGGGCGAAGGCGGTGCCGGAGGGGCCGGCGGCGCCGGGACGCGTGTCGAGGAGCCGGCCCGTGGCGGTCAGCTGGCGGGCCACGTCGGCCAGGGTGCGCACCACCCGGCGGTCCAGGTGCCAGCGGCGGCGCCGGGCGGCCGGCCGTACGTTCCAGCGCAGGCTCTCGTGTGCCTCGTCCACGGCTGCGCGGGCGCGCTCCACCGCCGTGTCCAGGTCCCGCTCCCAGCCGGGCCCGAGCACCTCGCGGGGCGGCTCACGCCGGACGACCGTATCCGCGAGGCGGTCGAGATCCCGGGCGACCAGCACCCGCAGCTCCTCCAGCGCCCGCTCGGCGGAGCGCACGCGCACCGCCGGGAGGAGCAGCGCGCTGCACGCCAGGCCGAAGGCGATGCCCAGCACGATCTCCGCCAGGTGGGAGGCCAGCTCGGCGGGGTGGCGGCCACGCACCAGGGCGAACGTGATCAGCGCGGTCGTCGGCACATGGATGCCGTGGTGTCCGAGGAACCCGCGCCGGGCCAGCAGCACCGAGGCGAGCACGACCACGGCGAGACCCGCCATCTCGGGCCTGAGGTACAGGGCGCTGGGCACGGCGACGAGGACGCCGAGCAGACAGCCCGCGCCGTAGCGCACAGCGGCCGAGACCGTGCGCACCACGGTCGTCTCGACGACGAGCAGCGCCGCGAGCGCCCCCGCGTACGGGTCGGACGTGTGCAGCAGCGCCGTACAGGCCTGCCAGGTCAGCCCGGCGGCCACGGCGGCCCGGGCGGCGTCGGCCCAGTCGGTGCGTTCGACACGGGCGATGGGCCCGATCCGCCCGAGCCGTGCCGTCAGGACGGACCTCCGTGCGCCGCGCATACCGTCTTCGCCCCCATCGTCCTCGGGTTCCGCCGGCCGCTCGGCCGGCCCGGGCAAGGCCGCCCAGGATAGTCGGGCAAATGGGGCATAAGGCAAATAAAAGTTTTGTAGGTGCGGGCGGGTCCTCGGGCCACTGTCGGGTCCGTGCCCGCACCCGTACACTGCCAATCCGCAGGCATGCGGGCGCAGTTGAACGGGGGGAGCCGTCATGTCCGAAGGTCCGTACGGTCCGAGCCAGGGGTTCGGCGGACCCCCGCCACCTCCCATGCCGCCGGGGCCGCCACCCATGCCGGCCGCGCCGCCCGGGCCGCCGCCCGCCCCGCCGGACGCCTGGCGGGCCGCCGCGGTCGCCCTGCTCAACCTCAGCGGCCTCGGCCTGGGATACGCCCTGCTGCGCCGCTGGGTCCTCATGGCCGTCTGCTGGGCGGCGACCGGCGCGCTGCTGCTCGTCGCGCTCCCCGCCGACGCCGACGGCGTCCCCGGAGCCGCGCTCGCCGGATACGCCGTGTTCCTGCTGGCCGCGGCCGGCCACGGTGCCTTCGCCGGACTGCGTGCCCGGCTGGCCCTGCCGGGCAGGTCGCCCCTCGCGGTGCTGCTGGGCCTGGTGCTGCTCGCCGTACCGGCCGGCGGCGCCCTCTGGTACGACGACGCCCGGGACGAGGCCGTGGAGCAGGCGCTCCTCGGCCGTCTGGAGCGGGCCGACGACCTGGTGGCCGCGAGCGGCAGGCAGCGGTTCGCCAGCGCCTCGTCGGACTTCCGCGCGGCCCTGGAGGTCTACCGCGACATCGCCGTGCACCACCCCGGCTCCCGCGCGGCCGGCAAGGTACCCGACAGCCTGCGCACCTACTACGCGACGGTCGGCGCGGCGTACGGCCATCACGAGTACTGCGATGCCGTGGAGCCGCTGAAGTACCTCCGTACGGTGCCCCGCACCATGCCGCGCGAGCAGCTCGGCTCACTCACCGGCTGGCCCGACGACCGGCTCGCGACCTCGCTGTACGAGTGCGGTGCCGAGGGCCTGTCGGCCGGTGAGGTGGACTGGGTGGACCGCTTCGGCGACCTGCTGGACGCCTTCCCGCGGTCCGGGGCGGCGGCCAAGGTGGTGCCCGCCGTCGACGGGGCCGTGAAGAAGGCCGAGAAGGACGTCGGCGGTGACACACCCTGCGCGGCCGTCGAGCGGCTGCGCACCCTTGACACCCGCATCGGCGATCTGTCCGACGCCGTGGGCGACACGGGCGGCGGACTGGCGAAGATCGCGAGCCGGGCCGGCCGCAGCGGCGACTCCGGTACCTACGCGTGCGGGGTCGACCAGTACAAGGACGGCGACTTCGGCGCGGCGCAGAAGACCATGGAGCAGTTCGCCGCCGGCCACAAGGGGAACGGGAACCGGGCCCGCGCCCAGAAGATCGCCATAGCCGCCGAGGTCGCCCAGACCCTCCCCGCGGCCGGGAAGAAGCTGCCCACCACGGACTCCGGCGGCAGCATCTCCGTCACGGTCAAGAACGACAGCCCCGACGACATCACCGTCCTCTACACGGGCCCGGTCACCGGCAGCTTCACCCTCAAGGGCTGCGGCGGCTGCAAGGCGTACTCGCTCGCCGACACGCTGTTCACCCGCTTCAAGCCGTGCAGCGACAGCGGCAGGCACTACCCGCAGCGCACCATCAGCCTCCCCGTCGGCACCACCTACTTCGTGCACAAGCCGCACGGCGGCAGCACCGCGACCCCGGCCTCGGACACCGCCAAGCTCAGGTCCGGCTACATCTACACGGAGTGCGCGTACTCGACCCGGACGCTCGGGTCCGGGTAGCCGCGGGCGATGCCCCGCCGTCAGCGGCGGAAGGCGGGGTACTCCGGCAGCGGGGCGGACCACCAGCCGCCGGCGGGGTCCCGCAGCAGGCGCTCCATCGTCCGGGCGAGCGCCGGGAACTCCGTCAGCGTGCTCGCCGTCTCCCAGCGGTGCCGCAGCAGTTGGCGCACCGTCGGCACCGGGCGCCGGGTGCGGTGCATCGGCAGGTCCTCGCCGGTGCGGCCCAGCAGGCGCACGGTGGCGTGGACCGTCCAGGCGGCGATCGCCCGGTGCAGTCCGGCCCGCCACACCGTGTCCTCGGCCAGCTCCGGGTAGGCGGCCACGACCTCGGTCCGGTAGGTCTCCTCGATGTGCCGGGCCAGGCCGGCGGGGAGCCGGAAGACGCACCAGCAGGTGGCGAAGGGCATCCGGCAGTAGGCGGCGGTGAGGAAGACCGACTGGTAGGCGGCGGCCTCGAAGTCGATCAGGCGCAGGCCGTCCGGCGTGAGCAGGTTGTTGTCGGGGCAGGTGTCGCCCGGGGTGAACGCCGGGTACGGGTCACCGCTCGCCGCGCCGATCCGGGCCAGTTCGCCGGTCAGCTCCGGCGGCACGTCGATCCCCGACCCCGCGAGCACCGCCGGCAGTTCGGCCGCGGTCCGGGCGATCCCCGGCTCGTCCGCCCAGGACGGCGCACCCTGGCCGAACCGGTCCGTCAGCCGGGTGAACTCGGCCCGGCGTGCCACCGACCCGGCGGCCAGCCGGCCGAGGGCGCGGGCCCAGGCCAGCAGCCCCTCCCGTGCGGCCTTCGGATCGTCACCGAGCAGTACGTCCGCGAGGGTCGGCGCCTCGCCCAGGTCTTCCATGACCAGCACCCGCAGCTCCGGGTCCACGCCCAGCAGACCCGGTCCCGCCGCCGCGAGGGACAGGGCTGCCGCCTCGGAGGCGAAGCAGCGCACCGCCTCCGGTTCGCCCGTGAACGCCTTGACGACGACGCTGCCGCCGTCCGCGGTCCGGCAGCGCAGGACGGAGCTGCGGCTGGAGCCGCCGAGGTCGACCGGGCCGGACAGCTCGGTGCCCAGCAGGCCGCCGGCCGTGCGCAGGATCTGATCCATCCGGGCATCCTGCCACCGCCGCCGGCCGTGGCGTCACCGGGTTCGGTGATCCCGCGGAGGGGTCCCGGACGTCAATGTCCGGGGAAGGCGGCGACGCGCCCTCCGCTCACGCCGTCGCCGCACGTGCCGTCCGCTCCACCAGCGACACGCCGTCGCTCATGGACGTGCTGCCGTCGGAGAGGACCGCGACGAGATACCGGTGCCCCTTGACCGTGACCTGGCCGACGCTGTTCACGTCCCACAGGCCCGTGGTGTTGCGCTGCAGCCAGCCGTTCTTCAGCACCGGCCGGGCGGCGGAACCGCCGGCGGCGGAGACGCCCCAGGTCTGCTCGGCCACGACGTGGCCCATCAGGCCGCGGACATAGGTGCGGGACTCGGCGTCGAGGCCGCCGGAGCCCCGGTGCGCGGCGCCGCCGCCGGAGTCGAACACGGCCCGCAGCAGTCGGATCTGATCGCTCGCGGTCGTCCGGGTCAGGCCCCACTTGCCGCCGGACCCGCCCTTCGTGGTGATCAGCCCGAGGCGCTTGTTGGCCGCCGCCAGTCCGTCGGCCCGGCCGATCCGCCGCCACAGGGTGTTGGCCGCCGCGTTGTCGCTGCGCCGGATCATCGGCTCGGCGAGCTTCCGCTCCGAGACGGTGAGGTGCCGTCCGGCGTCCTGGGCCCGGAGCAGCAGCGCCGCGAGGATGTCGACCTTGACGATGCTGGCGGTGTCGTACGCCCTGTCCCGGCCGTGGAGCACGGGGGTGCGGCCGGTGCCGTCCAGGTCGAGCACGGCCGCCGTGGCATGCGGTGCCGAGGTGTGTCCGGAGGGCGCGGCGGCCGCGGTGGCCGGGTGCAGGAGACCGGTGCAGGCGAGGGCCGCTGCCGCGGTCGCGAGGGCACCGGCCCTGGTCCGGGCGGCGCGGGAGAAGCGGGACGACATGGGTCACGAACGTAGAGAAGAAGTGCCTCCGGCGACGTGGCGCCCGTCACCTCCGACCCCTGTTCGACCGGATTGTGAGAAGAGCCACCGAAGGAGCGCATTGTTCCGGCTGGTCCGTTCCGTGGCGGCGTGTACACGCGGAGGGGCCGCCCTCCTCGCTTATCTTCGGCCAGACACCGACATCCGGAGTGATTATGAAAAAATCGGATGAATTGGTTGGTGTGGTGGACGGTGTGGCGGCCGTACCCCTCGGCCCGCCCGCGCGCCGCATCCGGCCGCGGCCGCTCGGCACCGCCCTCGCGCTCACGGCCGGTGCCACGGCCGTGCTCCTGCTGTCCGGCACGCAGTGGCCGCACCATCCGGCCGTCCAGGCCTGGCGCACCGTCTGCCTGGCCATCACCGTCCAGGCGCTCCCCTTCCTGCTCCTCGGCACCGCCCTGTCCGGCGCCATCAACGCCTTCGTGCCGGCCGACCTGTTCACCCGGGTGCTGCCGAAGCGGCCGGCCCTCGCCGTACCGGTCGCCGGCGCCGCCGGGGCGATCCTGCCCGGCTGCGAGTGCGCCTCCGTCCCGGTCGCGAGCAGCCTGATCCGCCGGGGCGTGACCCCGGCCGCCGCCTTCGCCTTCCTGCTCTCCGCGCCCGCGATCAACCCCGTCGTCCTGATGGCCACCGCCGTCGCCTTCCCGGGCGACCCCGCGATGGTCGCCGCCCGGCTGCTCGCCTCCCTCGCCACCGCCGCCGTGATGGGCTGGCTCTGGCTCTGGCTCGGCAAGGAGAAGTGGCTGCGCCCCCTGCTGCGCCAGCGGCACACCGGCCACCGGTCCGGCCACAGCCGCTGGACCGAGTTCCGGCTCGGCTTCCAGCACGACTTCCTGCAGGCCGGCGGCTTCCTGGTGGTCGGCGCCATGGCCGCGGCCACCTTCAACGTCACCGTGCCCGGTTCCGTCCTCGACGCCTTCTCCGGCTTCCCCTGGCTGTCGGTGCTCTTCCTGGCTGCCCTCGCCGTACTGCTGGCCGTCTGCTCGGAGGCCGACGCGTTCGTCGCGGCCTCCCTCACCGGCTTCTCGCCGACCGCCCGGCTCGCGTTCCTGGTGGTCGGCCCGATGGTCGACCTGAAGCTGATCGCGCTCCAGGCCGGCACCTTCGGCCGGGCCTTCGCCTGGCGGTTCTGCACGGCGACCACCGTCGTGGCGGTCACCGCGAGCGTCCTGATCGGAGGCGCGCTGCTGTGAAGCGCCACGCCCAGACCCTGCTGCTGACCCTGACCGGCGTCGGTCTGCTGCACGCGACCGTCCTCACCGACACCTATCTGCGCTACGTCAAGGCCGGACTGCGCCCGCCGCTGATCGTGTCCGGGGCGGTCCTGCTGCTGCTCGGCCTGGCGGGCGCGGCCAGCCGGGGCCGAGGCCGGCCCGCTCCCCACGGGGTCCACGAGCACACACACGCCGACGCCGACGGCCGCCCCGCACACGACCATGACGACGGCAACGGCCACGCCGCCGCCGACGGGCACACCACCGGCCAGGTGCGGGGACACCCCCACGCACATGTACATGTCGAAGCCGATGACTCCGGGCACACCCATGGACACGACCACACCGCGACCCCGCGCATCGCCTGGCTGCTGTTCCTCCCCGCGCTCAGCCTGCTCTTCTACGCCCCGCCCGCGCTCGGCGCGTACACCGCGGCCCGCGCCAACAACAAGCCGGTCGCCACGCAGAAAGCCTTCGCCGCGCTGCCCGCCGCCTCGCCCCTGCCGATGACCCTGACCGACTTCACCAAACGCGTCCAGCAGGACCGCAGCCGGGCCCTCACAGGCCGCACGGTCCGGCTGACGGGCTTCGCCACCCCGGCGGCCGGGGGCGGCGGCTGGTACCTGACCCGCATCATCTTCACCTGCTGCGCGGCGGACTCGCAGACGGTCAAGGTGCGCGTGTACGGCACGCGCCCGCCGCCCGCCGATACCTGGCTCGCGGTGACCGGCACCTGGCACCCACGGGGCACCCTGGGCACCAGATCGGCGGAGGCGGCGCTCGACGTCCGCGACGCCCGGCCCATCGCCCAGCCGGTGAACGCCTACACCGACGACCTGCCGCTGGTCCCCTCCTAGCCCGCGCGGACGACGGGGCCGCGGAGGTGCACGATGGAGTCGTGACGCTCGCTCGCCGGTGCGCGAGAGGAGGCGGTGAACGATGGCGCGGACACCTCCCGTGACGGTCACCCGGGTGCGGCTGTGGCGGTGGCGGCGCAACCCGCTGCGGCGGCACAGCGATGCCGTCGAGGCCTGGATCGTCCTCGCCTGCTGGGCGCTGGCCGTGATCATCGGGGGATTCGCGGGGCTGGCGGCGGCACACACCTCCCAGTCGGCGTTCGCGGAACGGCTGGTCCATGTGCACGCCGTGTCCGCCGTGCTCACCGATGACGCGGCGCGGACCCCGGCGGCCGGCGGCAGTTACGACGACGGGCGGGTATGGGCCTCCGTGCACTGGACGGACGCGGACGGCTCGGCGCACACCGACCGGGCGAAGGTGCTGCCGGGCGCCCCCGCCGGCACCCGGGTGACGGTGTGGACGAACCAGGCGGACCGGATCGTGCCCGCACCGGTCACCGGCACGGGGGCCGACCTGCAGTCGGCCCTCACCGGCGCCCTCGTCGCCCCGGTGGCCGGCGCGCTGGTCTGGGGCGCGGGCTGGCTGGTCCGCGGCCGGCTCATCCGGCGGCGCATGGCCGAGTGGGACGAGGAGTGGCGGCAGATCGGGCCCCGGTGGGGGAACCTCAGCGGAGGCAGGGGCTGACCCGCGGGCCCTGCGCGAGCGGCGCGCGCCGCGCGGTCCTACCGCGCGGGTTGTACCCGGCCCGGTACTACCGCGGCCGGTGGAGCGGGACATCAACTCCCGGGTTGGCGACGTGCGGTACCCCGCGCACCTAGCTTGTGTGCCGTGCCGAGAGGCACTCGTCTACCAGGGGGAAACACATGCAGACGAACATCTTCACCAGGACGGTGCTGGCCGCCGCGACCACGGTGGCACTGGCGGCGGGCGGTCTCGCCGCCGCCGGCACCGGCTACGCCGCACCCGCGGCGGCGCACCCGGCGGCGGCCACCCGGGCCGTCAGCCCGCAGGCGGTGGACAACCTCGGCCTGAGCGCCGCCCAGGCGAAGAAGGTCCAGCGCTGGCTGAAGGCGTACTGGGGCTACACCGGTGCGATCGACGGCCGGCTCGGCACCGGCAGCTGGCAGGCCTTCCAGCGCTGCCTGAAGAAGTACTGGGGGTACACCGGCCCCATCGACGGCAAGGTCGGCGGTGGCACGGTCAAGGCGCTCCAGCGTCTCCTGAAGGACGGCTGGGGCTACACCGGTGCGATCGACGGCATCGCGGGCTCCGGGACCAAGGCCGCCTTCAAGCGGTTCGCCGACGGTCACTGACGTCCGGCCGGGCGGCCTGACCGGAGCGCCCTCCGTCCGCTCCCGGGCGGAGGGTCCCGGGCAGGCCGCCCGGCACGCGGTTCCCGGCCCGCACGGGGTGCCGGTCAGGGCACGCTGAGCGGGGTGCGGTCACCGAGGGCACGGGCGACAGCGGCCTTCACGAGGCCGGCGAAGAGCGGGTTCGGGTGGGTCGGCCGGGAGCGCAGCTCCGGGTGGGCCTGGGTGCCGACCAGGTAGGGGTGCTGGTCACGCGGGTATTCGAGGTACTCGACGAGCTTGCCGTCGGGGGAGGTGCCCGAGAAGACGATGCCGGCCTTCTTCTCCAGTTCCGCGCGGTAGGCGTTGTTGACCTCGTAGCGGTGGCGGTGGCGCTCCTCGACGTACTCCTTGCCGTCGTAGACCTCGCGCACGATGGAGTCCTC
>NZ_JBIBUO010000022.1:0-96197 GCF_043079545.1 Streptomyces sp. NPDC015171
CGACATCGCCCGCGACCTCACCATCTGGTTGGCCGCCCGCGACTTCCCCCGACGGCCAACCAAACAGGGCAGCGATTTCTAAAACACGCTCTAGGTGAGAGGCAGTACGGGCTCAGGGTCTGCGCTACCAACTGCCCGAGCTGGACGCTCTGCATCATGCCCGGTTCGAGGACGTGATCCGGGAGCTGATGCACCGTGATGGCTGAATCGACGCGGTCCGTGTAGGTGATGGCGGTGGTCTTGGCTCTGATGTGAAGGCAACCGACCCGTACGGAAGGCGCTGGGTGATCCAGTGCAAGCACCGCCGCCAACGGCCTTGCCGTAGCTGCGGTGGGTCACCCGTCCGTTGGTGACGATCACTGCGACGTCTGCCCCGTGTACCGGGCGCGCTGTGCCGTTGAGGACCTACTGGTCCGGGGTGCCCACCCGTGACGTTCGCCAAGCAGCAGCGTCTCCACGTGGTGGACGTGCGGCGTCGAAGAGCGCCTGAGTTCTCCATGACGGGGGGACGCGGCCTGATCGGGTGGTGGAAGTGACGTATCCACCCCAAAGTGCTGACGTCTCTTTGCGTCCGCTCATGCGGCCTGGGTGGCGGGACGTAGCGCACGGTGGCGCATTTGGCCATTGTTCCGTAGCTCCATGATCACGTGGGCGTAGCGAGCCGCGAGGGGGCCATGCTGGCGTTCCCGAATCCCTGCCCATAACTTCGCCTCGGCTGTAGCGTTCCCAGGGAGGGAAGGATCGCCTACCGCCACAGCGAGCATGGGTTCCGGCAGCATTCATTCCATGATCTATATGTGCGGGTGCCGGTCGCAGCGCCGCGTGCTGCATTCGGCGCGCGGCCGCACCCGGCTCACCACGCCAGAGGCGCCGGCCTTCCGCTCTTGCCGTCCTCGCGGCATCCCGAAGTGCCCCCCCGGCGACGTCCAGCCGGTACAGCGTCGACCACAGCCGGGTGTTCGTCTCCTCCCGCACCGTGCCCACCTGCCGGGCCAGGCGGCTCGCGACCGGCAGCAGCACCCGCCCGCTCCCGCGACCACGCCGTCGCCCGGACGCGCGGGCGTGGACGACGGGGTCAGGCCGAAGGCGCTCGCACGTCCATCGGGAAGCTGGCGAAGAACACCCGGACGCTGTCAGCCGACCTCAACCGGATCGAGAGGCGGATCAAGGCACTGACCTGGCACTTCCTTCCGGAAATGCAGAAGACCCAGGACACCAAGGGCACCCTCTCAGCCCGCGCTGACGCGCAGAACGTGGCCCGGCTCCTCGCTGACTACCTCACGCAGGCCCACACCACGTTCTCCCGGGTCGAACACACGGAGGGGACATAGAGCGGGAATCCGATCACGCGCGGCCTTCGCCGCCCCGCAGGTACGCTCCCGCTCGCGCCGCAGCCACTGCGGCCTCGGCGGCCTGGTCCGCGGCGGCTTCGTCGAGGCGGTCGCTGCTGGTCAGCAGGCGGTAGTAGAGCGGTGCGGAGACGGCACGGATCACCTCGTGGGCATCGGTGCCCTCGGGCACCTCGCCCCGGTCGACGGCCTGCTGAACGCAGGGTGCCCACTCCTTGACGCGGATGTCGTAGAAGCGGTGCAGGGCTTCGGCTGTCTTCGCCTCGCAGGTGGCGGCGGCGATCACTGCCTTGAACAGCGCTCCTTGCCGCGGGTCGGCCAAGGTGCGCTGCACGAGCCGGGCGTTGGCCTTGAGATCGCCGAGCAGCGAGCCGGTCTCGGTACGCGGCAGTGACTGCTCGGCCATGTCCACCAGCAGATCGGCCACCAGGCCGGTCACGGTTCCCCAGCGACGGTAGACGGTGGTCTTGCCCACCTCGGCCCGGCGCGCGATGTCGGCGAGGTCCAGATGGGCAAAGCCATGCTCCGCCAGGGCGTCCCCCGCCGCCTGCAGCACCGCCGACCGCACCCGCGCCGTGCGCCCTCCAGGACGGACGGTTCCCGGCTCCGCACCCTCAAACTCCATAACGGGACTCCAGTTTCGTTAATCACTCGCACCTGCTACGTTGAGACTCCACACTAACGGAACTCCAAGACCATTAGTTCGGTTCGGGCGGCGAGAGAGGGAGAGCCATGGAATACAGGCGGCTGGGCGCATCCGGCCTCAAGGTCCCCGCACTGAGTTTCGGCGCCGGCACCTTCGGCGGCCAAGGGCCGCTGTTCGGCGCCTGGGGCAACACCGATGCGCACGAAGCGCGCCGGCTCGTGGACATCTGCCTCGACGCCGGGATCACGATGTTCGACACCGCCGACGTCTACTCCAGCGGGGCCTCCGAGGAGGTGCTGGGCGAAGCGATCAAAGGCCGCAGGGACCAGGTGATCGTGTCCACCAAGACCGGCCTGCCGATGGGCGATGGACCTGGTGATGCGGGCTCCTCTCGTTCGCGCCTGATCACCGCATGCGAGGACGCCCTGCGCCGGCTCGGCACCGACTACATCGACGTGTTCCAGCTGCACGCCTTTGACGCCGGCACGCCGATCGAGGAAGTCCTGTCCACGCTCGACGATCTCGTACGAGCAGGGAAGGTCCGCTACCTCGGCATCTCCAACTTCGCCGGCTGGCAGGCGATGAAGTCCCTCGCGAGCGCGGAGAAGTACGGCCACTCCCGCTATGTCGCACATCAGGTCTACTACTCCCTCATCGGCCGTGACTACGAATGGGAGCTGATGCCCCTCGGGCTCGATCAGGGCCTCGGAGCCCTCGTCTGGAGCCCCCTCGGCTGGGGACGGCTCACTGGCAAAATCCGCCGCGGTCAGCCGCTTCCGGCCAACAGCCGACTGCACCACACCGCGGACTACGGCCCGCCGGTCGAGGACGAACACCTCTACCGCGTGGTCGACGTCCTCGACGAGATCGTGCAGGAGACCGGCAAAAGCATTCCGCAGATCGCCATCAACTGGCTGCTGCAGCGACCGACCGTCTCTTCCGTCATCATCGGCGCCCGCGACGAGAACCAGCTTCGCCAGAACCTCGGTGCCGTCGGCTGGACTCTCACGCCCGAGCAGATGGCGAAACTCGATGCGGCGAGCGGCAGGACAGCGCCCTACCCGTACTTCCCTTACCAGCGACAGGAAGGCTTCGCCCGTCTCAACCCGCCAGCTGTCGCGCCTCCGCCCGCTGCATGACATCCGCGTCGGGCAGCTGGAGCGGTACAGCCGCGCGTCCCAGACTCAGGCGCTGACAGGCCCGGCTTGCCGCAGAGTCCGACAGGAGACCGAGTTCTCGGCAGCGGTACAGCAGGGAGTGCACCGAGACCCCCACACGTCGCACAGCTGCGACGGTTTGTGCAGGTCGGCTCGTGCGGGCAGGTCGGACAGGATCGACTCGCGGGGGGGGAACTCCGCCGCGGAGGTGTCGGTTTCACGCTCCTGTGCGATGTCACCGGGGCTGGCGTCGCCGTGCGGGACCAGATGGCCCAGCTCGTGGGCCGCGCTGAAGCGGTGGCGGTAGACGTCGCCGGTCCTGTTCGGAGTCAACACGATCAGCGGCCGGGGAAGCCGGGCAGGTCGGCCAGCGGAAGCCGGACACGCTTCTCCAGTGCCACACCACGCCCGCGCCAGCGACGCCCAGTGAGCACTTCACGTGCACGGCCCATGGCCTTACCGCATAACCCAGCCACACCACCACTGCACCCCGCCGGCACCGGCACGACGTCGGCGGGACGCAGCGCTGTTCACCGACGACTGGCTGCTGGTCACCCGGAGCGCGATCAGCCCTTGGCCGTCAGACAGAACGGATGCCCGGCTGGATCGATCAGCACCCGCCAGCGATCTTCATTGGGCTGGCACTCCGGCTTGCTTGCGCCCAGATCCAGGAGCCATGCCTCGGCCTCGTCCAGGTCGTCGACATCGAAGTCGAAGTGGAACTGCTGGGGGACGGTTTGGTCGGGCCAGCGGGGAGCCCGGTAGTCATCGACCCGCTGGAAACCGATGAAGAGTCCGTCCTCGTGGTTGAGACCGGCAAAGTCGGCGTCGGACTTCGGATGCGGTTCGAGGCCGGTGGCCTGCTGATAGAACGCAGCCAGCGCCAAAGGGTCTGAGCAGTCGAGTGTTATCGCGGACAGCTTCATCTGCGGTGGCATGGCAGCTCCGGGCCGGTCGGTGACTCTCGCGATGTCACACGCTAACTGATCGTTTCAGAATGACGTGCATGGTCAGGTGGTTGTGTGCTGCGAGGATGCGTTT
Source organism: Streptomyces sp. NPDC015171 (assembly GCF_043079545.1). Lineage (NCBI taxonomy): Bacteria > Bacillati > Actinomycetota > Actinomycetes > Kitasatosporales > Streptomycetaceae > Streptomyces > Streptomyces sp. NPDC015171. The sequence goes on from NZ_JBIBUO010000022.1 coordinate 4,194, forward strand.
TCGAGCGAGCGGTCGAGGACGGGGGCAGGTCGTGACGAAGTGGCAATTTTTGCAGGGGGAGTCCCTGCTCAGTGAGCTGAGTGAGTACTGATGTGACCAGCCGAACTTCTTGGCGCGCTATGCCAGGGCCGGGATGGGAGAGCGTGAGGACCTTGTTCGAGGCTTTGGCAGCTCTCCGGGGTCCGGATCCAGATGGGTCTAGGACTGTCGCAGTGGTGAAGCCCTGGCGTGACTTGGACCTCACGCTGGTTCCGGTCGGCGGCGGGCGGTCCGATGTCCGCCTCAGTTACTGACCCGGGGAGCGGCGACTCTTCTGGAGTCGTCGCAGGCAGATCACGCTGGGCGAGTTCTGGCAAGCCCTGGTAGAGGCCGGCGCGTCGGTCGTAGCGGATGCGGAGCCGTTTGGGGATCCCGCCGTCGCAGGGAGCGATGCGTAGCTTCTTCACGAATTCGCCGGAAGACCTGCCGAACGCACGGAAGTACATTGCGGCTTGTCGCGACTACGTGATGACCAAGATCGCGTACCTGTCCGGTGTCCGTGCGGCGGATCTGTGCGGGGTGTGCACGGGTGACATTCACTGGGAGACTGCACCGGCCGCCGGCGAGGTCCCGACGATGACGAAGGGCGCACGAATAGTGGCCGCGTATACTGCCTCGGCCGCCTTCATCGCATTGTGCGGCTCCATCGCCGGCGGTGTCAGCCGCCATGTTCCCGAGAAGGAAACGTCATCCGCCGGTCAGCAGAGTTCCATGGCCCTTCCGATGTCCGCACCCCTTTGCTGGGCTACGGATGTTCCTGCCACCAGCGGTCCGTCTCGGCGCGAGACACTTCGGCGTCGTACTGACTCGCATCGAAGTGGAGCTCCGGCGGGGGGTGGGGCACGGGGGTGTGCGCCGCCCCCGGAACCTCCCAGTCCGACCACTGCACGATCTCCCCGAACCGCTGGACGACCACGGTCAGGGAGCCACAGCAGCCACCGGTGCAGTCCGGTTCCCCCAGCTCCAGGCGGCGTGCCTCGCCGGTCGCCCGGAGAGGGCTGGGACAGTCGGTCGGCAGCGCATCAGTCGCATACGGTCCGCGGCCGTGTTCGCCAACCGCCTCTTCGACCACGTCCTCGCCGTTGACCCAGAACCGCAACTGCGCAGGGAACCGTGGCCCCGGCGGGAGCACCTTGATCTCCAAACGATCGAACATCAGGTCACCCTACGGCGCACGCCCGACATCGGTGTCGGCCGCTCGTCCGCCAGCCGAAGCACGGTAGTTGTCACATAAGCGACTTGTTCTCATCAAGCTCAGCAGGTGCCGGGCGGAAGTGTCACGCTCACTGCGCAGCGGGGTTGCTGTAGTCGTCGACAAGTGGGCTGTGGCGTTCGGTGAGTGGGCCAACGCCGAGGTCTTCGCGCATGAGCTTGCGCATCTCGGCGGCTGCTTTGCCGCGTGCCTCCCAGCGGGCGCGATCCTCTGGGCTGCTGACAACGGTGCCGTCGGCATAGCCGTCGCAGATGCGTCGCAGGCAGTGGAACACGCTGTTGGAGGCCTGGACGACGGGTTGGGGTGCGATAAGCCACATCCGTTCTGATGCGATTGCGATGCCTGAATCCCGAAAGGCTTCACGCAGTGCAAGCGCCCGCTCGTCGTCCGAGGGGTGCCCTCGCTTTGCCAAGGCCCGCAGGGTCTCACCGAGGACCTTCACCGTGGTGGTGTACTGCGTGTAGATGTCGAGCCGCAGTCGATGGGCTTCTTTGACATCCTCATGCTTCCACCGGTTCCGGTCGGCGATGAGAGTGGCGACGATGCCGATCGCGGCCCCGGTCAGAGTGGAGAGCAGTGGCAACCAATCCATGCAGGCCAGCTTGGGCCATCCCGTGACGGCGGCGCCAGGTGGCTGACCCCGTAACCCATCTCACGGCCGGCACCACGCCTGTCGAGCGGCGATGGTGGTCAGGCGGCTGCGCATCGCGGGAGCCCGATCGGTTCAGTGCACCGCCATGAGCCGCGCTTCACCGCCACTCACCTCAAGGCGGTAGTTGTCGAGACAGCACAGCGGTGGTCTGTCAGTGCAGGATGCTGACGGCTCGCGCGATCACGAGGAGTGAGGTCAACAGGGCGGAGACACTCTGGACACTCATCATGGCCTTGGCACGGGTCGTCAGCGGCATGGTGTCGGTCGGGCTGAAGGCCGTGGAGTTGGTGAGGGACACATACAGGTAGTCGGTCAGCGTCGGAACCCAGTCCGAGGTGGCACTGGCACCGTCGGCGACCTCCTGGACGGCGTCGTCGTTCTCGTCCTGGGAGAAACGGAAGTCCGCCAGAGGCAGCATGGAACGAGGCTCCTGGGTGCGGCTGACGGGGCCGCCTCGGTCCAGCTCCCAGTAGGCCAGACCGAAAACGATGATGTTGGTGAGCCACACCTGCAGCGCCGCCAGGAGCAGGGAGCGGCCGTCCTTCACCCCGGCGTACACCAGCTCATGGATCAGGACGGTCAATGCCACGAGGTTGCTCACGGCGATGACCGCTACCAGCGTCAGCGACAGCACCCGAAAAGCCTTCGTCTGCCGGGTCAGACGTTTCGGGTTGATCGCGATCAGTGGAATGAGCAGCAGGCATTCCAGGGCGGGCAGCACATAACGAGGAGCGATCAGCAGCCGTTGCGGCAGCACCAGGTACAGAGCGATCGCGGCCAGCGTCGCGATCACCGCCGGCAGTCGCGCCTCACCCCTGCGCTCATGCCGAGGATGCCTGGTGCTCGCATCTGCACGCCTACGCGCCATACCGCCTGGTCCTCCGTTTCCCGCCACGGGCAGCGCCACGGCGCCCTCGCATCCCTCATCGATGCCGGCCACCGGGCACCGCGAGCATGTACCCCGTCACGCCGGGGTCGGATCAGCATTCGGAGCAGTACATCGCCGACTTCCACCGGAGAGGATGACCGCGTGGACGAGTCGCACCGCACGATCTTCCGGCACCTCATGGACGACCGAGGCACCGCGGCGTCCGGACCGCCGTGGACGCCGGTCTCGCCACCCCTATGACGGACGTTCGGCCGACCATGCGATCGTCATAGCCCAGCGCGTGGTCCACCTGGTCACCGTGCACGAGGGAACCACCTGCTCCCCCGGTCCAGCCCGCGACCGCCTGGCCTGCCGGCGAGCCGGCTCCAGGTTGACCAACTCATCGGGGACGTCTTCACGGGCCGGATCCTAGGCGTCGAGCGCGGCGCCAGGCGGCCGGGCTCACCGACCGATCGGGTACAGCTTCCGGTTGAAGGGATGCGTCATGACCTGGCCGCTCCCGGAGCCGATGCCGGGGAGCCAGCGGAGCCGGCTTGGCCCCGTGGCTTGTCGGGCGAGTCGGTACTCGTCGGCTTCGCGGATGAGTTCGTGGGGACGGATCTGGTGCACGTCGAAGTGCATGCCGCTCGCTCCTACTGCTGGAGCTCCATGACGTCGGCGACTACGCAGCTGACGTTGTCGGGTCCGCCGGAGGCGTTGGCGAGGGCGATGAGTTCGCGGACGGCCTGCTCGGGCTCACTGATCTCGGAGAGTACTCGGTGGATGTCTTGACTCGGCACGACAGTCGACAGGCCGTCGGAGCAGAGCAGATATCGGTCTTCCATCCGCGCGTCGTGGAGGCGCACGTCGGGAGTGGTGTCGGCTCCTGGGCCCAGGGCCCGCTCCAAGAGCGACCGTTGGGGATGGGAGGCGGCCTCTTCCGGACTGAGGCGTCCTTCGTCAACCATCGACTGGACCAAGGTGTGGTCGTGGGTGATCTGGAACAGCTCTCCGCCGCGCAGGAGGTAGACGCGGGAGTCGCCGATGTGGACGAGTGCCAGCTGTGATCCGGTCCAGAGCATCGCGGTGAGCGTCGTGCCTGTGCCTTCGGATGCAGAGCCCGTCCCGGCGGCGTCGTGCACGGCCTGCTTGGCCTGTTCGATGACGTCTTCGAGGACGTTGAGGAGGTTGCCGGCAGGGATGCTGTCGGTTTCGAGGTGCTTGAGCGCGTCGATGGCGGCTGCGCTGGCAGGGGCTCCCTGGCTTCCGCAGCCGTCGGCGACAGCGAAGAGCCGGGATCCCGCGTACGCGGTGTCCTGGTTGCTCTCGCGGACGAGACCCGTGTCGGAAAGAGCGGCGTAACGGATTCCGAGGGGCTTGGCGGTCGGGGACATGGCGGGGTCCTTCCGTGACAGGTGGTCGATGAGGAAGGTGGCCAGGTCCCGTCGTGTGGCGGTGTCGGCCTCGACCTGGGCCCAGAACGCGCGGACCTCTTGGCCCGCCGGGCCCGCGTCCAGCGCGCAGACGTGCTGAATGCGGGCCAGCGGCATTCCCAGGCGCCGGAGCCAGGCGACGAGTCTGGCCTGGTCCAACTGGTCGGGTGCGTACAGGCGGTAGCCGGTCACCGGGTCGACGCGTGCTGGGCTCAGCAGGCCGAGCTCGTCGTAAAGACGCAGCGCCTTCGGCGACAGCCGGGACGCCTTCGCGAACGCCCCGATGGTCAGCAACCCCATGCTCGCTCCTCCTCATGCCGAGCGCATTACCCGGCCCACTGATGTTGTGGCCTCCCCCAAGGTGAAGGTCAACCAAGGAGGCGCCGGTGCCGGAAGCAGCCAGGGCTGCGTTCTCAAGGGCCAAAAGCGACGAGGCGGTCCATCGCGGCGAGGATCGACTGGCGGGCACCGATGGCGGCAGGCCCTATGCCATGGCATCGTGCCGCTTGTGATCTGCCGGGACCCTGCTGAACACCGCTGTGCGGCGGTCCCGCGCCCGACTGGGGCGGGGCCGCCGCACAGCGGTGTTCACGTACTGCGGGGCTCAGCGGCGGTACATCACGTAGAGCTTGCTGTTGTGGGAGGCCGCTGACGGTTCGTCCATGGGCTTCGCCGGCGCCTGCCAACTGACGTGGCCCAAGGCGCCCCAGTGCTGGGATTCTCGGCAGAAGCGCAGCGCGCCCTCCGTATCGCGGTGGAAGACCCACAGGTCGTCCTGGTGGACGGCGAGGGCAGGTCCGTGCGTGCTGGGCCACGCATTGACGGTGCCGACGTTGGTCCAGTGGGGCCGCACCTCAGTCCCGTAGAGCTTGCTCGTCCCGGTGGCCGCGTACATGCGCTGGTCAGTCCCGGTAGCGATCCGCCACAGCCGGCCCTTGTATCTGGCCATGGCAGCGGGCCGGGTGACGATCCAGCCGAGATTGTCACCCCAGCTGCCACGCCAGGAGGTCCATGTCTTGTGATGCCAGTGGGTGTTGAGCCGGCCGTCCGGACCCGAGTGGTTCATCCACAGGTACACGTCCAGATCGCCGACGGCCAGGGCCGGTGCCCTCTCCGCTTTCGAAGGCACCGACGTCACCTCGGTCCAAGAGGTGCCGTTGCTGGTGGTCGCCCATCGGAGCACGTCGTCCTTACCGGTCAGGGCGAGGTGGAGCTTGCCGCTGAACTCGCACAGCGCGACCGCGTAGAGGGAAGCCCACCCGTGGATCTGTTGGGGCTCACTCCAGGTCGTTCCGTCCATGACCGTCCACATCACCGCCTGGTCGGGCCGGACATACACGCAGTGGAGCTTGCCCTTGAACGACGCCAGCGCGGGCGCGGTCATGCTGTCCCACGGAAGCGTGACCGGTACCGACCAAGCGGCAGTGAGGCCGCTGCCGGTACGCACTGCGTACTCCAGGGCTCCCACGGGGAAGGGCACCATGTCGCCGCTGTACTTCACGGTCAGCAGGTGGTGGCCATCGCCGTTGAAGTCCCAGGTGCGGAGCTTGCCGCGGGCCATGAGCGCCAGATCGTACTGGTCGAGGAGGATGACCCGAGCGCACGAGAGGTCGTCCTCGTTGCGGACATGGCTGACGACCCAGGCGAACATGCCGGCGATCTCCGCCGCCAGGCCGACAAGCATTTCCGTGTGGCCGCCGGGCAGCATGCCGGCCAGCGCCCACCCCCAGTGGCTGAAGATCCGATCGCTCATCTCGGTCAGCGCGGTCTGCAGGGCCCGGGCCCATGCCGGGGGGCTCTGGTCCGCCTCCCAGCAGGACAGGGACAGCACCAGGCCCTCGCTGACCTGCCCCTCGAAGACAGTCCGGCGCGAGACGTCGAAGGTGCCGGTCTCATTGACCTTCATCTTGCCGAACTCCTGCGAGATGAAGCCCACGCCTGATTGCTTGTCACTGCCGGTGGAGGAAGCCCAGTAGATCTCGTCCTTGCCACCCCCCTGGTCGCCCACTGCCCGCCTGCACCGGAAGCTCTCCAGCTCCAGCTTCACCCGGAACGTCGGCGCGGTCGCCCGCTCCGCCCCGAGCCGCGACGGGTCCCCGGTGTCGTGAGCGGCGCCCGACACGCGCCGAGGCCGCTGGAAGACGGTGGCGCCGAACCCGTACGAGGGGAGCGCCTGTACAAACGAGGGGCTGTCAGCGTTTTTGCCGGCCGCGGTCGCCTCCCGGTCCACGATCGAGGTATTGGGCAGCGCCGCGTGCTCCTGACCCACCGCAGGCAGGACGAGCCCCAGATCGGTGAGAGCGAAGCCTGTGCCCACCGGTCGACCGGAGATGGCCGGGGGCACCACGGCCACCCGTTCGCCCAGCGCCTGCACCGCCTCCCGGTACACCCGGCCCCAGTCCTTGACCTCCTGCTCGGGCAGCGCCGCCCCCAGCACCTCCAGCAGCCACCGCTCCAGGTCGCTGAGCGCCTTGCCCTGCCGCAACCGGTCCGCGGCATGCAACGAGGCACCGATCAGCACGTTCGTGTGCCCCTGCGTCGCAAACCGCTCAGCCCGCGCCCTGGTGGATGTTCCCATCAACGAGTTGCGTAGCCGCTCCAGTCGTTCCGCCGGCGGCGCGTCCCCACGTTCGGTCACAGAACCCCCATCCCTGCAAAACACCCCACACCCGCACAGGTCAGGGCAGCGGCCCGAACCTCCCCCACCTGAAAGTCACAGAAACTGAACGCACCGTAATCGACTGGATATCTTCAAAGGTGTCCTGCAATGAGCCTGCCGCACTGGCGTGGAGCGTGGCGTACAGCGACAACGTCAGCGGTGGAGGCACGACCGACGCCCTCCGCCACACTGGTGGGACCACCGAGGATCTGGTCGCCGTCGGGCTGGCTGCCCTGCCGGCCCCGTGGCGGCTGGGCGTCTCGTTCCCCCGGCAGGCCGACCTCATCGCGATGCTCGACGTACGTCACGGCACCTGGCGGATCACGCCCGAGGTAACACGAGGAGCCACCCGGCGAGGTGCCGGGTGCGGGCGGTGGCGGGTCACGCAGCGTACGGAGAGGCACCACGAGGGAACTCGCCCACAGGAGCGTCCGCATGACCGGTCCCGAGGGTGCGTGGCGCCGTTGGCGGGGCGTGGGGCGGCTGCGGACCATGCCGCGGGCGCGCAGCTCGCTGAGGTCGGGCGGGCGGGCGGATGCACGGTCAAGCGCAGGGGATCAGGAACCGCTCAACCTGCCGGCGAGACGGGTGGGCGCACCGAGTGACCGCGTGACCGGCGCCCGGACTCACGGCTCGTCGCCCGCGTGGCCCCAGCCGGGCAGCGGCGGCTGGGGCCACGCCGGCGGGCGCGACAGGAGACGCGCCGGGCGGTCGGCCGTCAGCGTGCCGGCCGGAGTCCGCCCGGTGAGCCAGCCGAGCACCTGGTGCCCGGCCCCGGCGACCGAGGCCCCTTCCGGTGCCAGGGACCAGCTCCGGCCGAGGTCCACCGCCTCCACCGAGGCGAGCGGGAAGCCCCGGGCGCGCAGGGTCGCGAGGGTGTCGTCCAGTGCCCAGGCGACGTAGGCGTCGGGCCACTGCTCGGTGCCGTGGCCGGTGCCCAGGTCGAGGTGGTGGGTCTCCAACTCACGCAGACAGCGCAGCAGGACGTACCAGGCGGGGTGCCGCCAGCCGGGCAGCGCCGGCACCAGTCGCTCCCAGGCGGGGGCGGGCATCGCGCGGGCCCGGACGGAGAACCGGTCCAGATCGTGCCGCAACCGGGTCGCGATGCGGTCGGCGGACAGCAGGGCGTCCCGCTCGACCGCCGACGCGAGCGCCGCCGCGTCCGTGCGCGGCCCCGGTTCACAGCCGGTGTGCGCGAGCCCCAGCAGCCACACGTACGCGTCGACGGTGTGGGCGACATGCGCCAGGACGTGGCCGCGCGTCCACCCCGGCAACGCCGACGGCGCACGCACCGCCGTGTCGGACAGGCGCGACGCGGTGCGCAGGAGGCGGGCACCGGAGCCGACGACGTAGCCGATGGCGTCGTCCGCGAAGGTCGGGTGCCGGCTCACCGGAACTCCCCTACCGCCTCGGTGGGGCCCGTGATGGGACGGTTCCTCGCGTCCGACCGCGCCGCCCGCCCCCGCCCGGAGGTGGGCGGGGTGCGCCTCGTAAGCCGGGCCGTTCACGCCGCCGCCCGCCGATCACGCAGCGCCGGGCCCAGTGCGGCCGTCATCATCAGCGCCGTCAACGCGAACCCCCAGGCGTACCCCGTGTGCGTTGTGAGCAGGCCGAAGCCCGCGGCTCCGACGCCCATCCCGCCGTCGTAGGCGAGGTTCCACAGCGCGGAGACGGTGCCGTACGACGGGCGGGAGACGCGGCTGTACATGAGGGTGAGGGTGGCGTTCTGGACGACGCCGAAGCCGGTGCCGAACACGGCCGCGCCTGTCAGTACGGCGACCGGACTGGCCGTGGCCGCCAGCATCGACAGCCCTGCCGCCGACGCGAGCAGACCGGGGGCGACGAGCCGCGTGGCGCCCCGGCGGTCGCCGTACCAGCCCGCCGCGTAGCGGGCCGCGGTGGACGCGGTGCTCTGCACCAGCAGGGCCGCAGTGGCGATGCCCGCCGACGCGCGCGGGACGGCCAGTGGCAGGAACGTCACCAGGATGCCGGCGGCGAGTGCGGTGGCGAAGAAGACCGCCGTGGGGCGCCGCAGCCCGACCGCGCGCACGGCGGCCACCATGCCGAGCGCGCGCGTCTCGGCGCTCACGGCTCGGCGCTCGGGCGTGCTCGGCGCCTGGACCTCCCGAAGCGCCGCCACGGTCGGGATCGCCGCCAGGGCCGCCAGGCCCCCGGTCGCGGTGAGCGCAACGTAGCCGAGGTGTTCGGACATCCAGACCCCCAAGGGCAGGCTGACGAGCGACGGCACACCGCCCACCACGCCGACGAGGGCCAGCCCTTCGCCCCGGCGCTCGGCGGGGATCAGGGCCGCGGTCAGGGCGCCGCCGGCCACCATCGTGAGGCCGAAGCCCAGGCCGCGTACCAGGCACATCGACGCGGTCCACGCCGCGCCGCCGTCGAGGGGCAGTGCGAGGGCGGGGGTGCCCAGCAGGAACAACCCGGCCGCCAGCGGCCCCCGGTGGCCGTACCGGCCGAGGATGCGGGGGCCGGCCAGCTCGCCGAGCACCGTGGACAGCATGAGTGCGCTCGTCGCGAGGCCCGCCGCACCGCGGCCGACGTGCGTAGGCACCGCCGACAGCAGCAGGAAGAAGCTCACCGTCACGGCCACCACGCTCACGAGCCGCAGCAACAGGGCGCGGCTGAGCAGGGGTGGTCGCGCCGGTGCGGGAGCCTTCGCGGCGGTGGATTCCGGGACGAGGGGCGGGTCGGCGCCAGGAGTCATGCCGCCGACACTAGGGAGTGACCGGATCGCCGGTAAGCTCCAATTCCATGACCGTACAGTGGGCCGGTTTGTCGCCCGAGCTGCTGCTGGGCCTCGACCGGAGCAGTGGTGAGCAGCTGCGCGTCCAGGTGGAGCGGCAGCTCCGGGACGCGATCCGCGGTGGCCGCCTCGCCGCGGACGAACGCCTTCCCTCCTCGCGTGAACTGGCCCGTTCGCTGGGCCTGTCCCGCGGTCTGATCCAGGACTGCTACGCCCAACTGCAGGCCGAGGGCTACCTGGTCACCCGGGTCGGCTCGGCCACCCGCGTCGCCGCCTGCGCACCCCTCGCCGCCCCCGTCGAGCCGTCGGCCGAAGACACCGCGCAACCCTCGCGCCTGATAGCCGACTTCCGGCACGGCGTGCCCGACCTGGCCTCGTTCCCGCGTGCCGACTGGCTGTGGGCGGTCAGGGAGGCGGCCCGCCGGATGCCGACATCCGACCTCGACTACGGAGATCCGCGCGGCAGTCTGGACCTGCGCGGGGTCGTCGCCGCCTACCTGCGCCGGGTCCGCGCGGCCGCCGCCGAACCGGACCGCACTCTCATCTGCTCCGGCTACGCCCAGGGGCTGGCGCTGGCCCTCCAGGTGCTGGCCCGCGCCGGCGTCCTTGCCGTCGCACATGAGGACCCCGGCAGTCCCGCATCGACGAGCGCGGCCGTCCGTGCGGCGGGCCTCACCCCGGTCCCCGTCCCGGTCGACGCGCGCGGCATCGACGTGGCGGCTCTGGAGGCGAGCGGCGCTCGCGCGGTGATCGTCACCCCTGCGCACCAGTGGCCCACCGGTGTCCTCCTCGCCCCGGAACGCCGTCACGCCCTGCTCGCCTGGGCGCGGCGCCGCGACGCGTACGTCATCGAGGACGACTACGACGCCGAGTTCCGCTACGACCGTGAACCGGTCGGCTCTCTCCAGGGCCTCGCCGCCGACCGGGTGGTCTCGATCGGCACCGTCAGCAAGTCCCTGGCCCCTGCCCTGCGCATCGGCTGGCTGCTGAGCCCTCCGGCGCTCACCGCGCCGCTCACCGAGGCGAAGCGCAGCGCGGACCGGGGCACGCCCACCCTCGACCAACTGGCCCTGGCCCGGCTGATCGAATCGGGCCGATACGACCGCCATCTGCGCCGTATGCGCACCCTGTACGGGGCCCGCTGCCGGACGTTGCGCGCCGCCTTGGCCGAGCATGCCCCCGGCGTGCGCCTGACCGGCCTCGCGGCGGGGTTCCACGCCGTGGCCCATCTGCCGGACGGAACGGACGAGTTGACGGTGATCACGGCGGCGCGCGCCCGCCGGGTCGGCTTGTACGGGATGAGCGCGTGCCGTGCCTCGGGCGGCACGGAGCCTTCCCAACTCGTTCTCGGCTTCGGTGACGTGCCCGAACGGGCGATCGCGGAGGGGATCGCGGCGGTCGGTGACCTCCTCGGCGACGTCCGGGTGGCGGAGGCAGGCGTCCGGAGCTGACCGCGCGTACTGGCCCGGTCGCGGCGTTGAGCGCACAGAGCGGTCGGCTCTGTGCCGGTGGTCGTTAGGTCCGCGGTCGTCGCGGCGGTCGTCGCGGCACGGTCATGCAGGCATGCCGGCAGGCCACCCCCTCGGCAAGGTCGCCGGCAACAACGCCGTCGCCGACCTCCTCGGCTTGCCTCTGTGCGACTTCACCCCGGCTCCTGCGTCACCTGCCCGCCGCCGCGTCATGACGCCGCGTTCGAGGCGGCGGAGGACGGCGGCCCGGCCGCGCGAGACGGTGGCCCCGGCCTCCGGGGACAGCGCCCGGCATCCGTCCGGAACCGCGCGCCTGTCCCGAGGCCCCGCGCCGACCATGATGGGCGCGGAGGCCGCGCCGGTTGATCGTCACGGCTCCGGGTAGCGGAGCGGCATGGCCACCGAGAACACCTCCGCCCCCGCCACCGGCCGGGTCCAGTCCGAGATCGACGTCCCGTCCCTCACCGCCGTCCTCGACGGCGAGTACGCCGGGATCCGGGACCTCGTCCGGACCAACCTGGTCACTCACGCCGCTGTCCTCGACGAGGCCGAGGAGCTCGGCATCGACGCGTTCCGCGAGAGGGTCCGCGATGTCGTCGTCCAGCTGGCCGCGACCGGTCAGACCGGCACGGGCTTCCCGGCTGCGTACGGCGGCGGGGACGACGTCGGCGCGTCGATCGCCGCCTTCGAGACCCTGTCGTTCGGCGACCTCTCCGTCCTGGTGAAGGTCGGCGTCCAGTTCGGGCTCTTCGGCGGAGCCATCCTGCATCTCGGTACCGACCACCACCACAAGACCTACCTGCCCCGCCTCGTCACCGGTGAGCTGATGGGCTGCTTCGCCATGACCGAGACCGGTCACGGCTCCAACGTCCAGGCGCTCGGCACCATCGCCCGCTACGACCCCGAGAACCAGGAGTTCGTCCTCACCACCCCCGACGAGCAGGCCCGCAAGGACTACATCGGCAACGCCGCCCGCCACGCGGAACTCGCCGTCGTCTTCGCCCAGCTGGAGGTGGGCGGCCGGTCCGAGGGCGTCCACGCCTTCGTCGTCCCCCTCCGGTCCGACGGCCGGGTCCTGCCCGGTGTCGCCATCGAGGACGACGGCCGGAAGATGGGCCTCAACGGCGTCGACAACGGCCGCATCCGCTTCGACGGTGTACGCGTCCCCCGCGAGGCGCTGCTCGACCGCTTTGCCCGGGTCACCCCCGAAGGCACCTACGAGAGCGCCATCGAGAACCCCGACCGACGTTTCTTCACCATGCTCGGCACCCTCGTACAGGGCCGGGTCAGCGTCGCCGGAGCCGGTGTCGGCGTCGCCAAGGTGGCACTGGCGGTCGCCACCAAGTACGCGGACCGGCGGCGCCAGTTCGGGGCGTCCCCCGACAGCGGGGAACAGGTACTCCTCGACTACGGCCTCCACCAGCGCCGGCTGCTCCCCCTCCTCGCCCGCACCTACGCGCTGCACTTCGCCCAGGACGTCGTACGAGCCCAGTTGCACGAGGTCTTCTCCGGCGTCGAGGACGACCCGCAGGCGCGGCGCCGCCTGGAGTCGCGGGCCGCCGGCATCAAGGCGCTCGCCACCTGGCACGCCACCCGAGTGGTCCAGGAGTGCCGCGAGGCGTGCGGCGGGGCCGGCTACCTCGCCGTGAACCGCTTCGCCGCCCTCAAGCGCGACAGCGACGTCTTCACCACCTTCGAGGGCGACAACCACGTGCTCCTCCAGCTCGTGGCCAAGGGCCTGCTCACCGACCACGCGAGCGAGTTCGAGGACCTCGACCAGCTCGGCATGGTGCGCTACGTCACCGGCCTCACCGTCGAGACCGTCATCGAGCGGACCTCGGCGCACAAGCTCCTCGAACGCGTCCGCGACCTGCTGCCCGGCGGTGACGCGTGGGACCGGGAAGCCGGACTGCTCGACTCTGAGTACCAGCTCGCCATGGTCCGCTTCCGCGAGGAGCACATGCTCGCCGGGCTCGCCCGCCGCATCAAGCGCGGCATAGACCAGCAGGGCGAACCCGGTGCGGTCTTCTCACAGGTCCAGGACCACGTCATCGCCCTCGCCCGGGCCCACGTCGAACGACTGGTCACGGAAGCCTTCGTCGACAAGGTGCGCGCTCTTCCCGAAGGTGCCGAGAAGGATGCTCTGGGCCTGCTGTGCGACCTGTTCGCGCTCTCGACCATCGAAGCCGACCGCGCCTGGTTCATGGAACACGGCCGGCTGACCGTCCAGAGGTCCAAGGCGATCAGCCGCGAGGTGAACCACCTCTGCCGCAGGGTGCGCCCCCTCGCCGTCGACCTCGTCGACGCCTGGGGCATCCCGGCCCCCGTCCTGCGGGCACCGGACCTCGTCGGCCCCGCCGACTGAGGCGCCCCCGGGGCGTACACCCGCTCCGCCGCGGATTCCGGCGGAGCGTGGGCCGGCCCGAAGCGGTCTTGGACCGGCCGTCACCGCTGTACGAGGCCGGTCAGGAGTCCAGCACGTCCCGGACGTCCTCGGGAACGGTCGGCAGCGGTGCGTGCCCTCGCAGCGGCTCCGTCCGTCTCGGGAGTCCGGGGCGGTGGAGCGGGGCTGCGAGCGGGCCGCAGAGTGTACCGGTCGCCATGGCCTGATGCACGAATGGATCGCCAAGGGGCTGCTGGACCAGCCGCGGCCGCGTACCCGGCACCGCGGTTCGGAAAAGGCCGAGCACAGCGTCAACCAGCGCCGGCTGCTTCTGCTCCTGCTTGACAAGCGGCAGCAGGTGGCGGACCTGAGTGCGCTGGCGCAGGTGCCGCCGGCGATGTGGCTCTGGTCGGACGGCTGCGTGCCCACGCGCCAGGCACAGCGGGCGTGGGTGACCTGCGTCGGGCGCGGCAAGCGCAGCCAGGCAGTGGCGCGCGAGGGTGCTGCGGGTCTGCTGGATCAGGCCGGGCATCACCTGGCCGGCGAGACGGCGCGGGCCCGGTTCGTACGGATCACCACCGGACTGGGCAACGGCACGGCGCTGACGGTGTGCGGGCGGGCGGAGCTGCTGGACGCCGCGCGGGACGTGAGGGAGCCGGAATCGGTGTTCGCAGCCGGCGGCCTCGTCCGCGCGCTCGGCCCCGCGGGGGTGCCGATGACCGTCGAGGCGGTCGTCGGCCACATCAAGGCCCTCAGCGCCGCGCGTCGCACCCTGGACGGGACCGTGGACAGTGCGCTGCTGGAGCGAGCCCACCCTCCAGGAGCGGTTCGACCACGCCGGGGAGCAGTTGCTGCTCCTCCTGGGGTTGGAACTGCTTCGCCGCCGCACCCAGCCCACCGGGCGGTAGAGGTCGCGTACGCCGGTGGCGTCCTCGGGCCCGGCGCCTGTTGCTCGCGGCTGCGGTGGCGCCGGGAAATCCGCGAGGCCGGCTGGGCCCTGGCTGTGCCACGGCCTACCGCGCCGGCCTCCTCGGCGAGGGCATCCGCCTCTGGTCCGCCCGCTGAACGAGCAGGCCCTGAGATCGAACCGCCGATGCGACGACCCGCCTCAGGCCACCGACGGCTGCGCCTCCCACGGCCGCGGTCCCGCATCCTCCTGCCAGCGCTGCAGTTGCGGACCGTCGACGCACACGATGCCGCACTGCTCTGCGTAGTCGAGCGCGGGGGCGGTGAAGTCGCTGGTGGTGACCACGATGGCGACATCAGCGCCGTGAACGGTGAAGCAGGTGCCGCCGAAGCGCTGCAGGTCCTGTGAGCCGACCCGGTTGCCGTCGCAGTACCGCTTGCACTGGATGACGACCAAGCGCCCGTCGGGCGTCCTCGCCACGACGTCGGCGCCCAGGTCCCCGGCCCCGCCCACGACGTCCACGTCGAGACAGCCGTCGCGCCGGCACAGTTCGGCCACCGCTTGTTCGAACTCGTCCGGGTCCAGGGCCTCATAGGCGATCTCCACGGTGTCCGCGGGTGCCTCGGGCACGGTCTCGGGAAGCAGGACGGTGGGATCCGTGCCGAGGCTGCCGCCGCCGGCGCCGGCCCCGGCGGGGACCAGGCCGACGGCGGGCGCCGGCGGCTGAGCGTCGAGCGCTTCGACCGCCGTGTGCGTGGCTTCGTCCAGGGCTTCGGCCGCACGGCGCGCGATTCTCGCCGCCGATATGCGGCGCTTCCCGCGGAAGCCGGCCATGGCGGCGCCGACGCCCACAAGGGCGAGCGCCACGGCCCAGGAGGGACGGTGCACCGCGGCCGCGGCCGCGGTGCGGGCGGCCGCGCCCACCAGGGCGAGGATGACGGCGAGGAGAGCGAAGTAGAGGGCTGTCGCCCGGAGTTCGAACCGGCGGGAGCGGCGCGTGGTATGCCGGGTACGTGTGGGAACGGTCATGGTGATGTGTCCTCCCCTGGGACGTCAACGAAGATCAATTCGCGTCTTCCCAGGCAGCAGCCGTTCTATCGGGTCCGTCGTGCATACCTCTTCCAGCCCGACGGCAGGCGCGGGCTCGCTGCCTGTCGAGCCAGATGTCCTCGGCCCCGGTGCGATCCGCGCGGGAACGTGGCGTGGGCGTCAGGCCAGGGGCCCGAGCCGTCGGCCTCGATCGGCCGGTGCCTCCAGGGCAGCTACGTCCGCTCCTCTCCGCAGACGCTCATCGCCAACTGAGGCAGCCCACGCCGCCCTCGTCTCGCTCAGGCCCAGGCAGTGCCAGTCAACGCCCCGCCCTGCCGCGGCCTCCACGGATACAGAACGGCTACGGAGTCGCTCCGGAGAAGCTCACCCGCACCGCCACCACAGCGCCCGACCCATCCAGGTCGGCCGACACAGGGAAGTAGCCGTCGCCCCAGCTCGTCATCGCGCAGAGCAGTCGGGCGTCGCCGACATCCACGGTTCCGGCCTCGACTTCAGAGGCGCGAATCTGTCGCATGACCTGCCAGTGATGGGAGTGAGGCCGGAAGTCCACCATCATGCGGCGCCCGGTCTCGTCCTTCCAGCTCTGCACAGCGCGAGCCTTCTCCATCGCCTCCGCCACCCCCAGCCCAGTCCACCCGTGGACACCGTCCTCGCCGGGTTCGCCCAGTTCCGGTGCTGCGAACACCGCGGCGGCTTCCTCCGCGGCAGCACCCCAGAACGCGACGTCGGCCAAACCGTCCACAGGCTCGTCGTGCTTCCAGGAATTCAGGGCATCGGCATCGCCGAAGAGCACCCGGGCCCAGTCGACGCCGACGTCACCCAGCAGCACGGATGACTCCGCTGGGGCGTCGCTCATCCGAACCGCTATCTCTGACCAGCGCCGCCCGGCACCGTCGCCGAAGCCGACCCGCGAAGCCAGCACCGGCAGATGACGGTCACGGGGTACCCCGCCCACCGCGACGACGGGCACCCCGAACATCAGGAAGCTGCCGCCGCCCTCAGCGGCAGCCCGGCGTACGCGTTGGGCATGCGGTTCGCGGCCCGGCACCGCCTCCAGACAGGCATCCAGGCCAGCGGCCCGGCAGTGCGCTTCGAACATCGTCTGAAGCTCCGCTACCCGGGAGGCAGGGATGTCGTGCAGCATCGGGCCTGGCTGCCGGTCGAAGCCCCGGACCGCTGCCGAGGCATCCGGGCCGACCACGGCAAAGTCGACCGAGTTGAGCACTTCGGCAGCCATCACCGGGTCGTCAACGCCAAGGAGAGCAGGATCGATCTCCGCCGGCGACCGCTCACCGCTCCACACTCCCAGATGACCGCCGTCAACGATGACCAGGGCCCCCGATGGGCAGCTGATCTCTCCGAGCCTGAAGATCTCTTCCACGGCGCACGAGTCTACGATCGCCTCTCCGGCCGGCTGCACGCGCACCAGGGCGATCCCGAGACACGAATGCCTGGGCTTGAGTGAGAGGCATCGGCTCTCAGCGTCTCAGCCGAGGTCGGGCACTGCGGTTCAGAGACCTGCCGTGCCGGGCGCCTACAGGTCGAGGCCGAACTGGTTCACCAGGTCGGTGAACAGCTCCTGTGCGGTCTCCCGCAGGGCTTGGGCCTCGTCGAGCGGGGGCAGTGCAGAGGCGATCGCTGAGTTCCTGCCAGGTGACGTCATCGGCCCCCTGTTCGACCCGAGCCAGGAGCTGGGGTATCTGCTTGGCCGCCCCGAAGACGTCTTCCAAGTGCGCCCAGTCCATCACGCGTGTATGCAACAGCACGCCTGGCCGTCCGCCTTGTCCGGGAGCAGAACCAGCACCGGGCATTTCTAGTTGAGGTCGAAGGGCTCGGCTCACCCTGGGGTTCCCAGCAAGCGCGCCCCGGCTCACCGCGCCGCGGCGACAAACCAGTGCGGACCTGGGCATGCCACCACGGCCCGGGGCCCGAGCAGGAGCGGACCAGAGAGTCGGAACGGGTGGGCTCAGGGGTGTAGGAGGGTGTCGAGTTGTGCAGCGAGGTCGGGGTGGGTGGTGGTCAGGTGGGGGCGGGTGGCGTTGAGGGGGCGGATGAGCTCGGCGGGATCGTCGCAGGCAAGGGCCGCGTGGAGCTGGCTGAGCGGGAGGCGGGCCGTGGCGGGCAGGTCGGTGAGGGCGGTGATCTGGCCGGCGATGCGGCGCAGGTCGGCTGCGTTGCGGCGGGCCCAGTGGGCGTTGGTGCGTTCAGCGGCGCGGCGTTCGCGGGTGGCCTGGACGCGTTGTTCGCCAGTGGTTCCGGCGGGACCGGGGCGGCCGCGCAGGTAGCGGCGTTCGGCGGCCTGGCGGCTGGCGACGCCGAGGGGCTGGGCGAGGTCGGCCCAGCTGGCCCCCGCGCCACGGGCGGTTTCGATCAGGCCGGTCTCCCATCCGGCGAGCTGCTCGCGCACCTGCCGCAGCAGCATGAGGGAGGCCAGCGCCTGCTCCGGCCCGGGACCAGGTGCGTCCGGGGTGTCCGGGGACTCTCGCTTGGCGACGCGCAGGGCGTCGTCTATGGCGCGCAGGGCCGCCGCGGCGGCGAGGAACGACGCCGGGCTGTCGGCATTCGTGCTGGTCGTGGACGGCTGGTCGGCTGCGGTCACGGACACCTCCCTCTTGTTGTCATCAGGTAGACGACACCATGTTTGTCATCCATTGGATGACATGTTACAACGGTGTCAGTGAGGCGCATTGGCAGCAACTGCCTGAACCTGCTGGAGGTGTTTTCACGATGTTGATGCGCACTGACCCCTTCCGTGAGCTGGACCGGCTGACGCAGCAGCTGATGGGACCGGGGACCTGGTCCCGCCCGTCGGCGATGCCGATGGACGCCTACCGCGAGGGCGACGAGTATGTGGTGGCCTTCGACCTTCCGGGCGTCACCGCGGACTCGATCGACATCGACGTCGAGCGGAACATGCTCACCGTCAAGGCCGAGCGGCGGCCGGTGGCGAAGACCGACAACGTGCAGATGGAGCTGTCCGAGCGGCCGCTGGGCGTCTTCTCCCGCCAGATCGTGCTCGCCGACACCCTCGACACCGAGCACATCCAGGCCGACTACGACGCGGGCGTGCTCACTCTGCGCATCCCGATCGCCGAGCGCGCCAAGCCCCGCAAGATCTCCATCGGCGTCGGATCCAGCCACAAGGAGATCTCCGGCTGACACCGGCCGGACGTGTGCGGAGGGCGGGCACCTGATCTCCCCCTCACCCCGCTCTCCGCACCCCTGCGGGCAGTCCGAAGAAGAAGGGGTGGCAGCCGAGATGACTCTGCGACGCGAAGCGTTCCTCGGTCACGTGAAGGAACGCGGCGAGTACGACTCCGGGGAGGAAGCCGAGCGTGCGGCCCGTGTGGTACTCGCCCTCCTCGGCGCGCATCTGGTCGGCGACGTCCGCGCCCAGCTCGCGGCGTGCCTGCCGGAGGCCTTCGCCCTGATCCTGCTCAACCCGCTGCAGAGCGCCGAGCCGCTGCCCCCGGAGCGGTTCGTCCGCGCAACCGCCGCGTGGATCGAAGGCGCCACCGAGCAGACCGCGGCCTGGGACGTCAGTGCCGTGCTGTCGACCGTCGCCGACGCCGCCGGCGACGACCTGCTGGGCCAGATCCTGCTCCAGCTCCCCGTCGGCTACGACCTGCTCTTCGGCCGCCCCCAGCCCACCTGACCATCCCGTCCCCGGTGCCCGAACACCGGCCACAGCAAGAAAGGCATCCACCCCCGTGATCTCCGACCGGCACGCACCGTCCCGGCAGTCGTACGGGACGGCGTACGAGCAGATGCTGGAGAAGGTCCGCTACGAGGGCGCCTACCCCGCCCTCGAGAGAGCCGACGAAGCCGTCCGCCTGGTTCTTGCCGGACTGGGGCGCCAGCTGACCGGCGACGAACGCGTCGACCTGGCCGGCTGCCTGCCCTGGGAAGCCGCACGCGTACTGACCGCGCAGATCCCCGACCACCAGCCGCTGACCGGCTGGTCCTTCGTCAAGGACCTCGCCGCTCGCACCGGCGCCTCCCTGGCCACCACCCGCTGGGACACCGGCTCCGTCTTCTCCGCCGTCGCCGCCTACGTCGGCTCCGATCTGATCACCCGTATCCTCCACCAGCTCCCCACCGGCTACGCCCTGCTGTTCGGCCGCGCCGAACTCGCCCCGGCCGCGTAGACGGCGGCATGCGCACTCGGGGCGGGCGCGACGAACCACTGCGTCGCCGGCCGCACTTGCGCCCCCGACGCGTCGCCGTCCTGGCCGGGACCCCGACCCCAGCCCCAGCCAACACCCGAGAGGCTGCCTCGGCCGCTCGTGCGGTGCCCGCGATCCTGGATCAGTCCGACGAGCACGCCGCCCAGCTCGCGCCGAGAGCGGGGCCAACGCCGTGTGGACGGCGTTCGGTGCGGCCATCTGCGCGCTGTACCGGCTGGCCGCTCGCGTCCAGCTCGCTGAGGGCCCCGAGGGGGTGGCCGTCGCCCTGGACATGCACCCGGCGGCGGTCGCCGCCCCGCCCCGGGAACGCCGTGCGCACCGGCTCGTGGACCTGGCCGAGGGGCGGGAGGCGGCGGTGCGCGCCCTGCTGGCCACATCCTCTTTCCACAGGTCACAGGGCCTGCCATAGGGCCCAGCCAGGACAAGCTGAAACCCTGTGGAGCCCGCCTGCGTGGCGTGGCATGCTCTTGGGCGGCTGCTGAAGGAAGGGAAGGTCAAAAAGGTGTACGTCCCGTCATCTGCACGAGCTCTCGATGATGATGAGCGTGAGCTCGTGGAGCTGGCACGTCGCACCATAGACGCGCATACCGACGCCGGGCCCGATGAAGACGGGATCCACACGGTGGGCGCCGCAGTCATGGCCGCCGATTACCGGATGTTCGCCGGCGTGAACCTCTACCACTTCACCGGCGGGCCCTGCGCCGAACTCGTGGCTCTGGGAGCTGCGCGGGCCCAGGGTGCCCGCCAGATGCGCTGCATCGTCGCCGTGGGAAACCACGGGCGCGGGGTCATCGGCCCGTGCGGGCGCGATCGGCAGGTCTTCGTGGACTACTACCCCGCCATGCGCGTCATCGTGCCCACCCCCGCGGGGCTCACGTCCGTGCTCGCGGCCGACCTGATGCCGCTGGCCCAGCGATGGACCCCGGAGGCGGGAATGAACGGTCTCGACCCATCGCTCTACCAAGACCCCGATACGGCCGGTCCCCCAATCATTCGGTTCAACCCTCGCTATCTCGAGGTCGTCAGCTCCGGTACCAAGACCAAGACCACCCGCTTCCGGGACCCGACGCAGCTCGGCCCGGCACGGCTGGTGTTTGAGAGCGACCCTGAAGTCGTCCTGTCGGCAGAGGTGACCGATATCAGGCAGTGCCTGGTCAGCAACCTCACCGACCAGGACGCCCAAGCTGAGGGGCTGACGACCGCAGCCGAACTCCGGGAAGCCCTCAAGGGCCACTATCCACATCTGTCGGGAACCGACGAAGTCGACGTCATCACCTTCCAGGTCAACGACAAGAAGGGCGCCGCTTACAACGGCTAGCACAATGAGCTGAGTTGTCGGTGGGTGATCAGGCAGCAGGCGAGTTTGAGGAGCTCTTCGTGGATGTCGGCCCTACGTTCCCAGCGGATTCGCAGGCGTCGGAAGCCGTGCAGCCATGCGAAGCTCCGCTCGATCACCCAGCGGTAGGTACCCAGCCCGGTGCCGTGTCGGGTGCCACGGCGGGCGATGGCTGGCACGATGCCGCGCTCGCGGACCCGGTCGCGGTAGACGTCGTGGTCGTAGCCGGTCGGCGAATAGCGAGTCGGGTTTGCGGCGCGGTCGTCCGACACGGCCGCGGACGGGCGGGATCGCGTCGAGCAGGGGCAGGAGCTGGGTGACGTCGTTGCGGTTGCCGCCGGTCAGCAGGACCGCGAGCGGGGTGCCGTGTCCGTCGGTGATCAGGTGATGCTTCGAGCCGGCCCGGCCCCGGTCGACCGGCGACGGGCCCGTGTGTTGCCCCCTTTTAGGGCTCTGACGTGGGACGAGTCGACCACGCGGCGGGACCAGTCCAGCCGCGAGGCCGCGTTCAGTCCGGCCAGCAGCACCTCGTGCAGCCGCTGCCAGACGCCGGCCTCGTTCCAGTCCCGAAGGCGCCGCCAGCAGGTCATGCCCGAGCCGAAGCCCAGCTCC
This sequence comes from Streptomyces sp. NPDC015171, assembly GCF_043079545.1. Classification (NCBI taxonomy): domain Bacteria; kingdom Bacillati; phylum Actinomycetota; class Actinomycetes; order Kitasatosporales; family Streptomycetaceae; genus Streptomyces; species Streptomyces sp. NPDC015171. The sequence goes on from NZ_JBIBUO010000022.1 coordinate 25,763, forward strand.
TTCGGGAGGTACTCCCACTGGATGCCGGTGTGCAGCACGTAGAGGATCCCGCACAACACCTCACGGTCCGGCAGCGGCTTGCGGCCCGGGTACCGAAAGCGCCGTTCACGCTGTGGCAGCAGCGGTTCCAGGCGGTCCCACAGTTCATCCGGCACGATCCACGGCGATGTCCCCACGCCAGGCCGAACGCTCAACTCCCCCCCGGACACGGCCATCAGCATCGATCCACCTCATTGTGTTAGCCGTTGTTAGAGCTCATAACACGATCTTGTTGAGGTGTGCTGGTCGGGCGTGACCAGCGGACCGATTCCGCCGTTCGTGGGGGGTGAGGAACCGGCCGTGGATCGTAGGCGAGGAACTGTGGGCACTGATCGAGCCGTTGCTGCCGCCTTGGCCGCTGCGGGCTCCCGTTCCCAAGCCGGTTGACGACCGGTTGTGCCTGCAAAGGGCACCCTGGTCGTGCTCTACCACTATGTCAGCTGGCAACTGCTGCCGCTGGGGCTAGGGTTCGGCTCTGGGCAGACGTGCTGGCGCCGGCTGGGCCGGTGGCACGAGGCCGGCGTCTTCGAGAAGCCGCACCGTCTCCTGCTCGCCGAGCAGCACGTGGCCGACGCATTCGACTGGACCCGGGTCTGCGTGACGTCGTCGAGCAGACCTTCTCGCGTTGCACCACTTCAAACGCCTGGCCGTGCGCTGGGAACGACGCCTCGACCTGCACGACGCCTTCGTCTCCCTTGCCTGCGGCCTCATCCGCTGGAGACGCCTCAAGTAGACCCGCCCGTGATCGTGATGCGGGCCTAGTGCTGTCCACCTGGCCCTGCAGCACATCACCGCCGGAGCCGGCGGCCGCCGGCTCCGGCGCCTGGCGCGCGCGGCATCCCGGGCGGCCCGATACCCGGAATCGGTGGCGAGGATCTCCAGGCGGCGGACGGCCCGGACGGCCGCGAGGGGGGAGTCCTTCGCCAGTCTCCCGATCTCCTTCTCCAGTTCCTCCGGCAGAGGGGTGACCGTCTCGGGGAGCGGTACCGCTGAGCGCGCGATGTCGGCGGTGCGCTGGTCCTAGAGCCTGTCCCCTTGTCGATGAGTCGATCTACTGATCGGCATCCCCTGAATGCTTGCGGCAGCGCGCATGGAACCCTGTCCACATGGACACATTCGCGGACCGACTCGACGGCGGGTGGACGTGGTGGGAGGCCGCCATCGAAGAGGCGCAGGAAGGACGCTGGGTCCGTGACGCCGTGGAACGGCAAGTCATCAAGGACATCGCTGCCGCCACCAACCCTCTCCACGGTGGGCGGATGGCCCCGTTCACCGAGGACTCGTGGCACATACGCATAGGGAGGATCGCGAACTGGGCCGGGGTGCTGCGGCTCGCGGCCTGGTCAGGCGGTTGGGTGCTCCAACCGGTCGCCGGACGCATCCCGTCACACCCTGCTGGCATGTCCGAGCTGCTGTCCGGCATCTACGCGGTCGGCGAGCAGGGGGAAATCTGGATGCGGCAGCTCCTGAAGGGCGAACTGCCGCCAGAAGCCGAGATCGCGAAGGCCGAGGGTTTCCTCACCGGACCTGGGTCCATCGAGGACCTTGAGCTCTTCTTCTACGACTGAAATGCCGTCCCTTCATCTGATCATCACAGCCGAACCTAGATGAGGATGGCGGCGAAGGTGGAGTTATCAGCTGCTTGTGGGCGGTCTGGTACAAGCCGACCTCGTCGGACAGGTCCCGCCAAGGCGAGCAGGTTCGGTACTTCCACGCGATGGCCTCCACGGTTCGGCGCTGATCGGCCCTCCGCTGGCCACGGACCGGGTCGGCCGGCATTCAGCGGCTCGTTCCGGCCCCACATCGCATCAGCGATCACTAACCGGACACACACATCCGATCAACTGACCAAACGATGAAAGAGACACGCCCTACAGGGCGTGTTGCGAAAGTGGCCGTCGCGGCAGCTCGTTGGTGCTCCGACGCGTACCGCTGCTTCATACCGGAGGCCGAGCTGTTGCCCCGGCAGGCTCCTCCGTGTGGCGGAGGTGGTCCGGCCGACGGGACGATGCCGGCGGTGGCCGGGTGGCGACATCCTCAGTGGGACTTCTCACCTCACTACACCGGAGCTTGTGATGGCCACCGCGTACCCGTCGCCCCAGGCCCGCACTGCTGCCCCTCGGTGGGCAGTCCAGCTGGCTTGGGCGACCGTCCTGTGCACAGTGCCCTCGTGTGTATGGCGGCTCTTACTCGGGTTCGGGGTCGACGTCGGCTTCACCGGCCCACTCGGTTCGCTGTACAAGGGCACGTCGATCATGGTCTACGTGCTGATCCTTTCGGTGGCCTCACAGGCAGCCGCTTGCCTGACGCTGGGGCTGGTGAAGCCCTGGGGCGAGCGGGTCCCGCTCTGGATTCCGCGGTGGGGCGGCCGCCGCATCCCGTCACTGGCGGTGGTCATACCCGCTGCGATGGGCGCCATAGCCGTGATGGCGCTGTGCGCGGCGGTCACCCTGGTGCCAAGAGGGCCGCTGGACAACCCCGACTTCCCCCAAGGGACAGCGGGCGTGATCATGGATGTCTGCTATGCCCCGCTGCTGGCCTGGGGGCCACTCGTCGCCGCCCTCACGATCGCCTACGCTCGGCGCCGTCGGTCGGGTGACCTGCAAAGTCACTCGACCGAACCGGCCTAAGGGCGTGTTGTGGATGTGCTGGTCACGTCCACTCGTGGGCACCGCCCGGTGGCGCTTGAGCCGGGTGATCCCGCACTCGACCGCGTGCCGCTGCTTGCAGTCGTCCTTGTCGAACTTTGGCGGCCGGCCGCCGCGCGATCCACGCCTGAGGCGGTTGCGGACCCGGTCCGCCGGAACCGGGATGGTGGGCTTGATCCCGCGTCTGCGCAGGTAGAAGCGATTGCCGCGGAAGTCGTATGCCGTGCCGGCCCGCACCCGGTCCGGGCGCTCGCGCGGTCTGCCGAGGCCCAGCCTCGGAGCTCGGATGGCTTCCGGGACCGCTTCGAATTGCGGAAAGTCGCCCCCCTGCCCGGCCCTGATCACGACGGACAGGGGCGCCTGCCCCTGCTCGACTGCGAGATGGATTTTGCTGGTCAGTCCGCCCCGCAAGCGTCCAAGGCCATGGCTGGCCAGCCGGCTCGACGAATCCCACTGGGCGATTCCTCCTGAAGGCCCCCCTCCTTCGCCGCTCCGGCGGCGTGCTGGTGGGCCCGGCAGGCGGTGGCGTCGACGGTGACGACCCAGGTGATCAGACCGCTGGCATCCGTCTCGGCCTGAAGCGGGGTGAGGATCCCCGTCCTGGTACCGTCCCGCCACTGCCGGCGGCGGAACAGGTCATAGACCTGGTCCCACGGCCCATGACGTTCGGGCACGTCACGCCGGGGCGTGCCGGTTCGAGTCCGCCGCCGTATGCCGTCTATCAGCTGCCGCCTCGTCCACACCCGCGCCCGACCTGGCTTGAAGCCCGTCGGCAGCAACGGCTCAAGTCGGGCCCACTGGCCGCTCGTCAGATCCCTACGTCCCACAGGGCTTGATCATCAACGAACAAGATCCACTCTCGCAACAGACCCTAAACGCCCACCGCCGGCACACCACTGACACCCGTATCTTCTGCCTCCTGGGCCCGCCGCGTCCGCCCTGCCCACCGGCTCCGCTCCTGCCCCTGAGCTGCACACTCGGGCACCTCACCATCGCCGGCACCGGCCCCCTCTCGATCGGCTGGGACCAGAAACCCCTCATGACCTGGACGACACCGGGTACGTGAAAGAACCCAGCCCTTTACACAATCACCCGATGAGGAGCCCGGCACAGGACGGATCTATGGTCACTCCACTGAGCGAGCCACACGGACACAAAGCCGCAGTACCTCTGCGGTACACCACCACCTGGACCACAACCGATACCCCGACCGCCGCAGCACGGCACGCCGTACGCGCCCTGCTGGACGAGGCCGGGCACCCGCCCGATGGCCGGCCGGGTCAGGACGCCCAGCTCGTCGTCAGCGAACTGGTCACCAACGCCGTGCGCCACGCACCCGGACCAGGCCGACTCATCCTCGACGTCACACCGGACCGGACTCTGCTGCGCATCACCGTCAGCGACAGCTCACCCGGTCACCGGCCCGAACCCAGGCCGCACGATCCGCGCCGTCTCGGCGGACACGGCCTGTACCTCGTCCAGCAGCTTTGCGGCCGCCTCAACGTCACCACGACCAGCACCGGCAAGCACGTCACAGCCCGCCTCCGCCTGGGCCGGCCCCACGACTAGGGCAACGCCAGGGCGGAGAGCGTCGGCGTGTGCGCCCCTGACAAAGGGGAACTCCGGGCGAGCCGCGGGCGCGGGCGCATGTGATCGGCGACCTGGCATATGCCCGTCATCGCAGTCCACAGTCGTCCTGGCAGCAGCAGCGCGTGCATGGCTCTTCGTCGGAATGGGAAAAATTCACCCTCGCCGCAGGCGTCGACGTGCCCGGAACGATGCCATCCGGCAACTGTTGTCGTTTGACAACTATGGCCTTCAGGCAACAAAGTGTCGGAGTCACACCGAGCGGGGAAGGATCTGGCATGTTCCGGTGGGCGGAAGTCGCTCCGTGGGCCGGCCGTCCACGCTTCGGAGCGCGCCGAGCGGTGGTCCGGCCCTGTGATCAGGCTGTCTGGTCCTTGGCGTGCGAGGCCTTGCCGGGTATCCGCAGTGCGGCTGAGTCGCGGAACGCCTCCAGCCCCTCCAGCAGCGCCGCACGCTTGGGTGCGGGCATCAGCTCGAGCACCGCCCGCAGCTCCGCCTCCCGGCGCGCACGCAGGTCTTCGAGGACCACACGACCGCGACTGCTGAGGTGCAGCCGCACCTCGCGCCGGTCGGCGGGGCTGACCATGCGCTCGACGAGACCGGCGGCCACCAGCCGGTCGCAGAGGCGGCTGGTCGACGGGGGCGTGGAGGCGAGCGAGTCGGCGAGGGTGCGTAGATTGATGCCGTCCTGGTGTTCGAGCATCAGGAGTACGCGCATCTGGGATGGAGAGGCCGGTGCCGTCGAGGTCCGGCCCCACAGGACTTCCAGCAACTCCACGGCCGTCGAGGTCGCACGCGCGACTTCGACGGGCTCGGGGCAGGGGCGGAAGACAGTCACCGTCACACTCTCGCAGGCACCTGGGACGCCTGTCAGCGTACTAGGTGCCTGTAGCGGCAAGGGATGGTTCGGACGGCCCGGCGTGCCCCGACCCGGGCGGCCTCGTCGCCCGGGCGAGGTCCGTGTACCCGTCGAAGGATAGGTGTATTTACGATCGTGAACAGATTTGTGACCGCGGAGCGTGCTCTGCGCACGGCGGCCCCGCACGAGTTGCTCGACGCCGTGCGCCGCGTGCTCGAGGCGGAGTACGCGGCGCGGTCCGTCGACCTGTACCTCGCCGACTACGGCCTCACGGTACTGCAGCCGGTGTCGGTACTCCCTCACACCGCGGAGCCGGTGTCGTTGCACAGCAGCCCCGCGGGCCGTGCCTTCGGTGCACAGAAACCGTTCACGGAGGGGATCCGTGGCGGTGGCGTGCGGGTACATCTGCCCGTCACCGTGCGCGGGGACCGGCTGGGCGTGCTGTCGGTCACCCTGCCGGACAGGGAGGACGCCCGCGAGCGTGTGGACGAGCTCGCGGACATCGCCGAGGTCCTCGGGCACGAAGTGATCGTGGCCGAGCGTGACACGGACGTATATCTGCGGGCCAGGCGCAAGGACCGCCTGACCCTGGCCGCTGAGATGCAGTGGCATCTCCTGCCCGGCCGCTCCTGCTCCCGGCCCGAGTACGACCTCGGCGCGCAACTGGAGCCGGCGTACGCGATCTACGGGGACAACTTCGACTGGTCCGTCACGGCGGACAACCTGATGCTCTATGTCACCAACGGCATGGGGGAGGGAATCGAAGCCTCCCTGCTGACGAACCTCGGCATCAACGCGCTGCGCAACGCCCGGAGGGCCGGCATCGCGATAGACGACCAGGCCGCTCTGGCCGACCAGGCGGTGTACGCCCACTACCAGGGACGCTGCTACATCTCGGTGCTGATGTTCGACTTCGAACTCGCGACGGGCCGGGCGAAGGTCGTGGACGCGGGCTCTCCGCAGTTGCTGCGGCTGCGTGACGGCGTGGTCGAGCGCGTAACCTTCGAGGCGCAGCTTCCGCTGGGAATGTTCGAGGAGACCGACTACGTGGTCCAGGACTTCCAGGCGGAGCCCGGTGATCGGCTCGTGTTCGTCAGCGACGGGGTGCACGCGGTCGCCTCCCCCAAGGGCGAGGCGTACGGGGACGCCGCTCTGGAGCGGGCGATCATGTCCACGCGTCTGCTGCCGGCGGCCGAGGTGCCGCGTGCCATCCTGCGCGAGCTGACCGGGCATCGCGGGCAGTCGGTTCCGCAGGACGACGCCCTGGTGGTCTGTCTGGACTGGCGGGGACGCTGAGCGGGCCGCGGGTTGAGATCGGGAGCGGTGATGTGGCGATGCTGTGTCGCTTCCGCCGCATGTGCGGTGCCAATGCTTGTCATGTGACAATAATTGACCTGGTTGTGTCGGTCCTGGCGCAACGGCCTGTTGTGAAGGGAGACGATGCAAGTGTCGGAGCAGGCGGCAGTCGAGTGGGCGGCGCGGGAACTGGCCGCGTTTCTGGAGCGCCGGCGGGAGCAGATCGCCCAGCGATGGGCGGACGCGCCTCTCTTCAGGACGGTCTTCACCGTCTCCCGCGACGAGGCGGTGGAGGCGTGCAAAACCGTCGTCGACGCCTTGGCGGACGTGGCCTCGACCGGTCGGCTGGAGAATTTGGCGGCCCCGGGGTTCGACTCGGCCCGGGAACAGATGGGGCGTATGGCCGCTTCCCGTGCCCGCAGCGGATACAGCCCGGCCCAGATCGCGGAGGAGACGGCCGGTCTGCGGGTGACGACCGCCGAGCTGCTGCGCGGCGAGGTCCGCGACTCGTCGGACGAGGCGCAGGAGATCCTGCTGGCTCTCACGGTCCTGATGGGCACGCTGAGCCTGGTGATCATGGAGACGACGGTCAGTGCCGGCGAGGAACTGATCGCGCGGCAGCGCCAGCAACTGCTCGAAGTGGCCACCCCCGTGATCAATCTGTGGGAAGGCATCATCGCCGTGCCGCTGATCGGCACGCTGGACAGCGCCCGCAGCCAAGTGGTCGTGGAGTCGCTGCTGGAGGCCATCGTGGACCAGCGGGCGCGCTATGCGATCCTCGACATCACGGGCGTGCCCACCGTCGACTCGCTCGTCGCGCAGCACCTGATGAAGACGGTCGCCGCGGCACGCCTGATGGGCGCCGAATGCATCGTCTCCGGTATCCGTCCGGCCATCGCCCAGACCATCGTCCAGCTCGGTATCGACCTGAGCTCGGTGCTCACGCGCAGCTCTCTCGCCGACGCCCTGGCCTACGCGCTCAGCGACCAGGGCATCGAGATCCCCCGCGCGGGCGGTGTGACCTCGCGATGACCACCTCCGTACCGGGTATGCCGGCCGCGGTGCCGGTCCTGGCACTGGGGGACATCCTGCTGGTCTCCCTCCAGGGGGAACTGCACGACAGCGTGGCGGAACGACTGCAGCAGGACATCGCTGACCGCGTCGCCCGCACCGAGGCCGGCGGTGTGGTGATCGACGTCTCCGGCATCGAGATCGTCGACTCGTTCCTGGGCCGGATCATCGCCGAGATCGCGGCCAACGCCCACCTTCTGGCTGCTCGTACCGTTCTGTGCGGGATGCGGCCCGCTGTCGCGATCACGCTGGTCGAACTCGGGCTGACCCTGCCCGGAATGGTGACCGCCCTGGACGTCGACCGCGCTCTCGAACTGCTCCGGCACGATGCCTCCACCGGCGCTCCGGGCACCACCCGTGCGGGGTGCGCGTGACATCGGCATCCGATCCCGCCACCGCGACGACCTGCCCGATCGGCTCGGACGCGGATCTCGCATGGGTGCGCCACCAGGTGCGGCAGTTCGCCGCCGAGATGGGGTTCGGGCTTGTGCAGCAGACGAAGCTCGTCACCGCGGCCAGCGAACTGGCCCGGAACACCCTGGTCCACGGCGGGGGCGGGCACGCGAAGATCACCCCGCTGGTCAAGGGGACGACGCCCGGCCTGCAACTGTCCTTCACCGACAACGGCCCCGGCATCCGCGACCTCGAGTTGGCGATGAGTGACGGCTACACCACCGCGGGCGGCCTGGGACTGGGTCTCAGCGGTGCCAAGCGTCTGGTGGACGAGTTCTCCATCGACACCACGCCCGGCGAGGGGACCGAAGTCACCCTCATCGCCTGGGCCGCCGGCGTACCGGGCACTCGTCAGGGGACCCGATGACACAGGTCTGGACCATTCCGGTGCATGACTCCACCCGAGTGCGGGACGCCCGCGTGGCCGCCGAGGAGGCCAGCGCCCATGCCCGACTCGACGCCCAGCGCACCGCGGTCGCGGCCCTGGTCGCAACCGAGCTGGCGACCAACCTGCTCAAGCACGCCGACGGCGGCCGTCTGCTGATCGACATCGACGATCGCCCGGGAACCGGCGACCGCGGTACGTCGGTACAGCTCGCCGCCCTCGACCACGGGCCAGGCATCCTCGACGTCGTCCTCGCCATGCGGGACGGCTACACCACCAGCGAGGCGTCGCTCGGCGCGGGGCTGGGAACCTGCCTGCGCATCTCCAGCGCGTTCGACCTGTACAGCACCCCACGCGGCACCGTCGCGGTCGCCCGCGTCGATCAGCGCGCCGGTCAGGAGGAGACCCGCTCCGCCGTCTCCGCCGGAGGAATCAACATTCCCTTCGCCCAGGCCGAACACTCCGGAGACGCCTGGAGCTGCGCCCGGTCGGGCTCCCGTTCGACCCTGATGCTCGCCGACGGCCTCGGTCACGGAGCCAAGGCCGCCCAGGCGTCCAGCACCGCGGTCGACGAACTGCACCGTGTCGCTCACCTGCCGGCCGCGGAGATCCTGCGACACCTGCACACGGCCCTGCGGCCCACCCGCGGGGCGGCGGTCGCCGTCGCGCAAGTGGACACGGACAACGGGGAGCTCGATTTCGCCGGGGTCGGCAACATAGGCGCCCGCCTGCACACCGCCGGTTCATGGCAGCACCTCATCTCCCACCCCGGCATCGTCGGCGCCCACTACCCGGCGGCCGTACCCGTACGCCGGCTGCCCTGGCGGCCGGGCAGCCTGCTCGTCCTGCACAGCGACGGACTGCCCAGCCGGTGGGCACCGCCTGACGACGCCGACCTCCTGGTCCACGCCCCGGCAGCGATCGCCGCCACCATCCTCCGGGATGCCAGCAGCGCCGCCAGCCCCGTACGAGACGACACCTGTGTAGCCGTGCTGACCTCCGACCGCCCGGTCCGGCGCCCGTGATCCCGCCGGACATCCGGAAGATCACCTCGACCGCCGATGCCGCCCGGGCCCGGATCTTCGCAGCCCGTCTCACGGCCGCACTGGGCGTGCCCCCGGTCGAACAGGCCCGTTTCCTCACCGGGCTCACCACGCGCCTGCGCGAGGAGCTGGCCCGAGGCGGCACGGAACTCACCCTGACCGTGGAGTCGTCCGCGTCCGACGGGGCCCTGCGCTTGCGGGCCGTATCGGAGCCCGTCTCACCCGGGCCTGATCGCACACCGTCCTGGCGGCTCACCCTCGCCTGTCCCGGCCCCCTGCCCCGGAACACGCCCCGGTCGGCGGCCCCGCACGAAACCGCTGACGCGGAAGCGATCCTGGCGGCGGACGAGGAGGTCGCAGCGGTCCTGCGTCACCTGGACGAGACGGAGGAACAGCTCCGGCTGCACCGTGAGGAATTGCACCAGACCAACCGCGGTGTGATGGCGCTGCACGCGGAGCTGGACGCCGCCGCACGAAACCAGCGGGACCTGCTCGATGCCGAACGAACGGCACGTGGCCAGGCGGAGAAGGCACGGCGCCTGCTGACCTTCCTCGCCGACGCCAGCGCGGCGGTGACCGCGTCCCTCGACCAGGAGGAAATCGTGCGTTGCCTGCCCGAGCTGCTCGTTCCCGAGTACGCCAGCCAGGTCGACGTATGGCTCTTCGACGAATCGGCCAGCACGAACGGGGCCCGCTCCGCCGCCGCGGTCGCCGCCGCGCGTTGCGACCGTCCACAGCACGCCGGAGCGTACCCGGGCGCGTTCCCCGGAATCGACGACCTTCCGCCCTCGGCGCTGTCCCCGGACCGGCCGCTGCTGTCCATCCCCCTCACCGCGCGCCGCACCTCGGGCGTGCTGACACTGACCGCACCCGGCGACCGCTTCGACGAGGACACCAGCGTGATGCTGGTCGAACTCACCCGACGGGCCGCCATCGCCCTGGAGAACGCCCGCCGCTACGAACAGCACCGGGACACCGCCGAAGCTCTGCAACGCGCTCAACTCACCGATCTGCCCCCCGCCGAGGGGCTGCGCATGACGGCCCGCTACCTGCCCGCGACCCGGGGGCTCAACATCGGCGGCGACTGGTACGACGCCTTCCCTCAACCGGACGGCAGTCTGATCACAGTGGTGGGAGACGTCACCGGACACGGGCTGCGCGCTGCCGTCATCATGGGCCAACTGCGCACCGCCCTGCGCGCCTACGCGGTCGACAACGACAGCCCCGCCCGGATCCTGACCCTCCTGCACCGCATGCTGCGCCACCAGCAGCCGAATCTCTACGCGACCGCCGTGGTCGCCCGCTTCAGGCCCGGCGATCCCCATGTCGTATGGGCCGCCGCCGGGCACCCTCCGGCCATGGTCCGGGCACCGGACGGCGGCGTGCGCGTGCTGGACACCCGCCCCGGCGTGATGCTCGGAGTCCCCCTGCCCTACGAGTACGAGGACCACACGGCCGTACTGCCGGCCGGCTCGACCCTGGTCCTCTACACCGACGGTCTCGTGGAGCGGCGGGCACACGGCATCGACCCGGGGATCGAGCTGCTCGAACGGACCCTGGCCGACCTGGACGAATCCGCGGTGGAGGACTTGGACGGGTGCGCCGAGTCGTTGCTCAAACCTCTGGTGCACGACTCCGAACGAGACGACGACGTCTGTCTGCTCCTGTGCCGTACGGTTGCACCCGCACGCCCGAAACCTGAGTGAACCCAGCGCCCGCGAGGAAGGCAGAGGGTGCCGTCCGGTCGCGAGCCGTCGGGAGGGACCGATCTCCTCACTGCACGGACGGCCGGTGAGGCAGCACCGCCGTCCGCGCCACCGGAACCCGGCGGGAAGGCCTCCCCACCCGACGCCCGTCCGCTGCCGGAAGAGGGTGTCGTCGGCGGTGGTGCGGTGAGCATTGCCCGGCCCTGCCGCATCCCGGCCGTCGGTCGCGATAGCGTGGGAGCCACGGGAGAGTGGTTGGAGAAACGGTGAACACCTCTGGACCGGGCTCGTCCGTGGAAGCCCAGCTGCGCGCGGTTCCGCCTCACGCCCTGGTGTCCACCGCGGGCCGCCTGCTGGCGGAGCGTTTCGGCGCGCTGCACGCGACGCTCCTAGTCGCCGACTACGGCTTGTCGGTTCTGCAACCCGTCACCCATCCACCGCACACCGGCGAACCGGTCTCCGCCCACGACGGTCCCGCCGGGACCGCCTTCACCGCCCAGAAGCCCGTGGTGGAAGTTACGGCCGACCCGGCCACACAGGTGGTGCATCTGCCCATCACCGTGCGCGGCGACCGCCTCGGGGTCCTCTCCGTGCGTATGCCATCGGCGTCGGCCGACGCGGGCACCGTGCTGCAGCTCGGTGATTTCGCCACGGCGCTGGGCCACGAGGTCGCCACGGTCGACCGGGACACCGACCTCTACCTGCAAGCTCGTCGTACCCGCCGCCTCACCCTCGCCGCCGAGATGCAGTGGCAGCTCCTCCCCGGCCGTGGCTGCGCGCGCGCCGAGTACGTCATCGGCGCTCACCTGGAGCCGGCCTACTCCATCGGCGGCGACAACTTCGACTGGTCGACCAGCGCCGACCACCTCACACTGACCATCACGGACGGTATGGGGCAGGGCATCGACGCCGCCCTGCTCACCAGCCTCGCCGTCGGTGCCCTGCGCAACGCCCGCCGGGCCGGCATCGGCCTCGCGGACCAGGCGTGCCTCGCCGACCAGGCCGTCTACTCGCAGTACGGCGGGAAGAGGTACGCCTCCACCCTTCTCCTGCGCTTCGACCTGGCCACCGGCACGGTGTGCGCCGTCGACGCCGGATCCCCCCAGCTCTACCGGCAGCGGGGCACCACCGTCGAACGCGTCGAACTCGAGGCGCAGATGCCCCTCGGCATGTTCGAGGAGACCCTTTACGAGGAGCAGACCTTCCAGGTCGAGCCGGGTGATCGCCTGGTCTCCATCAGCACCGGCGTCCACGGTCCCCGGTCAGCCACCGGAGAGGCGTTCGGCGAGGGTGTGCTGCGCCAGATCCTGAGCGCGACCCGCCAGACCTCCCCCCACGAAACGGCCCGATCCGTCGTGGCCGGCCTGCTCGAACATGTCGGCGGCGAGGGGCTGCTCGCCGACGCCACCATCGTCTGCCTGGACTGGACAGGGCGCGACGCCCAGGCGACCCCGTAGGGACAGCCCAGCCCTCAAGGGGGCTGCTGAGGTGGCTGGAAGTACCTCTGGTCCTGAACGGAAGCGATCCCCTTCATGCCACGGATCAGCGCCGAACGCGCCGCGGGTTCCATGGCAGCCAGCAGTTCGTCGAGGGCCTGGGTACGTCGCCGGGCCACATCCCCCATGACGCGACGCCCTTGGCCGGTGAGTCTCAGCTGCACCTCACGGCGGTTGTACGGGTGCAAAGCGCGCTCCAGCATGCCGGCCGCCTCCAGCCGGTCACAGAGCCGACTGGCGGTGGGCAGCCCGATGTCCAACCGCTGCGCCAGGCCGGTGAGGTTCACCTCCGGGGCCATCTCCAGAGCCCGCAGCGCCCGCAGCTGATGGAGGGACAACCGGACCGTCGCCTCCTGCGCGGCCACTGACCACAGATGCGCGAGACGCTCCACGGCATCGGCGATCTCATGCGCGCCGACACTCGGCTGGTCACCCGAGCCCTCAGCGCGGCCGTCGGCGCCGCCGGGAAGTGTCACGAACACATCACTTTCAGTCGGACTGGGTGCCGTGGGAACACCCGATACTCAATCGCTACCCGAGCATCCGGAACGCAACCAGCGTCATTCGGGGGGACAGCCGGCCGACGCCCAGAGGGCTGCGAGGCCCGGCACGCGGTCGAGTGCGGCATCAATCGCCCCACGAGACATCGAGCCGTGGCCACCAGATACGACATCGCGGTCCGCTACGAGGCCACCGTCCTCGTTGCCGCCGTCACCGAGTGGGTGAGACGTACTGGACCGACGACAACTCGAACACCCGGACTCGCCGGCCGCCGGTGGGATTGACGGTCTCACGGACCGGACGCATCCCCAGTTTGGTCATGATCCGTTCGGAGGCGTCGTTGCCCACTTGAGCGATGCTGACGATTCGCTCCAGCCCTCGCTCCTCGAAGCCGAACCGTACAGCGGCTGCGGCGGCCTCGGTGGCCAAGCCCCGCCCCCAGTGGGAACGCCCCAGCCGCCAGCCGACCTCAACCGCCGGCAGTACCTCCGGCAAGAAGCCGGGCACCGAAAGGCCGGTGAACCCGGCCAGCTCGCCCGTGGACCGGATCTCCACGGCGAACAGGCCGAAGCCCTGTGACTCCCACTCGCTCTCCCATGCCTGGATCCCGCTGCGCGTCTGCTGTTCGTCACGGACGCCGCCGTCACGGATCCACCGCATGACCTCGGGGTCGGCATTGACGGCAGCCATGGGCGCAACATCTTCCTCGCGCCAGCGACGCAGGACCAAGCGGGGAGTCTCAAGCGTGACCATCCGATCATTCTGGATCACACAATGGGGGCCCCGCCATCCTCTCGGCACTCGCCGTCCGGGCCCCGGTGACGGCGTGGCCGCCTTGGTGACGAACGTCGTCGTGCGCTGACTCGGGCGGCTTGGCTGTGCCGGTTGCTGCGGATGACGGCCTTCGCCCGGAACCCGCATCGTGTCTCACTCCATCAGGTGTAGGAGTGGCCTGAGTGGGCAGACAACCGGATCGAATGCTTCCGTTTTGACGCTGCTCAGGGCCCACGCCTCGCGCGGCTCCCCTCGCAGCCAGAACGGCCGGTGACGCGAGGAGGAATGGATCATGGGGCTGACGCGACGCGTGGCGATGGCGGGCGTTTCCGCGACGATGATGGCGGGGGCCGTGCTGGCCGGTGGCAGCTCGGCGATGGCGGCCACGACCGTCTCGCCTGCCGCGGGGCGTCTCCCCGCGCAGAGCGCAGCAGCCGACGGCCCTCGAAGCGATCGTCACCGTGATTCCCAGCGGCCCGCGGATCGCTGGATAGAGGATCAGCTGGCGACCTTCTACCCGTCGTACACCCATCGACCGGCGGCCTTCGACCCCTGGGTCCGGGACCAGGTGGCGACGTTCTTCCCGGCCGGTCGGTGAGTCGGTCGGCGATGCCGCCACGGCAGGGTCCCGGGCACCGGCCTGAGGTGACCTGAGACCCGCGTGCCGCCTGGGCGCCGCCGGCAGCCATCGCGAGGCCGCGGATCTGCGCTCTCGGCGAGCGTCCGTGTGCGCGCAGGCTGGGCGTCCGGATGGAAGGCGGCGTGGAACTCGTCCGGACCCTAGGCCGTGGCACGTCCCGCACGCGGGAGTCATCGGGAGGCACCGACACGCACCCCGGCCACGCCCCGGGCGCCTGGCCGGCCGCGCCGACCCTTACACGGCTGGCGCACCGAAGGCGCGGGCGGCGGCGAGCATGGCGTCTACGGCCCGTCGTACGCTGATCTGGCTGTTGCCGGCCACGATGTGCAGCCCGTAGGCGTCCTCCAGCGCGACGAGGTTGAGGGCCGCCGTCGCTGTGTCCATGGAGAGGTCGAACACCCCGGCGCCGGCGCCCTGTTCAAGGACGGCCCGGTACGTGGCCAGTTGCCGCTCGTACATCGCTTCGACCAGCGTGGTGTGCAGTGGCGAGGTACCCGCCACCACGTCGAACTCGTACAGCAGACGCATCAGCGCGTCGTCGGGCCCGGTCGGCAGTCCGGCGCGGATCGTCTCCCCCAGCAGCCGGGCCGGGTCCGCGATCGTGTCCCGCAGTGCGTCGCGCCGGTCGCAGAAGCGCTCCATGCCGGCGCGGTACGCCTCGCTCAGCAGCGCGTCCAGGTCGTCGAAGTAGTACAGCACCGCGCCTCGGGTCAGTCCCGCGCTGCGCGCGACGTCGGCCAGCGAGAGGGAGCGCAGACCGGTGCTGGCGGTGGTGTCGATCACCGCCTGGATGAGGTGGGCGCGGCGTTCGTCCTGGTTCTTGGGGCGGGCCATGCCCTTGACAGTAGCCGAGGTCCTCATGACACTCGACCCATTCTTTGACGCTGCTGTCAAAAAACTCGCGCACCGTCTCCGGGTGCTCTCGCGCCCGTTCGCAGTGCGATCCAGAACCGAGGACCACCATGCTCGACACCCTGATCACCGGTGCACGTGTGCGCACCTTCGACGACGCCCGGCCGTGGGCCGGTGCCGTCGGCATCACCGGCGGGCGCATCGCGTTCGTGGGCGAGGAGACGGACGCCCCCGCGGCCCGCCGGCACCGCCGTCTGGACGGCGGCCTGCTCACCCCCGGCATCATCGACAGCCACAACCACCTGCTGCTCGGCTTCGACCCCGACGCCGTCAGCCTGGAGGGGGCCGACACCCTGGACGAGGTGCGCCGCCGCCTGGCCGAACTCGCCGGGGCGCGTCCGGACCTGACCTGGATCTGCGCCGAGAACGCCGTCTACTCGGTGGTCCACGGCCGCCGCCCGCAGGCCCGGGACCTGGCCGGCATCACCACCCGCCCCGTCTTCGTCACCACCTACGACCAGCATTCGGTGTGGCTCAACGACGCCGCCGTCCGAGCGCTGGGGCTGGACGAGGGCGGAGACATCCCCTGGGGCCGCCCGGAACGGGACGCGGACGGCCGTGCGACCGGATGGGTCACCGATTTCTACACCAGCGCCATGACGACGGCGGGCTTGGCCGGCCTGCAGCGCGACATCCCGATGTACTCGCCGCAGCGGCGCTACCGCAAGCTGCTCGGCAGCCTGCGGATGGCCACCGCCGCCGGCATCACCACCGTGGTCGAACCGCAGGTCCCGCTCGCGGAGATCGACCTGTTCCAGCGTGCCCAGGCCGAAGGGCGCCTCAGCTCACGCGTCATCGCGGCGCTCTTCCACCCCATGGGCTCCGACGGCGCGTTCCGCCGGCGCCTGCGCGACGCCGCCGACGCCGCTCCGAGCGGCGACCGCCTCGCGTTCGGCCCGGTCAAGCTCTACGCCGACGACGTGATCGAACCCCACAACGCGTGGATGCTGGACGACTACGCCAACCGGCCCGGCCACCGCGGTCACCCCTCGGCGCCGTCGGGTGAACTCGCCAAGGTCGTCACCGAACTGGACCGTCTCGGCTTCCAGACACACACCCATGCCACCGGTGACGGCGGTATCCGCCTCGCCCTGGACGCCATCGAGCACGCCGCGCGCGTCAACGGCACCCACGACCGCCGCCACGGGATCGTGCACGTCGAGTGCCTCGCCCCGCAGGACCTGCCGCGCTTCGCCCGGCTGGGCGTCACCGCGGCCATGCAGCCGCGCCACTGCTCCCCCGACCTCGTGGCCGGCACCTGGATGGAGAACGTCGGAGAAGCCCGCTGGGACCGGGCCTGGCGGCTGCGTTCCCTCATGGCGTCCGGCGCCCACGTGGCCCTCTCCAGCGACTGGCAGGTGGGAGAGATGGACCCGCTGGTCGGCTTCTACTCGGCTCTGACCCGGGCCGGGCTGGACGGCAAGGACGCCTGGACCCCGGCGGAGCGCCTGGGGCTCGACGAGACGCTGCGCGGCTACACCGCCGAGGGCGCCTGGGCCTGGCACCGGGAGGACGCGTACGGCGTCATCCGTGTGGGTGCCGAGGCGGACCTCGTCGCCTGGTCCGCCGACCTCTACGCGCTGGAGGCGGACCCGGCGGCACTGCTGCAGCAGCGAGCGGAGATCACCTGGGTGGGCGGCGAGGTCGTCCACGAGGCCGCCGCAGCGCGCCCCACCGCCGGCCACTACGCCGCGCTCACCTCGTGCTCGGCCCGGGCCGAGGACGGACACGCCCATGCCTGACCTCTCCGCACAGCGTTCCGGGACGTCCGCGGCCTGTTCCGACGGTGCCGCGTCCGCCTCCGTGCCCGCCGCCACGGCCGCTGGGCGAGCCGCCGGGGACACAGGCGGCGCGCGGCTGCGGGGCGGCCTCGGGCTGCGCCACATCGTCTTCCTCGGCCTGGCCTTCATGGCGCCCCTGGCGGTGTTCGACACCTTCGGCCTGGTCTCCGAGGAGACCGGCGGCCATGTACCGCTGGCGTACCTGGCCGTCCTCGTCGCCGTGGGACTCACCGCGCTCAGCTACGCGCGGATGGCCCGCCGCATCACTTCCGCCGGCTCCGTGTACACCTACGCCGGCAGGGCGCTCGGCGCACCCGTGGGATTCCTGGTCGGCTGGTCCGCCACGCTCGACTACGTCCTGCTCCCCATGCTCAACGCCCTCCTGGCCGCGATCTACATGGGGGCCGTCCTCCCCGCGGTCCCGGCGTGGGTGTGGGTGCTGTCCACCGTGGTGATCTGCACGGCTCTGAACCTGGTGGGCGTGCGGCTGGCCGCCAAGGTGAACGTGCTGCTCGTCATCGTCCAGGCCGGGGTGGCCGTCGCGTTCCTCGTCTTCGCCGTGCGCGCCGTCGTCACCCACGGCCGGTCCTTCGGGACCACCGGGTTCGACCTGACCACGGTGCCGCCGCGCGACCTGTTCGGCGGCGCCTCGCTGCTGGCGTTGTCGTTCCTCGGTTTCGACGCCGTCTCGACGCTCTCCGAGGAGGCCGCGCGCCCGCGCCGGGACATCCCACGGGCCATCCTGTTCATCGTGGCCGCCGCCGGGGTGTTCTTCCTCGCCGTGACCTACGTGATGCAGACGCTCTTTCCCGATGTCTCGGCCGTGGGCGACATCGTGGGCGCTTCGCCGGAGATCGCCCGGTACATCGGCGGGGCCGCGTTCCAGACCGTCTTCGTGTGCGGGTATCTCACCGCGGTCCTCGGGTGCGGTCTGACCCAGCAGATGAGCGCGGCGCGGCTGCTCTTCGCCATGGGACGCGACGGGATGCTGCCGCAGGCGGTCTTCGGGCGGGTCGATCGACGGACCGGCGTGCCCGCCGTCAACGTGCTCGTCGTGGGTCTCGTCGCCGCCTCGGCGGTCTTCCTGGATCTCGGCAGCGCCGCCTCGCTGATCAATTTCGGTGCCTACACCGCCTTCGCCGCGGTGAACCTGGCGGTGATCGGCTTCTGGGTCCGCGACCGGCGTGCGGGACGACCGGAGGCCTCCGGGTCCGCCGCTGCCGTTCTGCAGCTGGTCCTGCCGTCACTCGGGTTCGTCGTGAACGCGGCCCTGTGGGTCAGCCTGGACACCCCGGCCAAGATCGTGGG
Source organism: Streptomyces sp. NPDC015171 (assembly GCF_043079545.1). Taxonomy (NCBI): domain Bacteria; kingdom Bacillati; phylum Actinomycetota; class Actinomycetes; order Kitasatosporales; family Streptomycetaceae; genus Streptomyces; species Streptomyces sp. NPDC015171. Next base: position 44,262 of record NZ_JBIBUO010000022.1, read on the forward strand.
CGTCTGCTGGGCTCTGGCGGGCGTCGTGATCCTGGCCGTGCGCTCGGGCGGATTCCGTCGCCCGGTCCACACGCCGGACCTGACCGAGTGATGATCCGCTCCCCGTCCCCGGCAGGCCGCAGGCACTGTCGCCGACCGCCCCGCACCGGCCGTGAACGCAGCTTCCCGGTGTGGCGGAAGTACTGCACGGGCGTCCGCGCGGTGGGCCCGGGCCGGTGAGCGGAGCACGGACGTGCAGACTTCGGGCAGGCGACCTGGCGCCGCGCGGCTGCCGGGGCATGCCTTGTGGTGCCTGACGCTCGGGCTGCCGGCTCTGATCCCCGTGGGCGTCGAAGACCTGTCCGTCCTTGGATCCGGAGCAGCAGCACGGCCCCGGGCTGCTGCCCCGGCGAAGCCGTTGGCCGTTGCCCGGCTCCGGAGCGCGACGGCCCGGCCCTTGCCGAGCCGCGCCCGTCTGCTGCGGGGCCTGACAAGTGCCTCGGCGGCGCGGACCCGCTCGGCGGTCACCTGTCGAGGGGCCGGCGCCCGCGTCCTACAGTGTGAGGACAACCCTGGGAGTCACCGTGCACCACCCCACTGAGGAGCAGCTCAGCCTGTTCGGGCCGCCGGCCGAGGAGGCCGGCACCGCGCCGTCCGCGGGGCCGGCCTTCCGCGACGGCCCGCAGGCGCGGCGTACCCTCGCGGTGAACCGGGTCTACGCGGAGCCCGAGGCCGCCGCCTCCTCGTACGGGCGGCGCATCCTCGCGCGACTGCCGGACGCCGAGCTGGTCGAGGTGCCATCGCACTGGCGTATCCCCTCACTGCACGGCAACGAGGGGAACGTGGCCCGCTGGGTCCGCGTGAAGAAGGAGTCGCTCGTACTCGGCATCAAGCGGAGTCTCACCGTCCGCCCCAACGGCCGCTCCGCCGACTGGATCGCGCCCGGCGCATCGAACGGCTGCGCCCTCGCCTGCGCCTACTGCTACGTGCCGCGGCGCAAGGGCTTCGCCAACCCGATCACCCTGTTCACCAACGTCGACGCGATCATCGGCCGGCTGCACCGGCACGTACGCGCGCAGGGCCGCAAACCGGAGCCGAACCAGTGCGACCCGCAGGCCTGGGTGTACGACATCGGCGAGAACGGCGACTGCTCGGTGGACGCGCTGGTCTCCGACGGCACGCAGGAGATGATCACCGCGTTCCGCGACTGGCCCACGGCGAAGGCGTCGTTCGCCACGAAGTTCGTCAATCCCGACCTGCTGGGCTACGACCCGCGCGGGCGTACCCGCATCCGCTTCTCCTTGATGCCGGAACCCGACGCGCACCTTCTCGACCTGCGCACGAGCCGGCTCGCCGACCGCGTCGGCGCCGCGTCGGACTTCCTCGACGCAGGCTACGAGGTGCACTTCAACCTCTCCCCCGTCGTGCTGCGCCCGGGATGGCGCGCGGACTGGGCGGACCTGCTGACCCATCTCGACGACGTACTGCCCGCCGCGGTGAAGCGGCAGGCCGCCGCGGAGGTGATCATGCTCACCCACAACGAGGAGCTGCACCAGGTCAACCTGGGATGGCATCCGCGGGGTGAGGACGTGCTGTGGACGCCGGACACACAGGAGCGCAAGCTGTCCCAGAACGGCGCGGTCAACGTCCGCTACCGCGTGGAGGTCAAGCGGCACGCCCTCGACACCCTGCGGGACCTGATCGCGGCGCACGCGCCCTGGCTGCGCGTCCGGTACGCGTTCTGAACGCGCGCAGCGCAGAGTAGACCGCCACCTGCCGAGTAAAGGGGACAGCGATGCGGCACACCGTCGTCGTCTCGGGCCCGGCCGCTCCCGCCGAGGTCTGGGAGCGCTACGCCCGCTACGACCAGTGGCCGCGCTGGGCGCCGCATCTGCGCGAGGTGACGGCGACCGGCGACCGGATCGCGCCCGGTGCCACAGGAGTGGTGACCTCCGTGGGCGGTGTGCGTGCGCGTTTCGTGGTCACTGCCGTCGACGAGGCAGGCCGCACCTGGAGCTGGCAGGTCACCGCCGTCGGCGTCCAGATGACGCTGCGGCACACCGTCGTCCCGCACGGCACCGGCTCACGCGCCGTACTGGACATGACGGCCCCGTGGCCGGTGCCCGTGCTGTACGCGCCCCTGGCCGGCTGGGCACTGCACCGGCTCACCGGATCGTGAGCGCCGGCGGCGACCTGGCCGTTCTCTCCCCCCGGCCGGCGGTCGCCTGCATCTGCCGCCGCCACCGCCCGCCGGACGGATCGACGTCGTACGTGTGCCGGCACGGTCCGCTGCCGGTCCTTGGGCTTTCGCGCCCTCCCTGCACGGGCTCACCGAGGCGGTCCGCGCCACAACCGCCGATCCTGCGGAGACCTCCGCTGGGCTGCTGGGCCGTCTGTCCCCCGGCGCAACAACGACACGGCGCTGATGGCCTGACGACTGAATCCCGCACAGCACGGTTGATGGCGCGCTGGGCCGGCCGCGCGGACAGGAGTGAGGCGCTGTCGGCCGGGCATCTGCTCTTCCGGGCCCGGTACGGCAGCCCCCGACGGCCCTTTCATCGATTCCACAGGAGATACGGCGTGATTCTGGACGGGATACCGGCTCCGGCTGTGCGCGGGGACGCGACCGAGACGACAGCCCGAAAGCAGCGCCTGCGCCGCCGCCTGGAGCGGCTGATCGGTGTGGCGGCCACCGAAGGCAACGAGCTGGTGCCCCTGCGCAACGGTGACGAGATCTTCCCGGCGATGCTGGGGGCGATCCGCTCGGCCCGGCACACGATCGATCTGATGACGTTCGTCTACTGGCGTGGCCAGATCGCCCGTGACTTCGCCACCGCGCTCGCCGAGCGGGCCCGCGCGGGGGTGCGGGTGCGCCTGCTGCTCGACGGGTTCGGCGCCAAGGAGATCGAGGGGCAGCTGCTGGACCTCATGGCCGAGGCGGGCGTGCAGGTGGCCTGGTTCCGCAAGCCCTTCTGGCTGTCACCGTTCAAACAGAACCACCGCTGCCACCGCAAGGCCCTGATCGTGGACGAGCACACCGCGTTCACCGGCGGCGTAGGGATCGCGGAGGAATGGTGCGGCGACGCCCGCCATCCGGGCGAGTGGCGTGACACCCACGTGCAGGTGCGCGGCCCGGCCGTGGACGGCATCGCGGCGGCGTTCGCCCAGAACTGGGCGGAGTGCCACGACGAGTTGTTCGACGACCGTGACCGCTTCACCGAGCACGAGCAGGCGGGCTCGTCGACGGTACAGGTGGTGCGCGGTTCCGCGAGCATCGGCTGGCAGGACATGCAGACCCTCATCCGGGTGATGCTGACCTCCGCCGAGGAGCGGTTCCGCCTCGCCACCGCCTACTTCGCCCCCGATCCGTACTTCGTCGACCTGCTCTGCAGGACCGCCCGGCGTGGTGTCCGCGTGGAGATCCTGCTACCCGGCCCCCACACCGACCAGCGTGCCTGCCAGCTGGCCGGCCAACACCACTACACGCGGTTGTTGCGGGCAGGTGTGAGCATCCGGCAGTACCAGCCCACGATGATGCACGCCAAGATCATCACGGTGGACTCGGTGGCCGCGCTCATCGGGTCCACGAACTTCAACCGGCGGTCCATGGACCATGACGAAGAGGTGATGCTCGCGGTCCTGGACGAGACGTTCACCGCTTCGCTGGACCGTGATTTCGACGCCGACCTGAAGGACAGCGTGGAGATCGACCCTTCCCGCTGGAGGAGACGGGCGGTGCTCCAGCGCGTCAAGGAGATTGCCGTCAGCCCCGTCCGGCGCTTCCTGTAACGCGGGTGGGCCAACAGTGCGCTGCGGCCCTTCATCGACGAGATCCAGAGCGGCGGCTGCTGCAGGCCGGACGCGACGAGACAGCCGCACGCGCGTACGGCCTGCGAGAGCAGATCGAGCAGCTCACCAGTAGCCTCGTCGAGACTGAGGCCCGCCGCTGAGCCCCTCCCTTCAGAGGCACCGCACCTATAACCGATCGACACCCTGAGCGTGAGGGCGTTAGCTGGCCGGCATGCCAGAACTGCGCACCGATCGTCTCCTGCTCCGGCGGTGGCGGGAGTCCGACCTCGAGCCATGGGCGGAGATGAACGCCGACCCCGAGGTCCGAGAACACCTTGGGGAACTGCTGACGCCGGAGCAGAGCGATGCCACGGTGGCCGTCATGCAGGCCGAGTTCGACGAACGAGGGTTCGGGTGGTGGGCGCTCGAAGCACGGGAGACCGGTGAGTTCATCGGCCGTGCGGGCTTGGACGAGGTGGGCGCGGACATGCCGTTCGTGGGGGTGGATATCGGGTGGCGGTTGAAGCGTTCGGCGTGGGGTCACGGTTTCGCGACCGAGGCCGCCCTGACCTGTCTGGCCTTCGGCTTCGATGTCCTCGGGCTGCCGGAGATCATTGCGACGACTACCGCCGGCAACCTTCGTTCCCAGGCAGTGATGCGGCGGATCGGCATGACCCGCCGCCATGACGACGACTTCGAGGACCCGAGTGTGCCCGAGGGGCCGCTTCGCCAGTGTGTGCTGTACCGGATCACCCGCAGGATGCTCACGGACGATGCCCCGCGGCGGAACACCACCAGCGGAACCACTCCCCCGCCTTGAGCGGTGGCTTCACTCGAAACGAACTGCACGCAAACGGACTTCGGGCTCTTCCGCAGTGGCCACAGCGCCTGTGCTCGTCGGCCAGGTGTTCCGGCCGCGTCTCCTTGCCACAGGCGCCGTGGCTCTGGTGTCGGGTTCGGCCTGCTGGTCAGCTGTCGAGGAGGGCGATGCGGATGGCTCGTTCGACGTGCGCGGCGGTGTTGGCGTAGCCTGCGGCGTTGGGGTGGACCAGCGTGACACGCTTGTTGATGGGAGCGCAGTTCAGCAGCGTGCCGGCGAGCTTGGCGGGCCAGTAGTCCGCGGCGGTGCCGCAGATTCCCTCGACCCACTTGGTGTCTGCGGGCTGGCAGGCGTCGTGGCCCACGCTGGAGGAGTAGACGTCGACGTAGCGGTCGCCGAAGAACGACGTCACGCGCTGGATCGTGCTGTTCAGCGGCTGGAGGACGTCGTCACGGAGCCAGTCGATGTCGGCGTGCTTGATCAAGCTCAGCTCGGTGAGGGCGAGGCGGTTGCAGGCGCTGCTCTCCTGCGGCAGGACGGCCGGATAGCCGACGGTGATCACCTTGGCGTTGGGCGCGGCCTCGTGCACCTTGGCCAGCATGGCGATGTACTCGTCCTGGACCCTGGCGAGTTTGTCCTGGATGCTCTCCTCTCCCTCGGGCGGGTTGGTGTAGTGCTCGCGGCAGGACTTGCCGGGGGTCGCGCCCAGTTCGAGGCACTTGAGCAGCATGCCGCCGAAGGGGAGGCTGTTGCCGCCGACGCCGATGGTGACGACGTCGGTCTGGTCGTTGAGGTGCGCTCGCTGGATCTGCGGGTCGACTGCGGTCCAGCCGCCCGCGGGGGGCTGGACCGGACTGATCGGCGTCTGCCTGGAGGTGGTGATGTCGTCGATGGTGGCGTTGCCGCAGCTGACGTTGGTCAGGTGGACGGGCTTGCCCGGCGGGAACTCGTCGAGCTCCCGCTCGACCACGCCGGGGTAGGCGTCGCTGGTGCGGTCGCAGCCGTCCCGCGACGCGCTGCCGAGCGGGGGCTGCGGGTTCCCGACGAACCCGCCGGCGGTGTACGAGTCACCCAGCGCGGCCCACCGATAATGATCGGCCGCACCGGCGGAGCCCGAGGGCGCAAGTGCGGATACCGCCAGCGTGAGCCCCACGGCCAGTGCTCTTGCGCGCAGGCGGGACACGGGGTGTCGCGCAGCTCCCCCCGGACGGGCCGGCAGGGCCGTCGAGGCGAGGGCTGCCAGCCTGCCCATGAACGTCGAACGCATCCAGGATCTCCATTCACTCAACGTAGTCACGCGACTACGGCATGAAGGTAGTTGAGGGCAGGTGATCGTCGGACGGGTGCACCGGGGTAAACCACCCGAGCGCATTGTGCTGAGGCTCTGGGCCGCGGTGAGCGCGCGGGGAGCCGCCCCCCGGCGGTGAAGAGACGTGCTGCGGACAGCTGACGGCGTCGGACCGCGCCAGGAGGACATGGTCGCCGAAGGGCAACGTCATTCGGCTGCCAGGGGGCCTGCCTCCCGCACGGTTTTGCGCCGTGGCAGTCGGTCTACGGCTACTTCGCCCACCGGCGGAGAGACGGGGACTTCACCCGGCTCGACGGACTGCCGCGGAAGCTGGTGCGGCACAAGGAGCGTCCCGGTGCTGAACGCCTCCCGGTCGCGGGCCTGTCACTAGAGGCTCGCGGAACAGGAGCCGCGCGCTCCTGATCGGGGCGGGGCCAGGCGCCAGGGCCGGGCTCGTCATGACCGGAGCCCTATCGCGGGGATTGCCCGGCCACGCCTGGTCGCGCCGCGATACCGGCCGGGCTCTCGGCGATCGCCTCCGCCAAGGGCTTGCGTACCAGGTCCGGCACCTCGCAGTCGGCCGCCGCATAGCCGATGGGAAAGAGGATGTAGGGCCGTTCATTGCCGGGGCGCCCGCAGATCTCGGTGAGGAAGCCCATCGGGTTGGGCGTGTGCGTCAGCGTGCTCAGTCCCATCGCGTGGAGGGCCGCGATGAAGAGGCCGCAGGCGATGCCCACGCTCTCGTTCACGTAGTAGTTCTTGCGCAGCGAACCGTCCGGCATCGCGGTGCTCTTCTCGGCGAAGCAGACGACGATCCACGGCACGACGTCGAGGTAGCTCTTGTCGGATGTCGTCTCCAGCCGCGCGAGCGCGGCACGCCACTCGGGCGGGATGCGGCCGCCCTCGTAGTTGGTCCGCTCCTCCTCCTCGGCGGCGACGCGGATGCGGTGCTTGGTCCCGGCGTCGCCGATCACCGCGAACTTCCACGGCTGGAGGTGGGCCCCGGAGGGGGCGGTGTTCGCCGCGGCGACGGCGAGGTCGACGCAGGTGCGCGGGACCGGTGCGTCGCTGAAGAACCGCACGCTGCGCCGCCGTTCGAGGAACGACACGAAGTCCTGGCCCCGCCGGACCATCTCGTCCTCGTCGTAGCGGTGGGGCCGGTAGGGGACGAAGGGGTGGTTGTGCTGCCTCACGACTGCTCCTCGTGGACGGGGCCCACAGCGTGCGCCCTGCGCGGTCGAATGGGCAACAGGTCCCCCGTTCCCTTGTTAATCTGACAGGAAATGAGGCAGCCGGGTGCCTCTGAGGGCGCAGATCGGCGGGTGCGGTGGCACGGCGGGGACTGGACGCGCTCGACGGCCGGATGCTGCGGCTGCTCCGGGACCGCCCACGTGAGGGTTTGCTGGAGATCGCCCGCCAACTGGGCGTCGCACGGGGCACGTTGCAGGCACGACTCGACCGGCTGGCGGGCGCGGGCGTGGTGACCGGCTTCGGGCCGGACGTGGACGTCGCCGCGCTCGGCCATGTGGTCGAGGCGTTCACCACGTTCGAGGTGGACCAGCCGGCCCGCGAGGCGATCACCGCCCATCTGCGGGGCGTCCCGCAGATCCTGGAGGCCCGCGTCGTGACGGGGCCCGGTGACATCTGGTGCCGCATCGCCGGCACGAGCAACCAGCATGTGCAGCAGGTGATCGACCGTGTTCTCGAGGTGCCGGGCGTGCGCCGCAGTACGACGGTGATCGCGCTCAGTGCCGTCATCCCCTACCGGGTGCAGCCACTGGTCGACGAGGTGGCCGGCCTCGCGGGGGAACCGGACTCCCGCCGCGGATGACCGGCCGGCCGGGTCGTTCCCTTTCCCCGGCCGGGCCAAGGGCGTACGGTTCGCCGGCCGGCGCCCCTTCCGGAGGACCCGGCCGGCGTGCCGGTGAGCGCGACGCCCGTGGAGTCGACGCGGCGGCCCCGCCGGGGTCGCCGTCGGGCGTCGTGGCGCGGCTATTTCAGTCCGTCGTTCAGCGCGGTCATCAGCTGACCGTTCGGCGTGTCACCCGACATCTCCCAGACGAAGCCGCCCAGGAGTCCCTTGGACTTGATCCAGGCCGTCTTCTTCCCGATCGACCAGGCGTCGTCGAACGTCCACCACTGGCCGCCCGGCCCGGTGTAGCCGTACGTCGAGACGGACTGCTCGTCGTGGCGGACGGTCATGGCGGGGAAGCTGGTGATCAGATTGGAGTAGCCGCGCACCCCTGCCTCGGTGTCGAACTGGCCGGGTGCCGCGCCGCCCGCGTCCTGCCACTCGCCCGCGGCCCCGCCGTCGGTCACGGACTGCCAGCCGCGCCCGTAGAACGGGAAGCCCACCGTCAGCTTGCGTGGGTTGACGCCGGCGTCGAGGTAGGCCTTGACCGCGTTCTCGACGCTGAAGTGGAAGGGGTAGGGATCCTGTGCGTCGGCGTAGAGGTTGGAGCCGTGGCCGGTGCGCTTGGGTTCCCAGGAGTTGTCGCTGCCCGCGCCGTGGAAGTCGTATCCCTGGACATTGGCGTAGTCGAGCGAGTCGAAGATGCGGCTCAGGTCCCAGCCGGCGGAGATCTTCGCCGGGTCGGCGGGGGTGAAGGCGGTCAGCAGCCGGTGAGCGCCGCCGAGCGCGTCGAGCTGCTTGCGGAACTCCGCGAGCAGTGCGGTGAGGTTGGCCTTGTCCTGGGTGCCGTAGTGGTTGCCCGGATGGCCTTCGGAGCCGGGCCACTCCCAGTCGATGTCGATGCCGTCGAAGATCCCGGCGGCCGTGCCCGGGCCGCCCGCGCCGTTGTAGACGGGCAGATCACCCTTGATCCACACGTCGACGCAGGACTTGACGAACTTCTCCCGGGAGGACTGCGTGGCCGCGGCGTCCGAGAAGAACTTCGAGTACGTCCACCCGCCGAGCGACACCACTGCCTTCAGCTTCGGGTACTTGGCCTTGAGCTTCCTCAACTGGTTGAGGTTGCCGCGGAGTTTGCCCCAGCCGTCGTCGGCGACTCCGTCCACCGACTGCTCGGCCGACATGGGCCGCGCGTAGTCGGCGTCCGCGTCGCCGGCGCCGGTTCCCTCGTCCGGGTCCTGGGGGTTCTGGGAGACGCCCTTCGTCACCCCGGCCTGGCAGGTGAGGTTGGCCGGGTCGAGGTTCTCGAAGGCGTAGTTGACGACGTCGAGCTTGGCCGCGGCACCCGAGGTGTCCAGGTTCTTCACGAAGTACTGGCGGCCGTAGATGCCCCACTGCGCGAAGTAGCCCACCTTGAGCTGCTTGCCCTGTCCGGCGACGTCGTCCGTGGTGACGGACACGGTGTTCGACGCGGGTGAGGCGTTGTCGGCGGTGTCGCGGGCCTTGACGGTGAAGGCGTAGGCGGTGGCGGGAGAGAGCCCGTCGACGGTGGCCGTCGTGGTGTCGGCGCCGACAGTCCTGGCGAGGGTGCCGCCGCGGTACACGTCGTAGGCGGCCACGCCCACGTTGTCGGTGGCCTTGTCCCAGGACAGGGCCACGCTGGAGGAGGTCTTGCCGGTGGTGCGGAGGTTGCCGGGCGCCGTCGGGGGTGACGGGTCGGTCGCCGGGTCCACGGTCCTGACCGCCAGCGGAGCGCTCGCCGGTCCCGTGTTCCCGCGCGTGTCCTTGGCGCGCACGGTGAACGTGTAGCCCGTCGCCGGTGTCAGTCCGGTGACGGTGGCGGAGGTACCGGTCGTGGTGGCCACGGTGTCCGAGCCGTTCAGCACCTCGTACGAGGCCACGGTGTGGTCGCCGCCCTGGGCGGGGGCCCAGCTCAGCGCGACCGAGTGCGCCGTGACCGTCGTGGCCTTCGGCGTCCCGGGAGCGGTCGGCGGGACGTCGGGGGTGCCGTCGCACTTGTCGCCGTTGACCGTGCAGCCCGTAGGGGTGCCGATCGGCCCGTTGGCGATGAACCAGTAGCTGTACGGCTCGGTGCTGCCGCCGGCCGGCACACCGTCGTTGTAGAAGGCGTTCTTCACCGTGACGTGCCGGCCGGAGACGGTCGCGTCACCGTTGTAGTGGCCGGTCACGGTGACCCCGGCCGGCAGGTCGAACTCCAGGGTCCAGCCGTTGACGGCGGCCGGGCCGCTGTTGCGAACGATGTACGTGCCCTTCCACCAGGATCCGTTGTCCTGGGCGGTGAACGTCGCGGTGAGGGTCCCGGCGGCGTGGGCGGGCGCGGCGAGCGTGGTGAGCAGCGCGAGCGGCAGCAGCAGGGCGGTGCCGAGCGCGGTGATCCACCGCCGGAACGCCGCCTCGCGGCGCCGGGCGCCGGGGCCGCGGGGGAGCGATCCGAGCGGGCGTCCGCGGGACGGTGCGCGTGGTGGTCTGCGCAAGTGGAACATGGCTCTCCCTGTCATCGTGGGGTGGTGCAGGGGCGAGGTGAACCGTGTGTGCGCGGTGCCTGACTGAGGGCTCACAACGTAGAAGGTCTGGACCAATGCGTCAACGGCTGCGGGGGCGCTGACGCGTCCAAGGTGTGAGATGCCGGTGGGCCGCTGAACCCGGCGGCCTCCGTCGTCACTTCCGCGTCCCGAGTCGGGGGCGTGCCACCCGCCGCCCTTCGTGAGATCACCACGCAATCAGAGACGAGACCGCTCGGCGGCGCGGCGACGTCTGGGGACGGCGGTCCACCTGTTCGGTCTCGACGGCACCGACCCGACGTTCAGGGAGATGTGCGGCCGGTCGGCCATGTCGGGCATGCGCAACCAGGCATCCCGTAGGGGCCGGCGCGCGCTCAGCCGTCGGCGTCACACCATCGGGATGAGGACCCCGGGAAGGTCACCGGCCGCCACGGCGTCCTGAGCGGCGGCCAGGCCGCAGTACTCCCCCACGGCCGTGAACACGGCCGCGGGAAGCCGGGGCCCGTGCTCCTCGTGGTACGCCGCCACGGCGGCCTCCCCGACGTCCCCGATGGCCGGGAACACCGCTCCCGCCGCCCGGAGGGCCGCGTCCAGCGCGGGACCCTCCCCGGTGTCCTCGCCGAAGTCGGCCTGCCGGATCCGTCCGCCGCCGGGCGCGTGGACGATCCGCGCCGGCGGGCCCCACCGGTTCCACGCCACGCAGACGATCTCCTCGCCCGGACCGGGCCGCATCGACCCCACCTCGCGGAACCCGGTGGACCAGGTGGCCGCCCCCCAGTCCTCGGGCACGTACACCCAGCCCCCGCAGGTGCCCTGCACGGCGCGGTTCACGTGCGGTGACCGGTCCCCTCGGTCCCGCGCCGGCACGGTGACGTCACGGCAGGGGGTCCGGACGGCCAGTGCGTCGAGGCCGGCGCCCAGCCCGATGAGGAACTCGTCCGCCTCCACCCCACGGGCGCAGGTCAGCGAAATCCCGCCGAGCATCTCCGGCGAAGGGGCGGATCCGTGCGTGTTGCTGTGTGCGCCCATCCAGGTGATCCCGCCAGACATACGGGACACCCTGATGACCGGCATCGGGGAGCCGGCTCGCCCGGGCGCCCGCCGAGGCCCGCACCGGACGCGGACTGCCCCCGGCCGGTCCGGTGCCCCGGCCGGGGCACCGGACCGGAGCGTGCTACGCCTTGCCGAAGGCGATCAGGGTGCCTTCGGCGCCGGGCACGAAGAGCCGGCCCCTGGCCGTGGCGATGCCGGGGACGACGAAGCCACGCCAGTCGTCCTCGGGCGGGATGAACGCCCCTGGCACCGGTGCGGGATAGCGCCGGTAGGACCAGACGACCGCGCCCGTCTGCTGGTCGAGCACGACGAGGCGGCCGTCGGCGTCGTCGACGTACACGTAGCCGTTGGCCACGAGGCGTACGGTGGCGACGTCCACCGAACTGCGGTAGGTCCAGGCGGCCTTGTAGGTGCTCGTGCTCAGCGCCCTGACCTCGCCGCGGTGGGCCACGTACACCCGGCCCGGTCCGAAGGCCGGGGTCGCGTCCGCCGGCAGCTTGCGCAGGGCCTTGCCGGTCTTCTCGTCGTAGGCGGTGACCGTCTCGTCGTCGCTGTCGCTGCTGCGGGTCCAGGCGGCTCCCGCGCCCAGGACGACCGGATTTCCGTAGGCGCCCGACACGTCGGGCACGACGAACCGACGCAGTTCTGCGCCGGTCTTGAGGTCCAGCTGGTGCCAGCCGATGCCGTCGAAGCCGACCCACACGCCGGAGGAGTCAGCGACGGTCGGGGCCCAGGCGTGCTGGGAGAGGGGGGCCGTCCAGACCCGGGCACCGGTGTCCGCGCGCAGCGCCAGGGCCGTGCCGTTGCCGTCCTGCAGGTAGAGAAGCCCGTCGTACCAGACGGGCGGGAACTGCATGGACGCCGAGTCGAGCGTCACCGACCACTTCTGCCGGCCCGTTGCCGGGTCCCAGGCGGAGATCGTCCCGCGCGAGGTCTCCGTGTAGAGGAGTCCGCCCCCGTACGACACCCCGGCCTGGGTCTCGTTCTGCTCCAGCAGGACGGCCGGCCAGAGGTCCTTTCCGCTCGCGGCCTGGAGGCCGACGAGCATCATGCGCGGGCCGCCCTCGGTGCCGTCGTCGGCGTTGACGACGGCGTACACCTTGTCGCCGACCGCCACCGGCGCCGAGACGACCGTCCCGAAATCCCGTGACCACAGTTTCGTGTACGGCGGAGCCGCCGTGGCTCCGGCGACCGTGCTGTCCGCTCGGCTGTCGGCGCGGTAGCCGAGCGTCGCGTCCGTCGACTCGGCGGCGGTGGCGGTGCGACCCGGCACCGGAGCCGCCGCCCGCACCGGACCGGTGACGGCCAGCAGCGCGGCGGCGGAGACGACGGCGACACCAAGTCTGGTGCGTGAGCGTCTGGTTGTCGGTTTCATGAAGGTCCCCCTCGCTCGGAGGCCGCGCGGACCGGCGGCCACGGCCCCGGCTACCCCCGCCGGAACCGCGCACGCGTTCCGGATGCCGCGGGACGCCGGGTGCGCGGGACGCCCGTCACCGTCGAGGACCCGGTCCGGTCACCGGCGCCGCCGCCGTGGGCACGCGGCGGGGCCGCGCAGCCGGGGCCCCCGGACTGTTCAGGCGGCGGGAGGCAGCACGTGGTCGCCGACCTTGTCCGTACTCAGGCACAGCGAGCAGACCGCGGCGTCGTGAGTGACGCAGGCGGTCAGGTCGGGGCGCTCGTAGGACCGGTGGCACACATGGCAGTCGAGGGTGACCCCGCTGGGGTTGCCGTCGGCGTCCAGCAGCGGTTCCGTGAGGCCGTCGTCGGTCCTGCGCAGGTAGTACCTGCCCCGGGTGACGACGGCCGTCAGCGGAGTGAGGACGAAGGCGATGACCGCCGCGGCCACCGGTGAGTACGGCTGGAGGGCGTCACCGAGGAGGTGGAAGTACATGGCGATGGACAGGCCGGAAGCCACGACGAAGGCCACCACGCCCACCGGGTTCACGGCGTAGAGCATGCCGCGACGGAACTCGGGCCGCAGCGGCGACACCCCCAGCAGGTACTTGTTGACGCCGATGTCGGTGGCCACGGTGACCACCCAGGCGATCGCGCAGTTCGAGTAGAAGCCCAGGACGCCGTTGAGGAAGCTGAACATGTCGGCTTCCATCAGGATGAGCGCGAAGGCCAGGTTGAGCAGCACGAAGACCATGCGGCCGGGGTAGTGCCCGGTGAGGCGGGTGAAGGAGTTCGTCCACGCGAGCGAACCGGAGTACGCGTTGGTCACGTTGATCTTGATCTGGCTGATGACCACCAGGACAACGGCCAGCGGAACGACCGTCCACGACGGCATCATCGCGTCGAAGGCGCCGCGGAACTGCTGGATCGGCTCGGTCGCGGCGGCCGGCCCGACCTCGGACAGGATGTAGACGGCGAGGAACACGCCGATGGCCTGCTTCAGGGCGCCGAGCACCACCCAGCCGGGGCCGGCCATGATCACGGCGGTCCACCAGCCGCGCCGGTTGGCCTCGGTCCTGGGCGGCATGAAGCGCAGGTAGTCGATCTGCTCGCCGATCTGCGCGATGAGGGAGAGGCAGACACCCGCGCCGAGGAGGACGGAGGCGGTGTTGACGCCGCCGTCGCCGTCCGTGCCGGTGTAGGCGAGGAACCGGTCGACGGTTCCCCGGTCGGTGGCGATCAGGTAGACCAGCGGGCCGACCATCAGCAGCAGCCAGACCGGGGTGGTCCACACCTGGAGCTTGCTGAGCGCCTTCATGCCGTAGATCACCAGGGGGATGACCATGAGCGTGGAGACGGCGTATCCCAGCCAGAGCGGAAGTCCGAGTCCCAGTCTGAGCCCCTGGGCCATGATCGAGCCTTCGAGGGCGAAGAAGATGAAGGTGAAGCTGGCGAAGATGACGCTGGTGAGGACCGATCCGTAGTAGCCGAAGCCGGAACCGCGGGTGATGAGGTCGAGGTCGATGTTGTAGCGGGCGCCGTAGTAGGCGAGCGGGAATCCCGTGACGAAGATGACGGCCGCGGCGACCGCGATGGCCACGAGCGCGTTGCCGGTGCCGTGGGTCAGGCCGATGCCGGCGCCGATGGAGAAGTCCGCCATGTACGCGATGCCGCCGAGCGCCGTGGTGGCCACGACCATGGGGGTCCAGCGGCGGTAACTGCGGGGTGCGAAGCGGAGGGTGTAGTCCTCCAGTGTCTCCTCGACCGCCTGGTCGGCGGCGGTCGTCGCCGTGTCCGTCGCTGTCGTCCGTGACCCGGTCGTACTCATGTCACGCCTCCCGGTGGGGCTGGGTGCGGGTGCCGCGGTGCGGTGGACCGTCCCGCCCGGCGCCGTCGGCGGGACCGGGAGGAGCCGGCCGACGGGACGTCAGGTGTCCCCCACGCCCTGCGTACGGCTCCGCGTCCACGGCCGGTCACGCTAGGGAGCGGTTGTTTCCGCCGGCTCCCCCCGACGTGAACGCGGCGTTTCCGCGGGTTCCTGGAGCCGCCGCCCGGCCGTCCGACGATGTGCACCGCTCGGCGCGGGCGGCCTCCCGCTCGGGTACGGACGTCCGCCGGCCCGGGCCCGGGCCGGCGGACGTCCGCTGATCACACCGCCGCGCTGCGCCCGGTGATCGGGCAGGTCCCCGCTGCCGCAGCCCCGAGAGCGGCGGTTCTGGCGGCGGGCGCGGTGCCGCCGATCTGCTGGAGGATCTCGTCCGACAGCAGGTCTTCCCGGCCCTTGAGGGCGTCGGCGACCTTCAGGTCGGTGTTGAAGACCATCTCCGCGGCGACGTTGTCCTGGACGATGCGCGCCAGGTTGTCCAGGGCCACCGCGATCGGGTCCGAGGGCGTCTCCACGGTGGGCAGGTCGATCAGGTGGGTCGCCACCTTCGCCTGGTTCATCGTGCGGCGGATGATGATGGACGCCTGGTTCAGCTCGGACGTGGTCCAGATGGACAGCACCGTGACGTACAGGTCGCTCCACGCCTTCTCACCGATGAGCGCTCGCCACCGCTTCATGAGGCCCTCGATGCCGGTGATCTGCGCGGTGGCGGCGAAGGTCATGTTCACGCGGATGGACGGGTAGACGGTCGCGGCGAACCGGTTGAACGACACCATGTCGAACGATCCGGCCTTGACGATGGTGTCGATGAACTTGACGGCCTCCGTGAGGATCTTGTTGCAGGAGGTGTACAGGTCGGCCGGGAGGTTCGCGGTGGGCAGCTTGGTGAGTGCCGAGGCGAGCGCGGTCCGGTAGCCGTTCAGCGAGGTGATCCAGCCCTTGTCGCCAGGTGTCTTGAAGGCGACCATGTCCAGGTCGTGCGGATCGATCCGCGCCGCGTTGGGGATGTTCGGCACCTGGTCGCTGAGGTAGGCGGCGATCACCGAGTAGATGCCCAGCGGGACGTGGGCGATGGATTTGGCCAGTTCGAAGTATTCCGGAACCGGGTCGACCGTCTCGACCGGTGCGCCGTTGTTGATCAGGGTGAAGCGCCCGCCGACGGCGTTGTTCTGCACGACGATGACCGGGCTGAGGTGCTTGGTCAGTTCGGCCTTCAGTGACGCGTAGTTGGTGCGCATCCCCGCGTTGACAGTGCGTATCGCGTCGCGCGCCGCCTTCTCGTCGGTCGCGGCCGGCGCGGCCGGTGCCGATGGTGCGGCCGACGCGCTGGTGGCCGCTTGCGTCTGGGTGAGGAGTGTGGCTGCCCCTGCTGCCGAGACGGTACCCAGAAATCCTCTACGAGTTGCCATGCCCCGTCTTTCCATGGTGAGTGATCGGTATCTACCGCGTGGGGGGAAAGAGGTGGGGGGAGATCAGGGTGGGGGGAAGTCAGGGTGGGGTGGGGAGCGTGGGGGGAAGGTGGGCGGGCGGCGGCGCGGGTGCGGGAGTTCGCGCCGGTGCCCGTGTCGGTGCCGGTGGCCGATGCCCGGTGCGCGTGCGGGGAGGTCCCGCCGCCACGCACCGGCCGCCGGCGGCCCATCCGGCCGTTCGCCGGCCCGGACGGTCGCGCGGTCCACACGGTCCGCCGCGCCGCCTGCCGGACGCCGGTCGTGTCAGGTGAGGGACTTCTGTGTCGGCACCACGACTCCGTAGAGGTCCTGGACCGTGGCGAGGGCGGCTTCGTGCACCTGCCGGGCGGGAACACCGTTCGGGTCGCCCTTGAGCGGCAGCGGACGGGTGGCCGAGGCGTCGGCGACCACGGTCGGCTGGTAGCCGTTGAGGAAGGCTCCCTGCGTGGTGAACAGGACGCACATGTTGGTCATGAAGCCGGCGACGATCACCTTCTTGTGTCCGGCCTTCTTGACCTTGTCGGCGAGATCGGTGCCGTGGAATCCGTTCGGCACGCTCTTGACGACGACCGGCTCGCCCTTAACGGGCTTGAGTGCCGGGATGATCTGGCCCGCCTTCGACTTGAGGTCGTACCCCTTGTCGACGATGTGGATGACCGGGGTGCCCGCCTTCCGGGCCCGGGCGAGCAGGGCCTCGGCGTTGTCGACGGCGGGCCGCCATCCGTCGAGTTCCATCACTCCGTCGGTGTAGGTGTTCTGGTAGTCGACGAGGATGAGCGTCGCGTCGGACAGCTCGGCCGGGGTCTCGTCGAAGCCGTTGAGTTGCCGCAGCGTCTTGGTGTCCTTGGCCACGTTCGTCCGGGTGGCGGCTGCCGAGGGCTCACTCTTGGGCGTCGCGGCCTCGGAACTTCCGCCGCAGCCGGCGACGGTGACGGCGAGGACGGCGGCGGTGCACAGGGCGAGCGCTGAACGCGGTGCATTCATCAGCCGAGGTCCTCCTCGGACGCCACCACGACCCCGTACAGGTCGGCGATGGTGGCGAGGGCGCCGAGATGCACCTGGCGGGCGTCGAGTTCGGTGCCCGCGACCGGCAGCGAGCGCGTGGCACTGGCGTCGGCCACGACGGTGGCCCGATTGCCGCGGAGGAAGGCGCCTTGCGCGGTGAAGGCCACGCACATGTGGGTCATGAAGCCGGCGATGACCACATCGGTCCTGCCGGCCTCGTCGACCAGCCGGCCCAGCTCGGTTCCGTAGAAGGCGTCCGGGGCCTGCTTGACCACGACGGACTCGCCGTCGGCCCGCGCGACGCTCGGGTGGATCCGGCCCGTCTCGGCGTTGATGTCGTACGGCGTGCCCGCGCCGCCGTCGTGGACGACATGGATGACCTTGGCGCCCTCCTGACGAGCGCGCTCCAGCAGCCGTGCGGCGGCGTCGAGGGCGTCCCGCCACCCGTCCAGCTCCATGACGCCGGTCGTGTAGGTGTTCTGATAGTCGATCAGGATGAGGGTCGAATCGGCCAGTTTCGCGGGCGCGTCGGGTAAGTCATTGAGCTGACGCAGCGTCGTTCTGGGCATGAAGTACCACCTGGGTTAGGGGATTCAGGGGGCTCACCACTGGGGTGACCTGCACCTACGACGCTATGGCCCGAAACAGGTGTCGGCAATGTCATCCAGCATGCAGAAAAAGACATCCGGCAGGGGCCCTGGGCGAGTCGGCGGACCGGTGGGCCTGGCTGCGGAACACGCGCCATCGGGGGCCTGCGCGGAGGATGCCGCACCCTCACTCTTGCCCGGCGGCGGGTCGCGCACCGAGACTTGGCGCACTCTTTACGCGCTGTACGCGACCGCGTCGGGCGACGAGCGCGGGGGTGATGTCCCCAGGAAGACGCCCCACGCACTGTGCGGTCAGCGCAGTGTGTGGGGCGTCACCGGTGGGCGGCGTCCCGGCGGACGGTTCGGGCTCCCGGACCGTTCCGCCGGTCCGGCCACTCGGCCAGAGCCGGCGCTCCTTGACGATGTCCTCCAATGAGCCGGAGGGCGCCTGGCCGTCGGGGGTGAGCACTTGTCGACGGCCTGGGGAAGCGTCACGGCGATCTGTTCAGCTGCCTGCTGCGGGGAGACGCCCGTCTGCTCGGCAACCTGTCGCGGGGCCTGGTCCGGCAGGGCCTCGGCGATTCCGTGCCGGTCCGGAAGGCGGCCGAGAGGAGTCGCGCACCTGCGGCGTGCCGTTCACCTCCCCGCGTAACGGCTTCCACGCCGCCTGCGGGGTCCACTTCCTCGATCACACCGTGGACGGCGGCCACCTCGAACTGCCCGCGGACGCTCCGGCCGCCTGGACCGCGCACGCCGACCTCGCCGGGGCCGCGACCGTCCTGGCCGGCGAAGGGCGCTTCGACAGTGCCACGCCATTGCTCACCGGGGGCAGGCGCTCGTATTCGAGGACGTCGCCGGTCTCGCCGCCGACGCCACGGGCCGCGCCGTACGCCGGACCGCCGTCCCCGACGACCGGTTCCGTGACCGGCTGGTGCGCGAGGGAGTTCCCGCCGAGCGGGCCGAGCAGTTGCTCGGTATCCTCGCCGCCGCCCGCGCGGGCGAGTTCACCACCGTCGCCGCTGCCCTGGCCACACTCCCCTGCCGCGAGCCGGTCGGCGTGGGCGCGGTGCTGCACGGCCGTCTGCCCAGGACTGATCGGACGGCCGCGTCCCGCGCGGCGGCGGGGACCGCGGCCCGGGACGGCGGGCCATGGCGGTAGCGGGGCGGGTGCGGGGCAGCCGGGGAACAGCGGGCGCCTGTCGGGCGGCCCCGGAGGGGTCAGGCCGCGTTCGTGAGCTTCTGGCGGACCACGATCGCGTTGAGCCGGACCGTGAACGGCGCGGTGTCGGTGAGGCCCAGGGCGCCCACCCGGGCCTTGTCGAGGCCGATGGTGACCTCCGTGCAGAAGGCGACGGCGTACAGGTGGTCGCCGGCCTCCTCGTCCTGGAGGGCGAAGAACAGGTCCCGGTAGAAGCGGGTGCGGTCCGGGCCTTCCTCGAAGTAGGAGAGCCCGGGTTCGCCCTCCTGCGCGGCGAGGCCGGTGAAGGCGTCCACCAGCTCGCGCTCGATGGTGTCCCAGAACCCGGCCTGAGCCGCCTCGGGCGGCAACGCCTGGCGGACCGCTTCCTTGAGGGAGAGCACCATCACGAGGACCGGCGCTTCCTCCTGGAGCCCCCAGTGGCGGACTACCTTCACGACGTCGGTGCCGGGAAGCCCCGACGCGGCGTCATGGATGTGCCCGAAGTCGTAGTCGACGGTGGCGGGCGCGATGGCGTCCTGGAAGGCGCGGCAGAGGTTCTCCCCC
Source organism: Streptomyces sp. NPDC015171 (assembly GCF_043079545.1). NCBI lineage: Bacteria > Bacillati > Actinomycetota > Actinomycetes > Kitasatosporales > Streptomycetaceae > Streptomyces > Streptomyces sp. NPDC015171. Next base: position 63,629 of record NZ_JBIBUO010000022.1, read on the forward strand.
TGCGCACGGTGGGCCGCCGCCACCTCGATGAGCGGCCTGAAACGGGCTGCCAATCCCTGCCTCCTTAAACAGTTTGTTGAATAGGTGGGGTCAGTATGCCTCAGCGGTCCTTCCGGCCGTCGGCGGAGCGGGTGCCCGGGGGCCGGGCTGCCGCCCGGAGCGGGTCGTGCCGGCTTCCCGCTGAGCGGGAGCGGGAGCGGGAGCGGGCCGGTGCGCGTGGGCCGCTCCGCCTGTCAGGCTCCGTGGCACCGCGGTTCCACGCCCATGCCCCCGCCACGGTCCTGGGTCGCAGGGAGGACGTGACGGATCATGAGGGGCGCGCAGACGGTCGCCGGGCTCACCGACCGGGCACCCGACAGCGCCCACGGGGTGGCGGTGGCCGCGCTGGGCGCGGTGGCGGCGGACGGCGTACTGGTCCCGGCGGACACCCGCTACCGGGGGGGGCCGCCGACATCCTGCGCCACTCCCGTGCTGTTTTCCGTTCCGGTACTCCCCCGAGGGCCAGCATGCCCCTCGGTGAAGCGACTTGCGGTCGGCGGACTGCCGGGTATCGCGTGGGGATGCTTGGCATGATCGACGACGTCCAGTGTGATGTCTGGCAGGAGCCTCCGATGGATGAGACCGAACCACTCGCCGCCGCGCGTGTATCCGCTTATGCGGCCGTGGGAGCACAGCTCTCGTTGCTCAGCGACCGAAGGCTGGGCGACGCGGTGGCTGCCGCGCCGGCAATGGGCTCGGGCATCGGTGGCAGACGGACCGAGATGGAGATCGCCGGCATACCAGTCTTCGTCAAGCGAATCCCGCTGACGGACATCGAGTTGCGGCCGGAGCATGTGCGCTCGACTGCCAACCTGTTCGCGCTCCCTCCCTACTACCAATACGGTGTGGGATCGGCAGGGTTCGGGGCATGGCGTGAACTGGCCGCCCACTTCATGACCACCGCGTGGGTCCTGAGAGGCGAGTTCGCCGGATTCCCGCTCATGTATCACTGGCGGATCCTGCCGGACCGGCCTCCTGCCGGCTTCGCTGATGAGTTCGGAGGCGTCGAAGGGGCCGTCGCGCATTGGGAGGGATCGTCTGCCGTACGCCAGCGGCTGGAAGCCATCGGGAAATCCACCCTCAGCCTGGTGCTCTTCCTTGAGCACGTGCCTCAGACCCTCGCGGCGTGGCTCAGCGCCAGCGGTGAGGCGGCCGGCCCGAAGCCAGTAAGCGACCGCTCCTATCTTTGGGTGGAAGACGCGCTGCTACGGGGTACCGAGTTCATGAGTTCCCGTGGACTCGTGCACTTCGACGCGCACTTCGCCAACCTGCTGACCGACGGTCAACAGGTGTATTTCGCGGACTTCGGGCTTGCTCTCAGCCGCCAATTCGAGCTCTCGCCTCAGGAAGCAGCCTTCCTTGCCGATCATCTCGTATATGACCGCTGCTACGCACCGTGGCATCTGCTGCGCCACCACCTGCCCGAGTTCGTACGCGGCGACACCGAACTCGGGACTTTTCTGCGCGAATGGATCGCTGGCCACCGCCCCGACGGCGTTCCTCCCGGGATCACGGCGATCATTGACCGCCACGCCCCGCACGCCGTGGTCATGGACGACTTCGCCCATCGACTAGTTACAGAGACCAAGCGCACACCATTCCCCACAGCCGAGGTCCGGCAGGCCCTGGCCAGGCTCCGCTACACCACCGGCCCCTCACCGGAGATTCCCGAATGACGCAGGTGCTCCTCTCGGCGGTGCAATGGGTTCAGGCCAGGGCTGCCCGATACCTTGCTTGCCGGCAGGCCCGTACTCGCTCACCGCTCCACCAGCCCACACGGCCCGGGCCCACCTCGGCGAACCGAGACACGCACAGCGGGGGGCGGCCCCGGAGAGCGATCTTTGCGTGTGGGAGCACCATCCTCGTCTCCGACAGGTCCCGCAGGTCCCGCAGGTCCCGCCATGGGATGTGCTGGTCGGTGTCGCGCGATCGAGATGGCCGGAATGCGTGTTGGATCCGCGACCAGTCGGCTCTAGGTTCGGCCCAACGCATGTCGAGCAACACGGGGGAAATCCATGAAGCTGACGAACCTGTCGAGACGCCTGAAAGTGCGGGCCTCCACTGCGTCGGTGGCCGTCGGAGCCGCTCTGACCGTTTCGATGCTGGTTGCGTCTCCTGCCGCAGCCATGTGGATCGATCCCAACCCGGGCCCCGCACCGGACAGTTGCGCGCCCGGTAACGTGTGCGTGTTTGCCGCTTTGATCCCAGTCGGCATGACACCCGAGCATCGGTACTACTACTACGGCTCGTACAACTTCGTGAACGAGTTCGACGATCACACCGTGTGGAACAACCAGACCGGCGGGGCCCGCGCGCTGCTGTGCCTTGGCTACAACGGCACCAACTGCACGGTCACCATTCCCGCCGGCCAGGCGTTCCACGGGTCGCTGACTCCGTACAACTCCATCAAGCTGGTCGCCTGACCGCGGCGTTCTGACGAGCAGATGCCGGGGGCGGTTTCGCGTGGCAAACGGCCGCCGGTGGGCTGAGGACCGCTCCAGCATCGCGCGAACATGGTGGAGCTGGTGACAGGCTACTGATCCCGCCAGAGCACCAGTATGTACACGGGCCGAGATCGAACAACGCGCAGACCGCGTGCCGCGCGCGGAAGCGCTGGACGACCTCATCGGCATCGACGTGGCAGCCGAGACCGCCACGGGTGGTCGCCCTCGGTGTCTTCCGGGCGTCGGCGCGTGCGTCCTTCAGCCAGATACGCACCCGGTAGACCCTTAGACCCGGTGCGCGGCATCCAGCGGGGCCGAGAGGTGGCCCGCCGCGGCCGGCCGCCCGGCCGCGTCGGATGGTGCACTGGGAGTCCCCGGCTCGACCGCTCCGCCCCCGAACACCTCCTGACATGCCGTCAACCGGTGTGCCAAGCTGTTGATCACACGGGAGGGGCGTGGCGGTGGGGTGGGAGCGTAGGGCGGGCGCGCGACGACGGCACAGTTCCATCGGTGCCGTACGGGCGGCGTTGACGGTGCTGGTAGTGGGCGGAGTGGCCCTGGGAGCACTGCTGCTGCACCCCGAAACGGGCCTGTTGGCCAAGGGCCGCGGGCCGCTCGGCGGCAACGCCGTCCTCGTGGTCGGCCTCGCCCTGCTGTCACTCCTTGGCGGCCTGGCGCTGCGCGAGAAGTACCGGGAGCAGGTCAGCGGCGCCCGGGAACTCGACCCGGTGCAACAGCGGATGGTTGACGGTGTGAGCCGCGTCCTGCTGGCCGCGTCGCTGGTGGTCCCGCTGCTCGTCCTGGTCCTGCACCAGTTCGGTTCGCCCGACAGCAGCCACAAGGCCGGCGACGGGAGCGGCCGAGCGCCGTTACCGCTTCCCAGCCCGCGGCAAGACCCCGTACCCGCCCCGCCGCCCCCACATCATGCCGGGCACGCCGGTCACAGCACGCACTTCGGGCTGACGCGCATCCTGCTCGTTCTGGCCATCGCCCTGCTCGTCGCGGTCGTCGTGATCGCCGGGCTGCACCTGTGGCGGTATCTGACCCGGCCGCCGGCGTCCGAGGCCCCGGTGACATACGGCGTGCTCGGTGACGAGCAGGAACGTTTGGCCCAGGCCGTGCACTCCGGGCGCCGTGCCCTGCTGGACGGAACCGGCGCCCGCGCAGCCGTCATCGCCTGCTACGCCGCCATGGAGGAGTCGCTCGCCGGCTCCGGCGTAGCCCGGCGTGCCTCCGACAGCCCGCAGGACCTGCTGGAGCGGGCCGTCGCCGGCGGCCTGCCCACGGCGGCGGCCGCCGCGGTGCTCACCGCCCTGTTCCGCGAGGCCCGTTACTCCACGCACCCGATGGACGGCAGCCACCGCGACCGGGCCGCGGCAGCGCTCGCCGAGATCGCCGAGATCGCCGACGGTCTGCGCTCGCGGACGTCGGGACCCGAAGCCGTGACGGGTGCCTTGTGAAAGTGCTTGCCCGGGTCCGGGCCGTCGTCAATTCCGTGCTCGCGAAACCTGGTTCGGTCCGCCACTCGCTGGCCGTAATGGGCGTCGTCGCGGTCGCCACCGAAGTGCTGCTCGCCCTCGCCGACGGTGCCGCCGCGGCCGCCACCGGCCTCGCCCTCATCACCGTGGTCGCGCTGGCCCTGAGCCGCTACGCCGCGGGCGGTGCCGCACGGGACAGCGGCTATCGCAGGCCGGTGCACCTGCTGGACAGCCGGGCCCCGGCGCTCGGCAGGTGGCAGCGCATCGTGACCGAGTCCCTCGCGGACGACGCCGAAGGGCACCTCGACACCGTCATGCGCCCGCAGTTGCAGCGACTCTTCGCCGCCCGGCTGGCCGAACGGCACGGCGTGGCGCTGTACCGGAGCCCGCAGCGGGCCCGGGCACTGGTCGGAGCCGATCTGTGGCCGTGGGTCGACCCCGGGGCGACCGCTCCGCAGCCCACTCTCCCCGAGCCCGTCCTGCGCGCGCTGCTCGACCGCCTGGAAGCCCTGTGACCGGTGGCGCTGCGGCCACCCACACAGCCCCACAGCCTCCGCAGCCCGCGCATCCCGATCCCGCCCCGTGAGGAACCGACCGTGACAAGTGCACAACCCCTCCCGGAACACGACACCCTGACTCCGCGAGAGGCGGGCGAAAGGGCTGCGTCCGTGCTCGAGGAGATCGGCACGGCCGTGGTCGGCAAGGCGGAACCGCTGGCGCTGGTGATGCTCGGCATCCTCGCCGGCGGCCACGTCCTCATCGAGGACGTGCCGGGACTCGGGAAGACGCTGCTGGCACGCTCGTTCGCCACCACTCTCGGCCTGGACTTCCGCCGCATCCAGTTCACTCCCGACCTGCTGCCCTCCGACGTCACCGGAGCTCCGTTCTACGACCAGCGGACCGCCGACATGGTCTTCCGGCCCGGACCGGTCTTCACCCACCTGCTGCTCGCCGACGAGATCAACCGCACGCCGCCCAAGACCCAGGCCGCGCTGCTGGAGGCGATGGCCGAGTCCCAGGTGTCCATCGACGGCAGTACCCGGTCGCTGCCGAAGCCCTTCGTGGTCGTCGCCACCGCCAACCCCATCGAGTACGAGGGCACGTACACGCTGCCCGAGGCCCAGCTCGACCGGTTCCTGCTGCGGGTCCGTATGGGCTATCTGGCGGCGTCCGAGGAGGCGCGCATGCTGCGCGCGCGTGTCGACCGGGCCGCGCCAGAGGCTGTGCTGCGCACGCTCAGCGGTCCGGGCGAGGTGCTGGCCATGCGGGCCGCCGTCGAACGCGTCGAGGTGGACGACGACCTGCTGGAGTACGTCGTCGCGCTGGTCCGCGCCACCCGGGACCACCCGCACATCCAGGTCGGCGCCTCGCCGCGCGGCGGCCTGGCCCTGGTGCAGCTCGCCCGCGCCCGTGCTGTCCTGGACCTGCGGGACTATGTGACCCCGGAGGACGTCAAGTCCGTGGCGGTGCCGGCCCTCGCGCACCGGGTCACCCTCAAGCCGGAGCTGTGGGTCCGGCAGATCGACGGCGACGACGTGCTGCGCGAGATCGTGCAATCCGTGCACGCCCCGCAGACCCTGCCGCGCACGCCGGTCGCGTCATGACGGAGCCCGTGCCGGCCCGCAGAGCGGCCGCCGCCGTTCAACGGGCCCTGGAGGGCCGCCACGACGAGACCGCCCAGCCCCCGCCGCCGCCTCCGCCCGGCTGGCGCGCTGGGGAACGCGCCCTGCGGCTGGGCACGTTGGCGGCCGTCGCGCTGTCCGCCGCGCTGGTCACCGGGCGCCCCTGGGTACTGGCTCTCGCCGTCGTGCCCCTGGTGCTGCTCGCCCTCGCCCTGCCGGACGGGCCACGCCCGGAGACGGTGGCGGCCGAGGCGCAGGTGGAGCCGCGGCGGTGCTTCGAGGGCGAGCAGGTGACGGTGCGGATCACAGTGTCCTACGACGGTGAGAGCGGCCGCCTGGACCCCGGCGTCACCCTCGGTCACGGGGTTCGGCTCGACCACCTCGCGGTGGGCCCGCACCGTGTCGATCTCGTCCTGACCGCGCAGCGCTGGGGCCGCTGGACGCTCGGCACGGTCGACGTCGACATCTACGACCTCGGCGGGCTGGCCCGGCGCACCGTCCGGGCCGAACTCGGTGAGATCGCCGTCTTCCCGGTGCCCGGACACGCCCGCCTCACCCCCGTCCCGGTCCGGCTGCCGCACCGGCTCGGTGAGCACACCGCCGAGCAGCGCGGCGAGGGCGTCGAGGTCACCGGCGTGCACCCGTATGTGCGCGGCGAACGGCAGCGGCGGATCCACTGGCCGGCGACCACCCGCCGCGGAACTCTGCAGGTCCACCAGTTCGCCGCGGAGCGCACCGCCGACACCGTGGTGCTGCTGGACGTCCTCGCCGACGTGGTCGATCCGGTCACCGGCGCGTCCTCGCTCGACGAGACCTTCCGGGCCGCTGCCGGGCTGGTCCGCGCCTACCTGCACACGCACGACCGGGTCGGCGTCGTGTCGGTCGGCGGCACGACGCGCTGGCTGCAACCGGGCAGCGGCCAGGGGTACTTCTACCGCATCGTCGAGAGTGTGCTGGAGGTCCGCAAGGACCGCACGTACCGTACGGAGGGACTACGCCCCCTCCCACCGCCCGCGTTGCCCGAAGGAGCGCTGGTGTACGTCATCACACCGCTGACCGACCAGCGGATTCTCGACGTCTTGCACCAGGTGCGCGGACGGGCCAACCCCATGGTCGTGATCGAGGTCCCCACGGGCGAACCGGTCCTGGAACCTGGCGACACCGAGGGCGAACTCGCGCTGCGGCTGTGGCGGGCCGACCGCGACGCCATGCGCTTCGCCTTGGTGGAACGCGGCGTCGCGGTCGTCGCCCACCAGCCCGGCGAGACCCTCGACCTCGCCCTCGCGCCGCTGCTGCGCACCCGCATCCACGGGGGGACCCGATGACCACCGCCCCCGCCCGGATCACCCGGCCAGGCCCGCGCCCGGCCGTCAGCCGAGCCGTCCAGCTCCGCACACGTCTGGCCTCCCGCATCACCGACCGGCTGCTCGGTACGGCCCTTGCCGTCGCCGCCTGCGATCCGCCGGCAGCCCTGCACGCATCGCTGCCGGTCAGGGTGCTGGTGGTCGGGGCGGCGGCGGCCGCGTGGTGGGCGGCTCCGATGGTCGACGCTCGTCCCGCCTCGACGTCCATGCGTGGGCGGACCCTGGCGGCCCGCCACAGGACGACCGTGCTGCCGGCCGCGGCGATCGCGATCGCCGCGGCCACCGGCCCGCCGGTCTGGCTGGTCATCTGCATCGCCGTCCTGCTGCTTGCCTACCTGCTCGTCACCGACGCGTGGACAGCCGGCGTCACCGCCCCGCCCGGGCGCCCGCGGGCGACACCCGCACTGGCAGCCGCCGCCGCGACCGCCGTGGTCCTGCTCGCCGCCCAGGCGCCGGTCGCGGGCACCTCATGGTCACGTCTGCCTGCCTCGCTGGCCCTCGCCGCGACCACGATCTGCCTGCTACTGGCGCTGCGTACCCGTCGAAGGCCGCCTGACTGAGCGTGGCACCGAATCTCACTGCCTGAGGACAGCTCTCGTTTTCAGAAGCCAACTGCCGACCCGGAAGGGCTTCACCACGCTGGGCGCTCTCGCAGGGAAGGTCCGCACCGAGGCGAATGCCTCGATCCGCAGGGGCATCTACGACCAACACATACGCGCACGTGGATCGGCTCGTGTGAGGCTGGTGCCGTCAGCCGCCGTGGGTACTTGCGGGCAGACTCGCGACCAGTTCTGCAAGCGCGCCTGTCGTGAGTGGGACGGGCCGATTCCTCGGTGCCAGGCGGACGTGGGCCCCTCGGGGGCGGTGCACCATGTGCGGATCAGCGGGCGATCGAGATCGCGAAGGGCGCGAATCCGCTGGACCGAATCACGTGCGGTACGAACAGTATCGCTGCCTCCGTGGCGCGGGCGGTCTGGATCCCGCCGAGATCAGTGATCCACTCCTTGCGCCAGCCGAGGTCGATGAGCAGTTCACTGACGGTCTGCTTGGCCTGCGGGTCCTCGCCGGAGAGGAAGGCGTCGGGCGCCTGGGTGAGCGTGGCCGGCGCGGTCATCACCGGGAAGAGCATGGTGTTGAGCGTCTTGACGACACGCGTTTCGGGAAGCGCCTGTTGGAGTTGCTCGGCCAGGCTTGAGCCGGGGTAGATCAGGTCGGCGGGCAGTCCGTCCGGTCCGTCGACGGTGGCGTTGGAGACGTCTACGAGGATCTTGTCGCGCAGTTCCTCGCGCAGGGCGACGAGCCGGTCCAGCGAGCCGTCGCCCGGGGTGGCGTTGATGACGATCTGCGCTGTCCGGGCAGCGGTGGCGGCGGCGCCGGGGGCGCGGTCCGCCACGGTCACCTCATGCCCCGCCCGGGTGAGGGCTGTGGCCAGGTTGCCGCCGACGCGGCCGTTTCCGAGAACTGCGATCGTGGTCATGATGATGAACTGGTCCTTTCTGCGGGCTGGTTGTGGTGCGCGGTCAGCGCGAGAGCGTGGCGACGGCCTCGGCGTGGACGCCGGGCGCGGCGGCGAGGAAGCTCTCGCTCTGCGGGGTCCAGGGGCGGCCCTCGGCGTCGGAGATCCGTCCGCCGGCCTCGGTGACGAGCAGCGCCCCGGGCAGCAGGTCCGCGCGGGCGCCGGCGAACTGCCAGAAGGCGTCGATCCGGCCGACGGCCACGTTCACCAGGTGCAGGGTGGCGGGCACGGAGGTGCGGACGACGAGCGCGTCGAAGAGCATCGCGGTGATCGAGGAGCCGACGCGCCGCACGACTTTCTCGTCCTCGTCCGGCCGGGCCTGGCTGGTGGCCACGATGCTCAGGCCGAGGTCCCCGGTCCGGGAGACGTGGAGCGGCTGTCCGTCGAGGTGGGCGCCCGCGCCGGTGAGCGCGGTGTAGGTCTCACCGGTCAACGGCAGGTGGACTACGGTGAGCACCGGCTGGTTGTCCCGCACGAGGGTGGCGGTCACCGCCCAGTCCGGCAGGGCGTGCAGGTGGTTGACGTTGCCTTCGGCCGGATCCACGACCCACCATTCGCCGGCCGGCAGTGCCCCGCCGTCCAGTTCGTCCTCCACCCAGCCGGCGTCCGGGCGCAGGCTCGTGAGGCGGGGGCGCAGGATGTCGAGGGCCGTGTCGTCGTTGGCGGCGAGCGCGTGCATCAGCTCTTCGCGGCTCCGGTAGCGGACCACCTCGCCGAAGCGCTCGCGCAGTGCCGCACCTGCCGCGCGCACGGCTGTCGCGGTCTGGGCGAGCAGGACGGCGTCGGAGGCGGCGACGTCAGTGGTCTGAAGCGTTTCGGACATGGTGGAACTCCCGTATGAGGAGGGGTGATGAGGCCGAGGGGCCAGGCTGTGCGTTCCGTCTTGCCCTCTCGTCTCGAAGGTATAGAGCCCTTCGATTAACTTCAAATGCATGTAAAGCACGCCTAGGATTACTCACATGCAATTGGATTTGAATTTGCTCGCCGCGCTCGACGCGCTGCTGGAGGAGGGAAGCGTGGCCGGGGCGGCCGCGCGCCTGCACGTCACCGCCCCCGCGATGAGCCGGAGTCTGGGCCGCATCCGGCGCACGACCGGGGATGAGATCCTGGTGCGCACGGGCCGCACGATGACCCCGACGCCGTACGCGATCGCCGTCCGGCAACAGGTGCACGAGCTGCTGCACCAGGTCCAGGGGGTGCTGGCACCGAGCCGTGAACTCGATCTGGCAACGTTGGAGCGCACTTTCACACTCCGCTGGCACGATTCCCTGGTCGCGTTGAGCGGCCCTGCACTGCTCTCGGCCGTGCGCGGACAGGCGCCGGGTGTGCGATTGCGCTTCGTCGCGGAAGCGAGCGTCGACACACCCGAGTTGCGGCGTGGCGAGGTCGATCTGGAGGCGAACGCCAGTCGCCCGAGCGCACCGGACATCCGCGCCGAGAACGTGGGCGAGAGCCGCCTTGTCATCGTCGTGCGGAAGGGCCACCCCCTCACCCGCGTCAGGACCGTCACCGCGAAGCAGTACGCCGCCGCTGAGCACGTCACCGTCTCGCGGCGTGGAAACCTCAGCAACGCCCTCGACGACGCCCTCGCGCGGATCGGCCTCACCCGCCGCGTGGTGGCGACCGCGCCCACGGAAGCGGCCGCGCTGGAGTTCGCGCGCGACTCCGATCTCCTGATCAGCGCCCCGGAAGCCACGACGCGTTCAGCGGTCGCCGACCTCAGCCTGGTCGTGCTCCCCCTCCCGCTCGAACTTCCGTCGGCGCCGATCTACCTGTCGTGGCATCAGCGCTACGACACCGACCACGCCCACGCCTGGCTGCGCGGGCTGGCGCGAAACGCGCTGACCGTGGGCGGAGCGTCGTAGTCGACACCGTCCGGCCGCCTCACCGGTACGTCCACGCACCGACCCTCCGACCCTGCCGCCGCACGGCGTGATCTAGTCGAGCCGGCGCGTTCGGCAGGGCCCAGGAGGCGGGCGAGGAGGCCCGAGGGGCGCGCGGGGTGGAGGGCCACCGCGGAAGCGGTCGCGTGAGTCGCGCAGGCGACGGCCCACGGCCGCACCCGCTCATCCTCGTGGAGGCATGGCTCTCAAGAGGGCGGCATGCGACCCCTCATCCGGTTCGCCGTTGTGTGCGGATGAGGGCGCGGTGATGCGTCACGGGGGTTGGCCGCACAAGGTGCCGAGCGGGCGAACTCAGTGACCGGGAACGGGCTCGGACGATGGCTGCCACTCTCGCCTGAGCAGCCCGTAGACCCACGAGTCGGAGACCTCGCCGTTGACGACGCAGTCTTCCCGCAACGTCCCTTCAGGCACGAAGCCGAGCTTCTCCAGCACGCGAGCGGAAGCCACGTTGCGTGTATCGGTCTCTGCTTGGACGCGATTGAGGTCCAGCGTGTCGAATGCCCACCGCAGGAGAGCGCGCGCGGCCTCGGTCGCATACCCGTGGCCCCACGCCGCATCGCCGAAGCAGTAGCCGAGCGACGCGCTGCGGTAGTCCGGATTCCACCTGTTCAGGCTGCACCAGCCGATGAACGCCCCGTCAGAGACACGATCCACGGCCAGCCGCGCCCCGGTGCCCTCCTGTGCCATGTGCCGGCAAGCCGTGATGAACTTGTCGGCGCGAACGCGTTCGCTCCACGGGGGCGCGTCCCAATAGCGCAGCACGTGAGCGCTGCTGTGCAGGGCGAAGAGGTCGCTAGCGTCCGCGTCTTCGAAGGCACGCAGTCGAAGGCGAGCGGTGTGCAGGGAGGGGGTGGGCAGCGACGTCGACGTCCTCATGGTCCTTCCCCTGATCGGTGGGCGAACCATCAGACATCCGATGCGGGTCACGCGCAACGGGTTTTCCACGCGGCAGCAGTCGGGATCACCATCTGCGCCACACGGATGCGTCCCTGCACAGGTCGGGCTTCTTCTCATGGTCTTCCTCCGTCTGATGACCGGGTACCCATGGGGTCGTGCGGGCGTCGGCATCGTTCGGGTGGCTCAGGACAGTTCGTGCCGAGTGCCGTCGGCGACCGCGTGGAGCTTGTCGGGGTTGGCCACGTTGTGGATGGCCGAGATGCGGCCCTCCGGGTCGTAATCGAAGGTCATCGTGGCCACCACGCGGTCCGGGCCGCGGAAGACCACACCGGGGCCGCCGTTGATCCAGGTGAGTTCCGCCCGCATCTGCCCGGGCTCGATGCCCTGGTAGGTCACGGTGCCGAGTGCGGCGAACCAACGGGCCACGGTCTCCAGGCCGACGACCGGCTTGAGGGCCTGGCGGACCTTGCCGCCGCCGTCGGTCCACAGCGTCACGTCCGGTGAGAGCAGTTCCATGAGGGCGTTGATGTCTCCGCCCGTGGCCGCCGCCAGGAACCGCTCGGTGGCGCCGCGCTGGCGAGTACGGTCCGCGGTGAAACGGGGCCGGCGGGCCTGGACGTGCTCGCGGGCGCGGTGCGCGGCCTGCCGGACCGCCGGCTCTGAACGTTCTACCGCCTGAGCGATCTCCGCATAACTGAAGGCGAATGCCTCCTTCAACACGAAGACCGCGCGCTCCAGGGGGCTCAGCGTCTCCAGGACGACCAGCAGGGCCATGGAGACCGAGTCCGCCGTGGCGACGCCGTCGGCGGTGTCCGGTCCGGTGAGGATCGGCTCGGGGAGCCAGGGACCGACGTAGGTCTCGCGCTGGTGGCGGGTGGAGCGGAGCCGCTCCATCGCCAGGTTGGACACGATCCGGGCCAGGTAGGCCTTGGGGTCGGCGACCTGGGAGCGGTCGGCCGCCGACCACTTGAGCCAGGCGTCCTGCACCGCGTCCTCGGCGTCGGCGGCTGTGCCGAGGATGCGGTAGGCGACAGAGAACAGCAGGGTGCGGTATTGCTGGAAGGCGAGCTGGTCGGGGCCGGCATGCTGGGGCTGGGTCACTTGGCGCTCCTGATCCGGGTGTAGCGGCCGCCGTGCGGCCAGAAGGCGCCCGAGGCGGGCATCTTCTTCATGCGGGCGAAGGTCGGCCACGGGGCGGCGGTGACCGTCTCCTTGTACTTCGCGGCCCGCTTGCCGGTGAGCACGATCCGGCGCGGGCTGTCGTCGGGGTGGGTGAACTGCACGACGGCGTCGTGCCGGCCGAGGCTGACGGGCGTGTGGTAGTAGCCGAAGCGGAAGGGCTTGGGCTTCTTTCCGGCCAGTACCCGCAGGATCGAGAGGGCCGCGTGCACACCGGTGGGCATGCCGCCCTGGCAGGTTCCGTGCATCACGCCGTAGCCCTGCTGGATCGCCGCCGCGTCGCCCACGGCGTAGACGTCAGGGTGGGAGACCGAGCGCAGTGCGGTGTCGGTGACCACCCGGCCGCGGCCGTCGACGGCCAGTCCCGCCGCTGCGGCCAGCGGCGAGACACGGGTTCCGCTGGTCCACAGCACCGCGGCCGCCGGGATGCTGGAGCCGTCCGCGAGTTCGACGCTGTCCGGCAGCACCTTGACCACCTCGGCGCCGGTGCGCACCCGCACGCCGAGCCGGGCGAGCGCCGCGTCCAGGTATGCCTTGGCCTTCGGGTGCATGCTCGCGCCCGGCTCGCTCCGGCCCAGCAGCATCACCTGGAGTTCCGGGTACCGCTCCGCTATCTCCGCGGCGGCCTCGACGCCGGTCAGGCCGCTGCCGCCGACCACCACGGTCCCACCGCCGAGCCGGGTCAGCCGGTCGGCCAGGAGGGCTGCTTCCTCCGGGCTGTTGAGGGTGTAGGCGTGGTCGTCCACGCCGGGGACGGTGTCGGTGTCCGCGATGCTGCCGAGGCCGTAGACCAGAGTGTCGTAGCTCAGGACCCGGTCGTCGTTGATCCGGACGGTCTTCGCGTCGGCGTCCACGGCGGTGACCCAGCCGCGCACGAAGACGGCGCCGGTGCCGTCCAGCATCTGCGGGATGTTCATCTCGGCCGTCTCCTGGCCGGTGGCGGTCATGTGCAGTCGGAGCCGCTCGGTGAAGGTGTCATACGGGTTGATCAGCGTCACTCGCAGGTTCCCGCGCTTCCTGGTCCGGGCCGCGAGCTGGATCGCCGCGGAGAGCCCGGCGTAACCGGCGCCCAGGACAAGGACCTCGTGTTGCTGCGCTGCTGTCGCGTTCATCGCTCTGCTGCCTCTTTCGTGTAGTCGTTGCCGCCGTGCGGACGACCACCAGACGCAGGCTGCCCTCGCGTTCGTGACATGGAGCCGATGTGTCCCCTGTCACATCACGCGGAGAGAGGGGGCGCGCGCGTTGCCGATATCCCAAGTGCCGCGACGCAGTATTCAACCATGATCGAACTGGCTCCACTCCCGAACGGACGGAATACCAGGAAGCGCAGGTCAGCCGCAGGGTCTGGTACTTGTGCGCCGCCCGCGACGCAGGCCGCCGCTACGTCACCCCCGGCCCCCGCGCGTCGGCGTCGAGCACCGACAGCCCCGGTGCACTGTCGGCGGCCACGACTGCCCTTGAAGGACGGCTTCCTGAAAGTCGCCTCAGCGGGGCTCGCCGAACCAGTGGCCGAGCGCCGGCGCCGGATCACCGGTGCCCGCCCAGCACACGTAGCCGTCCGGCCGCACGATCATCGGTTCGGTGTCGCTGCCCTGGCCGACCCGGTCCACCCGGTCCGACCAGGGGCCGGCGACCTCGGCGAACGTGCCGGCCGGGTCCAGCAGGACGCCGCGCCCGGACCGCAGCAGTTCGTGTGTCCGGGCCGTTCCGAGGTCCAGGTCAGGTGCGGGGAGGCCCACCAGCGGATGGGTGTCGGTGCCCGGCATCGGGTAGCGGACGGCCATCCCGGACATCAGGTCGGCGAGGTGGTGCCGGACGTCTGGGATCCGGGCCATGTCCGTGAAGATCGCCCGGGCGGCCAGCACGTCCGGGTCGCGGGTGCCGGCCCAGTCCATCAGCAGGCTCTGTGCCCGTACGTTGCGCAGGACGGCGGCACCGGCCGGATGCCGTTCCGCGTGATACGTGTCGAGCAGGCCCTTCGGCGCCCATCCGTGCACGGCCGCGCCGAGCTTCCAGCCGAGGTTGAACGCGTCCTGCATCCCGGTGTTCATGCCCTGCGCGCCGAGCGGAAGGTGGACATGGGCGGCGTCACCCGCCAGGAACACCCGCCCGTGCCGGTACTGGGCGACCTGCCGCGACGCGTTGGTGATACGGCGGGCGTAGCGCAGTTCGAGCAGGTGAACCCGCGTTCCGAACACAACGCTCAGACCGCGGCGGACCTCGTCCTCGGTGACCGGGTCCTCCCTCGGCCGCGACTGCCCCGGCCCGCCGAGGACCAGTCGGCGCAGCGGCCTGCCCTGCGGATCGGTGCCGAGCGGGAACAGCGCCGCCCAGTGCCCGTCCTCGTTCCAGGTGTGCGACGCGGCGGGATCGACACCGCCCAGCCGCACGTCGGCGGCGACGATCGTCAGCGTGCCGGACTGACCGGGGAAAGCGGCCCGCACCAGCGACCGTACGGTGCTGTGGGCTCCGTCGGCGGCGACGAGGTAACGGGCGCGGAGGGCGGCGCCGTCGGCGAAGGTCGCGGTGACCCCGTCGTCGTCCTGGGCGAGGCCGACCAGTTCGTGGTCCCTGCGGGCGTGCAGGCCGTGCTCGGCGAGGTGCCGCTCGAAGAAGCCCTCGATCACCACCTGCGGCACGGCCCGCCATGGCAGCCGGTGCCCCTCGGGCTGGAGCGGGAGGGGGATGCCGGCGAAGTGGCCGGTGGTGGCGGGGTGGTCCCCGGTGGCCAGCAAGGGCTCCAGCAGCCCTCGTTGGTCCAGCGCCTCCAGTGTGCGGGACTGCACGCCGCCCGCCCTGGACAGGTCGCTGCGCTGCGGCAGCCGGTCGACCAGGACGGTCGGCACCCCCGCCAGCAGCAGCTCGTTGGCCAGTGTCATTCCGGTCGGGCCGGCGCCGACGATGAGGACATCGGTGTCCATGGACTCTCCTGTGGCTGTGTCGATCGGGACAGGAACCACACTGGGTCGGCCGAGCACGCCCGGGCCAGAAACCGGCTCCATCGCGTGGACATCCGACATCGCCTAGCCTCGGCCCGGTGGAATCCGACTACGACGAGCTGGATCGTCGGCTCGTGCACGCCCTGCAGATCGACGGCCGGGCCCCGTTCAGCGCCATCGCAGGAGTTCTCGGCGTGTCGGATCGCACCGTCGCCCGCCGGTACGCCCGGTTGCGGTCGGCCGGGGCCGTGCGGGTCCTGGGCGGGGTCGACCCGACCGCCCTGGGCGCCACTCTGTGGTTCCTGCGGGTCCGCTGCGCCCCGGCCGCCTCGATCCCGGTCGCCGAGGCGCTGGCCGGACGCCCCGACACGTCCTGGGTGAACCTCAGTTCCGGCGGCACCGAGATCACCTGCGTGGTCCGTACCGAGAGCGACGCGGACAGCGAGACACTGCTGCTGGCCAAACTCCCCCGCACTCCGCGTGTGGAGGGCGTGACCGCGCACTCCGTGCTGCACGCCTTCTACGGCGGCCCGGACAACCTGGTCGGCAAACTCGGGTCGCTGGACTCGGAGGCGGTCGAGCGGCTGCGCCCGCCTCCGATGCCGTATCGACCGGGGCCGGTGCGGCTCGACGACGGTGACCGGCGGCTCCTCGCCCTGCTCGCCACCGACGGCCGGGCCGGGTTCGAGCAGTTGGCCGCGGCGACCGGGTGGTCGCCGACGACGGTCCGGCGCCGGATGACCGAGCTGCGCGAACACGGCCTGCTCTATCTCGACATCGACGTCGACTGGCGGATGTTCGGCGTGAACACCCGCACCCTACTCTGGCTCTCGGTCGCCCCCGCCCACCTGGAGGAGGCCGGCCAAGCGCTGGCCGGGCACCCGGAGATCGCTTTCGCCGCCGCCACCACCGGCCCGACCAACCTGTACGCGAGCGTCGTGTGCGCGAACCAGCGGGAGTTGTACCAGTACCTGACCACCCGGATCGCCGCGCTCCCCGCCGTCACACACGTCGAAACGGCACCGGTGATCAGGACAGTCAAGAAGGCAGCTGCCCGGCTTTAGTCGGCAACGGTTCTTGCCATGACGGGTGGCCGGCTTCGTTGTTGTGGCCATGGGTGGGGACCTGACTGACGTCAGGTTGCGGGGAGACAACGGCTGGACACCCGCCTCACCGACCGCCGCCCCGCACACGTCGAGCACATCCAGCACCGGTCGGCATGGCGCCGACGGCGACGACAGCAGGCACGCATCAGTCACTGCGAACGGCGCGGCCATACCCCGCGACTCCGGACCTCCGGCCCGATGCCATCGACACCACCGGACAGGCCGTCACACTGATGCGGGCCCTCCTGTACGGCGGCCACGCCTGGCACTGGGGAAGCGACCGCTACCAGCGGGGCGCCGACATCACCGCCGACCTCCACTCACTCGAAGACACCATCAACCCCGGCCTCCCGCAACCCCCGTCGCACGCGGCACGACCGCAGTCCCAGTGAACCCGTGCGTCATGAGCCGCGGCCCCGGCACGCGCGCCGCGCCGGGTGCGCCGCGTGCGCCGCATCGGCCTCCCGGCCGCGGTGCGATCCGGGCTCCTGCGTGCGGTGCGCCTGCCGGTCGTCCTCGCGCACCGGGTGCACTGCGACGGCATCGTCCTGTGCGGCGCAGCGCTCCGCGCGAGCGCGGGAGACGGCGCCGCCTGCTGGTGCGCGACGGCGTCGTACGTCCGGCACAGCGCGGCGACGGTGCGAACTGCTGCTCTGCGAGCTGCGGGCCGGGAGATCCGGGACGACGTCCACTACGCGTTCGTCACCCTCGGCCCGCGCCGTCATCTGCTGGCGACGACTGCGCACCGCACTTGTCGAGAGGAGGGGCTGGCGATCGCCCCAGGGGTGGCCCGCTCGGTGCGTCAGAAGGCAAGCGCCGTCGTGGCAGTCCGGGCCGCGCAGCCTCACATCCGGGATCTCAGCACGTCGACCTCACAGCCCGGCGCGAACGGGTCGAAGCCGTGCTCGATCAGCCAGCGAACCGCCAGCAGGCTTCGCAGCGACGACCACGCGTGGATCACGTCGAGGTCGACGTCGGTGCCATAGCCGGCGATGACGTCGTCGAGGTGCTCCTCGTGTCCGAGCGTGAAGGTGGCGAGGTCGTACAGGGCATCACCCTGGCCCGCCTCGGACCAGTCGATGATGCCCGTGACCTCGTCGCCGTCGACGAAGACGTGCGCGATCTGCAGGTCGCCGTGCGTGAACGCCGGAGTCCACGGCCGGAGCGCGGCCTCGGCGACCTGGCGGTTGCGGGTGACCAGGTCAGCGGGCAGGACACCGTTCGTCACGAGCAACTCGCACTCGTCGTCGAGTTCCGCCGCCAGCGCGACGATGCTCCGGCCGGCCCGGCCCGGCCGGGACGGCAGGGGCGCTTCGTGCAGCTTTCGGATGGCGGCGCCCGCCGCGGCCCACGCCGCCGGCGACCCGGTCGACGGCCCGCCGAGGCGCCCCAGCGTCGTCCCCGGGAGTGCGGCGATCGCGAGCACGGGCGGCTTGCGCCACAAGACCTCCGGGGTCGGGACCGGCGCGAGGGACATGGCCTCGACCTCGACGTCGATGCGCGCCTGATCGGAGTCCACCTTCAAGAACACATCACCGACGCGCAGAGTCGCGCGCTCGGAATGGGCGACGACGACTTTGACCTCATCCATGGGCGACCAGTATCCCGGGGACGATCGCCGACGTCGCCAGGTTTATCGCGCGGTGACGGGCTCCGGCAGCCGGCGACCACCGCGCCGTCCAGGACCAGGGCCGCCACCGAACACGAACGCCCGCGTCCCGGAGACAGCCGACCAGCCCAATATCCGCCCCTCCCCTGACATCACCTGCTACCTGGCCTCGTCCCCAGGACGGGTAGCCCGCGACAGGTCTCGGGCCCCATGCGCACCCGGAGGGCCCTCGACTGGAACACGCCCGGCGCATGGCCGAGCGGTGTGCCTTCACCGGTGTGCCTTCCTGTTGTGCTGTCAGGACGCGCCTTCCGGTTCCGTCGGGCGTGCGGCGCGGCCACGCACGACTCTGTCGGCCGCCATCTTCTGCAGCAGTCCATAGGCGATGACCGGTAGCAGCAGGTGGGGCTTGTCCGGCAAGGTCGTTGTGATCACGACCGCGCCGGCGCTGCTGTTGTTCATGCCGCAGGACAGGGTGAGCGACGAGGCTGCGGAGGGGGTGAGCCGCAGGAGACGGGCGAACCAGCGGCCGACGGTGAACGACACCAGGCAGACCAGCGCCGCGACCGTCAGCGCGGCGCCGAGGAGAAGGGGGCGCGGGCGGGTGAGGAACGAGCCGAGGGCGCCGCTCGCGTTGACGTAGGTCAGGACCACGGAGCCGGCCATAGCCGCGGGCTCCACGAAGCGCCATGCCTGCCCCAGCCATGACAGGGGCAGCACCAGTCGGCACAGAACGCCGGCCGCACAGGGCAGTACCACGTCCAGGAGGCCGAAAGCGCCTCCGCCTGCGTTCCCGGCCCCCATGAGGGCCTGCGCGTAGTCGTCGCTGAGAAGCGGAGCCAGCGCGGTGATGACCACAGGGGTGGTGAGCGGACTGAGGAGGGTGGAGGCGAGTACGAGCCCCACCATCGTCGGCTGGTCGCCTTGGCCCTTGCTGGTCCATACGGTCGCTCCGGCGGCCACGGGCATCGACACGATGAGGATCATCGCGGTGACCAGGCCGCTGCCGCCGTCCGTGTCGGGGGTCTGGCGCAGCAGGAACGCGACGGCCGGGATGACCAGCAGGGGAATCGCCACGTGCAGGAGGAGCCCGGCCAGCAGAGCCTCGGGGCGTCGCAACAGGCTGCCCAGCGCGCGGAGCGGTACCTGGAGTCCGGCTGCGAGGAGAACCAGCGCGAGCAGGAGCGGGGCGGCGGCCAGGGGCACATGGGCCGACTCGTCACATGGCAGGGCGTGGGGTCGGCGCAGCCAGAGTCCAGGCTCCGGCAGCAGTACGGCCGCCGTGTAGGAGAGGGCGGCGGCCCGGCCGAGTCGACGGCGCAGCCAGTTCGCTGGGCGAGCACTGGGAAGGTGGTCGGCGGCTCGGGTGTGCACAGCGGCTGTCTTCCGTCACAGGGGCAGGGGCGGCGGGACGGAAGGCCGCTATGCACAGGTGGGGCGCGCGCATGTTCATGACTTCCATGCTGACGGTCCGCGGCCGGTCAGGGTGTGCGGTGCCACGCGGCAGTCAGGATGCGTTCAGGTGCCCGGTGCCACGGTGGGGCCTCATGACGTACGAGACATCTGAGAACTCCGCCATAGCGGGGGGGAGCGGCCCTGCGGCGCCGTCCCGCCGGTCGCGCTGGAACAAGGTGCCCGAGGTCACCGTCTTCTTCTGGGTCATCAAGGTGCTGTGCACGACGGTGGGTGAGACCGCTGCCGACCTGCTGAACGAGAAGGCGGGGCTGGGCCTGACCGGCGTGTCGCTCCTGATGAGCGGCCTGCTTGCCGTGGTGCTGGTCGTGCAGTTCCGGACGAGCGCCTACCGGGCGGGCGTGTACTGGCTGGCCGTGGCCCTGATCAGTGTCGTCGGCACGCTGATCAGCGACAATCTCACCGACAACATGGGCGTGCCGCTGGAGACCAGTACCACGGTGTTCGCCATCGCACTCGCCGTCGTGTTCGGTGTCTGGTACTGGCGTGAGCGGACGTTGTCCATCCATCACATCGACACCACCAGCCGCGAGTCCTTCTACTGGCTTGCCGTCCTGTTCACCTTCGCCCTGGGCACGGCGGCCGGCGACCTGGTGTCGGAGCGCATGGATCTCGGCTACTGGCTGTCCGCTGTGCTGTTCGCCCTCGCCATCGCGGCGGTCGCCGTCCCGCGCTTCGCGCTGGGGCTGAACGCGGTATGGAGTTTCTGGATCGCGTACATCCTGACGCGCCCGCTCGGTGCGTCGATCGGTGACTATCTCTCCCAGCCGTCGGTCGACGGCGGCCTGGGGCTGGGCACCGTCGTGACCAGTGTGCTGTTCGTGGCGGTGATCCTCGGGCTGGTGGTGTACCTGTCCGTGACCCGCGAGGACGTCGCCGAGCCGGTTCAGGGCGCCCGCCAGACGGCCTGAAGCGTCTGTCCGGCAGGCGTTCAGGATACTTTCAGGCCCGCTGTGTCAAGGTCGATGATGCCGGCCGCCTGCTGCGGCCCCCCTCATCTCCACAGGGCGTCCGTGCGCGTTGCGCGACGGGCGCCCTGTCGTTCGACCGGACAGGAGCCGTTGACATGGAGAAGCATGAGGTCCTCGCCGACGTCGACAGGGCGAGCACGTCGAGTACGACCCAGTCGGTGATGAAGAAACTACCCGAAGTCACGCTGATCTTCTGGATCATGAAGATCGCCGCGACGACTCTGGGCGAGACGGCGGGCGACCTCTTCGCGCAGACCCTGAAGCTCGGATACTTCCTCACCACGATCGCCCTCTTCGCGGTCTTCGTGGTGACGTTGGTGGTCCAGCTGCGGTCGAGCCACTACAACCCGTTCTTCTACTGGACCGTGATCCTGTCGACCAGCATGGCCGGCACCACGATGTCCGACTTCATGAACCGCGACGCCAGCAGCAAGTACCTGTCTGGCGGCGCCAAGGCCCTCGGCTGGGGTCCGCAGGGCCTCGGCCTGGGCTATCCGGCCGGAGCGGCGATCCTGATCTCGATCCTGCTGTCGATCTTCCTCGTCTGGAAGCTGAGCGGGATGACCTTCCAGATCCGTGACATCGTCAGTTTCCGGGCCGAGGCTCTGTTCTGGGCCGCGATCCTGGTGTCCAACACCCTCGGCACCTCGATGGGGGACTTCCTGTCCGACAGCTCCGGCCTCGGGTATGCCGGGGGCGCGCTGCTGGTGACCGGAGTGCTCACCGTGCTCGCGGTGCTGATGAAGGTGCCCGCCGTACCGAACGTGCTGCTGTTCTGGATCGCCTTCGTCCTCACTCGTCCGCTCGGCGCGACCGCGGGAGACTTCCTCACCAAACCCGTCGCCAAGGGCGGTCTGGACCTCGGGACCGCGGGCTCGTCCGCTGTGCTTCTCGCCGTCCTGTTCGGCCTGATGGCATACGCCCACGTACGGGAGCGCAGGGCGTCCGCGGCGCGGACCGCGGGGCGGGAACGGGTCAGCCGGCGGGCAGACTGACCATGAACCTGGCTCCGGGCGCGTACTCGGGGTCGTAGGACACCTCGCCTCCGACGGCGCGGGCCAGGCGGCGTGCGAGCGGCAGCCCCAGGCCCGCGCCGTCATGCCCGTCGCCTGCGTCGGCACGCCGCCCGGGTTGGAACAACTCGCCGACGAACGACTCCGGCACCCCGGGCCCGTCGTCGTCGACGCGGATGTGTACGGTGCCCTGCGTGCGCCACGCGGACAGGGCGATGCTGGAGCGGGCGTAGCGGACGGCGTTGGCGAGCAACGGGCTGACGATCCGTTCGAGGAGAGCCGGCGCGACCGCGGCGCACAGCACCGGAGCGGCGCTCTCCGCGGTGGCCTTGACGTGCTCCGGTGCATCGAGGCGTTGGAGCAGGCCGTCGAGGACGGGCCCGATGTCGGTGGCGCCGGGGGCCGTCATGGGCTTGAGCGCACTCTCACGGGTGTCGTCGAGGAGCGTGTCGCAGATCGTCCGCATCGACTGCGCGGCCTCCGCTATCACCTCATGGGCGGCGTGGACCTCCTCGGCGGAACGGTGTCGGGAGCGCAGCCAGTCGAGCTCGATGACGATCCGGGTGAGCGGCGTCCGCAGCTCGTGCGAGAGCTCCCCGGTCAGCTGCCGCTCGTGGCGCAGCACAGTCCGTATGCGGTCCAGAAGCGCGTCCAGGGAGGTGCCCAGACGGGCGAGTTCGACGGGGTGGCCTTCGGTGTCGAAGCGGTCGTCGGAGCCCACGGCGCTCCACTGGGTGGCCTGGTCGGTCATCGTCCGCACCGGGCGCAGGGCCCGGCCGACGGACAGGCGGGTGAGCGCGTAGGTGCACACGAGCATCACGCCGTCCAGGATCAGCGATCCGAGGAGCAGCGTGTCGGCGGAGCTCCGGTAGGGGCTGAGGTCCAGGGCGGTGACGACGGTGGCGCGCTGACCGCCGGGGACGGCCAGTGAGCACAGGCGCACGGGTTCGGGCCCCTTGGTGGTCGAGCAGCCTTGCCCGCCCTGCCTGCTCTGCGCGCCCTGGCCGCCCTGCCCGCCCTGGGCGGCCTGCGCGGCCAGTCGGCCGGCGGCCCGGGCCGGCGGACTGCCGGCGGCGGTGGAAGGCGGTTTCTCCAGCAGCCGTCCGTCCGCGTAGATCCATACGTTCGTGTCGAGGAGGTGGTCGGCGGCCGTCTCAAGGACTCGCACGCGCGCGCCACTGGTGTCGATGGTGGTGGCGACGGCGGCTGCCCGGTTGCGGAGTTCGTCGTCCGCCTGACGCTGCAGATGCCGGTCCACGGCGACGTTGAACACCACGGTCAGGATCGTCATCAGAAGAGCGGCAGTGGTCAGAGCCACCAGGGAGAGCCGCCCGCGCAGCGTGCGCGGAACCAGGTGACGTGGGAGACCCCTCATGACAGGCGGTGCCCGACACCGCGCGCCGTACCGATCGTGAGGCTGCTGCCCGCCTCGCGGAGCTTGCGGCGCAGCCGGGTCAGGTACTGGTCCAGGGTGTTCTCACTGACCTGGGCGCCTTCGGGCCAGCCGGCCCGGGCAAGGTCGCCGCGGCGCACGATGGTGCCGTCGGCGGCTGCGAGGGTGGCGAGCAGCCGGAACTCCGTCGGGGAAAGGGCGACCCGGACGCCGTGCGCGGTGACGCTGTGGTCCACCGCGTCGAGGACCAGGTCACCGGCCGAGGCCGGGACGGGTGCGGCCGTCCTTCTGAGTACCGCTCGCAGCCGGGCGGTGAGTTCGGCGAGGTGGAACGGCTTGGGCAGGTAGTCGTCGCCGCCGGCGGAGAACCCGGACAGCCGGTCCGTGATCCGGTGCCGGGCGGTCAGGAAGATCACGGGGGCCTGGAAGCCGTTCGCCCGCATGGCCTGGCACACATCCCGTCCGTCCGCGTCGGGCAGTCCTACGTCGAGGACCGCCGCCGACACGTCGTCGGCGGCCAGGCGCAGGCCCGTCGCGCCGTCGGCCGCGAGGACGGGGGCGAAGCCCTCGTCGGACAGACCGCGGCGCAGCACATCCCGCAGTGCGTGATCGTCCTCAATGACCAGGATCTTGGGGCGCATGGTCCTTCCCGGGTGCCAGGGCGGGCGCCGTGCCCGCGATGAACGGTCCGGGCAGCCATCGGGCCGCCGCCCACAGGCACACTCCCAGCCAGCCGACGGCGAACAGCCACCCGCCGACGACATCGGTGAACCAATGCACCCCGAGGTAGATCCGGGTCAGCCCGACGAGCGCACCCCAGCATCCGATGACCAGCCGCAGCCCTGTCGCCCCGCGCGGAGCCCGCAAGGTCACGGCGACCATCAGCAGCCCGGCGGTGAGGGCGGCCGTGGTGGCGTGCCCGGAGGGAAACGCCCAGCCGGAAGCGTGCGTGGCCCAGTCCGTCAGTGGCGGCCGGGCGCGCCGGACCAGTTCCATCACACCGTGGCGCAGGGTCTGGCCCGCCGCGAGGCAGCTTGCGAAGACGGCTGCGGCCAGCAGCCGGTGCCGGGCCGACCGTCCCGCCACAAGGCCGGCCAGGACGGCGAGCACGTAGGGGATCGCCCCGGTCCCCGTGGCCGTCACGCCGCGCGCCAGGGTCACGACCGTGTGGGGGCGGTGCCCCACCGACCACGCGAGGAAGCTGTGGTCCGGCCAGAATGCGTCACCGGCACCGGTGACGACGGCCGCGGTCAGTAGTCCGAACGCCCCCCAGGCACTGAGGCCGACGGTGCCGGCCACGTCGGCGACGTCACGGCGGTTCATGCGGCCAGCAGCAGGGCGCCAAGGCGGACGGCCGCGAGCCGTCGCGCCATGGTTCCCGATCGGGGGCGCAGGACGAGCATCGCGGTCAGCGCCACCAGCCCGCCGACAACCGCCCCGGCCAGGACGTCGTGCGGGTAGTGTGCGCCCACCCACACCCTGGAGGCACCCATCGCCAGCGCGGCCACGACCGCTACGGCACCCAGCCGACGCGAGACGAACGTCAGGGCCACGGCGGCGGCGGCCGCGAGTGCCGTGTGATTGCTGGGGAACGACCAGTCACCGGGCGCCGGACACGCCTCCAGCGTCAGCGCGTGCAGGCTCTGACACGGCCGGTCCTCGCGCACGATCAGTTTCACCCCCATGTCCACGCCGTACGCCACGATCACGACGACCGGCACCGCCAGCGCCGTCACCGCGTCCGCCGCCCCCGTCCGGCGGGCCTGCCACCAGCCGACGACCATGAGGACGGCGAACACCGCGAGTCCGAACGTCGACCAGACCGACACCGTGTCGTCCAGCCAGCCTGGCGCGTGCTCCGCCCGGCGCACCACGTCGGCGTAGACGGACCCGTCGATGGAGGAACCGTCGAAGGCCATGATCACTGCTGCGTCCCCTTCGCCTTGGCGACTCGCCGGCCGCGCAGAACCTCGGCCAGGACGGGGATCAGGGAGACGACGACGATGAGGGCGACCAGCGGCAGGAGATAGCGGTCGACGTTCGGGATCGAGGAGCCCAGCGCGTACCCCGCGAGCGTGACACCGACACTCCAGACGAGGCCGCCGGCCATCTGCCACAGGGTGAAGGTCCGTACGGGTACTTCCAGCACTCCCGCCAGCGGGTTGAGGACCGTGCGCACCACCGGGATGAACCGGGCCAGCACGATCGCCTTCGCGTACCCGTAGCGCTCCAGCAGTTCCTCCGCCCGCTTCGCGCCCTCGTGCAGCCGCTGCGAGCGGCTGCGGGCGAGCAGCGCACCGCCGGCCCGCCGTCCGATCAGGTAACCGCACTGCGCCCCGGCCAGCGCACCGACGGCCGCGGCGGTGAGCAAGGGCACGAGCGACAGGTGCACCGCTCTGTCCGCCGTGTTCGTGCACAGCAGGCCCGCCGTGAACAGCAGGGAATCGCCCGGCAGGAAGAACCCGACGAGCAGGCCCGTCTCGGCGAACAGCACCACGCCGACGCCCAGCACGCCGAAGGCGGTCAGCAACGACTGGGCGTCGAGGACGTTCACGGCGAGTTGCGAAGCCAGGTGCATCGGTGCGGTCATTCGGTCGGAACCCTTCCCTGCGGACGACCTGAAGCGAGTGGAGGCAGAGCCACCACGGACTACACACAAGTAGACCGTCTACTGAACTGTAGACGATGGACGCCCCGCGTGCGTTCCCGGCCGCGCGGCATTCACCAGCGGCGGTCCTTCGTCCCGGAGCGCTGGGCCGACGAGGAGACCGCGCGCGGGTCGGCGACCGCCCCGTCGTCGCCCGTGCGATCGGACGAGCGCCACTCGCGACCGCACCGCCCTCCCCGGCGCGCGCTGGCGGCGAAGGCCGGGCAGTGCCCCGGCGGGTGCGGGCCCCGCAGGCCCCCGCCTCGGGCGCGCGCCGGAACCGCCCGCCGGGCTCGCCCGGCAGCCGGGCGCGGCGGTCTCGCGTGAAACCCTGATGGCGCAGGTCCGGGACGAGAACTGGTTCGGCCCCACGAAGACGCTCGGCGTCACCATGGCCGGCCTCCGCCGCCGCCTCGTGATGGCGGCCGACGCGTGCGGCCGACCGCACCGGCTGCCGCGCATCGTCACCTTGCGGAGGCACGGCTACCGGCTGGAACCATGACGGCCGGGCCCCGTGCGCCGCGGCGCCGCGGTGCCGGACGCGTCCCGACGGGTGACGGCCAGGTAGCCGACGAAGCAGACGATGGCGACGGTCCAGGCGAGGGTGACCGGCGCCAGTCCCAGTCCGAGACCGCCCCGGCCGTGCCCGAGCGCCATCCAGTCGGCGAGCGAGGCGCCGAGGGGGCGGGTGATGACGTAGGCGGTCCAGAAGGCGGTGACGGCGTTCAGCGCGCCGAACCGGTGTGCCGTCGCGGGCACGCAGATCGCCGCGGCGAAGAGGACGACGGAGCCCGCGTAACCGAAGCCGGTGGTGGCGGTCAGGTCGCCCGCGGCCGTACCCAGGGCGAAGGTGGCAAGGACGGCGGCCCAGTAGAACGCCTCGCGGCGCCGGGTGTGAATGCCGTGGATGGACAGGGTCCGCTCGCTGGCGTACCAGAGGGCGAAGACCCCTCCCAGCGCGACGAGGAAGAGTGGCGTGGACGTCGTGTACGCGACGCCGAGGCCCACGTGCAGGACATCGGCGGCCATCGTGCCGAACACACTGACCATGACGACGGCCGTCCAGTACACCCACGCGATGTAGCGGCGGACGGCGAACTGCACGGCCAGGGAAGCGACCAGGACGAGTCCGCCGGACGCGACCGCCGGCACCGGGCCGAGCAGACGGGCCAGGAGGTCCGAGGCAGTCTCGCCCATCCCGGTGGTCAGCACCTTGATGATCCAGAAGTAGACGGTCACTTCCGGCACCTTGTTCGCCATGGTGCGGAGGGGAGCAAGGGGGCGGTCATCGAAGAGGTGCTCTGTTGTCATGGAGCGCACCATGACACGGGGAACTCCCCTTTCCATAGACGCCTTTGCCATTGCTTTGGCGCTTCCGGTGCACGAGTTTCAATTTTGCGCGGTGAGCCTGAAAGCAACCTGAACACATTGGCAAATGACCTGGTCAGACCGGCAGGGCAGCTGATATCCGTAGTTTTTCACCGAGCTCGGACGACACTCAGCTCGCTCTACGCGGCAGGAACGCGCCCCCGCGCAGTACCGCGGCATTACCCGTGAAACCCGGTTCGGACGCCGGGACCACGGAACGGGGGCGATTCGGAGCCTGGACTTCGTCGTGAAGCCCGGCACGACCGGCTCCTCGACCCCAAACGATGCCGGCAAATCCACCACCATGCACCTGATCATCGGGCTCCACGCCCCGACGCGCGGCACCGTGACCGTCAACGGCCGCCGCTGTGCCCACCACCGGGCACCGCTCCAGGATGTCGGGGCGCTGCTGGAACCGGGTGCGACGGCCCCGTGGAACTTAGGAGGCAGGGTTCCACTGCTGGTTCCGCGGGGCCGCCGCTTTGCACGCGTACCCTGCCGTGCGTCCGATACGCCCGATCTCTTCCAGCCACGACAGATGCCACCCCCTGACACGCGTGGGGCCCGGCCGTGTCCGGCCGGGCCCCACTTGTTCACGCAGCGTGTCGCCGTGCTCAGGCGCTGCCGCCTACCAGCGGTACCAGCGGCCCCTTCGGCCACCGCTGTCCGCGGACCGGACAACGAAGCCCAGCAGCCACACGACGAGCACGATCACCGCGATCCACCACAGTGCCTTCAGCGCGAAGCCCGCGCCGAAGAGGATCAGAGCCAGCAGAAGAACCAGAAGCAGGGGAACCATTGTTATCAACCTCCTGACCACCGCATGCCCTTACTTCACCCCTACAAGCACACAAACAGTGAGTTTCTTTCACTGGATGAAGGGCATGCGCAGTGAACGTTTCCCCCTCACGCGCATCTCACGCACTACAGCGCCTGGCGCCACAGCAGACCGGGAGGTCGAGCACCGAGTAAGTCGCTTGCCGCAGTCCGAGGATGGCGACACATGCTCGGCGACGACTTGGAGCGGGGGTGGCGGGAGCGACGTCGCCGCCGCTCGACCATGTCGGACGCCGGCGCGTGCCTGGCACGCGGAGCGGAGTAGCGCCAACCGTGGTCCACCCGAAGGCTGTTGACCGCCACGACGCTCCGCCCGGGGACGGACCGGTTACCGCGGCCAGGCCCCCTGCGGCGGATCGGCGGTCCCGGCACTGGCCCATGGCTGTCCGTCCGCCCCCCTCCATCTCGACCGTCTTCTCCCGCCCCATTGTGTTGAGCCTTGTGCCCCTTTACTGTTCGGCTTTGCCTGAGTCTGTTCGACTCTGATTGCTTGGGCGGTAAGGAGGCCGCAGTGCGGGGTAGTTGGATCGGTTCGGAGAGTGCGAGACACGGTCGGCTTCGGTGGTGGAGGGCGGTCCTCGCGTCGGCCGCGACCATCGCCCTGGCCGTGGGGATGACCGCGCCCGCCGCGGCACGGGAGGCCGGCGGGCGGGTATCCGCCGCGCCCGCCGTCGGCGCGCGGGCGCACACGGTGAGTCTGGACGGGTACTCGTTCCTCGTCGACGGCAAGCGCACCTACCTGTGGTCCGGCGAGTTCCACTACTTCCGGCTCCCGAGCCAGGACCTGTGGCGCGACATCTTCCAGAAGATGAAGGCCGCCGGCTTCAACTCCACCTCGCTGTACTTCGACTGGGGTTACCACTCGCCGAAACCCGGCGTGTACGACTTCAGTGGCGTGCGCGACGTCGACAAGCTCCTCGACATGGCCGAGGAGGCCGGGCTCTACGTGATCGCGCGCCCGGCGCCGTACATCAACGCGGAGGTCGACAGCGGCGGCCTGCCCGGCTGGCTGACCACCAAGGCCGGGAACAACCGCAGCGACGACCCGCGGTTCTTGAAGTACGCGGACGAGTGGCTGACCCGGATCGACCGGATCATCGCCCGCCACCAGCTGACCAACGGCACCGGGTCGGTCATCGCCTACCAGGTCGAGAACGAGTACTACAACGGCTCCGACGCCGGCCGCTCCTACATGAAGCACCTGGAGGACACGGCCCGCGCCGACGGCATCACCGTGCCACTGACCGGCAACAACAACGGCACCTTCAACTCCGGCACCGGCGCCCTGGACGTCGACGGCCCGGACTCCTACCCGCAGGGCTTCAACTGCTCCAACCCCGCGAAGTGGAACGGCGTCCCCGACATCAGCTACGACCACCCGGCCGGCAAGCCGCTGTACTCGCCGGAGTTCCAGGGCGGCGCGTTCGACCCCTGGGGCGGACCTGGCTACGACAAGTGCGCCCAGCTGATCAACGACCAGTTCGCCAACGTGTTCTACAAACAGAACATAGCCGTCGGCGCCACCGCGCAGAGCTTCTACATGACCTACGGCGGCACCAACTGGGGCTGGCTGGGTATGCCGGAGAACTACACGTCCTACGACTACGGGGCCGCGATCCGCGAGAACCGCCAGCTCGATCCGAAGTACGACGAGGACAAGCTGATCGGGTACTTCACGCAGTCGGTCGCCCCGCTGACCAAGACCGAGGCGATCAGGGCCACGCCGCCGGACGACTCCGCGGTCGTGGACACCGCCCGGATGAACCCCGACTCCAAGACGCAGTTCCACGTCCTGCGACACGGCAACTCCACGTCCACGGCCGTCGACAGGACCCACATCTCGCTGGACTTCAACACCCAGCCGTCCACGGACACCACCTACACCTGGGACGACCCCGACTCCGCGCTGAAGTACACCGGTTCGTGGTCGCACGTGGCCGACCAGAGCTACACCGACGGCGACTACAAGCACACCGAGTCGTTCTCCAACAAGGCCGGCGACTCGCTCACCGTACCCTTCGACGGCACCGCCATCCGCTGGATCGGCTCGAAGACCGACAACCACGGCAACGCCGACGTCTACCTCGACGGCACCAAGGTGGCCACGGTCGACGACTCCGGCAGCGAGAACCAGGCAGTCGTCTTCCAGAAGACCGGCCTGACATCCGGGGCGCACACCCTGAAGATCGTCGTCGACGGGACTCACAGCTCGGGCTCGTCGGACAACTACGTGTCCGTCGACGCCATAGACGTGCCGACGGCCGCCACCGCGACGCCGACCTACCCGGTCGTGCCGCAGCAGCCGGGCACCGCGATCACGCTCGACGGACGCGACTCGCACGTGATCGTGGCGAACTACCGCCTCGGAGAATCACAGTTGCGGTACTCCACGTCGGAGATCATGACGAGCGCGACCATCGGCAACCGGGACGCCGCCGTGCTCTACGGCGACCCGGGCAGCGACGGCGAAACCGTCCTGCGCTATTCCTCCAAACCCACCGTGACCACCGACGACGGTGCAGCCAAGACCACTTGGGACCTCGCCACCGGTGACCTGCGGCTGAACTACACCCACAAGGGCCTGACCCGCATCAGCATCAGCGGCGGCGGTCAGCGCCCGCTGCTGCTCCTCGTCGGCGACAAGGCCACGGCAAAGACGTTCTGGCGTCAGGACACGGCGAGTGGCCCGGTCCTCGTGCGCGGTACCCACCTACTGCGGACGGCGACCAGCCTGGACGGCGGCCGCACCCTGGCGCTCACCGGCGACAACGCCGACGACAAGAACATCGAGGTGTTCACGTCCGCCGCCCGCGTCACCTGGAACGGCAGCACGCTGGACACCCAGGGCACCGGCACAGCAAGCCGCACGGGGAAGATCCCGGTGGCTGCCCCCGTACATCTGCCGGCGCTGACCAACTGGAAGCACGCCGAGGAATCCCCCGAAGCGGCCGCCGACTTCAACGACTCCAGCTGGCGGGTGGCCGACAGGACGACCACCAACAGCGTCTCCGGCAGCGACTCACCACCGGTGCTCTACGCGGACGACTACGGCTTCCACACCGGCAACACGTGGTACCGCGGACGCTTCCGCGCCGGCGGCAAGGAGACCGGCATCCACCTGGTCTCTGACTCCGGTGGAAATGCGCAGGCGTTCTCCGCCTGGCTCAACGGCGCCTTCCTCGGCAGCTCCACCACCGGAAGTGCCGACTTCGCCTTCCCGGCCGGCTCGGTGAACTCCAAGGGCGACAACGTCATTTCCGTACTCACCGTGAACATGGGGCACGAGGAGGACTACAACGCGACCAACGGCAACAAGACCGCGCGGGGCCTGACCGGCGCCTCTCTCGTCGGGGCCCCGCTGACCTCCGTCACCTGGCGGCTTCAGGGCGTACGGGGCGGCGAGGACCTCATGGACACGGTGCGCGGCCCGCTCTCGACGGGCGGCCTGTACGGCGAGCGGGCCGGCTGGTCCCTGCCGGGCTACCCGGACGGCAACTGGAAGCGGGTCTCCCTGCCGACGACCGATACCCGCCCCGGAGCGTCCTGGTACCGCACCGACGCCGACCTGGACCTCCCGCACGGCCAGGACACCTCGCTCGGGCTGACGTTCACCGACGACCCGTCACGCAAATACCGTGCCACGATCTTCGTGAACGGCTGGCAGGTCGGCAACTACGTCAACTACCTCGGCCCGCAGCACACCTTCCCCGTACCCAACGGAATCCTGAACCCGAACGGCCACAACAGCATCGCCATCGCCGTGTGGAACCTGGACGGCGGCACCGGCGGCCTCGGCAGGGTCTCGCTCACCAACTACGGCAGCTACGCCTCATCCCTGCGCGTCGCGCAGAACGACAGCCCCCGCTACGACGCCGGGACGTACGCGATGCCGAAACGCCCGGGCGCGGATGTCACCCTGGACGTCCCGGACACCGCCCAGTCAGGACAGTCCTTCACGGCCCGGACCACGGTTCGGATAGCGAAGGACCAGCGCGCCGCCTCCCAGCTGACGGCCTCCCTGTCCGCACCCGACGGCTGGAGTGTCGGCGCCCCGAGCCCCACATCGGTCAAGCGCCTGCAACCAGGCCAATCAGCCACCTTCACGTGGACGGTCGAACCCCCCGCCGGGAAGCTCCCGTCCGCCTCGGCACTCACCACCACGCTGCACTACCGGCAGGACGGAAGGCAGGCTGCCGCCGGTGACGAGCGCATCGTCGGCGGGATCCCGCCGGCACCGCCGGCGGGCAAGAACGCCGTGAGCGGCCTGCCGTTCCTGTCGTCCACCAACGGCTGGGGGCCGGTGGAGCGCGACAGCAGCGTCGGCGAGCAGGCGGCCGGCGACGGCCGGGCGATCAGTATCGCCGGCACCGCCTACACCAAGGGCCTGGGCACCAACTCGCCCAGCGACGTGCGGCTCTACCTGGCCGGAAACTGCTCCCGGTTGACGGCAACCGTCGGCGTGGACGACGAGACAGGCGGTGCGGGAACGGTGACGTTCTCCGTGGTCGCCGACGGCAAGACCTTGGTGACCACGCCGACGATCCGCGGCAAACAGGCCGCGGTGCCGATCGACGTCGACGTGAGCGGCGCCCAAGTGGTCGACCTCAAGGTCGGTGACGCCGGCGACGGCAACGGCAACGACCACGGGGACTGGGGGACTCCGACGCTGACCTGCGGCTAGAGCGTGTTTTAGAAATCGCTGCCCTGTTTGGTTGGCCGTCGGGGGAAGTCGCGGGCGGCCAACCAGATGGTGAGGTCGCGGGCGATGTC
>NZ_JBIBUO010000023.1:0-51507 GCF_043079545.1 Streptomyces sp. NPDC015171
AGGCCGCCCGCCAGCCTTCGACCGCGAGGCATACAAACACCGCAACGTCGTGGAACGGTGCTTCAACCGTTTGAAGCAGTGGCGCGGGATCGCTATCAGGTACGACAAGACCACTGAGTCTTACGAAGCAGCCGTCACCCTCGCCTCACTCCTGATGTGGGCGTGACATTTGACGACAGAACCTAGGCCGCGGGCGCTCAAGGACAGCCTCGGACGGCTCCTCATGCGCAGGCTCGGGTTCGCCATGTAGGACACGGCGTTAGCGGTGTCGGGCGGTCGTGGTGGTGCGCGGCGGCGTGGGTGGTGCGGTGTCCACGGCGGGGCGCGGGCGGATGCGCAGCACGGGAGTGCGGTGCGGCGGCAGGACGGCGACGGTCGCGCCGAGATCCTCGGCCGCTTCTTCGACTTCGTGGGTGAGGAACTCGATCTGCCGGCCCAGCGCCGAGAGGCGGGCGGCGATCTGGCGGCCCTGCACGGTCTCCAGTGCACTGGCGAACTGGCTGCTCGTCTCCAGGAGTTCCTGGAGACGGACCATCGGCCCTGCCTTGTAGCCGCGCTGGGTGGCACTGAGGAGGGCGTTGGACGCGTCACCGGCATGCTGGGCCTCGATGACGTCCCGGGTGAGTTCCTGCAAAGACACCTCCGGGACCGGAGCCGGGCGGTTGAACCGGGAGACGTCCGCGCGCAGCACGCCGGGCGGGACCGGAGCGGGCAGTACCTTGCCCGCCTCGTACTCGTGGGCGTAGCGCCCGATCACCTGCCAGCCTGGCGCGTCTGGGTCGCCGCGCAGAGCGACCACCGTCGAGTCGTCGTCCTCGACCAGGTGAGCGAGGGTGATCGGCTGCCCGTCGGCGGCGTACCACGACTCGGTCAGTTCCAGCTCGCCGCGCTGCTGCGCGGCCTGGGCCCTCTTGGTCCACTTCTGCTGTTCCTCGTCGGTCAGCGGAGCCTTGTGGTGTTGGCCGTCGCGCTGGTCGGCGAGGTTGCTGGCGATGGAGCCGTGGTCCGCCCAGGCAGCGAGGTGGGGCCACAGGGCGGCGTGCTGAGCGCGCTCGGCCGGGGAACCGGGGGTGGCCGGCCGGTCGAGCGCCCGTCGGATCTCGGCGGCGGAGGCGGCCAGGCCGTCCAGAACGGCCCGCCAGCCGGCCAGGTGCCGGGCGGGTGGCAGCTCATCGAGCACGAGGCGGGCGGCATCGAGGAGAGCCTCGGCGTGCGGGGCGAGGTGGGTGGCGTACGCCTCCACCGCCGCCTTGTCGCGGCTGCCTCGTGCGGCTGCCGCGGCGCCCGCGTGGACGGTACTGCCGTACCGGTCGCGTGTCATGTCGAGCGCGGCCTCGGTCTCGCGGTCGATGACCGCCATCCGCAGTCGGAAGTCGCGCGCCCGGTTGGCCAGTTCGGGAGCCGTCGGAGAGGGCCCGTCGGGTGCCGGGCTGCTCGCGGGTGTCATCGGGACCGCCCGCCGGTCGCGGCCATCAAATGGACGGTCGGCGCATAGGTGGGCTTCGGCGGGATCGGCCGGGCCGACGGCGGGGAGGTGGTGGGCGGTGCTGAGCGCTGCGTCGTTTGGCCGGCGGCGGCCTGGGCGAGACGGCTGCGGCGGTCCTGGAGTCCGTTGGGCCGGGCGAAGCGCGGCGGGCCGGCCGACAGGGACGGGTCAAGACGGATGTCGACTTGCACGGTGTAGCCGTGGCGGCGCAGGTCGTGGACGGCCTGGCGGGTGCGGCGGACTCCGTCGCGCTCGGGCTCGCTGAGCCGGTACAGGCCGGGTTCTCCGGGAACGGGCTCGAACTGCTCGCGCTCCAGGTACCAATGGGCGATGTGCGCGGGCAGGGCGGCGGTGAAGGAGGCCACGAAGCCGTGTTCCTCGTGATCGCCGAAGGCGAAGTGGGTGCCGGGTTGCAAGGGGGAGGGGTTCTCCTCACGTTGTTGGGGTGGAACGGTCAGGGACTGCGGTGCTCGGAACGGACTGTGGTGGAGGGACAGGCCGACGCCGAGACGGAGAGGGTCGGGCGGCGGTGGGTGCGCTTGTCCGGGCCTGGCGCAGGAAGACCTCGCCGGACGTGGCTGACTCTCGGTGGTGGCCGGCCACGCGCGGGCATGGCGCTCCTGCGTCGGCACGGCACCGCCGTGGACGGACGTCCCCGTCGAGCAGAGTCGCGGCGTCGGCCGGATCTGCGCCTCAGCTTCGAGCCAGGTCTTGGGGAGTTGGCCGGTACAGACGGCGAGTGGCGGTGTGGGTCACAGCAGGGGCCGGCCGAAGGCGTTCGAGGCCGGACGCACATCATCATCTAGCCTGTCCCGAACCCGCGGCTGACCCCGATCGGCATGGAGGAATGGCTGCGGTCTTTCTCCCCACGGAAGGGCCAGGTGTGCCAGTGACCGTCAACCCCTACGAGCGACGACTCAAGATCGAGGAGCGGACGGGGGTGAGTAAATTCGGCCCCTCGCCGCGTGATCCCGTCGGATCCGGCACCCCTCTCGCCTTCCCGCCCATCGATAATGGGCTCGACTATCTGGTCATGGTCGTCGACCATCTCGCTCCCGACGAGCACGGTGAGAAGCCCGGACCACGCCAGCTCAAATACGTCGTCCTCCACCTCCAGGCGGCGGCTGAGGTACTACTCAAAGCCCGTCTGGAGCAGGAGCATTGGAGCCTGGTCGCGGAGAAAGTCACCGAACGCAGATTCAGCCGGGCGAAGTTCGAGAAGGGTGACTTCACCAGCATCGCGCCCGGTGAGGCAGTACGCCGCATCCGGGACATCGTCGGTTTCGAGATCACCGCAGCCGAGGAGAAAAGCCTCGACGCCCTGGCGAAGACACGCAACGCGCTGCAGCATTATGGGCTGACCGAGACCTACGAGTCCGTCGAGGCGCTGGCTGCCAAGGTCCTCGACTTCCTCATTCGGTTCTTGTACGAGGCGCTGTATCCAGACGTGCAAGCACTGGCCGCTGCTGGCGATGACGTCCTTCAGGACCTCGAATACATCAGCGCCGGCGCGAACCGCATGCACACGTACATCACCGAACGCCTGGAGCGGATCCGGCCGTCTCTCGAAGGGCTGGAGGCACTCACCGTGCAGTGCCCGCGTTGCTTCCACAACACCCTCGTCGTCGAGCGCAACCGAGCCAGTGACCCCCAGCTGACACCACGGTGCCGCTTCTGCCACGTCGAATGGCTGCCTTCCGCGCTTGCCTACGAATACGCCGTGATACACGACAGCGGGCTGAATACCGGCGACCTCCCCACATGCTTCGGCTGTGGAAGCTCGCGTGCTGTGGCCCGAGAGGTTATCCGCGTTTGCGACCTCCTCCCGAGCCCTGAGGACGACGGCCCGCTGCCCGAGTTCCACAGCTTTGGCAGTGTCGGCTTCTGCTTCGAGTGTGCGGCCCCGGTCACAGCACCGGCACCCGAAGGGTGAACGTAGACAATGCTCGTGATCACGTGAAGAGCTCGTTGCTCATGATCACGTGGAAGTGCTCACGAAGTGGCGGACCCTAGACCTCACCGTGGCGGAGGACGGCGCGCAGGCTGCGGCCGTACTGCCAGGCATGCTCCCGGGCAGCGGCCTCCAGCTGGTCGTATCCGACCTGCGCTGTCATCTGCCCGTTCCACTTGCGGTATTTGTACACGGGGACTGGCAGCAGGATTCCGGGCGCGAGAGCGGTCACGCCGAGGGCCGCGCAGTAGTCCTCGCCCTGGACGAGGCCGCCCATCGGCGCGGCGCGCACGAGGTCGGTGCGGGCGAGGATCGTGGTCGGCCCGATGGGGATGGTGTCCGCCGGCGACTTCCAGTACGTCCACACGTCACCGGCCTCGTGTCGCCCGGGCGGCGTGGGGCAGCGCCACAGGGTGGTCGAGCCGTCTGTTTTCCGGCTGAGTCCGGGGTTGTTCGGGATGTTCGCCGGACCAGTGACCGGGTACGTCACGTGCTCGTTTGCCGACCGGTGCCGTGATGTTCGCCATGTCGGTGGACGGGTCGGCTCGGAGGAACTGTGGTGCGAACGCTGTCGGTTGGTCAGCTCAGGGTGCAGTCGGTGCGGTACGGCGATGGCCGTGAGGCGTACACCATCTTCGACTCGGTGCGAGGAGTGCATGGCGGGGCGGACCGGTACCTGGTCGACTACGCCTGTACGGGGTCGGATCGGACGTACGCCTACCTTCTCGCCGATCACCTTCGGTGGCTGGAGCACGAAGGGCTGACGCCGGAGGTCGTCGGGTTCGGTGACCTTGAGCGTTACATGGGCGCGGTCGGAGCGAAGATCGCCGGACCGTATGGACGGCCGTGGCGGGTGGGGAAGCGGCCGTACGGCAACGACGCGCTGCGCGGCGCCGCGGCGGTCCTGAAGGGCTTCTATCTGAAGCAGGCCGAGTTGGGCGTCAACACTGAGTTGGTGGGGGCGTTGAAGCTGCACCGGATGCCGACCCAGCGGGATCGGGACCGGTCGCTGCTCGGTCATCTGCAGCGGAGCATGCAGGCGAATCCGCTGGCGCCGAAGTCGGTGCGGCGTCGGCACAAGAAACAGCTGCCGGACGGCGCTCGGGCGGTGTTGCTGGATGAGGTCAACTCCTTGCGGGATCGGATGGTGGTGGAGTGGCTGAGCGATGGTGGGTTCCGGGCGGGTGAGATGTGCGGGCTGCACCTGTGCGACCTGCACCTGCGGGAGGAGGCCGCGTGCGGGGAGTGCCGGGGTCCGCATGCCCACGTCTGTCACAGGGACGGGCTGGTCAACGGGGCGAGGGCAAAGACGAAGTGGGAGTGGGAGCTGCGTGATGGGGTGATCAACGGCGGGTTGATTAAGCGGGTCAGTCCGGCCATGGTCCATGCGTACTTCGAGTACCTGACCGTGGAGTATCCGCGCGGTGCTGCGCACGGCATGTTGCTCGTCCAGCAGCACGGCCCCTCGCGTGGTCTGCCGTGGGCCCCGGAGGGGGCGCGCAAGATGCTCAAGCGGGCTGGCCGACGGGCGGGCCTGGGATTGATCAAGCCGCACATGTTCCGGCACACCTGGGCCAGCGCGGTCCTGGAGGCTGCCGACGGGAATCTGGCCATCGTCCGTGATGCGGGCGGATGGGCCTCAACGGAGGTCGTCGATGAGATCTACGCGCACGTCGACGTGAACGACCCGGTGTTTCACGATGCCCTCCGGACGACGTGGGGTGAGCTGCGGTGAGCGAAGCGCGGCGTGTCCCTTTGCAGTTGCTGGTCAGCACGTCGGCTCGTGCGCGACGTGATCGGCTGGAGATCCTCACCGCCCTTCTGGGGGCTCCAGGTGTCGAGCCGGTCTATCGCGATGCCGTATTGCGCTGGCCCGGCGACCACCTCGTCTACGGCTGGTTCTGCCGGGTCAACGGCTGCCGCGCCACCCGCACGAACACCGTGGACCTGTGCCACCCCCATCGCGCCGAGTGGCGAGCCGCGAAGAAGGAACCCGGCTCCACGCGCAGGGAGTTCCTGCGCACGGCCCAGCCCAAGGTCCTCGACCTTCGGCTCATGGAGCCGCCGGACTGCCGGTTCTGTCCTGAGCGCCCATCCCGTCATCTCGGGCTGCGGCTCTGTCTGACCCACTTCAGCCGGTGGAACAAGGTCCTGTTCAGGAAATTGGATCTCACCTACGACGAATTCGTGGCGCTGCAGACCGAGGCCCTCCCCGGCTACGGCGACTGCCTGGTCGAGTCCTGTGTCGGCCGGGCGGACAGCCCTCTTCGGCTGTGCTACGTCCACGACGAGCGCTATCGCAGTGACGGCCGGCCCGGTGGCGCCCAGCGACCGGCAGGGTGGGGCGGCGACCGGGTCGTCGGCCGCGACCCCGTCGAGATCATGTGCACTGACCCTGATGCCTTCCGGCACTGGTGCCGCACCGCCCGGCCCGCCTCGCGCGCCGGCACGGTCAATCTTCTCGGCCTTGCGCCGCTGGTCCAGGCCGAGATCCGCTTCGGGTTGTTGGCCCACGCCCAGAAGGCCCAGCGCACGGCCTGGCCGTTGTGGCACATCCAGGCGGTAGCGAACCTGGCCCGCCTGCGCGGCGTGAACTCTGTGCTCGACCTGCTGTCCGACCCGGCGGCGCTCGCCGAGCACGAACGCAGAATCCTGCGCGAGACCGCGGACGAGCTGCGGATCGTCTACGTCACGAAGAGGGAGGCCAAGGAGGCCGGTTTCGTGGAGACCGAGCACTACGGCATCCGCTACAAGCGCCGCTCCAGTCACTTCGACTTCACCGACGTACCGCAGCGGTGGCTGCGTGATCTGCTCTGGGATCGGGTGGACCGCCGCTTGCGTTCCCCGCAGGCGCCGCGTAGTCCGCAGCACATCGAGGGCGGGCGCAAGGCGTGCGTCGAGCTCGGAGTGTTCCTGAGCGCTGTCGCGCCCGGTGGCGGCCACGATCCGGCGGTTCTGACGGCAAATCACATGCAGCGTTTCGTCGCCGATCACAACAAGCGGGCGCGTGAGGGCCTGCCGTCGTTGGCGATTAGCCGTGACGGCAGGCCGATGAAGGTCACTGGCTATACCCGCCGCCAGACCTTCAATGAGGCCCGCTCGATCCTGCGCGATGCGATGGAGACCGGGGAGGCCGAACACATCGGCCTGCCGCGGGAGTTCATCATCGCCCTGCCGAAGGCTCAACGGGCCGACCGCACCCGCAACCCGTTCCCCGACCCGGTGGCACGGGCCCTGGCCGACGAGACGAACCTGCAGCTGCTGGATGACCGCTTCGACCCGAACGACATGGGCTATCGCGACATCTGGGAGGCTCTGGTGTTCACCGGACGCCGGGCCTCGGAGGTCACCGAGCTGCGGCTGGAATGCACGTCGATCCACCGCAACGTCCCCTTCCTCTGGCACGACCAGACCAAGGTGGGCAACCTCGACGAGGCGATCCGTATCCCGCAACGCCTCTTTGAGCGGCTTCAGCTGCGCAAACAGCTCACCGTAGAACGCTTCGAGGACCTCTACGGCCGCAGCCCCGGTGCGAAGGAGCGCAAGACGCTCGCCCTGTTCCCCTCGCCGCACAAGAACCCGGACGGCACGGTCGCCATCACCTACAGCATCTTCGGCGACGCCTTCCGCGACTGGCTGGAGGCGCTGGACGTCGGCGCCTGGGTGCCGCACCAGGCCCGCCACACGCTGGCGACGAACCTGTTGAAGAACGGCGCCGGCCTGCACCACATCAAGCAGTACCTCGGCCAGATCTCCGTACGGATGGCCGAGCACTACGCGAAGGTCGCCTCCTCGGAGGTCGACGACGCACTCGAGCGAGTCTGGGTCAGCGGACCGGGATCCGCCGAACCGGGCCTGCTGCTCGCATCGCCCAACGAACACATGACGAGGGCCGAGGCCCAGGCCATAGCGATCGATCTCTCGCGCCGCAGCACCCCGGCCGAGGGCGGCCTGTGCACATACCAGCCCGTGGTGCGAGGCGACGCGTGCCCGTGGGACCTGGACTGCCACAACTGCGACAAGTTCGTAATGTCCGGCGCCGACCTCCTGTACTGGCGCCGCAAAGCCGAACAGTGGGCCTCGTTGGCCGAACGCGCCCCGGACGACCGCACCGCCGACTACCTGCACACCGTCTTCGAGCCCACCGCCCGCGCCATCAGCGGACTGGAGAAGGCACTGGCTGGCCTCGGCATGCTGGAGGACGCGCTCGCCCTGGACCTGCGCCGGCCCCAGGACTACTTCGACCGCATGTGGTCGCTCGCCTTCCGGGCCAGCGACCTCGCCGCGACCATCCCCGACGGCACCGACTCGTACGAGGAGCCTGCGTGACCGACTCATCGCACCGCACCGCCCAAGCCCTCAAGGCGCGGCGCCAGAAGACCGAAGCCAGCCTGGAGCGCATCCAGTGCGTCGTCGACCACCTCGCCAAGAGTGGCAGCCCGATCACCGTGGCCGCGGTCGCCCGCCAAGCGGACGTCTCGCGCACCTTCCTCTACGAACACATCGCGGCCCGCACCCTCGTCGCCGAGGCCGCACTCCGGGCCCGCGGACTGCGAACGCAGACGGATCAGGCCCAGCGCGACGCAGTGGAGGCATCCTGGCGAGAACGCGCACTCAACACCGAGGAAGCCCTCAAGCACACCAACGCGGAGGTCCTCAACCAGCGGGAACGTATCGCGGAACTCCTCGGCCAGATTGCCGCACTGCAGGGCGAGTGGACCGACGCCGATGTCGTGCGCATCACCACTGCGAACGTCGCCCTGCAACGGGAGGTCAGAGCGCTGACGGCCGAGCGGGAGCGCCTTACCAAACGCCTGGCCGCGGCCCGGGACAACGCGCGGTTCGCCGACAAGCGCATCGCCGCGCTCGAAGCGCAGATTGCAGAGCAGCTCACCGCCCCACCCTCCTAGGGAGGTTTGGGCCTCACCGCCGGGCTTGCAATCGGTACCCCTGCTGTCCCATTTCCTTCGCCGATCTCGCCGAGGAGAACCGGCCTGCCGCGCCCTGCTGCTGACCACCGACGAGACAGGGCCCAGGCTGTCTGATTCAGAACGTTCCTGGCGGCACCTGTGTGTCCTTCGCGCACGGGCCGCCGCGGCCGTAGAGGTCAGTTGCCGGAGCTGTCGATGTGTCGGGTCGTGTAGGCGTACATGGGATTGTCCTTTTGAACCTCCGCGAAGCCTCGAGCTGTCACGTACTGCCTTCGGACCGATTCCTTGGTGGTGTAGAAGTGGCCCGTACGCTTGTACAGGGCGTACATCGGGACGCTACCGGGCTTCCTGGCGAGTAGGACCCGACCGATCGGGCCCTGGTTCTCGTAGCCCCGCTGCTTGAGCGCGTCGAGTTCGCCAGTCACAAGAGCATGGTCAGTGCGGCCGGCGTTATAGACCTGGTAGAGGGGTACGGCGTCCGGGTTTCGCGTGTCCGTGGGGTAGATGTAGGCAGCGACACCCTCGTACGTGAACCCCTGGTCCTTGAGGGCTTGCCCCGCATCCGTGGTGGTCGCGTAGGCGAAGTCGTAGTCTCCATCGACGATCTTGGCGTAGGTGGAGATCGGGACGTTCGCCACGGCACGCGTGGATTCCGCGGACGCAGTGGTGGCCCCGGGCAGCAGGGACAAGGCTGCCGCGACCCCCAGCGTGAGCGCGCTCATCCTGGTGCGTCGAGAAGAAGGCCGCGCAGGGGTGCTTGGCGTGGACGTGGAGTCAGACTGCATGGAAGCTCCGTGTTTCAGTGGTGATGTCTGTCGCAGATAGTTTGCAGAGAATTACCCTTAGTGCATGCCGGGGCTCGCGGATGATCGCTCGGACTAGGCCAAGCGGGGGGATTCCATGCGGGCTCGGCCTCAGCCGCTGGCTAGAAACGACCACTGCTGGGCGCTATCGGTTTCCATGATCACGCGGGCATGTCCGCAGGACCGCGGCTCCTGCATACACGCTCTCCGCCGCAGTGAGCGTTTCCAGCGTTGCCTCTCCAGGGTGAGGACGGCTTGATGACGCTCATGCGGTTGGGGCTGATGCGGGATCTGCGGAAGATCTGCCAGGACTTCAGTCGTGCCATGCCTCGTTTGACAGGTGCCCGGGCCGCGGACCCGACCAGAGCACGGAGGCGAGCGGCCCCCGAGAACACCCGGACGAGCACAGGGTGGCGAGCACGCCGAGCACGGACCGAAGCCCGCTTGCCGTAGTCCTGGTGGTGTTCCTCGCAGCGTCCGCGGTGCGTCGCCGGCTCGGTGCAGTCGATACAGCGCACGGTCCCGCACCCCCTCTAGCTCGTCGTCCTGGTGCTCGTTGTCACCCTCGGAGCAACGGCATATGGTCTGGTCAAAGGCACAGTGCCCACACCCGGAGTCGAACGGGGAACTCTGCGGGTCGTAAGCCTGCGCACCTCCGCCAATAGAGCTAGGCGGGCTTCAAAGTCGCAGGGGACCGTTTCCCCGATCCGGCATGGTCGTTTCTTTGATCATGAAGAAGGTTGTTGCTGCCACTGCACTCGCCGTCGCGAGCATTGCTCTCGCCGCCCCCGCTCACGCTGACGATGACTGGAACTTCGCAACCGGCATCGGCCCCGTCCCTGAGACCGTGGGCCAGGAAGTCGCCAAGGTTCCGGTGCTCGCCGCGTACGTCGGCAACCAGAAGAACAACGCAGCCAACGGGAACGTCCTGGAGCACGCCAAGCCGTAACGTCGGGCAACTTACGGCCCTGTGCCACACCCGGGGTCGAACCGGGAACTCTGCGGATTGTGTACGGATCTCCCCGAGGGGGCCGGTACCGCGCACCTCTACCAGTTGGGTCATGTGGGCTGGTGGTCGTCCTGCCATGCCCCATTCGGGTGACAGGACGTATGTCCAGAATGTGCACCGGGTAATTGCTGCGCTACATCGAACAGCGACGAAAGGAACGGTCTTGAGCGCCAATGTGGGAGATCGCTACAACGACGGTGCAGGAAGCGGTGTGCGCAATCGCACGGGGA
Organism: Streptomyces sp. NPDC015171; assembly: GCF_043079545.1. Lineage (NCBI taxonomy): Bacteria > Bacillati > Actinomycetota > Actinomycetes > Kitasatosporales > Streptomycetaceae > Streptomyces > Streptomyces sp. NPDC015171. Next base: position 10,411 of record NZ_JBIBUO010000023.1, read on the forward strand.
AAATCCTGGAGGTGAAGGGTCCGGACGGTACCCCTCCCTACCTCGTCCGCTTCGACGACGGGCAGGAGCAACTGGTCTACCCCGGTCCCACCGCAGTGATCACCCCGGCTTCCGACACGGACGCTTAACATCTATGTCGTCCTCGCCGGCTCGGCCGGTCCGGACACTGAGCGTTTTCAGCGTGGCTACTGATCGGGTGACGGGACGGCGTGACGTTGAGGTACGCAACGGACAGGGCTCCCGTGCCGTTGAGGGAAATGTTCGACGTCTCAACCCAGCAGCACAGGAGCCCTGTTGGTTCCCTATCCTGCCGCACTCGACCTGCCTCACGCCCTGGTCGAGTGGGTCACGATGCTCATCGTCACCCGCGAGGGTGACCGGCGGTGCAAACTCCCGCCGCACCGCCGTGCACTGGTCGTACTCGTGTACCTGCGCCGCCACGAAACCCTCGCCCGCATCGCCGCAGCCTTCTATCCGTCGGCACCGCCCACTCCTACGTCGCATCGGTCACCGACCTACTCGCCGAGCAGGCACCGGGTGTAGGTTCCGCAATTCCGTGAGCACTCGCACCTGGAAGGTCGTGTGTTTCCGTGATCGGTGTGCACAGGTTCAGGTGGGTGATCATGAGCAGAAGTCCCACGCCGGAGGTGTGCGGACACCACTCTTCGTGACGGTGGGCCGCTGTGGTCGAAGCGATTCGGGAACAGGCGTGACGTCCTCCTTGGGTAGTGAGGTGGGGGTACTTCAATGATCGCGACGAAGGCCGGTTTCCATAACCGGCGATCACCGGCTACGTTGCGCCGCCGGGCGGACGCTCGTGGCTGAGGTCCTCTGCCACCGACCAAGTGTCAACGGAGTATTGGTGGCACCGTCATCGTCCTCATTCCGGCTTCCGCCCCCGCTGGCTGAGAACCCCGACCAGGGCCTGCGTAAGGGGCATGTCGCCGCAGTGCTGGCTGTAGCTCGCCTCCCCCCGACGCCAGCCGACCACCCACAGACCTGAATACAGAGTTTCCTGAATTCAGGACTTTGTGTACTGTCATCGTGTGCTGACCGTTGTTTCCGACATCGAGGTGCTGGCCCGCTTCGGCCGCGCGCTCGCCGACCCGATCCGCTGCCGTACCCTGCTCGCCCTGCGCCAGGCGCCGGCCTATCCCGCCGATCTCGCCGACACGCTCGACATCTCCCGGACCCGGCTGTCCAACCACCTGGCCTGCCTGCGCGACTGCGGCCTCGTCGTCACCGTGCCCGACGGGCGCCGCACCCGCTACGAGCTCGCCGACGAACGCCTCGGCCACGCCCTGGACGACCTTCTCGCCGCCGTGGTCGCGGTCGAGTCGGACAAGACCTGCCCGGACGCCGCCACGAAGGACTGCTGCTGTTGAGCGCGATATCCCTCGGCCCGTCCCCGGCCCGCCGCGACGCGCTCGCCCGCCGCGTACGGCTGCTGGTCGCCGCGACCATCACCTACAACGTCATCGAGGCCGTCGTCGCGATCACCGCGGGCACGATCGCCTCCTCCACGGCCCTGGTCGGCTTCGGACTGGACTCCGTGATCGAGGTGTCCTCCGCCGCGGCGGTCGCCTGGCAGTTCTCCGCCCGCGACCACGCCGTGCGCGAGGCCCGAGAGAAGACCACCCTGCGGATCATCGCCGTCTCCTTCTTCGCTCTCGCCGCCTACGTGAGCATCGACGCGGTCCGGGCCCTGGCCGGCACCGGCGAGGCCGACCGCTCGATCCCCGGCATCGTCATCGCCGCGCTGTCGCTGGCGATCATGCCGTTCCTGTCTGCCGCCCAGCGCCGCGCGGGGCACGAGCTCGGCTCCGCGAGCGCGGTCGCCGACTCCAAGCAGACCATGCTGTGCACCTACCTCTCCGCCGTCCTGCTGGTCGGCCTCGTCGCCAACGCCACCCTCGGCTGGTCCTGGGCCGACCCCATCGCCGCCCTGGTCATCGCCGCCGTCGCGGTCAAGGAGGGCCGCGACGCCTGGCAGGGCAAGGGCTGCTGCGCACCCACGGCCCGCACCCCGGATCCCGCCGGGACCGCCGGAGCCGCAGCGGGCTCCTGCGGCTGCGCGCCGGGCTGCACCTGCTGCTCGTGAACATCTCGTTGCCGCCGCCCCCCACCGTCGCCGGCTCCGCCGATACTGACCGGGCGATCAAGGAGCGGCGGAGGCAGCGGTGGAGTGGACGATCTGGGTCGGGTTCGCGGCCGGACTGCTGATCTCGACAGTGACCTCCCCGGTCGGAGTCTCGGGGGCGGTCTTCCTCCTGCCGGTTCAGCTGAGCGTCCTCGGTGTGTCGAGTCCGGCGGTCACGCCGACGAACCTGCTGTTCAATGTGGTGGCTGGGCCAGGGGCGCTGTGGCGCTACCGCCGCGACGGCGCTCTGCGCGGCGGGCTGGCCCGGCGCCTCGTCGCCTGGACGCTGCCCGGCGTCCTGGTCGGCGCCGCCGTCCGCGTCTTCGCCCTCCCCGGTCCCGGCGTCTTCCGCCTCCTGGTCGCCGCGTTCCTGCTGCCGCTCGGCATCTGGCTGTGCCTGCGGACCCTGCTCCCGGCCCAGAGGCGTCCGGACGGGGCGGAACCGGCGGCGCGCATGCTCGCAGCCCTGGCCCTGACGGTCGGAGTAGTCGGCGGGATCTACGGTATCGGCGGCGGCTCCCTGCTCGGACCCATCCTCGCCGCGCGCGGCCTGCCCATGACCCGTATCGCACCGGCCACCCTCGCTGCGACGTTCACCACGTCCGTCGCCGGGGCCGCCGCATACGCCCTGCTGGCCCTGGCGAGTTCGGGTCCCGTAGCGCCCGACTGGTCGCTGGGCCTGGCCTGCGGCGCGGGCGGGCTGATCGGCGGCTACCTCGGCGCACGCCTTCAGCCCCATCTGCCCGAAACCGCGCTCCGCCTCCTGCTCGGCGCCCTCGCCACCGCCCTCGGCGCGGCGTACGCCGTCCAGGCGCTGACCTGATCCCGCGGCGGCCGGCTTAGTGGCCGCGCGGGGTGTACATGATGACCGCCATCCCGGCGAGGCAGACCAGCGCGCCGATGACGTCGAAGCGGTCGGGCCGGTATCCGTCGGCGACCATGCCCCAGGCGATCGACCCGGCGACGAAGATCCCGCCGTACGCGGCGAGGATGCGGCCGAAGTTGTCGTCGGACTGAAAGATGGCCACCACCCCGTACAGGCCGAGCGCGATGACGCCGGCGCCGATCCAGATCCAGCCCTTGTGCTCGCGGATGCCCTGCCAGACCAGCCAGGCGCCCCCGATCTCGAGCAGCGCGGCGACGACGAACAGGGCGATGGAACGGGCGACGAGCACGGTAGGACTCTCCGGACCGGGGGAAGCGGTTGTAACGGGGAAGGCCGCGCGGTCAGGCGGCGCGGCCGAACAGGTCGGCGAGCAGTTCCGCACCGTCGGCCGGCGCCCGGACTTCCAGGTGCAGGCGCCGGCCGTCGAGGTGGAGCCGGAAGTCGAAGAACGGGCAGCACCGTTGCTCGGCCGCCGCCAGTTCCGCCACCCGCGCCGTCCGCTCGACCGGCAGCGTCAGCCGCAGCCCCTCGGGCACCGACGTCCGCACGGCGCCGTCGACCGCCTTGCGCCACTGCGCGGTCCGCTCGTGCAGGCCGTCGCCGGTGAGGGAGCAGGCCACCGGCGCTGTCCGCCACGACTCCGCCTCTGCTTCGGCGGCCTGGCGGCTGGGTGCGAGTGCCACGTCGACCGCCTGGGTGCCGACGGCCGGTATCGGCGTGGTGAGGAAGCCGCACTCGGGATCGCACGGGCTCGCGCGATCGGGCAGCGCATCCAGGTGCTCCAGGGCCGTGTACAGGGAGGCGGTGAACGCAGCCAGCTCGGCGGAGCGTTCCTCGGCCTCGGTGAGGCGGGCGGCGAGCCGCGGCCGCAAGTCGGCCTTCACGTCCCGGCAGGCGCCCGATTCCCACACTCCGAGCAGCTCGCCGATCTCCTCCAGCGGCAGCCCGAGGTGCTTGGCCGCGCCGATGAACGCCAGCCGCTCGACCGCGGCCTCGCCGTACAGCCGGTATCCGGCTGGGGTCCGGTCGGCCGGCAGCAGACCGGCGCCCTCGTAGAAGCGCAGGGTGGTCGCCGGCACGCCGGAGCGCTCGGCGAGCTGGGAGATCCTCATCGTGCTCACACCTCGACGGTAGACCTTCGACCCGGGTCGAAGGTCAAGCCGGCTCATCCACGGAGCGTCACCGCTGCCCATGATCACGCGGAAATGCTCGATCGGTGCTCATGATCACGCGGAAATGCTCACGGAATTGCGGAACCTACACCGGGCCTGAAAACGCTCAGTGACTCCAGGTGCTTGCCATGGTTCCAAGCGAACCGGCGAGCCTGCTGCTCCATGGCCGGGTACTCGGGCTGGGCCGTCATTTGCTCCGCGTGCTTGCGGTAGTGGTAGACCACGGTCGGCAGCAGAGCACCGCAGGCAGCACCGGTGACACCGACGAGATACGCGTAGTCCTCTCCCTGGGGGAGAGCGGCATAGCCACCGCTCGCCCGGACGATGTCGGTGCGCACCATGAGCGTCGTCGGCCCCATCGGAATGGTCGAATCCGGAGATGCCCAATGGCGCCAGACATCACCAGGTTCGTGGAATCCAACCGGAGTTGAGCAGCGCCAGGTGGTGAGCGAGCGGTCAGGACGAAGGTCTGCAGACCAGCCTGCGCACCAGCCCAGACCATGCTTCTGCGCGTAGTTCAGGCGCACGGACAACGACTTCGAGGGGAGGACGTCGTCATCATCCGACGTGGTGAGCCAGTCGGCACTCACCTCGTTCATAGCCAAGTTGCGCGCAGCTCCCGCTCCCACCGGCCGCGGAAGCGCAACGACCTTCACCCGCGCATCCGTGCGCATGATTTCGGGCACGCCGTCTACGGACACGCCGTCGAGGGCCAGAATCCATTCCCAGCTCACGTCCTGGTCGCGAAGGCTCGCATAGAGCTCCATTAGGTACGCGATCCGGTCCGGCCGAAGCCGCGTCGGAGTGACGACTGCGACTTCGGCAGTAGGCGTGGAACGCAGTGGGGCTCTACCTTTCAATGCGGCGACGTTGTGCAACTGGCATTCTGCGGAACCCGAACGAGTGGACTGGGGCTCCTTCGCGAGCGCCGTGGCGTGCATGTCCGCTACGTTCAATCCCAGGTCACCGGCCACAGAGCGCCTCCGTCGGCTGGAAAACGTCGGGGTAGTGGTCCTCGCTCCAGCCCGCACACCAGCCGACCGCGGTGGACTCCAGGGTGTTCAGCCGTACGGCCATGGCGTCGTCGGTGAACTCGTCATCGTCATCTGCCCAGTTGGTGTACGGGGTGCGTACGTGGCCGAGGGCCAGGTTCCTGGCGCAGGCGGCGCCGACCGGCCGGGGCAGCGTCAGCGTGCGGACGCGGGGGTCCTGCGCGAGCGGGGCCGGCAGACGGTCCGGCGAAGCACCGTCGAGTGCGATCACGGCCTCCCATGGCACGGACTGCCGGGTGAGGCTGGCGTGCATGGCGGTCAGGTAGGCCAGCCGGTTTTCGCGCAGGCGGCTGGCGATGACGACGGTGATCAAGGGCTTGGTGTGCGGGGGCAGGGAAGGCTCCGGGGAGACGTGGGGGAACTAGCGTCGGGCGGCGGGGCGCGGGGCGCCGGATTTCGCCGGGGCTGCGGCGGGGGCGCTCTGGGGTTGCCTGCCGCGCGATGCCCGGATGGCCGGTTTGGGGTCGGGGGAGGACCAGGCCGCCGGGTGGTCGTTGAAGGCGGTGCGCGGGTCGGTGGCCCAGTCCACGACCGGGCCGGTGTCCTCGGGGAGGAGGCTGATCACCTCTATGCCGTGCTTGTGCAGGACGTAGCCCCATTGCATGTCCTGCTCGGCGGCGGTCTCGTCGGTGACCGACATGCGCACCGGCGGGGAGCCGTCTGGGGTGATCAGGTGGTCGAGGGTTCGGCTGGGCCACTGTTCGCCGCCGGTCAGCGCGGCCACGAGTGCGGGCGGGGCGCCGTCGAGGAGATCGGTGCCCAGCTCGTCCCAGCCGACGGCGACGTCGTCGATGAGGTGCCGGGACATGGCCTCCACGTCGCGTCCGAACTTGTGCTGGTAGGCGGCCAGGAGGAGGGGGAGGTGGTGGCTGGGCACGCCGTCGAGCTGGACGTGGATGCCGCTGTACTTCGTGCCGGTGGTGGGGCGGGCGATGAAGGAGCGTGTGGACAGGGGCTTCTCCGGATCGAGCGAGAGAGCGGGGACGTTGGGCGGCCATCAGTTGGCGCGCGGCGGGTCAGGGTGTGCGTCTACGCGCGGTCCGACTAGGAGGCGACCGGGGGGCCGGAGGCGTCGGTGCGGGCGCAGGTGTAGCCGATCAGGCGGGACGGGGCGGCCTTGGCGGGGACGGTGGCGGCGTCGTTGCACACGAAGGTGTACGTGATGGAGGTGCGGGGCACGTCATGGAGCCAGGCCCGGTCTTCCTTGCCGGGGTTGATCTGCAGGCCGGAGTGCGCGACGGCGTCGGTCTGGGTGTGCGTGTGGGAGAAGAGGATCAGCGCGCCGCCGTCGGTGGTCTTGAGGGCGTAGACGTCCGTGTAGCGGTTGGCGGCGTCGGCGAAGACGGAGGTCCCCTGGTTCCCGAAGCGGGTGCCGGACTTGGCGTGGACCTCGATCTGCCGCTTGCTCGCCTCGGTCGGGGCGAAGACCTTCGTCCCGGTGTGCGTGCCGCCGGTGGCGAAGTTGTCCAGTACGGCTGTGCGCAGCAGGTCGGCGCCCGCTGCCAGCTGCTTGTTGCCGTCGGCGGCAACGGCCGTCGCGTACCCGTCCCGGTCGAGGGCGATGTCCGGGAGCTTCGGGCTGTCGTCGAGGTCGACGACGGAGACCATCTCCCAGCGCTTGTGCTGGGGGCGTTCGGCGAACACGGCCAGCCGCGAGGGTGCCTTGCCCTTCTGGTCCGAGAGCGCGGCGGCGAACCAGCGGTTCTGTCCGGCGGCCAGGCGCGGGATGTACAGCTTGGCGCTGGCGGTGTCGTAGGACCAGGGCTTGTAGGGCGTGCGGTCGGCTGCGGGAAGTCCCTCGGTCTCGGTGTAGTCCGAGGCAGACATGGCGTAGAGCGGGCCGTCCTCGACCGTGTCGAGCAGGGCGCGGTTGCGGTCGGCGTTGGCCGCGTTGTTGATCTTCGCGTAGTGGGTGATGACGTCGCGGGCCTGGGCGGCGCTCAGAGCAGGTGCCGGCTTCGGCGTGCTGCTGGCGCTGGGCGTCTGCTTGGCGACGGCGGTGCCATTGTCGGCACAGCTGGTGAGGGCCAGGGCGAGGCAGGCGGTGCCGGCGAGCAGCGGCAGGGTGCGGCGGGCGATGCGGATGGAGACTCCAAGGGTTGATGGGCGGGGGCGGGTCAGCGCGTACGGCGGAGCGGGGACGCGGCCTTCGCTGACGCCGGCGGCATGCCGGCGCTGGTGGTGGGCGCCGAGTGGCGCAGGTTCACGCCGATGCCCTTGGCCGTGAGCTGCTGAGCCACGGCATGGACACGAAGCGCGCGACCGCTCTCCCCGTAGGCTGCGGGCACGAGGAACGCCGCCTGGTGCGGGTGGTACTGGAAGCCGTGGGCGTACAGCGTCATGCGGGCATCCACCGGCACGCTCTCGTACGGCGCGCCGAGGGCTCCGTCGCCGTACAGGGTCAGCGTGAGGACCTGATCGACCTGCGGTGGGGCGGGCCGGTGCGGAGGCTCGGGCTGGTTTGCCGCGTTGTCGAGTACCGCGCGCAGGGCTTGTTCGTAGCGGGGCAGCACCCGCCGGGCGACTTGTGACGCGGCCCGCGCGGGATCGGCGGGGACGGCGATGCCGTTGGGTTCCTCGATTCCGGCGAAGTGGTGGGGCTTGATGCGCGCACCGTCGGGGGCGAGGGGAGCGACGACGAACTGGTACGGGTAGCGGGGCCGGTCGGCCACATACAGCCGCTGGCCAGCCGGGCCGTGGAGCACGGCGTCGTGGGTGAAGACGTACTGGCTGACGACATAGTCGACGTGACCGGTGCCCCAGAGCCTCTCGTTTCGGGGGAACTGGTCCGCGTACTGCGAATGGCGCTGGTACTCGCTGGTCCAGGTGCCGGGCAGGCGTGCGGCAAGGCCGGCGGCGAAGGCGGCCAGGTCGGTGCGGGGTGAGGTCATGTGTCCTGGAGGGAAGCGATGGTCCGGGGTCAGCGCGTGTGCCGCGGCTGTGCCGGCGGAAGTACTCGCGGGGGAAGAGACGGTGCACGGGCCGCAGTGGACGAAAGCCGCGGCGCGGGCACCAGCGGGGTCAGTGCCCGCATCCGGTCCTCGGCCACGTGCAGGACCTCTGCGAGGTTACGGATCTCGGCGGCAGCGTCGGCGAGGTCGTAGGACAGGTCGAAGCCGTCGTCCTCCTCGGCTTCCTTGGCCTTCTCGCCGGCTGCTTCGAAGAACTCGCCGAGCTGCGCCAGCAGGCCGTCGGTGGGCTCCAGGATCTGGTGCAGCAGGGCAGCGGCATCCGCATGCGACTGGGCTCCGTTGAGCCGGTCGGTCAGAGCGCGCAGCGCGTTGCCGTAGACGTAGACGGGAGCACGGTCTGGTGTGCCGGGGACATCCCGGGCCTGGGGCGGGGGCGTCGGCTGGACTGAGCGCACGTGGGGGCTTTCGTGGGGTGGTAGCAGTCCGAGCTGGGCGAGGCGGTGGTCGATCGCCTCGATCAGGGGCTCCGCGTTGCCGCCGTGGCGGGCTTCGGGCCGCTGGGGAGCGCCGGGGTCGGCGGAGGGGGCGGAGTCGTAGAGGACCTCGAACAGCGACGGGTCGTCGGGGTGCTCACGCGTCGCGATCCAGCCCTCGGGGTCTCCGGGCGGGCGCTCGGAGGACGGCTCCTGCGGCGGACCGATGATCAGGCAGCTGTCGTCGGGGAGCGAGACGCGCACGATGTAGGCGCTGAGGCCGAACTCGATGTCGCACTGTAGTCCGCGCGCCCGCAGCGGCGTGGTGATGTGCGCGTGGCGACGCCACAGCTCCTGCCACCACGGGGTGTCCACGTTGCGGTGGTCGGGAAGCGGTGCGAGCGAAGCCGCGCGGCGGGAGTCTGGGGTGCTCGCTTCGTCAGCGGCCACGGTTCCTCCCGCGGGAGGAGGCGGGCGATCGGTGCGGTGGAGGCGTCCGTCCAGCGGGGGTGGCTCCCGGTTGCGACTCCTGACTGAAGCCGAGTTCGTACTCGTCGTGGGTGGCGATCAGGTCGTGTTCCATCTGGGCTTCCTGGTCGGCGACCTGTGCCATGAGGTCGTCGAGTTGGGCTCGGCGTTGTTGGTATTCGGCCCATTCGGTGGCGTTCAGGTGAGGGGGACGTTTCAAGAGGACTCCGTGTGCAGGCGGTGGCGGTGCCGTGTCGATCAACAGTGGTGGTCCCTCGGGATCGCGTATGCGAGAGTCGGCCGGGACTGGAATCGCAGAAAGAGAGCTATCGGCGGGGTGCGGTGCCGGGGGACGGAGGAGCGGGCGGGACGCCTGAGCTGGCCCCAGGCTGGCCGCCGGTCGGTGTCGCGGGGGTGGGGGCCGGGTCGTAGGCGGCGCGCAGCCTGCTCAGGCCGGCCTCGTCGGCGAGGGCCAGGACCGACAGCGCCCGGCTGGCCGCTGTCATCAGCAGGTTTGAGGGAGATCCTTTGGCCGCACCGCGGTTCTCCCGCCGCCACCGGGCGGCGGCGACGAGGCAGTCGCTCACGGCGCGCAGTGCAGGTTCGGCGGCGTCCAGGACGTGGTCGGTGACTGCTTCGATCTCTGCCGGAGTCTGAGCCGCGGCGAGGGCGTCCAGGTAGGGGGTGAGGTCGGGTGCGGGCCAGGGCTGGTCCGGCAGCGGATGAGCGTCGCGGAAGGGCTGCGCGTCGCGTCGCGCCCACCGCTTCAGGTCGCCGCGGGTGGCGAGGTTGTACCGGGCGGCGTGGATCTGGTCGGCGTCGCGGCCGACGTTGTCGTACAGGTCGAACTCTGGGTCGCGCGAGATGATGCGGAAGTCCTTCGGGCGAGGGCTACAGGTTGTCGGTGTCGGGGAAGCCGTCGAGGGGGTCCTGCCGGTAGCCGAAGACGGACTCTTCGAGCGTGGAGAGCCGTTTGCAGTGGGGGTTCTCCCGGTAGGCGTCGCTTCGGCTGCTGACGTACTCCTGCTTGTGTGCTTCTGCCGTGGCGGTCCGGACAAAGTTTCGCGAGGAGATACGGCCCCACTCGGTCATGTCGGTGGCGGTGCTGTCTTTCATCCACACCCAGATGCCGTTGCCGAGCTTCATGATGCTCTTGGGGTGGTACATCCCGTTGGTGGTGCGGTGACGGCGCGGGCTGTGGCGTTCCCCGAGGTCTCGCATCATGGCCTGGCCGGCCTTCTTGATAACCAGGCCGAGCAGTTCCTCGCGCGGAGCAAGCCGTTCGCAGAGCGCTTCGAGAAGCTCGTCCTGGTGGATACGGCCGGTGTCCGTGGTGACCTGCTGGGCGGCCTCCAGCGCGATCTTCCGGAGGACGGGGTCGGAGGTGAAGTTCACGGAAGGTTACGCTCCTGCCACACCGAAGCCATCTCGGCCAGTGCCGTGGCCGCATGCGCGATGACCTCTCGGGTCACGGCGCGCCCGGGCGGCGCGAACTCGGGGTCGTACAGGGCGAAGGTGCGGCTGCCCCGGACCTGAGCGAGCGAGGGGACCACCTCGCACAGCAGTTGCGTGGCGACTCGTCGCTGCCGTAGGTCCTCTTCTATCCGGGCCTTCCGTTCCGCCCAGGCGCCCTGCAAGGTCAGCTCACCTTCGACGACGCGGTCGGCGAGGGCGGGATCCTCGTTTCGGAGCCGGGCAAGCTGCGCTTCTGCTGAGTCAGCCTGCGCCTTCTTCTCCCGTGCCGTTTGGTACGCCTCATCGATGCCCACGGCGCCGGCGATCACGGAGTCGACGAGATCAGGGGTGTAGCGCAGGACGATGTTCGCCTGGCCGATCCGTCCCAGCGACACGCCGGCCTGTTCAGAGACTGAACGGGCGGACCGTTCAGTCTCTGAACGGGGGTCCCGTTCAGAGACTGAACACGCCTTGGCGGCGATCATCGCGGCCTGGCCCTTCGACAGGCTGCGGCGGCGGAGGTTGACCGACAAGGTGTAGGCGCTCGGGTCGTCCCCGCTGTAGGTGACGTACTCGGGTGTGACCTCGGCGAGTTCGCAGGCACGGAGCCTGTTCCTGCCGTCGAGGATCCGGCCGGAGGAGTCCAGGACAATGGGCTGTAGTTGACCGAGGTCCCGGATGTCGTCGGCGAGGGCCTGGAGTTCGTCCTCGTCGAGCATGGGGAACAGCGCGGTGGTCGGGTGAGATTCGATCGTGTTTCCTGTCGCGAGTGGTCTGGGATGCACTCATCGGGGTTTCAGTGCATTCGGGCGTCGGTGTCGAAGAGCGCCAGTTCGTGGCCGTGCAGGAGGTGCTGCACGATGAAAGAGCGTCCGGCGACCTTCCACAGGCCCCTGCCGCGGTTGAGGTGGGCGATGGCGTCCATCTCGACGGAGGTCAGGCCGAGCAGGGAGGCTGCGGCGTGGAGCTGGTCGGTCTCCTGGCGGTAGATGATCCGGGTGGAGCAGTCCGCCAGGAGGCCCTCGGCCAGGGCGCGGCCTTGTGATCCGGCGTCGCCGGCGGTGAGTAGGTCGGACAGCCGGTGGATGACCATGAGGTTGGCGATGCCGAGGCCGCGGCTGAGCTTCCACTGGGCCTGCATGCGCTGCAGCAGGCCGACGTGCCGCATCAGGCGCCATGCCTCGTCGTACACGATCCAGCGCCGGCCGCCGTTCGGATCGGAGAGGGCGGACTCCATCCATGCACTTGCGCAGGTCATCGCGAGGACGAGGGCGGTGTCGTCGCCGGAGCCGCCGAGCCGGGAGAGGTCGATGGTGAGCATCGGCGCGTGCGGGTCGAAGGCGACGGTGGAGGGGGCGTCGAACATGCCGGCCAGGTCACCGTGGACGAGGCGGCGCATCGCGTGGGCCAGGTCGCGTGCGGCGTCGCCGAGTTGGCCGGACATCATGCCGGCGGCTTCGTCGAGCGCGTGGGGGTTGTTGAGGGTGGCTGCGACGTCGCCGAGCAGCGGGGTACGGTGCGTGTCGGCGGCGCGGGTGACAACGGCGTCGAGGGCGACGTCCAGGGCGGTGTGCTCCATCGGCATCAGGTCCCGGCCCAGGACCGTGCGGGCCAGGGAGCCGAGCAGGAGCAGACGCCGTTTGCGGATCTCGCCGACCCAGTCGGCCTCCGTCACGCTTGCCGGGCGCGGGGCCGCGTCCAGGGGGTTCAGCCGTCCGGGCAGTCCGGGCCCGAGGGCCACGGAGCGTCCGCCGAGGGCTTGTGCCACCGGCGTCCACTCGCCTTTCGGGTCGCACGGGACGTAGACGCGGTAGCCGAAGGCGACCGAACGCAGCGCGAAGGACTTGGCGAGCGCGCTCTTGCCCTGGCCGATTACCCCGGCGAGCAGGAGGTTGGGGTTGGTGAATCCCTCGACCTTGCCGTACAGCGCGAACGGGTCGAAGACGAACGATGCCTCGGCGTGGACGTCGCGCCCGATGTAGATGCCCTCGGCGCCGAGCCCGCCTTCGGCCAGGAACGGATACGCACCGGCGGCCACGGCGGTGGTCATGCGGTGGGCGGGCAGCTTCAGCCGGTTGTTGCGGGCGGAGGCCGGCCCGGGACGTCCGCTCGGAGGGTAGAGCGCGGCGGGCATCTCGTGCTCGGCAGAGGTGCTCTCGGCCTGGTGGGCGCTGGCTTCGGCGCGGGCCTTGGCGGTTGCCTCGGCGAGCTGGCGGCGGGCTGCCTTGCGGCTGGCCCGGTCGGTGCCGTGGGGGGTGAACAGCGGGCTGGCGGAGGCGCGGCGGGCGCGACGGGCGGGCCGGTGGCTCATCGAGGGCCCTCGATTCTGCGGGTGGTGCTCATCGCACGCAGGCCGTGGTGTGCGGGCGGAGGTCGGTGGGGGTGGTCTTGCGGCGGACGACGTGTCCGGCGGCGAGGTGGCGCTGGCAGATCGTCAGCACGGGCGGACCCTCAGGCAGCCGCTCGGGATGGCACGCGCTCGCCTCGGCTCCTGCTGCGGTACTGCTGGGCAGCAGGTGGAAGGCCGAGTGGATCTCGGTGGCGGCTTGCCAGAGGCGTGTGTGCACGGTGCCGAGGTGGCGGCCGGCACCGGGATGCGAAGGCCGGGTGCTCTCAGCGAGCCGGTCCAAAAGCTGGAGCAGAGCGGTGAGATGGGCGTGGAGCAGATCAAGGTGCAGGCGGTCCGCCGGCCGAGGCGGGTTCGCGTCCGGCGGTGCCAGGGCCCGGGTGTGGTGGCGGAGTCCGGCGCTCGCCGCGCGGAGGTAGGGGTGCGCGTCGTGCGGAGGTGTGCGAGAGGTCAAGGGTGCTGGTCCTTCCTGCCGCAAGGCAGGTGCGGTGACGGGTGATGCGTCGCGGGTGATCGATGAACAGCGGACCAAGGCGCTGCCCGCTGGGGGCGGCGCCGTCTCATAGGGCGGTGCGGGCGAGCGGGAGCGCGGTGAGAGCGAAGGCGTCCGGCTGCTGGTAGTTGAGCCTGCGGAGATCGACCCCGGAGCTGACGGCGTGGGTCTCGATCTGCGCGCAGGCGGCGTCCAGGAGGGCGTCGGTCTCGGCCGTGACGGTGACCAGGCCGGTCAGTGCCACGTCCGCATGCCCGGCGATGAGCTGCCGTTCGCGCATTTTGACGTCGGCGTACTCGACGGAGTCTTCCTCACGGTCGACCTGCCCCCGGCGGGCCCTCTCGTTGGCGTCGGCGATGATCGCCGCCTTCTTCCGCTGGACGTCCCGCAGCGCGGACTCGAGCCCCTGCGGCACGTATATAAGGGACAGGCTGCGCCGCACGCCGGCCGTGAACATGATCCCGTGCAGGAACCCCGCCCCCATCTCGGTACGCGGCCAGTTCTCCACCCAGTACGTCGCGTGCCGGGCGCTGTCGGTGGCGAGGCGGTCGTACTCCTCGACCTGGACGACGGGACCTGCGGCTGCGGGGTCGGCCTCGGCGCGGCCGGTCTCCGACCACTGCTGGAGCGCGGCGAGGGCCCCCGGGTCGTAGGCGGTGCGGATGACGGCGGCGATCTCCCGCGCGCTCAACCAGCCCGTGACCATCAGTCCGGCGTTGCGGGCTGCCTGCGCGATGGACGCGGTGGTCTGCTCCATGACGGTGAACGCACCCGGCAGCCCTCCGCCGGCCTGGCTGATCAGGCGCCGGGCGGCCTTGAGGTCGAGGGAGATGGCGAGGTAGGTCTCGTGCGGTGCGGCGGCGGGGCCTGCGGAGGCGACCAGTTCGGAGTAGATCTGCCCGGCGACGGGGGTCTGGGGCTGCCCGTTCTGCGTCCAGTGCCGGGTGAGGGTGTCGCCGCTGTCGGGGACGGTGCGTTCCAGTACCTGCACGGTGGCGATGTGCCCGGTGCGGGCGATGCCCGCGAGCGCGCGTCCCCAGCTGCTCACGTTGTGGTTCTGGGTCGTGGGGTCGAGGAGGGCGAAGGCGCGGCTGCTGACGCGGGCGATGGCGGTCAGGGTCTGCTGGTGCGGGTCGTGGACGGCCGCGGCGCCGTTGGCGGAGTCGCCGGGGGTGACCACCTTCAGGGAGGCGGCGCTGCCGGGCAGGTGGAGGATGCCGTCCTGCCGGGGGCGGGTGACGGGCCGGGCGAGCCAGAGCGTCTGCCCGGTGCGGCGGCGGTGTGCGTAGCGGGCGACGATCGGCGTCCAGTCGATGAGGGAGCGGCCGTGCCGGCGGATCGCGACGAGTGCCCCGGACGTGGCCCACAGCGGTGTCAGGGCGATGGCGCCGAGCAGTCCGGTTGACATCACTGTCATCAGCAGCAGCGCCAGCGTGCAGGAGACGAGGATGAGTTGGGGCAGGGAGAGGCCGAGGAGGATGCCGCGGCGGGACCGGTGCGGGAACTTCACCGTGACCGGGGCGACGGAGAGATCAGTCAAGGGGCGGGTCCTGGTGGCGCGGGGAAAGCCGGGGGCGGGAGATGGCGTGCACATCCCGCCCCCGGGAGTCGGTCAGGGGGTGTCAGAGGCCGCTCGGAGGCGGCGGGGGTCCGCTCGACCCGGCGGACGGGGCGTTCTGTGAGCCGGAGGACGGTGGTGCGCCCTGCGGCGGCGGCGGGGTGGTGGTCGGCGGAGTGGACTGCCATCCGCCGCTCTGCCCTGACGCGGTACTGGCGCCGGATCCGCCAGGTCCCGGGCTGCCGCCCACCTGGCCGCTGGTGTCGTCGGACACGCTGGTCGGCGCGGGCTGGACGGCCTTCTCCAGGCCGGACTTGACCGCGTCGCCGCCGGGTGAGCCGCCGGTTCCGCCACCCTGCGAAGCGCCCTTGCCGCCGCCGCTGCCGCCGGTCGGGTTGGCGGCGATGTCGCCGGGGAATCCGCCTCCGCCTGCGGCGTCGGGGCCTTGCGCGGCGGCGACGCCCGCTCCGGCTGCCGCGCCGCCACTCCCGGCGGTGGCGGCTGCCGCCGCGGCCTTGCGGGCGGCGTTCTCGGCGTGGGTCTTGGCGATCTGCGCTCCAGTGCCGCCGGCTCGGTGGATGGACTCGCCGTCCGTGCCGTCGGCCGCCCAGTGCACGAACTTGAAAACGGCGTACGGGCACAGCAGCACCAGGATCATGATCACGATGCCGGACATGACGTCGGCGAGGGCGGCGATGCCGTCCTTGGCCTCGGTCTTGCCCATGGCGGCGATACCGAGGACGAAGATCACGGTCATCAGCAACTTCGAGACGACGAGGGTGGCGGTGGCCTCGATCCAGCCCTTGCGCCAGCGTCTGGCGACCTCCCAGCCGCCGCCGGCCGAGGCGAAGACGGCGAGGGTGACCATGACGAGGATGCCGACCTTGCGGACCATCATCACGCACCAGTAGAGGAAGGCCCCGATGGCGGCACCGAGGCCGACGACGACCGGGATGAGCCATCCCAGGCCCGCCAGCGATGCGATCTGGCTGACCTTCACAATGCGGCGCACGGCCGACTCGATGTTCATGTGAGCGGTCTTGAACAGGCCGTCGCTGACGGCGTCGACCACTTCGACCGCGACCGTGGTCACGGCGATGGCGCAGAAGGCGAACAGGACCCCTGACATGGTGCCGGTGAAGGCTTGTGTCAGTGCTTGTCCGTCGCGTCTGATAGCGGCCCGGACCAGCTGTGCGCAGAAGGTGGCGACCAAGAGGACCAGGCCCAGTGGCAGCAGCATCTCGTAGTTGTCGACGAACCACGACGCGTTCAGGTCGACCTTCGTGGTGGTGTTGACCGCTTCGGCGGCCAGATCGGCCGCCGCGGCTGCCAGTTCACCGGCGGACTTCGCCATCCAGTCACCGATGGCCTTGCCGGGGTCCGAGGCGAAATCGACCGCGTCACCGACCGCGCAGAGCTTGTCGGCCAGGGGGTAATCACAGAAACCCACGGGGAGTTACTCCTCCTTTCTTGTCTCAGGCGCGGGTCACTGCGTGACGCTCGTAGCGATGGCGGCCAGAGTGCAGTCGCGGCTCGGGCGGCACTGGACGGCGAGGGTCACAGCCCGTTCCTCGGCCCCGCCGCCGCCCTTCTTCCAAGCGATCTGCTGCTTGCCGTTGACGGTGACGACGTAGATGTACGCCTCGGTGATCGCGGACGGGTCCTCGGCGAGGGCCTGCTTGAACGCGCCGGGGTAGTGGCCCTCGGTGACGTGGGCGGTGGCGTGCTGGTCCTGGTCGGCCATCCTCGACCACAGCACCGGGTCGGGCACCTGACCGGAGACGGACGCCCAGTCGGCGTACTTGGTCTCGGTGGTCATCCAGGCGCGCATGCCCGCGAGCTGCTGGTCGCGGCTGGTGTCGCGGGTGTCGTAGGACCACAGCATCTGGGCTGCGGCCTTGGCGTAGGCGACCGGCTCGGCGATCTGCGGTGGCCTGGGCACGGACCCGGATCCGGGGGAAGGCTTCGGGGCGGTCACGGTGGAGGAAGGGCTGCCAGCTGGGGCGGGCGAGGCGACGTCCGGGGCCCGGTGGCCGTTGCCGCCCCCGGTCAGCAGGGCGACGATCCCGGTGATGGCGAGCAGGACGGCGATGACGGAGGCGGCGATCGCGATGCGCCGGTTGGCCGACCATCCCGCGCCGTACGAGGACAGCGTGAAAGAGGGGGATCGTTTCCGCATCAGTGGACCTGCGACCCGAGGCCGGAGAAGAAGGCCACGATGCCGTTCGCGGCACCCAGACCGAGGGCGGCGCCGGCGGCCACGACCGCGCCCTTCTTCCCGTTGGCCTCGGCCTGGTGGCCACCGGTGTGGTGGCCCCAGGCCCACACGCCGAGCGAGACGGCGAGGGCGCCGACGACGGCGATGATGCCGAACATGTTGATGCTGTTGACGACGTTCTTCAGCACGCTCAGGCCGGGCAGGCCGCCGCCCTTGGGTGAGATTCCTGGGTCGTAGGCGAGCTGGATGACGCGGTCTGCGAGAGGGACGGACATAGGTGTGGCGGGGCTCCTTGCATACGCGGGCCAGGCGAGGGCCGGCGGGGAGAGGGGAAGCGAAGAGGGAAAAGGCGCTCAGGGAGCGCAAGAGGCCGCAGCGGCGGCCCGCCCGGAGCAGCGTCCGGGCGGGGGCGGCGTCACAGGACGCGGCGGGCGGCGAGAATCGTCCAGTCCTTGATCGGAGTGATCCGGACCGGCTTGGTGGTGCGCGGCGCCTCGATCACGAGGCCCTCGCCGATGTACATGCCGACATGCTCGGGACGGCTCGCGGTGCCGCGGCTGAAGATCAGGTCACCGGGCCGGAGGTGGCTGGGGGAGACAGCCTTGCCCTCGCTGACCTGTGTGTACGTGGTGCGGGTGAGGGTGATGCCGGCGTGCGCGTACGCCTGCTGCATCAGCGAGCTGCAGTCGCAGCGGCCCATCGGGTCCGGGCCGTGGGCGTTTGTGCAGGATCCGCCCCACTGATAGAGGGTGCCGAGCTGGTGCATCGCCCACTCGATGGCCTTGCGTGCCTTGGGGCCGGCGTCCTTGGGGATCGTGTATCCCTTCGGGACGCTCCCCTCAGGGATCGGGCCGAAGCCAGAGCCGTCCTGGCCGGGAGTACAGCCGGTGGTGCCAGTGCCGGCTTTCTTGCCCTGGCTGGGATCCTTGGTGTCCTTGTCGTTGCCGGCGCCGGGAAAGGTCTTGGCAATGGCTTCCTGCAGCGCGGTGGCCAGGTGCTCCCACTGCGCGTAGGCGTCCGGCAGACCGGACTGCTGTACGGCTTGGGCGGCCTGGGTGACGGTCATCTGCTGCCAGCCGTTCACCTTGAGCAGGTGCTTGTAGAACTGCTCGCTCGCGTACGTCGGGTCACGGATCTGCTGGGCGGTGCCCCAGCCCTGGGAGGGACGCTGCTGGAACAGCCCAAGGCTGTCCCTGTCGCCGTAGTTGAGGTTGCGCAGCCTCGACTCCTGCATCGCCGTGGCGAGCCCGACGATCTGGCCCTTCTTGGGGACGTCGAGGCTGATGCCGGTGGCCACGATCGTCTGGGCATTGGGAACCTGCTCGGCGGGCAGGTCCAGGCCCTCGACGTGGACGTTCTTGCCGGACGCCCCGTCGAGGATCTTGGTGACCTGCTCGGCGACCTTGCCGGTGTCGATGTCGTTCAGGCAGATGAGGGAACTGCTGCTGCTTTGAACGGCGTCCGCGGAGGACGCCATCATCATGCCGGTACCGGCGAGCAGGAGTGGGGAGAGGAAGATGACGCCGATGCCGGCGGCGAGCGCCTTCAACCGGAGCGGACCGCTCGCGGGTCAGCGAGGTCGGGCAGGGGTGGGTAGCGAGACGTCATGAGCGTGTCCTTCGGGGTGCAGTGTCCGGCGTGCCGCGTGCGCGAGGCGTGGTGGAAGGGCGCGGCGGCCGGGGTGGGCGATCAAGGCGGACCGATGCGGGGCGAGTTGCCGCTCGCTCCAGCTGGCCGGGCCGTGAGCTAGGTGTGCCGGGGCAAGGGGGTACCTCCGTGAGGCGTGGCGGGGGGTAGCCAGCGGCGGTGTGCGCCGGGCGGTTCAAAAACAGTAGGCCCGGATTGGCGGTTGACCAAAAAGTCGGCGCGAGGTGCCGGAATCCGGCACCTCGGCACAGCACTTCTTGGCCGTCGGCCAATTCGCCTCTACAGTTTTTGGACTCCCCCTCGCCTCCTCGGTCCGCGGCCCTGGGCTTTTCCATGCCCACTTCCGGCCCGCGAGGACTCCTGTGCGAGGTGGCTACTTTCCCGTGAATCCGCACCCGAATTAGGGGTCCCTCTTTGCCTTTTTCCCTTCGCCAGGGCGACGCCCTGGCCGTTCTTTCCGGCCTTCCGGAGGGCTGCGTTGACTCCGTCATCACCGACCCGCCGTACAACAGCGGGGGCCGGACCGCGAAGGAGCGCACCACCCGCTCCGCGAAGCAGAAGTACACCTCCGCCGATTCCAAGAACGACCTCGCCGACTTCACCGGCGAGAACATGGACCAGCGCAGCTACGGCTTCTGGCTGACGCAGATCATGACCGAGGCGCACCGTCTGACGAAGACCGGCGGGACCGCGCTGCTGTTCACCGACTGGCGTCAGCTCCCGACGACGACGGACGCGATCCAGGCCGCCGGGTGGCTGTGGCGCGGCGTGCTGGCCTGGCACAAGCCGCAGGCCAGGCCGCAGAAGGGCCGGTTCACCCAGAACTGCGAATTCATCGTCTGGGCGTCGAAGGGACCGATCGACGGCTCCCGGAACCCGGTCTATCTGCCCGGCATGTACTCGGCGTCTCAGCCCTCGGGCGCGCAGCGCCGGCACATCACGCAGAAGCCGGTCGAGGTGATGCGCGAGCTGGTCAAGATCAGCCCCGAGGGCGGCACGGTCCTCGACTTCTGCGCCGGCTCCGGCTCCACGGGCGTGGCCGCTCTGCTGGAAGGCCGGGACTTCATCGGCGTGGAGAAGACCGAGCACTACGCGTCGATCGCGGCCGACCGGCTCACCGAGACGATCCACGCAACCCTCACACAGGACGACGTGGCTCTCACCGACTGAGCCCCGTCCTTGCCTGACGCCAAGGCGACCGGCTCCCCAAGCGCAGCCGTCGGCGAAATACCGCGGGAGTGGCCGTGTAGCTCGCCGGGCGAACCCCGCAGACGCTTCCGTCTTTCTCTCATCCCGTGTCTCGTAGGAGGCCGAACTTTTCATGCCCGAATCCACAAAACAGCCTGGCGATGGAGAGCTGGAGCCGGTTCGTATTCCGGATCGACAGCTGGAGGGAATCGAGGCGAGCGTGCGGCGGCTCATGGAGCAGTCGGCGCAACAGGCTCAGCAACTCGACCACCTCGCGTCCGCCCCGCCGCCGAGCGGTTCACCGTTCGCCGCGTTCGGCCTGCCGGGACTCGGCGGGCCGCCGGCCGCCGCTCCACCGGAGCCCCGCCCGATCCTGGAACTCGACGGAGAAGAGCGCGAGGACGAACTCGACGCCCTGTCCGACTGGGTGGATGACTTCTTCCTCCCGGTGTACGGGGCGGAGGTCACCACCGCTGCGCCCTGGTGCCTGCAGTGGCAGGAGCACGACGACGTCGTGGCCTGGCTCCACGCCCTGTGGCTCGCCTACCAGCAGCACAAGGACCCCGAAGCCGGGCTCGCCGGCCTGTTCGTGTGGCACCGGGACTTCCTCACCCACGCCGTCGCGGCAATCCGCGCGCCGGGCGGGCCGCTGTCGGCCTGCATGACCTCTCCCGACCGGCCCGCGCACCGCCTTCTGCCCGGCCCGCCGCCGTCCGTGCGCACGGAGACCGCGGCCACGGCGGAAGCCGCCGAGCAGGACGAGCCGACGTCATGACCGCGGGACAGGGGCAGCCCGCCTTCGGACTGAGCTTCGACCCCCGCGCGCTGACCGATCTCCTCCAGGCCCCCAGCGACATACGCGACCTCACCCTCGCCTACCTGCAGGAAGTCGTGAACGCCCAACGCTTCGGGCTGCGTCTCGACGGTGACCTGGAGGGATTCCGCAAGCTGTTCGTGGACGCCCGCAAGGACTGGCGCCTCGTCTACGGCGTCCGTCCGGCACCCGCGGAGTCCGCGCACCCCAAGGAGATTCACGTCGTCGCGGTCCGGCCGCGCGCGGGCAACGACGTCTACGACGAGGTCGGCCGCCGCCTGGGGATGACCCGCCGGCCGCTGAGCGCCCGCACCCACGCGGCACGCTCGCGTTCCCCGCAGCTGACCACCCGCACTCCCGTGCCCCGCCCCGGTCCGCCGCCCACCGCACTGCCGGGCCTGCCCCGTCCCGCCCAGAACCCCGCGTACCATCCCACCCGCTGAACGCACAGAGGTCGCCCATGCCCGCTGAACCCGCGCCGACACCCACCCGGCGTGCGGTTTCCCCGCTCGACCACCGCCTTGAAGCCGTCACCGGGCACGACATCGACACCCTGTGGGCCTACCGCGACCGCGGCGTCCTCGACGAGCAGCACGCCCAAGTGGTCGACCGCCACCGTGAACTGGCCAAGGCCCAGACCGGTGTCACCTTCTACCTCAAACTCCTCAACCGCCTTTCCAGCGGCGAGTTCGACGTCGACAGCGCTCTCATCACGCGCATCGACCGCACCGTGGACCAGCTGGAAGAGGCCACCGCCACGCGAACCGCCGCGGCTAGGAAGGTACTCGCTGCCCTGGAGCCTATCGAAGCTGCAGCGGCGGCTTCCGCGCCCGACGTGCAGCAGCTCTCGACGGACGACCAGGCGGCGCTGCTCGCCATCGCCGGCGGCGCCAAGCTCTACGAACACCTGCTCACCGGCCGGATGTCCGTCACAGCCGCCTCCGGCACCCGCATTCCTCACGCCAAGCTGCAGCGGCTGGAGGACGCCGGCCTGGTCGTCCGGGACACCGGCCACCCCGTACACGCCGGCCAACCGGTCGCGCTCACCGACGCCGGAAGAGCCGCCCTGTTCGCCGCCCGCAGGACCCCCACGACGCAGACGCCGAAGGTACCAGCTCGCCCCGGCACATCGCCGTCCACCCCGGCGCAGCGACGCTGAACTCCACCGAAAGGCCCCTTGTTGTCTCCCACCGAACCGGAGCCGGTCCGGACGCCCATCCCCCAGGTCGACTTCAATCTGGACGACCTCGACGCCGACGACGAGACGTACCTCGACTTCTACCGCAAGGTCGGCGTCCACGAGGACATGCTCGTCCCCCTCGCCGAACACCACGACGGGCCGCACAGCTACTACGTCCTGTTCGACCGCACCGCCACCTGGGGACACCCCGGCACGCCCCAGGTGCTCGCCGTCCATTTGCAACGGGACTACAAGAAGCAGACGTTCAGCTTCGAGCAGGCCCCGCTTCCGCTGCCCGCGATGGCGCAGTCCTGGCTCATCCATCGAGGCTGCCCGCCCGACGCCATCGGCCTCGACCCCGAGCTAACCCCGCCGTCGGCGGACGACGCCACGCGAGCGCTGGAGCGACGCCTCGCCGGCGACGGCGACCACTACGCCATGGGCTACTCCTACACCAGCGACAACCCCGACGACATGGTCGTCGTCGTGGCCCTGCGCGCCCTGGACGAGCGCGCCCCGTCGCCGTTCCGCGTCGTGGTCGAAGAGGTCGACACCGAGACGTGGACGCACACCCTGCGCGAGGGCGGCTTCGACACGCTCGGCGAAGCACTGCAGTGGTGCGACGACCGGCTCACCGGCGAGGCCGGCCCTCTCCCGCCGGTCCGCCCGGCAGCCGCCGCCAGCCGCCCAGCCGGTGTGACGAAGGCCCCTGCTCCGCGCCCGCCCGGCCGTTCACGCTGAGCGCTCAGCCCCACGCGGGCGGCGCAACATAGCCGACGATCGCCGGTTAGCCAAACCGGCGATTCTCCGGACTCTTATACAGCCGCCGGGACAACCCCCTGCGGCGCCCTTCCACACATTCCCTCATGCCCTCACGGAGGTTTCTTCCGCATGCGCTCCACCCGAATTGCCATATCCGCAGCGATGCTCGGCGCACTCGCGCTGCCGGTGCTGTCCGCCACCACCGCCAGCGCGGCACCGACCGCCGCCTCCGCTCTCTCCGCGAGCGACTGCTACGACCACCCGTACCTGCCGTACGCAGTGCACGCCAAGGCCGTGACCATCCGGTCCAAGGCCAGCTCGAAGTCCACAGCGCTCGGTGTGCTCTACAAGAGCCACAAGTTCACCGTCTCCAAGAAGAGCGGCAACTGGGTCTACATCACGGACAAGACCACCGGCATCAAGGGCTGGGTGTCCGGCACGTACGTCTACCGCGACGTCCGAATGTGTCTCGACTGACCGGAATTCAGCACGCCCCGGTAAGCAGCTGAGCCGCCGAGTACAGCCGCCTCTCACATTCCCCCAGGCATCGGCCTTTCAGAACAGGAGACCTCTTTTGTCCGACGGCGTATCCGATGAGTCTGAGGATGTCGTGGGCGTGCTCACCGAACGGATCGAAGCGCACTTCGACATGGGTATCGACCAGTTGAAGGCCGCGGTCGCCGCCGCGCCGACCGCCAATCCTGACGCCACCGACGTCGTCAAGTGGCACGGCCTTCTCGTCGAGGCCCAGTCCGTGCTCGAGCGAGCGGAGGACGACCTCCTCACCGCACTGCAAAGCCAGCCCAGCGAGGTCGACGACCCGACAATGGGTCTCGCACACCGGGTGAACGCAGCCGTCACCGCTCGCGACGGCCGGGCCATGGTCGTGCGATGGCTCCTCGACCCGGACGCTCCGGGGAAGAAGGACCTCGCCGCCCAGCGCCTCGCCCGCCTTCGACCTCGAACCGGGCCGGCGGTGCAGACCAGCGCCCCCCACCGGCCTGCTGGTACAGCCGCACCGGCGACGGCGTGGCGGCCGACGAGGGCCGCTCGATGAGCCGGGACAAGGCCAGCACCATGGACGCCGACCTGCAGAAGGTCTTCGGGCGCCCGGTACCCGAGCTGTACGAGACGGCTGTCGGCCACGATGCCTCGCCTGCGCTCGCCCGGGTCCTGGAGCTGCGGTCCTTCCTGGCTCTGACCGAGGAGCAGGTCGCCCGTGTCCGCGACCGTGTTCACGCGGACATGGATCCGGACCGCGACATGGGCGAGCTGTCGGCGGACAAGCTCCGCTTCGACGCCCAGTGGCTGGAGGCGGCGCTGGAGGCCCGCGACGGCTACCGCGCCGCCCTCGGCGAGCTGCTGCGCACCATGCCCCCACCGGCCCAGCAGGCCCGGCCCGTCCGCACGGCTCAGCTCAGGGCCACCGCAACCCTGCCCCCGTCCGCCGCCCCGGCACCTCCGCGTGCCGGGGCGGCCCGGCCCCGCCGACTGTGAAAGCCCCCGATTGCCCCACCTCACGTCCACCGACATAGCCGGACGGATCGAGGACCTGTACGGCGCACCGCTCGCCGAACTCGAGGCCCACGCCCAGGTTCAGCCGCCCGGCATGCTCTCCGCCCTGCTCGGCATGCACGACGGCCTCGCCCTCGCCGAGCGCAGCATCGACGTCCACCGCGGTCAACTCGCCCGGCTCATCCACCCCGAGCGGCAGATCGGCCGGCACGAGGTTTCCCACCTTCTCGATGGTGCACGCCGGCTCGCCGAGGCAGTCGCCGTGCGCGACGTCCAGGCCAAGTCCGTGTTGGCCGTTCTGCAGAGCCTCGCCCGCGTTCCGGCCCCCACGCCGTCCCCGCCGACGCCATCACCACCACTACCTGCTCCGCCCCCTCTGGCCCAGAGCACTGCGCACAGCCGCTGACCCGCGGGCGATCCCCCTTTCCTTTACCCAGGAGTTCCTCCCTTGGCCATCACCGCTCTGCCCCCTGACACCGACGCCGACATCGCCCGGGTTACCGAGGCCCTCGCCATGATCACCCCGCGCTGGAACGTGAGGATCCTGCTGGCGCTCTCCGGCCCGCCACAGCGCTACAGCGAGCTGGCGGCCAAGGTGTCCTGGCTGCAGAACGGCCAGCTCCACCCCAAGCTCAAGTCGCTGTGCGACGCCGGACTCGTCGAGCGCACCGAACTCACCCCGCGGCACGTGACCTACGGCCACACCGAGCGTGGCGCCGCCCTGCTGCCGGTCCTGCCGTTGATCGTCACCTGGGCCGAGGAGCATCTAGAGAAGACGGACCGCCCGCTGCCCGCGATCGAGCAGATCGAGGACAGCCTCACCCTCCTAACACGGCGGCACGCCGCCGCCATCCTGTGGGTGCTCAAGTCCCGCGAGGAGGTCAGCGGGCGGGCCCTGGCCCGGATCGTGATGCCCAGCAGCGACTGGACCAACGTGTACCCGCCGCTGCGGCAGCTCGTCGCCGACGGCCTGATCGACACCGAGGGCACGGGCCAGCCCTACCGGCTGTCCGCAGCGGGCAACGGCCTCGGCCCCGTGCTCGGCGCCCTGTCCGCGTGGTCCGCCGGGCGGCCCCTCAACCAGGCGGCCCATCACCCCGTCTGGGGGCACCCGCAGGCGAAGCCCACGCCGAGGCCGTGGGTCAGCAGCCAGTCACGGCCAGCCCTCACATCGATCCCACCTGCTCGGACGGGTGAGTCCGCTCCGGCCTGGCACCACCGCGATCTCTTCTCCCACGCCAGCCCCGCCCGCCCGATGGCGGCCATCCCGGCGGGAGGTCCGCGCCGATGACCATCCCTTTCACTTCTGCCGAAGTGAGCAGCGCGATCAAGCTGCTGGCTTCGCGCTCCTTGATCCGCTTGGTCACCGAGATCGACGACAACGGGGCGATACCGCCCAGGCGGCTGGCCGCTATCCTCCCCGACCTCTCCTCGCACCATCTGCGTCGTGCTACCGAAGAGGCCCGTGCCCGCGGTCTCGTCCGGATCGCGCCCGGCGCCGGTCTGGAACTCACCGAGTCAGGATCGGAGCTGGCAGACCTGTACGACGCGGCTGCGCGCTGGGCCCGGCACCACGCCTACCCGGCACCGGTCTGCGAGTTCAGCGTTCGCGTCCGACACGTCCTTGATCTCCTGGGGCCCTCGCTCGCGGCCGAGCCGGCCGACGGCCCCTCGCGGCCGTCAGCCGGGCGCCTGCCCAGCGCCGAGGCCGAGGGGGACCTTGCCCGCCCCCGCACTCTCCTGATCCAGTGGCTGGCCGGCAATCCCCAGGTCACTCGGGTGTCCGAGCCCGAGCCGGTCGCGTGAGCGCAGCGGTTACCCCCCGGCACGCGCGCCACACCGCCGGGCTGCTGCGCAGCATCTACCTGCCACGCACAGCTGACGCCCTCGCGTTCGCGATGTCCACCTACGGCATCCCGCTGCTGGTCCTGGCCACCACGCGCTCCGCCGCACTGACAGGTGCTGCGTTCGCGTTGGAGTGGATCCCGCGCCTGGCGGCGTTCGGGGGGCCGGATCGATCGTCGACCGGCGCGGGGCAGCCGTGGTCTTCCACCTCGCCTCCCTCGGACGCGCGCTGGCCCTCGCCGCCGGCGCGGTCCTCCTTCATCTCCATCCGTCCGGCACCGTGGCGAGCGCAACCGTGATGGTGCTCGCGGCGACGACCGGCGTGCTCACCGAGTTCAGCTACATCGCGGCCGAGACTGCGGGTGCCGCCGCCGGCCGCCGAGCAGGAAGCCGGGCCCATCACGTTCAGGCAGTCCTGCTCGGCATCGACCAGACCGCGACGCTGGCAGGCCCGGCGCTCGCCGGACTGCTCCTGCTCGCCGGGCCGGCGTCGATGCTGGCGGTGATCACCGGGCTCTCGCTTGTCGCCGCCATGCTCGCGCTGCGCACACCCCCCTCGCCCGTTGCCTCGGCCCGCGCGCCGAAGGCACGGTCGGGCGCAGGACTTCTTACCGGGTGGCGCACCATCCGCTCCCTACCTGCGCTCGGCTGGCTGGTGACCGGGCTGACCCTGTCCAACCTGGCCACCGGACTCCTCCAAGCGGCCGGCCCGGTGATCGTCGTCAAACACTTCGGGCAATCCACCACTGCCGTCGGCCTGGTCTGGTCCGCCGCTGCCGCCGCGACGCTCCTCAGCGTCATGCTCTGTCGGTTCGCGCTCGACCGCCTGGGCCTGTGGCCGGTCGGCGCCGCCTGCGCGGCCCTCGCCTCGCTCGCCTGCCTCGCCGCCGCCCAGGCCCCCGACTACCCGTCCTACCTGGTCCTGGTCGCGGTCCTCATGGCGGCAGACGGCGGCATGACGGTCGTCCTGCGCACCCTGCGCTCCCGCCTGATCCCAGCGCAGAAGTTCGGCAGCACCCTATCGGCGACCATTCTCATCCTGCTGCTGCCGTTCCCCATCGCCGGCGTACTCACCGCGCTTACCCCGCCCGACGCGCTGGGCCCCGTCATCACCGCCTGCGCCGTCCTGCAGGCCCTCGGCCTGTTCCTCGCCTTCACCCGACTGCGCACGGATCCCGCCCTGCGCACCTGACCCTGCCGCGTCCCCAGCCCGTGGAGAACTTCATGCCCGCCACCCTCCTCGGGAGGAACCGCGCCAGCGGTCACACCATCACCGAGCAGTTCCACGCCTTCGACGCGGATAACCCGCACGTGTACCGCGCTCTGGAACGCATGGCTGCCCGCCGCGTGGCCGCCGGCGCCACGCGGGTCAGCCTCAAGGACCTCTTCGAAGAACTGCGCCGCCAACTCCCGTACGGCGTCGTCGGGCTGAACAACAACTTCACTGCCCTCTACGCCCGCCGCCTGATCGGCGACCACCCCCGCTGGGCCGACGTGTTCGAACTGCGCCGCCGCCGCGCCGCCTGACAATCCCCCTCTCTTCCATCGCTTCCACGCCTTCCTCAACCGGACGAAGGCCGCCGGGCGTGCCCTCGTCAATGCCGCCCCGCGGTTTGCGGGCGGCATTGAGCAGCCTCAACCCGGACCCCACCACGCCGCTGGCCGCACGTCGGCTGCTCGACGAGCAGCCGTCCTCTGCCGCCGAGTTCCGCCACCCCTCCGTATTCCCACCCTCCGATCCCGAGGAGCTAGTTCTTGTCCGACCGTCCCGTCGTCCTGGTCGTTGCCGCAGCCGACATGGAGGCCGAGGCGTACCGCGGGTACTGCCTTCAGTCCGTGGCCGCCGCCTATGACGTTGTCCTGATCACCGGTGAAGAGCCGTCGTGGGAGGTGCCGTACCTGCGGGACTGCGTGGTGGTGTCCGATCCGACCGATCAGGCGGAGCTGGCCGCGGCCGGCCGGGCCCTGGCCGGTCGCTACGACCTGGCCGGGGTGTTCACCTGGACCGAGTGGTACCTCGTGCCCGTGGCCCGCCTCGCGCGCCAGCTCGGCCTGCCCACCACTTCCCCGGAGGCGATGCAGGCGTGCCGCAACAAGGCCACCTCCCGTGCGCTGTTCGCACGGCATGGCGTGCCGTCGGCTGCTTCGGTTTGCGTACGTACCCTGGCCGAGGCCGAGGCGGCGGCCCAGCGGATCGGCTACCCGCTCGTGCTGAAGCCCGCCGCGCACGCGGCCAGTATCGGAGTGATCCGCGCCGACACCCCCGAACAGCTCACCGCAGCCTTCGAGTTCGCCGACCAGGCGGCCGGGCTCGGGCGTGAGTCCACCAGCGTGCTCGTGGAGGAGTACCTCGACGGGCCCGAAGTGTCGGTGGAGTGCGTCACCTACCGCGGCGAGACCACCGTGGTCGCGGTCACCCGCAAGACGGTCAGCGCCCCGCCCTTCTTCGAGGAACTGGCCCACTGCGTGGACGCCGCCGACCCGCTCCTCGACGTGGTGACCCCCGTGGCCCGGGCTGCGATCCGTGCTCTGGGGATCACCGACGGCGTCTGCCATGTCGAGATGCGGCTGGTCGACGGCCGGCCACGGCTCGTCGAGGTCAACGGCCGGATCGCCGGCGACATGATCGGCCACCTCGTCCGGCTCGCCACGGGCATCGACCTGCCGCGCGCCGCCGCCGACATCGCCTGCGGCCGAGCCCCCGACGTCACCCCGACCAGGTCCTCGGCCGCCGCGATCCAGCTGCTCTACCCGGACACCTCCGGCACCCTGCTCCGCCTCGGCTTCGACGGCGTCGACCCGGAATGGCTGGACCGCGTGCACTTCCAGCACCAGGTCGGCGACCAGCTGCTTCTCCCGGCCGACGGCGGCAACATGTGGACCGCGCGGATCGGCTACCTGATCACCACCGCGCCTACCGCTCACCTCGCACAGGCCCGCGCCGAGGAAACGGTCCGCCGTATCCAGGTCCACCTCGAGCCCCGCCCCGCTGGCGAGCCTGTTGCCGACGGGCGCCCCGCA
Source organism: Streptomyces sp. NPDC015171 (assembly GCF_043079545.1). Classification (NCBI taxonomy): domain Bacteria; kingdom Bacillati; phylum Actinomycetota; class Actinomycetes; order Kitasatosporales; family Streptomycetaceae; genus Streptomyces; species Streptomyces sp. NPDC015171. The sequence goes on from NZ_JBIBUO010000023.1 coordinate 39,557, forward strand.
TGAGCCGAATGGACACTTCCCTCCGGCGCAGCCGGTCCATGCTGACCGGCTACTTCCTCGGCCTGGGGGTGGGGCGCGCGGATGCCGGCCGTCCAGCATGCCGCCCACCTCACGACCGGCAGCCTCTCGCTCGTGCTGCTTGCCGCCGCTGTCGGCATGGTCGCCGGACTGCAGGCCGGCGGCCGGCTCGCCCGTCCCGACCGCCTCCCCGCGCTCTTGATCGGCGGAGCTGTCGCACTGGCGGCAGCCCTCGCCGTGCTGGGGCAATGCCGGACGCTGGCTTCGCTGCTCGCAGCGGCGGTGGTCTTCGGCGCCGCGCACGGTGTGTTGGACGTCGCCGCGAACACCGGTGCGGTCCGCTGCCAGATCGCCTGCGGCAAGCCCATCATGTCGTCCCTGCACGCCGCGTACTCGATCGGCGCGCTGGGCGGCGCCGCCCTGGCCGCCGCCACCGCCGGCACAGCCCACAGCGCTCTGTTCCTGACGGTCGGCGCCGCGATGACGGCGAGCGTGCTCGTGGCCGGGCCGCACACCCTCACGCTGACCGGAGCCGACCCCGAGACCTCTGGCCCCACCAGCCGGGACCGGGCACCGCGAAGGGTTTGGCTGTTGGGCGTGCTGGCTGCTGCCAGCCTGCTGGGGGAGGGAGCGGCAGCCGACTGGGCCGCCGTGCACGTGCACTCCCTGCACGCCGGTGCCGCTGTCGCCGCGAGCGCCTTCGCCCTCTCCAGCACCGGCATGGCGATCGGCCGGCTGACCGGCGACCGGCTCACGACCCGCTTCGGCGCCCCTGGCGTGGTCCGCGCCGGCACGGTGCTCGCAGCAGCCGGCCTGACCACCGGCGTCCTGGCCGACAGCGTGCCGGCCGCGCTGGTCGGCTGGGCGGTCTTCGGGCTCGGCCTGTCCGGCACCGTCCCCTCCCTGATCACCGCCGCCGGCATCCACGGTCCGAAGGCCGTCGCCACCGTCTCCGTCACCGGCTACCTCGGCCTGCTTGCAGGCCCCGCCGTCATCGGCGCCCTCGCCACCATCACCACCCTGCCCACCGCCCTGCTGCTGCCCGCACTCTTCGCCGCAGCCCTCGCCGCCCTAGCCCGCCGCGCCCTGGAGAAGACCGCCCCTTGACCCGCCCCACCCGCCTCGACGCCGTCATCCTCGACTACAACGGCGTCATCGGACTACAGCCCACCCGCGCCCACTGGCTTCAACTGGCCCGCACCGCCTCCTGGCCCGAAGACGATCTCGCCGGCTTCCAGCGAGCCTTCTGGAACACCCGCGACCTCTACGACGCCGGACAGCTCAGCGACCTGGCGTACTGGGCGCGCGTCCTCGGCGCCCACCCTGGCCCCCGCCTGCTGCGCGACCTCCTCGCCGCGGCCACAGCCATGTGGACCGGGACCGACCAGAGCGTCCTGGCCGTCCTACGCCGCGCCCACGCCACAAGGCTGCCGATGGTGCTGCTGTCCAACGCACCCGCCCACCTCAGCACCGTGCTCGACACCCACGAGTGGCGACGCCAGATGACCCAGGCGCTGTACTCAGCCCGACTTCAGGTGTGCAAGCCCGACCCGGCCGCCTACCACCACGCGCTGCAGGCCACCGGAGTTCGCGATCCACGGCGCGTCCTTTTCGTGGACGACCGTGCCGACAACTGCCAGGCCGCTGCCCGCCTGAGCCTTCGGACGCTGCACTACACCGGCTCCAGCAACGCGCTCCACAAAGCCCTGACACTCGCTGCCTGACCCGCCCGTCTTCACCACTCAGGAACCTGTGACCACTCACGACGACTTGCACCCGATCGACGGAGACGTCTTCGTCTCTCCGCGTCACCTGGCCTCTACCACCGGGATCGGCGACCCAGCCCTCGCCCCGCTCATCGATCTGGGCTGGGACCTGCATAACGACGACCTCGGCAACGCCTACGTCAACGCTCCCGACCGCAAGGTCCGCCTGGGATACCTCCCCGAGGGCGAGGACGACGGGCTCTGGCGCATCAACGCCTACCGCGATCCGTTCGGCCCACCGACCTGGGACGTCTGTTTCAACGACCGCACCCCGACCGAATTCGTGACCGCGTTCACCACGGCCCTCGCCACCGCGTACCAACAGGGGCCAGACGCCTACCTGGCCCGCCCCGTCTCCGGGACCGACCAGCACGATCCCTTCCTCGCCGTCGTGCCTCTCCTGCAGCAGGGCTGGGAGATCGACCGTCCGCGCTGGGGCGTCTTCGCCCTCCAGGCCCCGGACGGACTCGCCGGCCTGGAGTTCACCACCGGCGACCTCGATCCGGAAGCCGAACTGACGACACGGGACGCCCGCTGGCAGCTGTGGGCGGGCAAGTCCCTCGACCGGCCCATCTGTTACGCCACGGCCAGCACCGACACCCCCGTCGCCCTGCTCACCGCCGTCACCCACAGCGTTGCCGATCCGGATCCCCTGCCCCGGTGGCGCGAGGACACCTTCAGCTACATCAACGGCATGGCCCAGCTCACCCCGATCCTCCCGCCTGGACCGCCGACCCCCACTCCGCTCGACGTGCAGCGGGCTGTCGCGTCACGCCGCCCGGCCGCGCTGCCCGCGTCCAGCGTTCCGCGCTGGAGCACCACCAGCCGTCCCGCCCTGCCCGGCCCACGCCGGTAAAACCAGCCCGACCCCTACCGGAGACCCCTCTTGTCCTTGCAGGCCGCCGAGTTCTTCGCCGAGCTGTGCCTCCCGTTCCACGACCAGACCGTCGTGGGCAACACCTACTTCGCCGCCCCCGTCCCCGGCGCACCGCTACGGCTGCGGATCGACTTCACCCTCACCATCCACGCGGACACCTACGGCGGACTGCGCCTGGCGGTCGTCCACCCGGAACGCGGCGAGATCGACGCGGTGGCACTCAGCTTCGTGGACCACGGCACCTTCCACCGCCGCGACGAAGCCAGCAACACCCGGCCGAATACCAAGCAGTACGGCACCTTCGACACCCACCACCGCCCCGGCCACCCGCCGTGGGACGGGGCCGTCACCACGGGGCTGCGCGACGCCATTGAGCGGTACAGCGCCGTCTGGTTCCCCGGTGCATGGGCCGCCTCCGCGCCCACGCGCACGGCTGGCCGTACTCCACGCAGCACTCCCGCCCCGGCAGCCGGCTCTGCCGAGGCCCGCGCCCGTTGAGCCCGCGTCCCGGTCACCGCGCACTGCATGCCGCGCCATTTACCCAGCAGGAGCCTCTTCTCGTGTTGCCCGATCCGCCCGCCGACCCCTTGAAGGATCTCGATCCCGCCCAGACAGTGAGGGTTCTCCCGCGCCACCTCGCCGGCCCCGGCCCGGCAGACATTGAGAGGGTCTGGCCCTTCACCTTCGACGACGGCTGGCATCGTCACCGGCCGATCGACGAAATGGTGTTCGCCATCAGCCCCTGCGCCCGGCTGTGGACCCGGTTCGCCCCCAAACCCGGGGAACGAGGCCAAGGGACGTGGACCATCGGCATGGACCGTGTCCCCTTCGGCCCCAGGGCCTGGGAGATCACCTTCGACGCCACTACCCCGCCGAAATCCTGCGCGACGTCCACACCGAGTTGCTCGATCTGTACCTCGAAGACCGTCACAGCAACCGAGACCACTTGTTCGAGGACGAGACGGCGCCGCACGCGGCATACGCGCAGCTGCTCACCCGCGGCTGGAGCCACGACGTCAAGACCGACGGCACCCAGACCTTCCTCACCCCGGAGGGGCTCGGCGGCGTGTGCCACCGCTACGCGAGCAGCGGCTCCCACGAGCCGGTCTGGCGGTCCTGGGCGGATACCCCAGCGAGCCGCACTGGAGAGCGCACTTCTCTTCCGGTACGCCCACCACGCTCGTCGCGGCCTTCACCGCCTCGCTCATCTCCACCGAGCCAGTGCACCGCACCGTCCAGGACATTCCCGTCCACACGCGCCGTGCTCTCTACGTCGCCACCACGACACCCAAGCAGCCGCACGGCAACACGCCAGCCGCCCCGCCGCCTCCTGCCCCGGCCTCTGGCCGAATCCGCTGACTTCCCGCCCCCTTGACCAAGGAGTCCTCTTCCCGTGCACGCACGTTTCGTCCGATCCGCCGCCATCGCCATCGCGGTGACCGGCACCCTCACCTGGGCACCGGCCGCGAGCGCCCGACCCTCCGAGCCGACCCCCTCGGCGTCTGCCACCCCTGCCGAGACACCCGTCCCGGAGGCGGGCAGCGTCGAGATCACCACCAACGACACGGCCGGTGACGCGCTCCCCGGCGCCGCGTTCCTGCTGCTCGACTCCGCCGGACAAGAAGCCAGACGCGGGAAGACCGACGCACAAGGGAAGGTGATCTTTTCCGACCTTGCGCCGGGGGCTTACCGGCTCAAGGAGACGGCCTCCGGCAGCCAGCTCCACGAGGTTGTCGCCGACCAGGACGTCATCGTCACCCCGGGCGTGGTCACACGCCTGGCGATCACCGACCCGTTCAAGGCAGCCAAGGTCCTCCTGCAGGCCAAGGACGACAAGACCGGCAAGCTCCTGCCCGGCGCGACCGTGAACATCGGCACCGGTACCTCCACCCTGCTCACCCTGACCACCGGCGCCAAGGGCACGGCCTCCGGGGAACTGCCGGTGACGAGTCGCAGGACGCAGTTCTGGGTCAAGGAGATCAAGGCCCCCGCCGGCTACGGCCTTTACAAGCCGTCCAGGATGTTCGCCGCAGGCCCCGGCGCCCCGGTGACCGTGACCGTCACCAACACCAAGACCGCCACCGACCCGAACCCCAACCCCACGGACGAGCCGACACACAAGCCCAGCGGCGCCCCGTCCACCCCCGGGGGCAAGCCGGGCAGCGGTAGTGGAGGAGCCAAGCCCTCCGCGCAGGGCACCGACACACCGGATCGTGATTCCTCGTCCACCGCTGATGCCCCAGCCGGTGACTCCAGGTCCAAGGCGCCGGCAGGTTCCCTCGCCCACACCGGTGCCGACGCCACCCCGTGGATCGCCGCCGGCGCGGCCTGCCTCGTCGCCGCCGGCGCCTTCACCCTGGTCGCCGTCCGCCGTCGTTCGCCTACCCGGTCCGAGCCCGACGACAGCGGCAAGACCAGCTAACTCAAGAAGCAACCACCGCCAGCAGGCCCCCGGGGACCCGGGGGCCTGCTGGCGTCTTGATGTGACGTCGGCCGACCCTGGGCGCGTCGGGCAGCACGGACTTGACTCGTCATGGCCGTGTGCCAGAGCTTCGCCGTCCACCGAGAGCCGGAGGGCAAGCGCATCACCACGGCGATCGAGCTGGTCGATGACCCGGGCGGAAACCTGGCCGGCCGTCCGCCCTCCTGAGCTCGATCTGCGCACCTGGCTCCCGGGCCAGGCCAGCAGGCCCCGCACGATCTCCCCGGAGTCTGCCGGATGCCGCAGGCTTCCCTCCGGGTGGAGCGTGTAGCGCGTACGGCGCCCGATGCGCTCCCGGCTCAGGTAACCGGCCTGCTCCAGGTCGCTCACGATCGCCACGACCGTGCGCTCGGTGATGTGACAGGCCGCGGCGATATCGCGAAGCCGCGCGGACCCGTCGCGCGCGACGGTCAGGAGCACGCGCCCGTGGTTGGTGAGCAGCGCCACCGGCTCCAGCCGCCTGTGCGCTTTCATCAAAGCCCCAATCATCCGGCGCCCCGACGGACACCGCACCCAGTTGCAGGCAATCCAGTTCGCCCATTGTCCCGCAGCACCGACATCCGGAAGCCGTACGCAGAAGCGATGAAAGCCGCCCTGCCATGCCCGAGCTCGTTAGTACCCGCGGCTCCTCGGGCCGTGGGTACATGACCCCGCCGCCGACTGACTGGTGCCGACGGTGGACGTCCAAGGGGCTACGGACCTGTACCGATCTGGCCTGTAGGGCCGTACGGTGCGCGTGTTGCACCCCCAACGGGTGAGAGGACCGACAGGCAACGCAAGGCAACATGCACCACGATATGGAGTCCGGCGTCGGGACCCACGCGAGCGCGGGGAGCCAGTTCCATGCGCCGCACACGGACCGAAAGCAGAGCGGAGTACCCGCTGATGGCTTGGCGTGCGCCTGCAGTTATGCCGCCTTGCAGTGTTCGTTGCTGCTCAGGACGGTCCGCAGCCGCTGGTAGCGGTCGAGGTCTTCCCAGGTGTCGCGTTCGGGCGGGCTGGGGTGGCGGCGTCCGCTGCCCCAGGCCCAGACGCTGGCGGTGATGCCCGCAGTCATCGGGATGAGCAGCCACAGCAGGGCGCCCACGATCAGAACCTCCTCGCAGTTGATGGAATGGGACGGGTGCGACGCGCTTCTCAAGCCGTGAGCTGCCTGGGGGTGCCGCCGCTGATGGCGATCTTGCGAGGCTTGGCGCGTGCGGCCAGCGGGATGCGCAGGGTGAGGACACCGGTGTCGTAGGACGCCTCGGCGGCCGTGGTGTCCAGGACGTCGGACCGGGTCAGGCGGCGGGTGAACCGGCCGGTGGGGCGTTCGCTGAGCAGAGGCCGAGCCCCGGCAGGCACAGGAGAGAGCCGATCGGCGCTCACGGTCAGCGTGTCCCGCTCTGTGGTCACCTCGATGCTCGAGCGGTCCATGCCGGGCAGGTCGAACTGCAGATAGAGCGCCTCCTCGTCGCGCCAGGCATCCGCGGGGATCACGGTGCCGACCGCGGTGGCGGTCTGAGCGAGCTGGTTCACGAGCCGGTCGAGATCCCCGAGTGCGCCGGTGCGGGCAAGCATGTTCCTGTTCTCCCTTCACTCCCTGGACGTGGGGCCGTCGGCAGGCGGCCCGACCAGAAACGAATCCCGCCCTTCCGTATAGCCCATAGCAGATTATTTGACAAGCTGGCACTGGATGAAGTTGACAGCAATCGACTCAAGGTCGTGTCTCGTGCAGTGAAGACTCCAGGCGCGCCGACGGACTCTTCGCCAGCGCGCCGTAGGCCGGAAGGGAGGTCGCTGGTGACAGAGAGCAGGAAGACGGTCTGGCTGCTGGTGGCCCGCGGTGTGGCCGCGGTCGTGTTCGGGGTGCTCACCCTGCTGCGGCCGCAGATGACGGTGCTGGCGCTGGCCTGGGTGTTCGGGGCGTACGCGCTGGCCGATGGCGCGGTGCTTCTGGGCGCGGCATGGCGGCATCGGCGTGAGGGCCGGCCCGCGCTGGCTTGTGCGGTGGCCGGTGCGCTGGGTGTCGTGGCTGGTGGGATGACCGCCCTGTGGCCGGGCCTGACGGCCCTGGCCCTGGTGGTGATGGCGGGCGCGTGGGCCATCGCCACGGGCTGTCTGGAGCTGTGGGTCGCCACGCGGATGCGGCACGAGCTGCGCCACGCCTGGTGGTGGCGGGTCTCCGCCGCGGTGTCGGTGGCGGCGGGTGTACTGCTGTGGCTGTGGCCGGATGCCGGTGCGATGGCCATCGCACTTGTCCTCGGTGTGTACGCCCTGATCGCCGGCGGGATCTGGCTCGCCGCCGCCTGGCGGGAGTACCGCATGCACACCAATCACCGCTCCCACTCGTGGACGTCACGGCCGTCCGGTGCACGCGTGGCCCACTGACGGTCACGCTCACTCCACCGGCACGGTGGCGTACGGGAAGGCAGGTGAGTATGTGCGATGACGCGGCTGCACATCGATGAGGGCGATCTGGTGGTGCGGCTGCCGTGCCGGTGGGCGCTCGCCGCTCGCTGCCGCAATGTTCGTCCGAGGGTCCGGGAACGCCCGGGAGCGTCCTGACCTGCGGCTGAGTGGGAGTGAACGTAGGCGGTGTACGGCGCCGGACGGGGGCGAATGCAACCAGAACTGCAACCAGAGCCAGGCAGCGTTCCGGCTGATTCAACGTTCGTGTGTTACGTCGGTAACCGCACCCACGGGGTGCGCTACTTCCACAGTTGCTACTCGGTCGGCGACGTCAACCTGTGGGCGTCAACCGCTGCAAGAAGGGCGCCCGCGAACAAGCTGGCCGCGTTCAAGTCGATCCGCGCCGCCCGGTCCGACGGGGCCCCCGATCTACGTGGTCCTGGACAACCTCTCCGCCCACAAGGGCGCCGACATCGTTACCGCTCCGCCCCCAACCACAGGCGCTGCATGCACGTGTCGTGGTGGGGCGTTCCGCAGGCGGCGATCCAGCCTGGGCCACTGTGCCGTGTTTTGTGACTGCCTCAGTCCCCTCGTCCTGCGTCGGGATGATCTCGGTGTGGGCCGGGACGCTCGTCCTGACCGGCAGTGATCAGTACTGGAGTCTTGTTGCTGGTCGTGTGTTGGGCCGGCCGTAGGTGACGGAAGCTGGTCAGTGGGATTCGGTGGCGAGGGCGGACTGGTGTTCCGTGGCGGGACATGCCGTCGGAGTGCGGAACGTGGCAGACGGTCGCGGCGCCTACCGAGGCCGTCGGGAGTTGTCTGAATGTTTCCGCAAGTTGGTGGCGCGGGGATACAGTCCGGCCAGTGGCGGATGGGTACTTGGGGGGGAGCCGACATGCTGGAGATTGTGGCGCTCAGTGCGCTGACCGCCTTCCTTACGTCTGTGGGCAACGGTGCGGCCGGTGAGATGGGCAAGCAGTTGCTTCTGTCAACGGGTGCGCTGGCGAGAAGGGCGACGGGAAGAGACACCCCGTTGCCTGCCGGCCGTGAAGATTGGGAGTCGCTGGCCAGTCACTTGCATGCCCGTCTGGCTGACGACCCACGGCAGGCGGCGGAGTGGTCACTGCTCCTTCGGAGCTTCCCGCAGCATGCGGCGGAACTCTCGTCCGGGAGCGGGTTGCCTCCCGCTACACGGCACTTCACCGACCGCAAGGACATCGTCAGGCGACTGAGACGGGAGGCGACCCGCCCCGCTGCGGGCCGGCCGCGCGTCGCGTTGCTCTACGGTCCGCCGGGGATCGGCACCACAGCGGTGGCCCTACACCTGGGTGCCATCTGTCACGCCCGGTTTCCCGACGGTCAGTTCTACGTCGACCTTCGAGACGGTTCCCAAGACCACGGACCGGCCCCGGCGGCGGTCCTGCTGCGTCTGCTTCGGCAGATGGGTGTCGGGCCCGACCGGATCCCGCCTACCGAGGCAGGCCGGGAACAGCTCTATCGGCGGCTCACTGCCGGCCGAAGGGCGATGGTGGTGATCGACCACGTGTCCTCGGTGGCACAGGTCCGGGCACTCATTCCGTCCACCCCCGAGGTCTTTCTGCTGGTCATCGTGTCAGGCTCGCCCTTCGCGCTGGAGGCGGAGCCAGTTCCCGTGCCTGGGCTGAGCGACCGGGACGCGCTGAAGATGATAGGGAGGATTGCCGGCCGGGAGCGGATCGAGCGTGCAAGGCCGCGGATGCCGGACGTCCTGGCCCACTGCGGAGGAAACGCCTTCGCTCTGCGGACAACGGCGATGCGCCTGCTGCACGAAGACGCGGAGCTTGAGCTCCCAGCCCTGGTGACCGGGGCGTCCGGGAGCGACCCGGTGCGTGCCGCGGCGCAGGCCAGTTGCCTCGGTGTCCGGCCGGAGACCGCTCGGCTCTGCCGGTTGACGGCGCTGGGCGAGTGGCCGTCCGTCGCTGTCCATCTCGCCGCGGCTGCGGCAGGCGTCGCCGAGGAAGAGGCCGCTCACATGCTGGCCGAGGCGGCGGATGCTCAACTGCTGGAAGCGCTGCCCGACGAGCGCTATCGGTTCCGGCCTGAGGTACGTCGCTACCTGGCGGACACGGCAGGACCGGAGCAGGGGATCCCAGAGTGCTCCGCTGCGATCGCCCGAACCCTCGAAGCTCTGTTGCACCGGGCACTCCACGCGGCTCACGCGGCTCTGCCCCAGAGCTGGCGCACCGAGTCGGCGCCTGCGCACGGTGAGCCGTACCGCGACGAAGCGGAAGGCGTCGAAGTGCTGGCGGCAGAGGTGGGGAACCTCGTTCGTGCCGTGTTCGTTGCCCGGGAGTACCAGCACACCACCACCGCGCTCCGCCTGGGGCGTGCCCTCTGGCCCCTCCAACTCAAGGCGGGCCACTGGGACGAAGTGCTGCCTGCGCTCCGCATCGCGGCCCGCTGCGCCGACGAACACCAGCCGGGATCGCGAATTGCCGGGGCGCTGCACTTCCAGCTCGCTCACTGCCTGGGCGAACTGGGCCGGTGGGAGGAGGCCGACCGGGAGGCGGACGCCGCCGCCCGGGCCGAGCGCGACGCCGGACACGTTCGTGGCGAGGCGTCTTCCGTGGAGTTGCAGGGTCTGTTGAACCTCTACCGCTGGCGTTACGAGAGGGCACTCGAGCGGTTCATCGCGGCAGAGGCCATCTACGGCAGGATCGCGCCCGGCCAGGAGGGCGCGGAGGACCTGCCGCGCGCCTTTGCGCTGTCACGGCGCCACCGAGGACGGGCGCTGCGCGGCATGGGACGGCTCGACGAGTCGCGCAGCCTGCTGACGGCTGTGGCGGAGTTCTTCGGTGAGCAGGGGGAGGCGTACAACCAGGCCCGTGCCCTTACGGACCTGGCCGAGACCTTGCACGACATGGGCGAGAATACCGAGGCGCTGGCGAAGATCGAGGAGGCTGAACGTCTCCTCCCGTCGAGCGCCACCCCGCACCTGGGATACCTGGCTGCCCTACGGCTGCGCTGCGAGGTCGCCGGGTAGGACCGGCTCCGCAGTCACTGGGTGCACGCCGCCTGCGACGTGCACCCGGAGCGTGATGCCGCTGGGTGGCACCCTGCCGCCCGTGGCGAACCACGCGGCCAGCGAGGACGCGTACGCCGCCGGATCGGCGTCCGCGCCCGGTTCGGCCGACAGCCGGAACGCACCGTGGTCGCGCACCCGCACGGTGCACGTGTGCGGGCCCGATACGTACGCGGCGACCGGGCAGCGTGGATAGCGGCGCAGCACCTCGGCGGTCCAAGCCTCTGGGCTTCCGAGTCGCGGGTCATCCGGCTGTCCCTCACGCGTGATCACGTCGGCAGTCTCCAGGCTGTCGGGGTCCAGGTCGTCCTCGTGGACGACGAGGTGCGAGTTGCCGTCGGTCCGGCGCGGACGCCCCGTGGAGCGTTCGATGATGACGTCCGTTCCCCGGACACGTGTCCACACGTGCAGGGGGGCCGTGCGCCGCGGTGGGTCATACGCCGGTAGCGGCAACGGCTCCAGGAGAGCGGGAGCCTCGGGTTCCGGGAGGTCCATTAGCTTGTAGAAATGCTCTCGCAGCAAGGCCGCCGAGGCACCGGGAGCAGAAGTAGTGAACCCGGCCGGCTCGGCGAGTGGCCGGTGCCTGGTCAGCACCCGTTCGATCTGCTCCCGCAAGAGATCGTTCGGATCGAGACGCGGTGCGTCCCGCACGAACGACGCGAGCGGTGCCACCGGATCCAGCCGGTCCGGCGCGGCAGCCGCCAGCATCACGGGGAGGCCCAGAGCCGCAGCGTAGTAGGAGACCGCGCCGAAGTCGCCCAGAACCACGTCCGCGGCCATGAGGGCCTGCCGCCAGGCGTGCACGGGGTCGATCAAGGTGAGCCCGCTGCGGCGCGCTCGGTCCAGCCAGGCACGGATCTGACCTGGTCCGTGCCCATACCAGATGTTCGGGTGCAGGATCGCGGCCAGCCGGTACTCGTCGGCCGGCAACTCGGCCGTAAGGCGCGGCAGCAGACTCGGCAGGACGTCCTTCCCTCCCCCGTTCCCGAAGAAGCCTTCGGGGTTCCAGGTGGAGTTCAGTACCACGAGCCGTTGCCCTGGACGTACGCCCAAGGCGCGGCGGAACCGTTCACGGTACGGGCGGGCCGCCAGCATGCGGTCGAAGCAGGGATCCCCGGCGAATACCGCTGCACTCTCGGCCTCCGGGCACGCGCGGCGCAGGCGCTCGAACTGCTCCGGGTGGGACAGGACGAGACCGTCCACGAATGGTTCGCCATCGACGAGGAGCCACTCGCGAGACAGGCCGAACGTCGGCTCCCGGCTCCCGGCTCCCGGCTCCCGGCTCCCGGCTCCCGGCTCCCGGCTCCCGGCTCCCGGCTCCCGGCTCCCGGCTCCCGGCTCCCGGCTCCCGGCACG
>NZ_JBIBUO010000023.1:51603-90854 GCF_043079545.1 Streptomyces sp. NPDC015171
CTTTGCCAGCTTCTTAGTATAGCCGACACCATGCGACAGAATGGTCAATTTACCTTGAAGAGTGTGTAGTTGTCCTCCGAAGCTGGCGGAGACCGCCAGATCGACCGGCATCGAACGGGCCTGTTCCCACGGCACCACGGGGAGCTCCAGCTCAGCGAACAGCTCGGGGAGTCCCGCCCGAAACGCGGAAGACTCGGTGGAGGTCACGAGCAGCTGTACACGGAAGTCGTCACGGAACAGCGGTAGGACGTCCAGGAGGCGTCCGGCGGAGGTGACGTTGTGCGCTACCAGCAGTACGTTGCGGCTGGTCGACCGGCTGGTCCACAGATGGGAGTCCTCGCCGACCGGCACCCTCACCGCCAAGGGATCGGCTGACCCCACCCGTCACCTCCTGCTGGCTGTGCAGCGTTCTCGCTACCGTGGATCACCCTAGCCGTGTTGTCGCAGTCGTCTGCCCCCGGTACGCGGAGGGCAAGCAAGATCAACTGCTGCCGGACTCGTCGATGGTGAGATCGATTCCGCACAGTCCGCCGAGTTGGTGAGCGATGTCCTTCAGCGGAGTGCGCAGATCTTCCAGTTCGGCGCGGAGTGCGGCCGAGCGGGGCCAGTTCTGTTCGTGTTCGATGGGACTGGTGTCGGTCGGGCGCTGGGCTTCGTGCTGCTGGAGGGCAGGATGCCATCGGCTCAAGAAAGGGCGCAGGTGCCGGTTGAGCAGGGTTGTGGCGATGAGCGGGAAGTCAGAGGTGGGGGTTGCGGTGAGCGCGATGCCGTGCAGAGTCCCTCGGGTGAACTCGAAGAGGGAGTGCAGCGATGTCAGGGCCTCACGGAGGGATCCTTGTCCCGGGGCGAGTTGCTGGTATCCGACGCGGGTCACCAGTTCCACTTGGAGGTTGTATGCGGCCGTCCGCTCCTCCTCGCGTGGAGAGGCCGGACCGAGATCGAGCGCCCCGGAGAGAGGCGAGTGATGGCGGTGGGTACCGGAAGGTGTCTCCGGCGTGGCGGTGGGGGAGGCCAGGTAGTACAGCAGGAATCGTCGAAGGTCTTCCTGCCGGCCCGGGTCCAGGTCGTGTCGGCGTACGGCGCGGGCCACGAGCGGGTGGATTCCCCAGGAACGCGTCGTCATGGGTTCGGGCAGTAGCTGCCCCTGTCCAAGCAACTGCTCGATGGCGAGCCGGACACCGGCCGGGGTGCCTTGGCGGTCGTTGTCGCTCCCGAGTATCGCTTCGATGGCGGTTTCGGACAGTGGAGCAGGACAGGCAAGCGCCAACAATCGTAGGACGTCGTCGTGGAGCTGGTCCCCCGTCAGGGGCGACGTGAACGGCGTGCTCTCGCATACGTTTTTGGCGTCTGTCGGGGCGAGGAGATCCGAGCGCAGGCTGTGGAGGCGTCGGCGGAGTTCGGTGAAGTCGCTGTGGGCAGCCCGGTCGGCCAGCGTGTTGAGCGCCTCTGGATGACCTCCCACATCGTGAATCAAAGCGACTGCCGCCGCCGATTCTGCCGCGTCGCGGGGCGTCCGCACGAAAGTGAGCAGGCGCAGAGCGTCCTGTTCGGGTAGTGGCATCAGGTCGATGGCGGGCGCGAAGGCGGGGTGGAGTAGAGAGCGAGTGGTGACGAGGGTGGAAGTGAGGAGGTGGGGGCCGCGCAATAGGTGTAGGTCCTGCTGGCTGAGGCCGGACGGTATCCCGTCGACCACCCACAGGCAGGGGTGCCCTCTCTCGCCCATGATGACGGCCAGGCGGCTCAGCAGCATGGGGAGGGTCGACCCTCCGCTGTTCAGCCCTAGAGCAGCACAGGCCGTGGCGACCTGATCGGCGTATTCGGACATCGCCTGTTTGGAGCCTGCGTCTCGGGCGGTGTGCAGGTCGAACCAGAACACACCGCCGGGGAAAGCCGGACCGAACCGGAGAGCGTACTCCTGGGCGAGGACCGACTTGCCGATGCCCGCCATGCCTCGGACCTGAACGATTCTGCTCGACCGTCCGGGCATCAAGGGAGTCTGGTGGGAGAGGAGGCTGCTGTGGATCAGCCATTGCTCGGAGAGCCGGCCGGTGAACCGGGGATTGCCGACATGGGCGGGGGCAGGCAGCCAGTCGGGGCCCGACGAAGGCGTTGCCCGATGACTCATGGCGGTATCGAGTCCGGACACGTACACGGACACGCGGTCCGTCAGCTGCCGCAGAGATTCTCCCGACGCCGGCCACGGCCAGTGCCTCGCGTCCCGTAGCTCGACCGGATGGACATGATCGGCACCTGCCTCCGGATTGACGACGAGGACCCGACGGAGAGGGTCCCCCTCGCGCTGGCCTGCCACGAACGCGTAGGTGAGCTCCCATTGGCAGGCGCGTCGCCCGGGGTAGTGCGAAGAGTAGAGGGCCAGGAGCACCTTTGATCGCGACAGCGCATCGGTGATCGAGCCGGTGATGGATGAGAAGTCCTCGATGGCGGCATCGTCAACAAAGACGCGCAACCCCCGGGACTGGAGGCTGGCGGCGAGCACACCAGCCCTGTGTCTGTCCGCACGTGCGTAGCTCAGGAAGACGTCCCACTGCACGGACTCCGCACCCGCGGATTGCGGATTCATCGGGTGTCCGGCCTTTCTGTGTCAGCGTTTTTGCGCCATTCCAGACGGCCCAGAGTCCGATGTCGGCAGTGATCACCCCAAATCAGCGGGGGGGGGGGCAGGGAGCAAGAGGCCAGGTGGGGGCGCCCCCGCTGAACCTTCCAGATCGTCGTCACCTGCCCATCATGCCTCCACGGCCGGCCCACCTGCCGTCGTGTCCTCCGGGCAATGTCGCATTTTCGGCATGGGTCGATACCAGGTGCACCCGCCGGTCTACGCTGGAGCCCGAAGATCGCTATCGGGGCAGGGGGAGCAGTGATCAGGAAGACATCGGCTGTGGCCGTGTCGGTCTTCGTCGCCGCCGTGATCGGGTGGGGCGTCGGAAGTCTCACCTACAACATCAGCAAGGCGGGTGGGCAGGTCCAGTACGCCGCCGCCGGCGCAGCGGCCGGTGCTGTGGTTATGGTGGGTGCCCTGCTCCTGCGGAAGACGAGCCTTGCGTCTGCCACGATCAGTCATCCGTTGGGCGACCTGACCTTCGTCGTCGCACGCGACAAGGCCGAGGTGGCCTGGCAGATCTTCCACGAGGCCGCCCGGCGTGTCGTGGCCCAGCCACTGGATGCGGAAGAGGGACATCTGCGGGAAGCGCTCACTTCGATCTACACCTGGATACAGTTCTCGGCCGAACTGCTCCGGCCAGAAGGACCGGCCAAGACCGCCAAGCCTGGAGCAAGGTCCGTGGAGCATCTCTGGTACGAGATGTACAACAGCCACCTCCGACCTTTCCAGGGATACTGGCACAGGGCGCTGACCGAGTTTGAGAAGACGCATCCCGAAGCACCGGAGTCCTCCTGGGAGCGGGACGCGGAGTGGCGCTACGAGCTTCGGGAGCTCCAGCGCTCCCTCCGCCCCTATCTGGAGGGGCTCGCCGAGCTGGCGGGCGTCAGCGAGGTCGAGCGGTTCCTGGGGGCGAATCCCCAGGCGCTACCCGTTCCCGGATCGGGCCGCGCGAACGTGCCGGAGGCGCGACTTACGGAGCCGACGGACGCTGCCGGTGATTCGGCTTGATCGATGCTAGTTCGTGCCGGCCCTCGCACGCTGGTGAGATCAACGATGTGTACGCCAAGTATTCGTGGTTCTTCTCGCCCAACGTGTTCGCTATTGCCTCCGCGCACTGCCACTGACAATCGGTTGGCGATCTCCGTTCCAGGTGTCGCTCGCGCCAGTTGGTCTCTCACCCCCTGGTAGACCGAGTCGAGTTTTACGTGCCGATTCCGGTATGCCTCCGCCGACACGCTCGGTCAGCGGAGTGATCAACGGGCGTCGATGTACCGGCCGGCAAGGTCAGCAAGGTGCAGTTGCGCGGGGAGGCGGGTCGGGACGGTGGTGTGCAGGTGGGCGGTGCGCAGCGCGTGGACGTACTGGGCCCAGGCAGCCGCGTCGGTGTCTTCCGGTTGAAGGAGGGGCAGGGCGATTTCCAGGGCTCCTGGGTTCCAGGCTCGTTTGGCGGCGGCGCGCGGTCGAGCGGGGTCGAACTTGTCCAGGCCGATCGGTGCCTTGGCCTGGACTGGTTTGGGTGCGAGGGCGTAGTAGAGCCGCTCGTGGATCTCGAAGAGGCCGGACGTGATTCCGTAGGGGCGGTCGTCGTCCTGGGCGAAGACGTGCGGTACTTCGCGAGCGCTGTCTCGGGGGATGACGCGGGCGATGCGGAGGCCGGGGCATTGGCTGGGCAGGCGTACGCCGAGTCGGGCCAGTGGCTGCTGCACCGCCATGTCCTCCGCGTTCATTTCTGCGCTCTCGCGGGGGTCCGCGCCGGGCAGGACCAGGACGTCACGTCGCATGTGCTGGGTCTGGAGCCAGGCCCAGCCGCGGCTACGCAGGTTCCGGCCGCCGACGAGCAGCAGCCTGGGTGTGGGGTCGTCGAGGATCAGGGCTCGGCGCAAGAATTCGGTGTACTCGCTGTCGGCTCCCTTGCCTCGAGGAAGACGTCCACGGCCGGTAGCGAGTGCCAGATGCAGGTCGCTGTAGGGCATGGGGGGCATGCCGGGAAGGAGGGTGGTGAGGGTGCCGTCAGGGCGGTGGCGGATCAGGATGGGGATGGCGCCGCCGCGGATGGGTTCGTACCACAGCGCCCAGACTTCGATCGGTGCGCCGGTTGGGGAGGTGTGCGGCGCGGGGACGTGTCCCAGTTGGCGCAGAGCGTCCCGGATGGCGTTGGCAGCTCGGGGCAGGTCGCGGTCGGCGGCTGTCTCCTCGGTGTCTTCCGGCGGGAGCTGGATGTCGGGGTCCAGGTCGTCGTTCGTGGCCTGGGCGGCGTTGACCACGTCGTCCGCGTCGAGGAGCTCCTCGTCGTTGATCTCCTCGGTGGCCGCGGTGTCTGTGGCGGTGACGGGGCGGAGGAACTGGGTGACACGGTCGGCCTGAGCGAAGCCCTTTCGCAGGGTGGTCTTCGGGTCGGCGATGTCCTTGCCGGTGAACGCTCGGGGACCGTCGAGTTCGATGAGGGACGCCGTGTGCCCTGTGCCGGGAGAAGTGCTTGGCGTATCCCGGTGCGGCAGCGACGCGAGACGGGTCCGGATCTTCTCAAGGCGCTGCTGGGCCGCGATGGCCGTCCGGGCGGCTTTGCTCTCCTGGCCCTCGGGCAGGCGCAGGGCGGCGGCGAGTTCGCCGATGTCGTGGAAGCTGACCGACAGGGTCAGGGATCCGTCGTTGAAGGACCGAGTGGACGCTTCGGTCGTTGGCGTCGGGGTCAGCGCGAGGCCGTGTTTGTTGTCCTGGAGGGCATTGAGCAGTACCCGGCGGGTGGTGTCCGTCTGGTTCCAGAACTCCAGCTGGTAGCGGCGCCCTTCCGGGGCGAGGCGCGGGCTGGTGCTCCGGCCACGCGGTCGCCGGCGTGAGTAGGTCTGGGCGGGGGTCAGGCCGACGGGAGCGAGCGCGTTGGTGACGGCTTCGAAGAGCTGGTGGTGGTTGATCGGCATGAAGCCCGGGTTCACGGGGTGATCACATGTCTTGGCGTTCTGCCGGCGGCCGTCAGGAGGTGGCGGGCTTTGAGGGCGGAGCATCCGCATGCCGCTCTGATACTGGATGGCGGCGTAGGGCAACCGGTCGTCTTCCCCGTCAGAAGCGCTGTTCGGCTCGCCGTTGTGGGGCAGGTACCGGAGCGGGTCGCCGAGGACGTCGGGGAGTGCGGGGTGCGGGAGCTGGCTCAGGCGGGTGAGGAGCTGTTCGAGGCCGTTGGACCACATCCAGCGGCCGCGCCAGGTGCCGGGGACGCGCAGGAAGGTGGGGCGCTCGCTGGGACGAAGGATGCCGCCGGGGCTCAGTAGCCAGGCGTGCAGGTTGAGGTTGGGGGAGAAGCTGAGCGGCAGGTGGAGCCAGCGGTGCAGTAAGAGATCGATATGGATGCGTGGCTCGGGCTCCTGCCAGGCGGTTTGGCCGCCGATCCGTACGCCGAGCGACCAGGGGGCGTCGCCGTTGCGGTCGGGCATCCACCGCGGTGGCCACTCCACAACCTCTCGAGGACCATCGAGCGTGGGGCCGAGCACCAAGTGCCGCGGGGACGACCCGGAGTGCAGCAGGGGCAGGCCGGCCTCGGCGAGGTGCGCCGCGAGCATACCGGGCAGAATTTGGAAGAAGCCGCGCGTGGGTGCCGCTGTCCCGTTGGGCGCGACCGTCCAGGCGGTGACGGGGACGTCCTCCGTGTCGCGGGTGCGTTCGAGGTCGTCGGGGTCCAGGAGCTGGTGCCAATCGATGCGCGGACGGTCGGCGGTGACGAAGACGCCAGCCCAGGTCGCGACGACGGTGTGGACGACGACCGTGGGTACGGCCTCGGTGGAGGCGATCCAGTACTTGTCCTGGTCGCCCAGCCCCCAGTTGGCCACGTCCACGACGTTGCGGTCCACGGCGCGCAGGAGGTCGGCGAGAGCGCGGACCGGCAGGTCGTCCCGCGTGTGGCGCGGGCGGTACTGGCTTCGTAGCAGCCGCAGCCAGCGGGAGGGAAAGCGCAGCGTGTCCAGCCGTCGTGGTGGCAGCGTGCCCTGCTCGATGCTGCAGGTCATGCAGGCGATGCGGGGGTAGGGTTGCGGCTTCGTCGTGACGGTCACTGTTCCCAGTCCATGTTCTCCAGGCACTGCAGCATCAGCTCGTAGAGCACCTCGGCGGCAGCGCGATCACGTTCGTCGACCGGCTCGCTGGGCCGGATCTTGTCGCGCAGGGCGCGTTCCATGGCAACGAGGATGCTCGTGTTCGCGGTATCCGCGGCGGTGTCGTGGCGCGCGTGTCGCGGCGCGAAGGCGGGATCACAGAAGTACACCTCGACCGGTTGGCCACCGCGGATGCACCGGCAGATCGTCTGCCACATCGAGGTGATCGAGTTCCACACGAACGCGCGGTGCGCCCGGCCGCGTAGACGGCGGAAGACCACCGGCCGGCCCACAAGGAGGTGCCAGTCCATGCGGCTCTCTTTGCGCAGTTCAGCGGCTGCTCGGGCGATCGACGCGGGCGCGAGGGCGGGGTGGAGCAGCTTGGCCATCGAGGAGCGGTTGGACAGGCCCATGGCCAAGTCCAGCTGGTCGGGTGGCGGATGCTGGCGGCTGAGGAAGAACTCGGCGCCGAAAGCGGCCACACCATCGGCGTTGAGCACGTTGACGGCGCGTTCGATCGACAGCTGGGCGGCCGTGAGAACGTCGTGATCGCTCAGCCCGAAGCGGTGGACGTCACGACGCTGGATGCCGTGCGGTCCCGGTGTCTCCGCGTCCTTCACGACGTGCTGGGCGGTGAAGGCGGTGCCGCGCACCAGGTACTCGGCCGTGGTGCGCGCGTCGTTGCCGCTCTGAGCGACCAGCAGGGCCTTACGGCGTTGTGGGGGCAGCCGTTCCAGCACACTGGCGAGTAGTCCTTCCCGGCCGCCGGGCGGGGCGACGGAGGCCGCGATGCCGCGTACGGCTTCCTGACGCTCGTCGCCGAGGCGTCCCGAGGGTGAGACCAGCCGTCCGTCCGGGGTCCGGGCGGGGCGAAAGTGGAAGCGGCTGCGTGCGATCGCCTCGCGATCCTCGTCGGGCTCGCGCAGCAGGAAGTCGACGGGAACGTCCACGTGGTAGGTGGCCGAGTCTCCCGCCCAGCTCGTCGCCGAGAGCAGGAGCACGTTGGGTCCCTCGATGCCTTCGGCGGCCAGCAGGTCGTGCATGTGGTGCAGCAGCCAGCGGCCCACACCGCGGACCCAGAAGATACGCAGGTCGCCGCTGCCGGCCCGGTTGTCCAGCCACTGGAAGGCGAGCATGTTGCCCTGCAGGGCCTCGGGCACGAAGGCGTCGTAGTCGCTCGGCGGCCGGCTGCTCCAGAACTCCTCGTCCCGCGAAAGCCCCAGCAACGGCTCCACCGCTGGGCGGATGGTCGCCATCCTGAGATACGAGCTTCCCAGAAGCGAGGTGTGATAGGCGGCGCGCAGCAGGCGGCGCGCGAACGGCAGGTATCTTCCCAGCTTGCGCTCCGCGTCGGGGCCGCCCGCCGCCCTCGCGTGCTCGATCAGCCAGGCATCGACGCGCTTGCGCAGTTCCTCCTCCGAGAGCGCGGGGTTCTCCAGTTCCGGGACGATGGCCTGGAGAGGGCCCGTCACCGGGTCGAAGGTGTGGAAGACGAACGTCTCGAAGTTCTTCCGGTAGTACTCCAGCGCCTTTTCCTCCTGCTCCTGCGGTCCCTCGCCGTTGGGGCTGAGGCCGTGGAGCAGCCGCGCGAGGTCGTTGAAGAGGGAGTGGCCGGAGAAGTAGGTCTCGTGCAGGTGTTTGCGCAGTCGGGCGCTGCCGCCGTCCTTGTCGGGCTCGAGCAGGGTGTTGTACAGCAGATTGACCTCGTCATCCGCCTTGCCCTTGAACCGGTAGTACTCCATCGCGCGGCGGTCTTCCAGGGGTCGGCGGCCGGTCGCGCGCAGACTGTTCTGAGCCGTGATGACCTCCTGGTCCCACCAGCTTCCGCCCTGCGCCACCAGCACCTGGCTCTGCAGGAACTCGTCATCCAGGGTCTGCTGGACCTTGTCCGCCTCGTCCACGATCAAAAGGTCGGCCCAGTGCTGCACCGCCTCCAGCCAGCGCAGACGCGCGTGGACGGGTTGGGCCCAGCTGACCAGCAGCGCCTGCGGGGTCGTCAGCCACACGTCCGCGCCGGCCATTTCCTGCTCGGCCCGGTGGACCGGACAGATGGCCAGCAGTGGGCAGTTGTACTGCTTGTCCTCCGCGTCGAGCAGCTTCTCCCGGCAGGGGAAGTCCTTGACCGGTAGCGGCGGGCGCTTGCCACCCGGCGCGTCGCGGAACGGCTCCAGGAGACAGTTGCACGACACGTAGTCCGCGGCGACATCGGCGACACTCGGGAAGGCAGGCGCATGGTCGGCGAGCACCCCGCGCCAGTATCCCGACGCATGTGTGAAGCGGCTTCCCGCTCCGAAGATCGGAACGGCCCTGACGCCGAGGGCCCGAAAGAGGGCCGTCTTCTGCAGACAGTCGCTCACCGATGGCAGTACGAGGACCACGGTGTGTCCCCGCCTGACCGCGGCGTACGTACCGATCAGCGCGTAGCTCGTCTTGCCGCTGTTCGGAAGGCCGATACCGTGCACCAAACCGCGCACGCTGCAGCCGGTGGGCTTGGTGCGGAACCTCGACATCTCAGGCGACCACGGCTGGAAGGCGACCTTCCGCAACCGACCCGCGAAGTTGCGTTCAGGGATGTCCAGCCGGTTCGCCAGCACGCGATCCATCCTCTGTGCCGCTTGACGCAGCATCCTCGGCGTCAGGCGCACCGGGCGTCGCCGTCGTGCGGTGAGCAGAGGCAGCGAGCGAAGCTCCACCGGGATCTCGAACTTCGGGATGGCGACCACTTCATCGGAGCCCGTGAAGGAGTTCGTGAACCGGTACACCTCCCCGGGCTCTGCAGCCCGGGTGACTCGCGGAGGCGCGTAGGGCACAGGCCGGTCGAGCACCGCTCTGTACAGCTCGAAGCGGGTGGCGAGCGCCGCGGGATCCCGCATCCGGTACCGGACCGCTGCCGCCTCTCCGCCTTCGCTCTGGCCGCGTATCGGCAGCCTCCGGAAGGCACGCAGCCGTTCCGACAGCTTGTCGTACTCCCCGAGGCTTCGCAGCCAGCGGCTCCCCGACCGGTACCGCCCCAGCAGCAAGCCCAGACGGTGCAGCCGGCCGGCCATCACGGCGTCGCCGGGGCGCGGGACGATGTAGTGCGACAGCATCGACCACAGACAGTCCACTGGCTCGTCGGGGAAGTGATCCGCCATAAAGGTCAGAGCGAGCTCGACGTCGAAGAACTCGCGTTTCTGCAGCGGCCGGACCGCGTCCTGCGAGATGCCCTCGGCTTTCGACAGGTCTTCGTACCAACCCGTCACCTCGCGCATGAGCCACCGCCTTGCCGAGCCAGTGCGCGCCTGATCTCCGTCAGCAGCTGCTTCTCGGTGACCACCTTGAAGGGGCGTGCTGGATCCGTGCGGCCGGCGAGCTCCGTGCGCAGGTCCGTCAGATAACCGGGGACCTGGGCGCGGTGCTCCGGCACCACGAGAAACCGCCGATCACATTCGGGCTCGATGGGCCACTTGAACGACCTGGCCAGAAGAACCGGGCTGGCCCAATCCTTCTCGTCCGTGCCCCACAGCTCCTTCCGCTTCCCTCGTGGGACGCGGAAGGACACATCCAGCGCGTCGGGCTGGTCCGGGCCCAGCCACAACTCCGGCTCCAGCCCCAGCGCACGTACCTTCTCGTAGACGCGCAGTTCGAACACGCCAGGGTCATGAACGAACCGACGGGCACCACGGTGGAGCACCCAATAGAAGCCCAGCGTGGGCAGATGCAGGATCTTGGGGCTGGTGTCACAGTTCGGTGTGCCGCAGCTGTGGCTCCGGCTCCCCCGGGCCTGGAACAACGGAACGCCGCACCGCGCGCACACGGTCAGCGTCACGCCGTTCTCCGCCGGCCGCCGCTCATACGCTGTGCGCACGAAGTCCATCACATACGGTTCGCCGGCCGTCGGCCCCGCCGGCAGTTCCTGCTGCAGCGCCCGTACCTCCACGTCGCTGATCACCGGCCGCTCGATCACCAGGCGGCGCATTCGCACGTAGATCCGCCAGGCACCGCGCCCTTCGCGGGCATTGGCCTCCGCCACCAGCAGTAGCGCTTGGTGCACGCGCTGCTCGGCGATGTGAGCCTCTGGATCACCCCAGGCGCCCCGCACAGCCTCCTCGGCGAACTCGCTCGGCTCGTCGTCGTCCAGCAGACACACGTCGGCGTCGGCCGACGAGAGAGTCATCCGCAGCGGCCACCGGCCCAGCGGTACCCGGCATAGCTCCAGCACTGCGTAGTCGTTGCGCGGTGGCTCAAGCCCTGCCCAGAAGAACCGCCACCACAGACGAGTGACCGCCTCCTGCCAAGCTCCTGGCAGACCGGTGTCCCGCCTCTCCGCCCGGGACAAGGGATGACGCGGCTCTCCAAGGCCCTCCAGCCGCCGCTTCATTTCGACGAGGCCGTGGGACAGCAGTGCGAGCAAGATGTAGTCGTCCTCCCACATGGCCGCGCCGCGCTCCGGGCCGGCCTCGTCCACGCTCAACGCAGGCACACGTACACCCCCTACCACTAGCCTCGCGCCAAGTAACTGAACTATTACAGAGGGTGGTCAAGCGTTGTTGTGGTCTGCCGGAACTCCTTCCAACGGGTGACGTAGACCTTTCACGTCCATCGTGCGTCCCACCCCCGCCCTTCGCACGGTGGGGAGAACGCGATGACCGCAGAGCCCTCAGTGCAGGCGAGGACGTCGGGGCCGTGCCTGACCGTGCAACTGGTCGGGGAGATGGACTATGAGACCGCCCCGTTCTTCCGTGAACGTCTCGTGGAGGAGATCGCGCCAGGTCAACCGTGTGTGGTGCTCGACCTGTCGGCGGTCAAGTTCTGCGACTCGGCCGGGCTGAATGTGCTGCTGTGGGCCTGGCAGCAGGCGAAGAAGGCCGACGCCGTGCTGGTGCTGGCCTGCGTGCCGGCGACGCTGCAGCAGATGCTGGCCATGACCGGGGTCGACACCGTCGTGCGGGTGTATGGGACCGTCACTGAGGCCGAGGACGAGCTGGTGGTCGGCGGCGGGGCCTGACCTGACCCGTCACGCAGCCTCCGGCTCTGCCTCACCGGCCGGTACCACCAGGCGGTGCGACGACGGATGGTGGCTCGTAGGCTTCCGCCATGACCGAGATTCACACGCGTACGCCCCGCGACGCCTTTGAGCTGCTCATGGCCGGTAACCAGCGCTTCGTCTCAGGCACCCCTGAGCACCCGAACCAGGATGCAACCCGCCGTGTCGAGACGGCGCCGTCCCAGCAGCCCTTCGCGGTGCTGTTCGGGTGTTCCGACTCCCGGCTGGCCGCCGAGATCATCTTCGACCGCGGCCTGGGTGACTTGTTCGTGGTGCGCACCGCCGGGCACGTCGCCGGTACCGAAGTGCTCGGCAGTATCGAGTTCGGAGTGAGCGTCCTCAACGCGCCGCTGGCCGTCGTCCTCGGCCACGACTCGTGTGGCGCGGTCGCCGCGGCCTGCTCTGCCCTGGAGAACGGACAGACACCGGCGGGCTTCGTCCGTGACGTTGTCGAAAGGGTGACGCCAAGCGTGCTGGCAGCCCGCGCCGCCGGACGCGAGACGGCCGAGGAGGTCTTGGCCGAGCACATCGAGCACACCGTGGACCTGCTGCTGGAACGCGCCCACGTCCTGGCCGAGCGGGTGGCCGCCGGCCGCCTCGGTGTGGTGGGCCTGTCTTACCGGCTGGCCGACGGCAGTGCGCAGCTTGTTTGCGCCCGCGGCCTTGATGCGCCGGTTTCCGCCGCCTCCTGACCGCCCAGCTCAAAGCCGACCGCTCGCCCTCCCCCGCGCTCCGCGCCGACCTGGCACAGGCCAGGTGCTGCTAGGTGTGCCGGGACGTGGAGCCTGACGACGAGGGGAAAGCGCGGCTAGGCGTAGCAGTGGTCGCTCTGCCGAGTCCGTGACGCATCCGCCCGGTCCCCCCGCTCGAAGAGAGTGAAGGGCACAGTGCCGGCCGGTGCCCTTCACACAGTGGGGCGGGGACCTGCGGCGCGGCGGAGCCGGTTGGCGATCGCCAGTCCCACCCCCTCCACCGCCGGCAGGGAGGCGACGATGAGGTCGCACCCCTGCCGGTCGAGTTCACGCAGGAACCCATACAGGCGGTGCGCGTAGGTGGCCATCGATGCGGGAACCTGCACCACGGCGTGCGCCTTCACTGGAGCGCCGACGAATGCGGCAGGCAGGAAGACGCCCACCTGGTGCCCCAGCTCATGAGCGAGTTCGGCTTCGGCGACGACCTTCTCGGGCTCGACGAGGACGACCCGCGCGCGCGGCGCGTAGTGGGACGGATGCTGGCCGGGAACCCGAACGTGGCTGGTCGAGGGGACCGCGAGTGGGTGCCCCAGCACCGCTTCGAGCTCCTCGCGCATTACCCCGCCGGGGCGGAGGATGGTCGGGATCTCGCCGGTTGCGTCGACGATGGTGGACTCGACGCCGACCTTGCAGGGGCCGCCGTCCAGCACGAAGTCGACGGCGTCGCCGAGTTCGGCACCCTCCCGCCGGCGCTCAAGAAGGCGGGCCAGCCGGCCCATCACTTGGATGACAATTCGAATATTCATTCTCGGGGCACGATCATCCTTGTAGCCCTGTGGTGCGCTGATCCCTGTTTCCCGCCGGATCCAAGGCCGCCGTCGGCGCCACCACGGCCCTGACCACCGATAGCGGCAGCACCCCCTCCCAGCCAAAAGGCGCATACCAGCAGCACCGTCTCCACGGACGTCCAACCCCGCGATGACGGTATCGGACCACCCGCGGCTCTCCTCGCCGGCCATGCCTCATCATCCACGCGATGTCGGCAGACCCGGCCGCGGACACTCCGCGTGCCCGACAACACCAAGCCGCTGCCCAGTGTGCCGTTCAGCTGCCGGGCTTCTGGTTTTAGCTGTCACGCCGAAGCGCAGCGCCGCCCGCTGCCCGGTGCAGGCCATACGTGCGGGCCGCCAGCGCAATGCCGCCCAGCATGCAGCAGCGCTGGGAGCTACCTCCCTGCATTCGACGCGACTCAGTCGGAACGTGGGCGTCAAGGCGGCAGGAGGTGGTGCTCGGGATCGATCCCGCGAAATAGCCCGCCCGCAAGTATGCGCAAATCACGGGCCGCCCAACTGGTCGAGTGTGCAAGTATCCGCAAGCCCCTGGCTGTCACGGTACGCGATCACCCACCCTCGAAGGGTCAACACCCCTCGGTCATATGGAGGTTTTGGTGGCGCTGCACCTGCTGTGCAAGGACCCCGAGAGCCCGAACAATGGTAGCCCAACCCTCTATTACGATGACGAAACGGGCAGCTACCTGCTCCAGTCCTGGAAGGTCGATGACCCGTCCCGGCTGCAGTCCGTCGTGATCCCCGAGCACGAGACGGTCGTGGAGTTCCCTGCGCGCCTGCTCGCGCTCTTTCCTTCGTGGGAGGACATGCCGCACAGAGCCGCAAGCGAAGCAGTGCGCAAAACCCCCTAAAGACTGTCGGGCTTGGGTGAGAAGGTCATTTCGATGCTTGGAGGCAGCGTGGCGGAACACTGCACACTATCCGCATGCCTACCTCCTCAAGCATCCGAGAGGCCCGACTTGCCCTGGGGCAGCAGTTACGGGCGCTGCGCCTCAAGCATGGTCTCACCGCTCGTGAACTGGCCCGGCTATGCGGGTGGCACGAGTCCAAGTGCAGTCGCATCGAAAACGGTCACGCGGCAGCCTCACCCAAGGACATCGAAGCCTGGAGCCGAGCGTGCGGCGAGGAGGCTGCCGCGGCAGAGCTCATCGACGCGGCGCGCGACATCGAAGGCAAGCACGTCGAATGGCGAGTCATGGAGAGGGCCGGCCTCAAGCAGGCCCAGGAGAGCGTGCTGCCTTTGTGGGAACAGACGCGCCGGTTCAAGGCTTACGCGCAGAACCTCATTCCGGGTCCGCTGCAGACGCGGTCATACACCAAAGCGGTCCTTGCCGGTATTCGCGAGCGACGCGGGCTGCCAGACGACGTGGATGCCGCGGTTGCCACCCGCATGGACAAGCAGAAGGTCTTGTCCGAGGGCGGCAAGCGGTTCGCCATCATCCTGGAGGAATCGGTCCTCTACCGACGGGTCGGCCCGACGGAGGTCATGGTCGAGCAGCTCAGCCGCCTACTGGAGGCCAGTGTCGTCGCGTCTGTGAGTCTGGGGATCATCCCCATGGACGCCGAGCGAAGCGTCATGCCGCCCGTCGAGGACTTCTGGGTGTTCGACGACCGCCAGGTCAACGTCGAACTCGTCTCGGCGTTCCTCACCATCAAACAGCTCGGTGAGGTCAAGCGGTACCTCGACGACTTCACCCGGCTGACCGAGCTCGCCCAGCACGGTGGGCCCGCCTTCACCCTCATTGCTGCGGCGATCAGTTCTTATGCCCGCTCGCCAGGTAAACCTGACCGGACGGGCCCCGACACGAGATAGAAGGAGAGCCGGGGTTGCAACAGCCCAGGTGGACCCGTCAACGCGACAGCCGCTTCCGCACACCCGAAAGGCGAGATCGCCTTTACGGGAGAGAACGGCCCGTCGCGACCATCGCCACCCTGGGCTTCGCAGCCTTGTGCGCCGTCGGCTTGGCCTGGTTGGGCGCATTCACATCGGATGGCGCGGCGGAGAAACAGGACAGCGGCGGCACAGCGGACATGGCCCGGTTCCTCGCTGACCTCAAGCGGTACCGACCCGCGGGAGAGTTACCCGTACGCACCGGAATGTCCCACGCAGGTTTGCCCGCGACCGTCTCTTTGGACCCAAGCAGAGGCCCCCAGCGCTATCGCATAAACTTTGAGTGCGTTGGCGCCGGCCAGGTAGCAACTACCGCCGTAGGCACAGACGGAACCCGGCGCCAATACCCGATTTCATCCTGCCAGAGCGGTGTTGCCTCACTGGCCGTCGACGAGGCAAGCGTTGTCGTCATCGAGCCGCTGAACGAACGGGCGCGCATCGTCTGGGCCTTGGTGCAGATCCGTAACGCCCACGGAGCCGACGCCACGGCCACGAACGACGGTTCCCAGACTCAGAACAACCAGATTCCCTGAGCGCTTGCGCAACGGGAATTAGCTCATGCAGCCAAGTGCGTGCTGCCCAGTGAGGACCAGCTAAAGCGCGGTTAGCGGAGATCGCCGGCACGCCGCAGAGGGGCTGAACGGCCGGTGCTGAAACTGACGCGTGTCTGTCCCACAGGTGCCGTTACGCGTTCCGTTCGCTTTGTGACCTGCGCCGGGCCGCCGCCCGGCCCGGGCATCCTGAGACTCGGGCAGCAATGGCCGCCAGGGTTACAGGACCTCCGGCGTCCGATTCCTCCAGCCTCGGTGAAGCTCCCCTCGGGCCTTGGGAGAAAATCGTCCACAAGGGGATGCATGGAGCGCGGGCTGAGGCGGGAAGTGATGCCGCCGGAAGGGGGACACATGAAGAACCGGTTCGCTGGTGGCTGTACGAGGTGTTCCGTGCTGGTGTGGCCGGATGGCGGTTTCCTCCGCAGGGGTGACGACAGGAGCTGGGAGGTGTGGTGCGCGACCTGCCAGCGCGTAGACGAACTCGCCGAGTCGGGCGACTTCGACCCGGAGCAGCCCGAGCTGCCGGCGGTGTCGCCGCTCGGCTGCGCACCTACCGTCGACCTGCGCGTGCTGGGCATGACGAGGGCGTGCTGGAAGTGCGGCGAGGACACGTTGTGCCTGATCGGGCTGTACCCGAACCAGCCTTCACGCGGCTACGTGGGACTGCACACCACGGACAACGAGAAGACGATGGCGTTGTGCCAGCGCCTGGCGGAGGGCAACGGCCGTCCTGAGCTGGCCGTCGGCGTCAAGAGCCGGTACAGCCGGACCCTGCGCGAGCGGGAGCTGGCCAACGGCTGTCGGCACTGCGACGCGCTTCAGGGGAACTTCCCAGTGCACGAGGAGGCCCTGGGCCGGGTCGCTGCCGGCGGGGTGGACGGCCTGGACACGCTGCTGGTCGTCGGCTGCCCCGTGGTGGAGTGGCATGCCGTCATTTACGACTTCGGCGGCGGCGTCATCGCCATCTGATCGCCTAGGCGCGGGCGTCGAGGGGCACGGCCCTCTTGGCACGCCGGGCGTCATGCGTGACGAGCTGTCCACAGACCTTCACGTCAGCGGTCCAAGGGACCTGAGGGCGTGGCTGTGGCTGCGCTTGTGCGTCAGTCGTCCCATTCGTTGAGATACCCGGATTTGACGTACCACGGGGTGGCCGCCAGGGCTCGGTACAGGGCTGCTTGCCAGGAGTTCCGGTTGCCGTAGCTCGCGGCGCGGTCCTGGAGTTCGGCAACAATCGCGCGGTACGGCTTGCCACGTAGGTAGTCGTTGAGGGCGGCCAGCTCGGTGCCGACCTGGGCGGCGTAGAGCTTGGCGAGTTTGAACATGTCGAAGTGCCGCTGGACACGCTCGGTCAGGGGTGTGGGCCAGTCGGGGTGCGGGGTGACGAAGAACGTCACGCCCGGCTCGGGTGGCACGGTGAGGCGGGCGGCGAGCCACACGTGATCGGTGACATCGTCGAAGTACGGGTGGAGGGTCTGCTCTTCGGCGCTGGCGGGGGACGCTTCGCCCTTGGCGTGGTTGCACGCCATGCAGGCGGGAACGAGGTTGGCCGGGGTGACCGAGAGCAGCGGGTACTTCTCCTTGGGGAGTTGGTGGTCGAGGGTGTTGGCGAAGCCGTGTCCGCACAGCGGGCAGCGGCCCCGGCGGGCGCCCTTGAGTAGTTGGTTGTAGATGTCCCGGCCGACGCTGCCTTTGCGCGCCATGCGGGAGGTGTAGCACCCGGTGAGCTTTTTGTTGTCGTTCTTGTTCGGGTCGTTGCCGTCGGGCAGTTTCCTCAGGTGTTGCAGGTTGTGCAGGGCTGCGCTGGCGGCTGCCTTCTCGTACTCGTCCGCCGCGGTGGCGATGTCGCCTTCGAGTTCCTGGAGGCGTTGTTTGACCTTGGCCGGGCGGGCTTTGGATATGCAGGTGGTGTAGACGGTGCGGGCGTCGAGGTCCGGCGGGGGCAGAGGCCACATCAGGACATGCCCTCCGGTGCCCAGGCGGCATCGCCGTGGTCGCGCAGGGCGATCAGTGAGCGCGTGATGATGCGTGCTTCGGCCCCGAGCCGATGGTGGAACCGGTCCTGGATGCTTTCGTACGATTCGCCGCAGTCGACGAGACTGCTGAGTTCGCGGTGGAAGCCGGAAGCGGTGACCTCCAGTCCAAACACTTCGCGGGTGAGGACGCCGACATTCTCGCCGAACGTCTCGATTCCCGGCCGGTCTGCCGCCATGAGGTCGCCGTAACGGCGCAGCTTCCAGACACAGTCGGCCGGCACCTCCTGCAGGACGACGGGCGAGTGGGTCGCGATGATCGCCAGTCCGTTGCGGTCGGTGAGCAGGTCGGACAGGACCCGGATGAAGGCGGACAGCAGCGGCGGGTGCAGGTGGGTCTCGGGCTCGTCGATGATGACCAGGGTGCGCTCGCCGACGTGCTCCACCAGCCGGGTCACGGACAGCAGGACGACCTTGTGGCCGGCGCTGAGCCCGGCGAACAGCTTGCGGGCCTTGGCGCGGCGGCGGCTCGGGCTGGCTGTGGTCTGGAAGTCCTCCAGCCAGCCCTCCTCCAGCAGCCCGCTGCCGGCGTAGGTGAGCGTGCGCAGGGCGTTGAGCCAGCGGTAGCCTTGCTCGCCGGTCAGGCACGCCTCGACGCTGTCGGCGAAGTCCCGCTTGAGCTGCCACTGTGACTTCATCCTGGGGGCGCGCGTGCCGCTGGAGGGGACCCGCAGGCCGACGTGGGTGGCGGGAAACGACTCGTCGTCTTCCGGGAGGGAGGGCAGGTCGTCGAAGGCGCTGAAGGAGACGCTGACGAGGTTGGCGAAGGAGCGGCGCTGGCCCCGGTCGTTCTCGATGATGCTGCCGACCGCTTCGCGGTCGGCAGCTGGATCGGCGACTGCGCGGGCAAGGCGGTTGAGGAGCACCGATTTGCCGGCGCCGTTGCGGCCGGTGAGGACGTGGATGTTACTGGAGGGCTTCGTGCCCGGGACGACGTCGAAGCCGAGTTCCAGTCCACCTCCGCCAGCGGCCGGGGCAGGTGCGCGGTAGACGACATGGAACGGCGCGACACGGTCCCCACCGCGGGCGATACGGCGGAATTGTTCCTCGACCACGGCAGGTTTCAGGAACCGCCACAGGGAGGTCCGCGTCACTTCTTCACCACGGGCGGCTTCGAGAATGTGCTCGTCGTAGGCCATGTCTCGAAGGCCACCGAGGACGCTCAGGCGTATGTCGTCGCCGAGCTGACGTAGCCGTTCGTAGTACGTGTCGTCTTGGCCGACCGAGAAGAAGTTGTCACTCAGCGCGGTGAAGCGGTCGGGCAGGACCGTCCCACCGTGCTCGCGCTCATCCATGCCGAACTCACCGATCTTGACGGCCCCGATGTCATGCCGGTTGCCTTCGGAGTCGACGATCCACAGATTGAACAGGGTGCGGTAGCCCCGGTCGTCCCAGCCGTCCTTCTCAAGCACTGCCCAGGGACGTGGGCCTCCGGCCTGGTGGTGCCCGTTTCCGTAGATCACAACGAACTGCACGGCGTCGTCCCCGCTCCTTCCATCGGCTTCACCCGCCACTCCGTACGGATCTGCCGATCCTAGTCGGGGCTGTTCAGGGGCAGTCGCCGGCCTTCCGGGTGCGACCCGCGATGGTGCGAGCACTCAGCGGGCGGCGGGGTGGCCGGCGGCATTCCTCGCGCTGCACTCGGTGCCGTGCGTTACCGGGGGCCAGGTGCGAACGCAGGGCGTCATTGACGACCCGTTGCTGAGAGTCGGGCGCTGAGCAGTAGTGGGTCCCGATCAGGCCGCACACCGGGGCTGGCGGCATGCGGGACGCCGTCAGCCGCTCAGGGCGGCCTCGGTGTCGGTGTCGAAGATCCGAAGGACCTGGTCGGCTCCGGTCATCGCCAGGATTCGGCGAAGGTGGTCCGGGACGCAGGCCAGGACCAGAACCACTGCTGCCTCTCTGCCTCCCGACGGGCTCCCAGCAGCACATTCAGGGCCGCCGAGTCGCAGAACGACACGCCTGCCAGGTCCAGCACGATGGCCCGCTCTGCGCGATCGATCACCTGCGCCGGCCGCCCGCGCAGCTCGAGCTGGGTGACGTAGTCCATAGTCCCGGCCACCTTGGCCACCAGGCAGGGGCCCGACCCGGTCGTTTCGACCGAGGGGAGATCTTTCACAGCGCCTGCCCACCCGCTTCGTCCGGGACCTTGAGAATGCCGTCAAGCGTATCTTTTAAAGCCGTCCGACACCGCCCCAGGGGCTCACGAACCTCGTCAGTGCGCGGGGGGAATCAGGACAGCTGCGATTGAGCCGGGTGGTCGCTGGTCAATCATGGGGGTGCGGCCAGTGGGCCAGGCCGTCGGACACGGGGGCGATGTCGGTTGCCTCCTGCGGCGAGTCATATAACTCGTAGATCTTGTACAGGCCGCAGATCTTGAAGACCCGCAGTATTCGGCGGGTGGGGCAGGCGATATGCAGGGAACCCTGGTGCTCGCGAATTCGTTTGGTGATCTTGACTATCTCGGCCAGCCCGGTGGAGTCCATGAACGGCACGTGCAACAGATCCAGGACGAAATGACGGTGGCCCTGACTCAGCAGTTTGGTCACGGCCTTGCCGATAACGGGCGAGGTGTAAACGTCGGCCTCACCGTCGATCTCAAGTACGGCCCAGCCGTTCACCACGTGGTAATGGACGACGAGGCGCTCGTTTCCCATGACGTTCGTGTGCATGGCCGTCCCCTCTTCGCCTCGCTGGACGGCACAGATTCCCGCGGCGGCGTCCGGGCGGACATGCTCGGACGTCTGCGGAGCCGCCTGATTCCATCCAAGACGCCGGGCCGCTGATCGCAAGCTGGCGACTGCTCGTCGTCACTGTGCCTCGATACCCCGTGGCGAGCGGTGGCGCCGGGCCCAGCCGTTTCTAGAGCGCGGTGGGATGTGACCTGCGGTGTTGACGAGGCCGTGACCGCGGTGGGAGATCAGTGTTGATTGGGGCGACGCGCGGACTCCGGTGCGGCGGTTCTCCATCCCTTCCGGCGTAGGGCTGGAGACCGGGCACCGGTGACCGCACTGTCATGGCAGGTGGCTCCTGGCCCCGTCCCCCCGGGGGGTCCAGGAGCCATCGACGTTGTGGGGCGGGCGCCGCAATCAAAATGGTGGTCGTCCTTGCCCGATGAAGGACACCGACAAGAGTGCGTCGTCGGCGCACGGGATGGCCTCAAAGGGGTGGATCACGCGTTCCTTGCAGTCGGGGAGTCGGAGGCACACTGCATCGGCTCCGCGAAGCTGATCAATCAGCGAGAGGGAGAGCCGACGCAGGATCCCACCCCACTTCATCTGATCGCCCGGGAGGAGGAGACCGAGGTCCACCTCTACCGCCACTTGCTGATCGCCGACGATCAGTGTGGCGTCCGTGCAGTAGATCAGACGTCCCATCGTCCCCCGCTCGCCCTCATGGCCTTGGCTCAGCGCAGTAGGCGACGGCATGAAGCGTTTGCAGCCTGTTCTCCCCGGCCGCTGCCGGGCAGCCCTCGCGGCAGCGGCCGGAGATTCCATGCGAACACCCTTCGGTTTGCCCGAATGCCTCGATTCATGCCGTCGGCCTCCGACTGTTCGGCCACGCCGTACATCAGCGACTCGGCTCCCTGCATACGGCGCTCCATCCGGTCGGCGGCAGCTGGCTTACCGCTCGGTCATCCAGGTCTGGGTGACCGGACAGAACCGCTGTGCCTCCTGGCTGGGAACCGCAGGTGTCACATGGTGCGTCTGTGGCTCCACCACTATCCGAAGGGGAACGCCCGTGCCGTTACCGGTGACTCCAAGCCGCCTCCGCGCCTTCTTGCGTCATTCACATCGCCGGGCCGTGGAGGAACGCATAGCTAAGGGCCGGGCGGCCATCGGCCGTTTCGCAGACCTGCCAGACGTGGAGTGGGAGGCGATCCGGGCTGCCTACCAGCGCCCGCCGCGCAGCGTCCTCGGCTCATACCGGGCGCTCGCTGGCGAGATGTTGGTGGTGGCCTTCATCACCGCGCTGGTGAGTGGCTGGTTCGCGGTAGCTACTACCAGCTGGGATATGGCACAGAAGGGGCGCGGCCAGGTCACACACGCTGATTGGGTGGCGGTTGCGTACTTCACCGTGGTGGTGACCGCGGCCAGTGTGTTCGGACTGGTGATGCGCCGGGTCAGCAACCTACGCCAGGGGGTGCCGGCCGTGGCGAAGGACGAAGTGCTCAGCGCCGCCCTCGCCGTGCTGCCCGCCTGCGCCGAGGTGGCCAGCGCATCGGCCGGGCACGGACGGCACACCGCGCTCGGCACCTTGCACGAGCTGCTGGGGACGCTGAACACCGCGCTGGCCAAGAGCGCCCGGCGCTGCAATCGGATCTCCCACTTCACTGCGAATCGGCGCCAGGTGATCGCTCACACCCGCAAGGTTCGGGTCAAGCTCCTTGCCGAAGCTGATCAGCTGACTGCCGACCGCGCGACGGCCTCCGGAAACCTGGCCCGTTTCGTCGTGCACATCGCCGTGGCGCACGCCCGCAGCGAGCACAGCGCTCTGCTGCCTGCCGCCGACCTGCCAGCTGACCCCGGCGCCTCCACCCCGATCGGCCCATTTCCGAAACGGCTTCTCGTCCTTCCCTCGCTGGCGGCCACGCTCACCCTGACCATGCTGGTGATGTTGGGCACCACCGACGCCGCCCTGGTCTTCGCGCCGCTATCGATGTTCCTGATGACGCTTCTCGCGCTGCTCACCACGACCGGGAACCTTGCCTGGCTGCGCGCCTTGACGGGCGTCGTCTTCGCCCGAGAGAGCCCCGAACCGAATAACACGCCCACTTCCCCCAGTGGCGGATAGCAGCACTCGATGGACTGGACGATCGTGGGTCTGCCTGTCGGAGCCGCGGCCAGGACACCTCGACGTACGGTGCGACGCCCTCCGTCCCAGCCGATACGGCCAGGTAACACCCCCAGCGTGCTCACCCCTTCACGACAAGATTCACTGCCACAGAAGCCGAAACGACTGTATTCGATGTAAAACGCCTCGGTTGGTCTAGGATCCGCGACTTCGTGAGCACTGCCTCCTGCGGAGACGCCCGAATCCCGACGCATTGAGCCGAACCTGTGCCGGCGGCCAGGTGAGCAATCGGGGGTTCGTCGAGAACCCGCGGTTGACCTCGAAGATCGGAAGCGGCACGTTCGGGACCACTACCGAGCGTCATCAGTGTCGGCTGAATCGCAGATTTGCTAATCCACTGCTAACGAATCGCCTTCATTGCTAACGAAGCCGCTAACCCTAGAACCGATGTCATCGGCGGCAGTTCGCCGGGGGCAGACAGGAAAGATCGCGGAAAGACTCGCCAAGGTATGCGAGGGCATGCCAACGTAGACGACGTTGCAAGAAACCCCAGGTCAGAGAGGTGATTGCCCGTGACCGTGGCTTCCGCCGACTCCGGTTTCTCCACCACCGTCGAAGCCCTGCGGCTGCGCGAGTGGCAGCTGGGTCCTGGTCAGCCCACGCTCGTCATGGACCAGTTCTCCGCGGAGGACTTCAACCTCATCGTGGACGACCGTGCGGACGTACATGTCAGCTCCAAGGACGGCCGGTTCTACCTCGGCTGGTTCCCGCTCGGTCGTCCCGGCACCGACGGCGAGGGATGGAAGATCGCCGTCACCGGCTCGGCCAAGGTACGCGGCTACCAGATGTCGTTCGACACCGAGACGCCGGCCGACATCGTCGCTGCCGCCGTGGCGCGCGTGCTGGAAACCTCACGTCGCGTATGACAGTGCAGGCGCCCGCGGGTAGCCCTCGCTGAGAGGCGGCCGGCTGACTGCCAGGCCGTCGGCTGATTGCACCGCTCACCGTTTTCCTCACCCAAGGAGGCCGTTCATGACGTACACGGAGATGACTGTCGGCGATCTCATCGACTTGCTGTCCGGTTGCGACCGCAGTGCTCCGGTCCGTCAGGCCATGAACCCGTTCTTTCCGATGGCGCACCGCGTGGCGCAGGTCGTGCAGTCCGTGGACGAGACCGGCCAAACCGTTGTCTACCTCGCCGAAGGCCGAGACGAGGGCTCACAGCTTGGCCATCTGCCGCCCGAGGTCGCCGTCGCCCTGACCTGGCAGGGCGACGTCCAGCCGCCCCCGCGCCGTCCCCGCCGCCGTGCCGGCGGCAATTAGACCAGCACCGAGCCCCTTGGAGGCGCCCCTGTACCCCGAATTCCCGCCCGACTCGTCCACTCCATGTGGCGGCCAGCCCGCGTTCTGGGTCGGCCCCCGGCACCTGGCCGGTGACGATGGGCGCCTCTACGACGTCGTTGCCGACACGCTCGTCGGCCTGGGCTGGAAGAGCCTGACGATCGTCCGCGGACGGCACGAGCGGGACGAGGCACCGGAGGACCGCCAGGTCCTGCGCAGCACCGTCCTGCACATCAGCCCCGACGCCCTTCGCTGGGCGCAGTGGAATCTGGCGGACGAGCCGTTCCACTTGGGCGACCTGCCGATCGCCTGGCAGATCTCGGCCCGAGCGGACACGAGCAGTCCGCTCGCGTCGTGGTCGTCCTACTTCACCCCCGACGTCCCGGGCGAGGCCGTGACCGACTTCCTCCTCGCGCTCGATGCCCGGGACGAGCCCACCGTGCCGCTCGCCGGCCCCGAGTCGGTCCTCGACGCCGTCGCCGCACACGGCTGGCTTCGCGACATCGACCAGCCCCAGGCGGCAGCGACGGACCCGACGTTCACCTCGCACATCAGCCTCGGCGAGGTGCCGCCTCTCATCCAGGACGCCGACCCGCACGCCCTGACCGCCGAGGACGATGAGACGGGGCCGGCCGGATGGCAGGCATGGGCCGAACCCGCACTCGGCGCACCCTGCCTGTGGGCAGCCTCTTTCGCCGCCAGCGTCCCGCACGACCTCGTCGCCGCCTTCGCCGCCTCCCTCAGCTCGACCGCACCGGTCCTGCGGCGGGTGCTCCCCGAGGCCACCCAGGACCGCCTTCTACGCGCGCCGGCCATCTAACGTTCCGCGCGCAGCTCCGGACGAACGCAGTCCGGCACCCCCGGTTGGGGTGCCGGACTTTTTTGCTGTTCGGTCTTCGGCCCGAGAATGGTTTGCTGCCCCGCCACGGAAAGATGCAGGATGCGGCAATGCCCCCCAGCCCCAACGCCTTTACGGTCATCGCTCTCATCGTCGCCGTGACGATCGCGTTGACGGTCCGCTCACGCCGCAATCGCACGGCCGCCCTCGCGGCGCAATGGCAGGCATTCCAGCAGCACCGAAGCTCCGGCCAGGGGCAACTCCTTCAGGTCACGCGGGTCTACCAGCACGGACGCCGTGGCTCCAAAGCTGTCGTGACCTGGTGCGACACCGGGCGGCAGCAGGACGCGTGGTTCTGGAACTGGCACGTTCCCGCAGGCGCGTACCTGCTCGTGAACGCCTCCAGCGGCTACGGACCGCACAGTCACAACCCGAACGTCCTCTACGTACAGCCCGACCAGGTCCGTGCCTGGGTACCGGGCCAAGCCGCTCGCGCCGCCCAGCGCATCAGCCAGTAACGCACTGCTGCCTCCGACCCCTGGCGGTGGGAGGCAGCAGCGAGAGGGCAGGCGGACAGGTCAGCTCGCTGCCGTGGCCTTGGCGAGGGCCTTGTCGAGGTGACGGTCGACGAGGGCCGGTGAGCCGGAGACGATCAGTAGCAGGCTGCCGTCGCGGATCGCGGTCTGCTTGACCACGGTGCTCCGCCCTCGGGTGGTGAACGTCAGGAGCTGGCTCCACTGCTCGTCACCGCCGACGCGGGGTGCGGGCAGCTTCTGCGAGGTCACGTCGACCGGGGTGCCGCCCGCGACGACCTGATAGGCCGGGCAGCCGGTCATCGCGTCGAAGATCCGATCGATGCCGTCGGAGAGCTTCTTCGGGCTGTCGCTGTACAGGTCCTCGGAGATCTCCGAGGAGCTGCCGCCGTAGGTGAAGTCCGCCTTCGCCTTGTGTGGGAAGGCGAGCGTGCCGCCGGTCGCCGCGTCGCCGCCCAGCTTGCTCAGGGCGCGGCAGCCGATGACGGTGACGTCGTCGTGCTGGGTAGGACGCTCCGGCTTGGGCAGGTAGCCGCTGCCGAGGTCGCTCTGGTCGAGCAGGCGGGACTCGAGCGCGGCCGAGGAGAGCGTAGCCGGCTTCTGGACGCCGTCGGCCGGCTCTCCCGTCGTGGCGGCGGAGGAGGTCTGGTGTTTGGCCCCGGTGGTGTCGGTGGAGCAGGCAGGGCGAGGAGGGCGGCGGTGATGCCGAGTGCGGTGGTGGCGACGCGAACGCGCATGACGGAACTGACCCCTTGGTGCTAGGCGGCGGGTGGTCAGTGCGGGCCCGCGGGCCCGGTGGGGTCGTAGGAGTGGTAGTCAGTGCCCGAGGTGGCGCAGGCAGTCCTCGAACGTGGCGTGCGTCGCGTCTGCCGGCCCGGAGTGCCGGTTGTACCAGGCGGTGTCGATGCGGGTCTCCTGCTGCTGGTGGCCTGCCCGGCAGCGCAGCCAGATCTCGCCACGCGTGGAGAGGATGAGCCAGTCACGGTACGCACCGCACTCGGCACAGGCCACCATCTCGCCTTTGAGGACGAGGGGCTGCTTCCACGGCATCATCTTGCCCTCGACCTGGTCGTGGCTCGGCACGCGCAGTTCCGGCGGAAGGAAGTCGTCCACCACGGCGGCCGGCTCGGCGGGCTCCGGCTCAGGCGCCGGCACTGCGAAGCCGGGCGGGACCTGGCCCTGCATCTGTGCATGCAGCTCGGCGAACTGCCTCTGAGCCTCGCTCGGCTCCATGGCCCGTCGGCGTATCCGGCGAAACACCCTGGCTCCTCCTTTACCTCGTCACCGCGTCCTGCGCGCTTCATGATCGTGCCCCACGCCCCCGGCGGTTTCAATTCACAAGGTCCACAGTCACTCCGGCCAGGTCAGCAGGGGCATTCAGCTTCTCGGCTGCCCTGATGACGAGTTGGCCACGATGCGTGTCTCGGCACGGCGTGGCGGAGTTGCGCCCCTGTATCCGATCACACGTCCTCGTCTCCCCCGACCGCTCAACTTCGCGACGCCTACTGGCTCGACTCGCCCCACCTGAGCCATGCCCGTGCGTCCTGCGGGTGCACGGATGCCGACAGCCTGCCCATCGCACCCGGTCGCCACCGAGATCCGATGTGGCGTACAACCACGTTGTGGATGGGAGCGGCGCGGTGGCGCTGCCCCTCCTCGCGGTGATGCGCTGAGGCCGCGTGCCGGCATCCGGCGGGCTCACAGGGGCTTACGCGCTGTCTCCTCTCCGCTGCGCCGCCTGCCAGGCGCGGAGGGCCTGGTGGTCGTCCCGCGCGTCGCGAACCGGTTCCCTGCGGTGCTGGTCTCCGGCAGGTGGGAGGCGTCGGCGGGCAGATCGGCGGTCCGCCGCATCCGCCACACGAGCACGTCGCTGACGGAGTCCGCGGTGCCGAGTTCGCGCCGTGCGGCAAGGTCGGACAGGAGGGCGGCCGGGTCGTGGCCGGCGGCTTCGGCCTCCGCGATGGTCGCCGCCAGGGCGTACCAGCCGGGCTCGGCAAGGATCTGCTCGGCCAGCTCCGGAAGCGCCTCGCGCAGTAGCAAGGTCTGCCGTTGGAGTATCGGCCGACCGAGACGCCGGCCACGCTGGTAGAGCACTCTGAGCGGCTGGGCCGAGGCGGCTCGGTAGGCGGTGCGCAGGTGCTCGGCGGCCCGGGCGGCGGCTTCAGCCTGCTGGGCGTGCCCCTTCCTCGCGTGCCGGTGCGCGGCGGCGGTGATCAGGAAGAACAGCATGTCGATCGCCATCGCCGTGGTGGCGCCGTCCTCACCCCGGCCGAGGGCCGGGCCGCCCTGGACAAGGTCGCGGGCGGCCTGCCGCAGGGCACGATCGTGCCCGCGTACAGCGCGAACGTGAGAGCGCGAGGCCCGCTCGAAAGCCGTTGCGGCGTCGCGCAGTTCGCGGCGGGTGTGGGCGGCGGAGGTCTTCGCGAGGGCATCCAGGACCTCGCCGGCGGCTGCGATGTGGGCGGCCACGACCGAATCCTCGCCATGCTCGACGACAAGCACGGCCTGCCACACAGCCGATGCCGTCCCGCGGCGCGCGGCGGCCGGACCGCCCGGCCATGTACGGACCGCATCCTCCCGCCGGACAGCCCCAGCGTCCTCGGCCTCACCCGACCAACGCTCGCGGATGCGAGGCAGCGACAGGTCGGGGGCCAGGCGCGCGCCCGGATAGAACACTGGCTCGCCGTCCTTGTTCAGGTCATCAGGCAGGGCGACCTTGTATCCGAGCAGGTCACCGGAGGGCGCGGCGCGCTTACGGATCAGGAGGCCAGCGGCGGCCAGCCGGTCGAAGAACTCCCCGTCGCTCCTCGCCCCGGCCACCGCCCGTCGTACGGTTTCGCGCAGTTCCTCGCGGGCGGTGCGCTCGCGACCCTGCCGCTCGGCCTTGTGCCGTTCGGCGCTCGTGGGCCGCTTCGCGGCGGTGCCGTCACCCTTGTTGAGGCGCCGCAGACCCAGCTCCGCTTCGAGGACCCGGGCCTGGGCCTGCACACGGTTGGCGTCGTTGTCGAGGTCAGGTTTGTACCCGTCTTCGCGGACGAGGGTGGCGACGATGTGGATGTGGTCGTCAGCGTGCCGCACGGCCGCCCACCGGCAGCCCGCTCCTGCCTCGGGGTCGTCGATCCCTGCAGCGGCGACCATCCGGCGGGCCACGTCGCCCCATTCCTCATCCGACAGGATCCGGTCCTCACCGCCATTGCGCACGGACAGATGCCACACATGCTTCTTCGGGCGCTGCGACGGGTCGATGTTCTCGACGGGTTGGTCCAGGAGCTGCTGGAGCTGCTTGAGGGTCGCGGTGGCGTCGCGGCCGGGGTCGGGAGCGTTGTGATCCCATGAGGCGACGAGGTGGGGATCGGTGTGCTCCTCGAACTTACCTGGCCCGTAGAGGTAGTAGAGGAGGCCGATGGTGCGCTGCCCGCGCTTCTGGATCCTGGGGATCATGGAGGTGAAGAGGTCCTAGTCCTGGTGGAGGAGCCGGTCGGTGGCGTGCTGGACGCGCTGGACGGCGCGGTCGGTGGCCGCGATGACCACGTCGAGTTCGCCCGGGTGACCTCCGGCGTTGACCGCTCGGGCGATCTGGTTCAAGTTGCTGCCGATGTGGCCGAGGTGCCGACG
Organism: Streptomyces sp. NPDC015171; assembly: GCF_043079545.1. Lineage (NCBI taxonomy): Bacteria > Bacillati > Actinomycetota > Actinomycetes > Kitasatosporales > Streptomycetaceae > Streptomyces > Streptomyces sp. NPDC015171. The sequence continues at coordinate 80,465 of NZ_JBIBUO010000023.1, forward strand.
GGCGGCGAAGAACTCGGCGATCACCTCACGCTCGTCGGCAACGGCACTCGTGGTCCGTTCGAGGTCGCGGGCAGCAGAGAGAGCGGCACGGGCTAGGAATCCGGCGAGGGTGAGGCCGGCGGCCTTCGCGCCGGCGGTTACGCGGACGAGTTCGTCGTCGCTGAAGCGGGTGTTGCGGACGTGGGGGCGCTGGCGACGCTGGTATTTGCGGCGGCGCATACGCGGCTGTTCACGTTCGTCCAGTGTCTCCTCGGGCTGCGATCCGCCCTCGGTCGCAGCCTCCTCGTCTGGCGTCCCCCGGCGCCGGACGAGCCCCTGCCCCCGAGGGGCGGGGGAGCCCTTGGATACTCCGCTCAAGGCGGAGTATCCAAGGGGATAACTTGCGCGCCCCGAGACCGAGTTGGAGTCGGGAGCAGGTTCGAGTGTGGTGCCGGTCTGGGTGGGGTTCGTCATCGGGATTCGGGCCTTGTAGAGCGGGTGTGGTGCTGGATGGTCGCGGCCAGCGCGAGGACGTCGGCCGGTCCCGTAAGGACGCGGACGGGTCCGTCGGGCTTGTCCTGGACGAGCCACTGGCTGGTCGGCGTGAGGACGGCCGCGTGCAGGAGCCGCCAGCGGACCAGGACGTCCGCCCAGGCGCTGGCCTCATCGACCGTGGGCTCGGATGAGCGAGCAGGACGCGCAATCACGGCGTGTCTCCTCAAGCGGGGCTGTGGCCCGGCACATGCCGGGCCACCGGGTGGGATTAGGGGTTTTGAGTTGGAGTTTTGCCGGTTCAGCCGCACTCGGGACAGCGACCGACGTGGCTGCTGAGCGCCCGTGCCATCCGTTGCTTCGCCGAGGCAGCCTGCTTTGCGCTGGACTTCGCCGCCGGCCTGCCCTCGTGCCGCTTGGAGTGGGCGAGCATGAAGCCGATCTCCCGCTCGTACTCCGCACGGACGGTGTCGAACTGGTGGCAGGTCTTCATGGGGCTGAACTCCTTGTCGTCGTGGTGGCGTCCCTCCGCAGTTCCTGGAGGACGAGGCTCAGTCGGTCGTTCCGGCCGCCTTTCAGGCCCTCGCGGCGGAGGATCTCCCGCAGCTGGACCCGGGTGACGGACTCGTTGCCGTCCCGTTCGAGCAGGGCAGGGACGTGCGGACGGACCTGCTGGACGAGCTGGTCCACCGACTGCTCCGGCTCGCGCGGCGGGCGCTGTGTCTGCGGGGTGCGGGACCGGGCGCGCTTCCCCTTGGTCTTCGTCCGTGGCTTCGTGGTCGTCTTCCGTCGCAGGGGCACCGTGTGTCCCCGGTCCCCGGTGGGCTCGGTCCCCGTGTCGGTGTCGGTCGGTCCCCGGTCCCCGGTGGGCTCGGTCCCCGTGTCGGTGTCGGTCGGTCCCCGGTCCCCGGTGGGCTCGGTCCCCGTGTCGGTGTCGGTCGGTCCCCGGTCCCCGGTGGGCTCGGTCCCCGACTCAGCGACGGTCGGTCCCCGGCGCGACTCATGGCCCTGAGCAGGCACTTCTCGTGTAAGGCGCCCGGTCTCCACGCCTCGGGTGTCCCCCTCCGCGACTTCCGGAGTGGCGGGCCCGGTCCCCGGGACCGGGCCTGCTTCTAGGGCCTCGGTCCCCACCCCGGCCCCCGCGTTCTCGCCTTCGGTCCCCGCGCCTGCCGACACCTTCGAGTCCGCAATCTTGGGGACCGGTCCCCTCGGATCGCTCGGTCCCCGGTCCCCGTCCGACTCGTCGGGACCGTGGGGACCCGGGACGGGGACCGGCGCTTTCGAGGCCGACTGCGAGGGGACCGTGGCTGGTGTTGCGGTGCTCTGCGCCGGGGACCAGGGCGAGGGCAGCGGGACCGTGGCGAGCGCAAGTGCGTGCCGGCGCGCGGCGAGCTGGTCGAGCAGCTGTGCGCGCTGGCGGGCGTCGGTCCCGACTGAGGCCCTGCCAACCGCCTTCGACAGGCGCCGCGTCAGCCGCCGTCCGCGCCTGCTTCGCTGCTGCTCGGGTGTGCGCTCGGCAAGGCGGGCGGCGAGGGCGACTGCGCGGGCGGTGGCCCGTTCCCGGGTGATCTGCGCGGCGTCGCGGTCTCGAGCGGCGATCCCGAGGCGGGACAGCAGCCGTTCGCGTGCTTCCCGTCCCAGGACGGCGATCAGTCCGTGGGAGGCGGCACCGGGAGTGCGCAGGCGCAGCTCAATCCCCATGGCGAGGTGCCACAGCATCGCCGCCATGACCGGACCGACGAAGGCCCTCACCGTGCCACCGATAGGACCGCTCTCGGCATAGGCGGGGATGACCTGCACTCCGGTGATCACCCAGACCAGCGTGCCTGGCAGGCCGGGGGCGCCCTCGGTGGCCAGGTTCTGCCGTGCCATCAGCGCGGTCGCGAAGAGCGCCAGCTCGGCTGCGGCGAACATGCCGGCTCGCTCGGCGGCGCCGGCCATGTCGAGGTAGTCGGCGGCGAACCGCCAGCTCGTGTCCGCGGAGTAGCAGGTACAGCCGAGGGCGGCAAGGGCAGCGACCTTGACCGCCGGGCCGCTGAGACGTTTCTGCTGGCGTGTGCCCCGGCGCCGGACCGTCCAGGCGGTCAGCACCAGCACGACGGCGGCGGGCACGACGGCGGCGAGGAGGAGAGAGAGGTCCGGAGCGGCGCTGAGGGACAGGAGGGGGTGGGTCATGCGGCCTTTCCGAGAGGGGCGTGCGCCGGAGTCGACGCTGCCGGGCGGGCTGCCAGCTGCTGTGTGCCGGGTGCTGCGGCGGGCGGGGGGCCGCCTGCAGCTGGGGCGGTCTTCTTCCGCTTCTTCTTGGGCCGCGGCACGCCGTAGGTGCGGTCGCGGTCGAACACCTTGTTGGCCGCCTGCCGGAGCAGGTCACGGGCGTGCTTGTGGCTGATCTGCAGGGCGGTGGCGAGCCGGTCGGGCCGCCAGCCGCGCACGTAGGCATGGTCGATGACGACCTGCCGCTCGGCCTCGGTCAGATGCACGTCACGTCCCAGGAAGAAGGACGTGACGCGTCGGTAGTCGAGGCGCTGGTGCAGCCCGTCGTGCCAGGGACGCCGCTCGGCCTCGGTGAGGCCACCCCAGATGCCCTCCTTGAGAACGTTCTCCAGGGCGAAGTTGAGGCAGTCGCTGCGTACCGGGCACCAGCCGCACAGCTCCTTCGCCTCGGCTATGGCTTCGTGGTCCCGCGGGAGCGGGAAGAAGACGGCGTCAGCGTCCTCGACGTCCATGCCGTGGCACGCTCCCTGGGTGTGCCAACGGGTGTCTCCGATACCGCGCAGGCCGGTGGCCGGCGCGTCGTGGGTGGTGATGTGACGCAAGGGTGGTCTCCGATGAGCTGCCGCGTCGGCCGGCTGGGCGGGCGCTGGGTCGGCGTCGGGTGCCGGCTACGGCGCGCGGGCGTGCGCCGCAGCCAGGGCGGGACGGTGATGTTGGGGTGGCGGTGCGCCGGGAGGCACGCGCCGATGCGCCGGTCAGGCCAGCGCGGGCTGCTGGACCTGCTCGCTCTGCTGGGTCTGCTGGGCGGCGGCGAGGTCGACGCGGCCGGGGTGCGGGGTGGCGCGCGGGGCGGTCGTGCGTACGCCGTCGTCGGGGCCGATCCGGCGGCGACGACACGGCTCGCCGGGCTGGGCCAGGCACCACTCGCACTTGACGCTCAGGGCGTCGGGCAGTCCCTGCGCGACGGCGGCCTCGCGGGCTGCGCGGGCGGGCCGGTAGGGGGCGAGGGCGGCGCAGGCGGCGGGCGGTATGCAGGAGCCGATCTGCCGCAGCCTGGCCTCAAGCCTCGGGTCGGTCCGGTCGCGACCGCTGGTGATGGCTCTGGCCTGGGCGGGCTGCGCGGTGCCGGCGGCGACGGCGCGGCGGGTGCCAACCAGCTCGGCGGTCCAGGCGGCCTGGTCGTCCGGGTCGGCGGACGGCGTGGGATCGGAGTGCCGGGCCAGGCGGTCGCGCCGGTAGCTCTCCCAGGGGCGGGCCACGTCCGCGGGCAGGATCTGGTACGGCGAGACTCGGATGTGCTGTCGGGCGGCGACGCGGGCGTCCCAGCCATGCGGAGTGGCCATCGGCACGTCGCCGAGCAGCTCGTGCCACTGGGCGAGCTGGTCACGGGCCTCGCCCTGGTCGGTGCGGATGGTGCGGGGGTCGAGTCGGCCGATGTAGGCCAGCAGGGCGGCGATTTCGCGGCGGTCCACGGCTACTGCTCCGTTCCGGTCGGCTCGTTCAGGGCAGCGAGGAGGGCCGCGGTATGGGCCTCTGCCCGCGTCATACCGCCGGGTTGGCCGGGACCCGTGCCGGGCACGGCGTAGAGGTTCGGGCGGCCAGGGGGGTGCTCTCGGGCGACCCAGGAGCGCCAGTCGGCAGCCCAGGCAGCCGCCGGCCTCGGCTTGAAGCCGGAGCGGTGGGCACGCCACTTCGCGTCGGCCGCCTGCAGGCCCTGCTCGCCGAGGCGGTCGAGGTGTCCCTGCTGGCGGGCCCAGGTGTGGCTGGCTGGGTCGACCTGCCACTCGGCAGCCGAGAGGACGGCAGCACCACCACTGCTGTACCTCCGGTTCAAATCCGGTTCACTACGGTTCTGTGTGCCGGTTTCCGGTACATCGCTGTGTCGGTTTCCGGTACGTCGAGGTGCCGGTTTCCGTCGGGACCTGCCGGATTCCGGTACTGCCGGTTTCCGGGCCCTCTCAGGGGATTCCGGCACCTCACGCTGCCGGATGTTGTAGCGCCGCAGGGCTGAGATGCGGAGCGCCGGGGTGGCCTCGAACCCCTCCTCCGGCGCCTGGTCGGCGTCGTCGCCGTGCAGGGTCTCTGCCAGGGCCTTGGCGGCGAGGGGGAGGCGGTAGACGGTGCTGCGCTGCGGGCCGGTGAGGCCGTCCAGCTGCTCCAGTTCACCGGCGTCGACCAGGCGGTCAATGGCCTCGCGGACCGTGGAGACGGAGGCGCGCGTGCGCTTGGCCAGGCTCGACAGCGAGGCCCAGGAGACGCACTGCTCGTCGCCGACCCGGTCGGCGATCGACAGCAGGACCAGACGCGCCGCCCCCCGGCTGGAGCTGTGCTCCCACACCCAGTCGCGGGCTTCGCTGCTCATCGGCCGCTCCCCATGTTGTAGGGCCGGCGGCTTGCCGGGGCCGGGATGCTGTGTTCCGGCTCGAGGCACGAAGGAGCCGAGCCGGAGGTGGCTGCCGCGCAGGCCAGGCTGAAGGGCCTTTTGCGCAGGGCAGGAGGCATGCAAGAATCCCCTTTGCAGTGTTGCCACGTTGAAGCGCCCGGTGGAATGGGATCAACGTGGTGATGGTGGGCAATCTCCCGTCCTTGCCGGGACGGGCTTTGCCGTTAGGCGCTCGGCGTCCGGGAGTTACCGCTCTCGGACGTCGCCGCTACTTTCGGACCTGTATGGTCCGATCCGTGGACCAATCTGCCCTCGTATTCGTCGTGCCGGGCAGGGTTGCCCGGGGGGACGACGAACATACGCAGGGTCGCGCGTCAAGATCCAGACTTGGTTCTTAATCTCTGTACTAGTTGCAGAGAGTGACGGGATGGGGGACGCGTGTCGTCCATCGCGGCTGCTGGCCAGGGCTGAGGGAGAACCGTTGCCGCGATCGGTCCGAGCGTTCGACGGGCGCCACGAGTGGTGGCGGCGGACGGGGCAGCGGACTGTTCGCTCCGGATCCCGGAGATGAGCCTCACCTGTGCCCCCCACGTGTCTCGTGTCACAAATGCTTTGGTGAACCTGCTGGCCAGAGCGATTTAAGCCAAGCTCCACCAAGGCGGTCAACGCCGATTGTTTGTCCGCTTTGGCCGCATAGGTCGTCCCGATGGCGTGCGACTTGTCTCCCGCCTACGCTCCCGTAAGTCGCTTGCTAAGTAAGGGGAATGACGATTTGAAGTGAACCTAATAAGGCGTTAGGTAAGGTGGTCTAGACCGAACGCGAGGTGGCCTGACGAAAATCGGCAACCTTTTGCCGGTTTTCTCGGTCGCTCGTTTTGTTGATCAAGATGGACGTCCGTTTCGGGTGTGAACGGGCGTGATGTCGTGCGCATTTCGTTCGACGTTAAATCACGTGGGGGCTGCCCTTTGTGCCCCATGCCACACGCGTTCAAGATCGCCTAATTTTGCGTATGGTTCCTGCTGGGAGACGGTGGGGCGGGGTTCGGTGCACGCGCCGAACCCCTTTGCATGCCCGGAAATGGGAGTCTCCGCAAAGGTGTAAAGGCAGGTTTCTCGTGGTCACGAATGAACATGGCCCTGGCAGCGGCGAGGCTGCGGACAACCAGACGTGGGGTCAGGCCGCCGGCGCGGCGGACGAGGAGACCGCGGGGGGTGACGGCGAGAAGCCAGTAGCCGGCCAGTTCATGGGGTTCGGCGCACTGCTGCGCAGGTGGCGCAAGAACGCTCGGGTTAACCAGACACTGGCGGCCAAGGCCCTGGACATGGGCGAGCGGACGTACCGCAAGATCGAGCGGGGCGCGACCCCGCCCAGACTGACCCGGGCGCAGTGCGAGTCCCTCGCGACGCTGCTCAACCTGGACCGTGACGAGCGTCATGCGTTGGTGCTTTACAACATCGGGTCGGCTCTGGTGCCGCCGAGCGGGTCCGGGCAGCCCGAGCTGCAACAGGCGTTGCGCCTACTCATCGACCGGCAGATGCCTAGCCCCGCGTACTTGTGTGACCAGCACTGGAACATCTTGGGTTTCAACACTGCGATGGCCGAGTGGTGGCCATGGGTGATGGAGCCGGGTGCCAACCTCATTCGCTGGGCCCTGACTACACCGGAGGCCCGTGACCAGTACCAGGACTGGGACAAGCACGCATCGGCGTACGTGAAGATCCTCAAGTTCGCCCAGGCCACCAGGCCGGATGACGCAGAGCTGCGCCGGCTGATCGACGACGTCAAGAAGGATGTCGACGTGCGGCATGTCTGGGAAACCGAGCACGACATGGGTGAGACCCGCGATGGCCACGTCTTCCGCATGAACGTGCCGACGCTGGACTGGGAGACCATCGAGGTCGTCAGCCATGTCCTCTACCCGGCGTCGATGCCCGACTGCCGCTTCGTCGTGATCACCTGGGTCGAGGGCGGCGGGGACGAGGAGCGCGACTCCCTGGGCGGCGCCCGCGACGCCTGGGCCTCCAACACGGCGAACCAGGACGATGTGGCCACTGCGCGGCGACACGCGGAGAACCGCGCGGCAGAGGATGCCGCCACCCGTTGGCGCCGGGAAGCGGCCTCACTCGCCTCCAGGACAGTTGTGTCAACCGCCGAGGAGGCGGCGGCCCTTGCAGGGGCAGGGGGTGTACCGCTGCCGGCCCTCAGCGGGGTGCTGGGCCGAGATGTCCAGCTGACGCTCGCCCCCGACAAGCGCACCGTTGTGTGGGCTGCGGAGGAGGCGATCGGAATTTGGTCCGTCACACATGTCTCGCCGGCCACGGTGATCGCCCGCGTGCCCAGGGCTGTACTCCAGGGCGCCCGCCTCGTCGAGATGCGTCAATTGGTCCGTGCGGCGCTGCCGGCCGACAGCGCGGCGGCAACCGCCCGCATTGGCGAGCTTCTCCAGGAGCGCGACACCGAGCAGCGCGTGCTCCGCGACGTTCTTCAGTTGATCGAGGAGAGTGACACCGGCCAGCTTGGTAGTGCCCAGGCCGCTGGCCCAGAACTTGGCGCCACCACTTCCGCCGTGTAACCGACCACTCGCAAGCGCCAGCTGATGCAGTGGCTGGCGCCACATAGTCCTTCACACAGAAAGACCTTTTCGTGAACACCTACACCTACCCGCTGCCGCTGCGTTGGGCTGACTCGGACGCTTACGGGCACGTCAACAACTCGCTTTTCCTCACCTACCTGGAGGAGGCGCGTACACGCATGTTCCAGGACATGCTGCCTGGGGACGAGGCCGGACGGCGCCAGCGCGCCTTCGTGGTCAGCCAGTCCGTGGTCGACTACCGGGCCCCGCTGACGTACCGCGAGGAGCCGGTCGACGTGGAGGTCTGGGTCATCAGTTGTCGTGGGGCTCGGCTGGAACTCGGATACGCCATCCGGGACGCCGAGCGTACCTACGCGGAGGCCGTGACGAAGATGGCTGCCTACGACCTGGACACCGGCCGGCCGCGGCGCATCTCCGAAGCCGAACTGGAGTTTCTCGGTCGTTACACGGGATCCTGACGCCAGGGGGCTGGGGTCGGCCGACGGCCATCGCCACCCGAGCGCGCGGTGCCTCACCATGCGTAGACCGGGGCGCCGCCCTCGGCTCGATGACCACCGCGCTGGTGCCGCTGAGGGACGAGTCGAGCTGATCCAACCCTCCGGTGCCGGTGCGGTTGGCAAGGGCATTGACGCAGCCGATGTGCTGATCCGGCCAAGCGCCGCTCCGCTCTGGCCGGGGTGAAGGCCCGGCACACGGGGTGGTCGGCCTTGACGGGAGGGACGAGGGCGTGGCTCGTTTGCGCAAGCCCCTGTTGCATCAGGGCCTTCGAAGCGGTGAGCAGGGCCTTGGCCCGGATGCCCCTACCCACCTTGCCATCGGGTGGCGGTGAGGACGTGCTTCGTGAGCGGCCAGGGCTGCCCCAGTTGCGGATGCCATGCGCCTGTCAGACGCCCTCGACGGCCGACGACAGGGCTTCGAACCGGTGCACCATGCGCTGGGAGCTGACGGTGTCGATGAGCCCTTCGGCCTGATCGAGGAGTTCTCGTGCCTGGTCGCCGTCGCCGCACTGGTGGACGGTCTCGGCCAGGTCGAGAACTGCGTACAGGTGGTCGCGCGGGTAGTCGGGTGTGGTGGCCTCGATGCGGCTGCGGAGGAAGGGGGCGGCCCGGGAGGGCTGGTCGCAGGCGAGATAGGCGCGGCCGGTGGCGGCGTCCACGGAGTCCTTCGTGAGCCAGGTCGCCCACCACGGTGTGCGCTCATCTGGAACGCCGAGGTGTCCCAGGGCTTCGTCGCGGAAGCGGAGGACCGCGTCAGGATCGTGCCGACGTCCTGCGGCGTAGACGCGCCGGTCGGCGATGACCGCAGCCGCTGCTGCGGGAAGGTTCGGCGTCCGTGCGGCGATGTCGAGGAGTGCTGCGGCGTCGTTGTGGTGGCCTAGCCAGGCGGCCTGGTACGCGGTGGAGGCGACGAGGTTGGCGGTCGCGTGACGGGTGGTCAGCGACGTGTCAGCCTCGCGGGCCAGGCGCATGCCGGTGTGGTAGATGCGTTGTGCCTGGGGGTGCTGGCGGGCGTCGAAGCACATCCAGCCGACCTGTTCGCTCAGTTCGATGTAGGCGGTGTGGAGCCGGTCGGTGAGGGGCCCTTGGCCGCGGGCCTGGGCCACGACCCGGGATGCGCTTTGCCAGATGCCGATGCCCCAGGTGAGGTCGCCGCTGGCGCTGCCGGTGGAGTCGTCGATCTCCCTCAGGTCGCGAACTGCCCTTTCGATCGACCCGACGAGCCGTTCGTTCAGCTGGCCGGAAGGGGCGGCGGAGGCTTCTGCTTCTGAGCCGAGCAGCAGCGCGAGGGCGGGGGCGGTGGCTGCAGCGCCGGTGAGCATAAGCAGGTTGCGGCGGTCCATCAGGTCTCCTTGGCTGATCTCCTGGAGCAGGGCCTCCAGAGGGGCGTCGCCGGGCGCGTCGAGGTGACGGTGACGGGTCCGGGGGCGAGGCAGGTCCCATCCGACGTCGGCCGCGGTGATGCACCGTCCAGCCCTGGCGGTGAGGACGGCCAGGGCGTCCGCCTGGTTGTCGGGCTGCGGAAGTGAGGGGATCTCGCGCAGCCAGGGGTAGGCCGCCTTCGGGCTGAGGGGGGAACAGCCGCGACGGGCCCGCCGCTGGTTGATGCGGGCGATGAGCTGCTCTGGCCGCATCCCCAGCTGCTGTAACAGGGCGCCGAGCACGTTGGCCGGCGGGGCGTCAACCGCTGCTGGCTCCATGGGCACTCCAAGTCCGGCGGGTTCCTGGCCGGAAGGTACCACCGCTCAGGGCACCGCCAGAAGATGGGACGAATGGGGCCTGGTGTACGTACACCAGGCAGCAAGGCCGGTGCCCGTACACCGAGTTGGTGTGTGCACCGGGTACACCGCGGCGACCTCTCGCGATCACCTGCCTGCCTCCGCTTGTCTGTCTCCCCTCGCCAGACCGTGGAGGTGGGGATGCGAGCAGTGATCTTCGGTGCGTCCGGGCTCCTGGGCCGCTCCGTGATGCGGGCCTTCGGCGACATGACCGTGACGGGCACCGCCTTCAGCCGGACCGCCGGCGCGCTGGTCGCGGTCGATGCGACGTCGGCCGGCGCCATCACGCGCCTGCTCGGCCGGGAGAGGCCGGACGTCGTCGTGAACTGCGTGGGCGAGCGCCGCCCCGCGGTATGGGCTAGGTTCTGTCTCTTTGGTCAGCGTCGGGTCCAGATGAGGATGCCCGCGAGGTGGAGTGCGGCCTGGTAGGCGATTGCGAGCTTGTCGGTTCGT
>NZ_JBIBUO010000024.1:0-89774 GCF_043079545.1 Streptomyces sp. NPDC015171
CACCAGATCCTGGAACGCCTGCAGGAAGGACCGCTTGGCCGTCGTCGACATGTCCAGGCCGTGGGTGACCCCGTCCCGTTCCAGATAGTCGATCAGCGCCCGTTTCAGCACGGGATTGTTGTGGCCGTAGTTCAACGACCCGGCACCGGCGAAGAAGTCGAGGTACGCGTGACCGTCCTCGTCATGCATACGGCTGCCCTGCGCACGGTCGAACACGGTGGGCCAACCACGGCAGTAGCTGCGCACCTCGGACTCGACGGTCTCGAAGACACTGAGGTCGGGCTGGGTGATGGTCACGGTGAATCGCTCCTCAGGAGGCGGTTGACGTGGTCAGCGGACCGATGCGGTAGAGCACTTCGGGGTCGTGCGGGCCGTCGGGGAACAGGCCGGCGGCGAACAGCACCTCCCGGGTGACCCGTGCGCCGCGCCGCTCGGCGAACGAGGTGAACAGCCGCTCGGAGGCGCTGTTGCCGGGGGTGATGGTGGTCTCCAGTTCGGTGATGCCGTACTCGGCGGTGAGCCGTGCGGTCAGCCCGTCGAGCAGCGCGGCGGCGATGCCGTGGCCCCGGTACGCGGGGTCGACGGCCACCTGCCAGACGAGCAGGGTGCCGGGGCGGTCCGGTCGCAGGTACCCGGTGACGAAACCGACCGGCTCCCCGTCCGCACCGCGCGCCACCGCCGACGTGCCGGCGAAGTCCCGGCACCACAGCAGATAGCTGTAGGAGGAGTTCAGATCGAGGGTTTTCGAGTCTTTGGCGAGACGCCAGAGCGCGGCGCCGTCGCTCGGCGCCGGTCGTTCGATGAGCAGGTCTGCGGGTGCGGCAGTCATGCGGCACGAATTTAGCGAGGCAAATTCAAAAATGCACGGGAGCCGTCACCGGGATTGCCGGGGGCATGGGAGGTATGTCCGCAATGCCCTACGGCAAACTCGTACAAATCGCCCCTGTTGTGGAGTGTGTCACAAGAGGAAATGCGCGGGAAACCTGCCGGAAAACTTCCCTGTTTAGCCTTGCAAAAAGCGGGCAGAAGATGATGGGAAGCTATCGACTGGGGAATTGGTGGGAATTGTGAAAGCGAATTGAATTGACGCTGAATTAGCGCCAGGTGTGCTCCACGGCCCGCCGGGCGGCGGCCGGGTCGACCGGCAGTCCCCGCTCCGCGAGCGCCGCGCCCAGCGCCGCGAGCGACCCCTGCACCGCGTCGGGCGCGGCGTCGGGGCCGTAGTGGTTGACCCGGATCATCTCCTTGGTCAGGGCGCCGCCGCCGGCCGCGAGCGGCAGCGCGGGATCGCTCTCCAGGGCCCGCGCCACCAGCTCCGAGGCCGCGACCCCGGACGGCACCCGCAGCGTCGTCGCGACCGGCGCCGCGTCCCGCTCCGCGTACACGTACGGCGCGAGGCCCCCGCCCAGTGCCACCGCCCCGGCCCGGGTGGCCAGCGCGGCACGCCGGTGCCGGGCCATCACCGCCTCCGGGCCGGTCGCCTCGATCCGCTCCAGGCACGCCTCCAGCGCCAGCATCTCCAGCTGGGCCGGAGCGTGCGGCAGCGCCGTGCGGCCGGCGTCGGTCCAGCGCTCCTTCCAGTCCAGGAGGGAGAGGTAGGAGCGGCGCGGGGCGCCCGGGTTGGCGGCCATCCGGGCCCAGGCCCGCTCGCTCACCGAGATCGCCGACACGCCCGCCGGGCCGCCCATCGCCTTCTGCGCCCCGATCACGCACAGGTCCACGCCCCAGGCGTCCGGCAGCACCGGCTCGGCGCCCACGGAGGCCACCGCGTCCAGATAGAAGAGGGCACCCTGCTCCCGTACCGCCTCGCCGATCTCCGCGACCGGGTTGGTGTTGCCGGTCGCCGCCTCGGCGTGCACCAGCGAGACGAAGTCGATCTCCGGGTGCTCGGCGAACGCCTCCCGGACCTGCCCGGCGGTCACCGCCGTGTGGAAGGGGACGGAGAGGTCGTGCACGGTGGCACCGGCGTCGCGGAGCCAGTTGCCGAAGGTCTGGCCGTACGGGCCCGTGATCACGTTCAGCGCCACCGTGCCGGGACCGGCCGCCGAGCGGATCGCGCCCTCCAGCGGCAGCAGCGCCTCGCCCTGGGTGATCAGGACGTCCTGCCGGGTGTCCAGCAGCCGGGCCACCCGGTCCTCGATGGCGGCGAAACGCTCGGCACTCAGCGGGGGCAGGTCGAGGAAGGGGTGGGTCACGGCGGTGCTCTCTCTTCTGCGCGGAGTTCGGCTCCCCCCGATCTTAGGTCCAACCCCTCCGTTACCATGGGTTTGATTTGAGGAGCTCAAACTCTTCCTTATAATCGGAAGCCCCCGTTCCCCTACCGGGAGATCACCCCCCATGACAACGCTCCTCGGACGCCGGACCCGCGTTCTGGCAGCCATCACCGTGACGGCCGGGCTCGCGCTCGTGGCCGGCTGCTCCTCGGACGGCGGGGGGAGCGGCAAGACCACCGTCAAGGGCGTCCACCTCGCCAAGGCGGGGCAGCTGACCACCTGCACCCACCTGCCGTACCCGCCGTTCCAGTCGGAGATCGACGGCAAGGTGCAGGGCTTCGACGTCTCGCTGATCGACCTCGTCGCCAAGGACCTCGGCGTCAAGCAGGACATCCGCGACACGCCCTTCGAGAACTTCAAGACCGGCGCCTTCCTGAACTCCGGGGAGTGCGACCTGGCCGCCGCCGGCATGACCATCACGCCGGAGCGCAAGAAGAACGTCGACTTCTCCGACCCGTACTTCGAGGCCACCCAGGCCGTCCTCGTCGACAAGAGCAGCGGGATCGACTCGCTGGCCGACGTCAAGGCCAAGGGCAAGAAGCTCGGCGCCCAGGCGCAGACCACCGGCGAGGACTACGTCAAGGGCAAGGGGTACGACCCGATCTCCTTCGAGTCCTCCGACGCCGTCCTCAACGGCCTGCGCACCGGCCAGGTCCAGGCCGTCGTGATCGACTACCCGGTCGTCCAGGGCTGGCTGAAGGACAAGGCCAACGCGGACAAGTTCAAGATCGTCGACAACCTGAAGACCGGTGAGCAGTACGGCTTCACCGTGAAGAAGGGCAACAAGGCGCTGCTGGACGCCATCAACAAGGCACTCAAGACCGCCAAGGCCGACGGCACCTACAAGAAGATCTACGAGAAGTGGATCGGCCCGTACGACGCCTCCGTCGCCTCTCCCGCCGCCTCATGAGCGGTACGGACACGGACGTACCGCTCCAGCCGAAGAAGAAGGGGCTGACCCGGCGGCAGAAGCGCACCCTGTCCCGGGGCGCGCAGTACGCCCTCTTCGTCGCCGCCGTGGCCGCCTTCGCGGCCACGGCGGACTGGGGCCGGCTGCAGAACCAGTTCGCCCAGGCCGACATCGCGCGGCAGATGTTCCCGGACGTCATCACGCTGGCGCTGAAGAACACCGTGCTCTACACGGTGTCCGGATTCCTCGTCGGACTCGTCCTCGGCATGGTCATCGCGCTGATGCGGCTGTCGTCCGTGGGCCCGTACCGCTGGCTGGCGGGCATCTACATCGAGATCTTCCGGGGCCTGCCCGCCCTGCTGATCTTCATCTTCGTCGGCGTCGCCGTGCCGCTCGCCTTCCCGGGCACGGAGATCCCGGGCGGCACCTACGGCAAGGTCGCCCTCGCGCTCGGCCTGGTCTCGGCCGCCTACATGGCCGAGACCATCCGGGCCGGCATCCAGGCGGTGCCCAAGGGGCAGATGGAGGCGGCCCGTTCGCTGGGCTTCTCGCCCGCGAAGGCCATGATCTCCATCATCGTCCCGCAGGCCTTCCGGATCATCCTGCCCCCGCTCACCAACGAACTCGTCCTGCTCTTCAAGGACTCCTCGCTGGTGCTGTTCCTGGGTGTCACCCTGGAGGAGCGGGAGCTGTCCAAGTTCGGCCGCGACCTCGCCAGTACGACCGCCAACTCCACGCCGATCCTGGTCGCTGGCCTGTGCTACCTGCTGGTCACGGTCCCGCTCAGCTTCGTCGTCCGCCGTATGGAGTCCAAGGCCCAGGAGGCGATCCGGTGACCCGCCCCGAGATCGAAGTCCGCGCACTGCACAAGTCCTTCGGCGACAACGAGGTGCTGCGCGGCATCGACCTGGAGATCGGCCAGGGCGAGGTCGTCTGTGTCATCGGCCCCTCCGGCTCCGGCAAGTCCACGCTGCTGCGCTGCGTGAACCTGCTGGAGGAGCCCACAAAGGGCCAGGTCTTCGTCGGCGGCACCGAGGTCACCGACCCGGACGTCGACATCGACGCCGTACGCCGCCGCATCGGCATGGTCTTCCAGCAGTTCAACCTCTTCCCGCATCTGAGCGTCACCGAGAACCTCACGCTGCCGCAGCGCCGGGTCCTCGGCCGGGACAAGGCGACGGCCGCCCGGACCGCCGCCGAGAACCTGGCCCGGGTCGGCCTGTCCGAGAAGGCGGACGCCTACCCCGCCTCGCTCTCCGGCGGCCAGCAGCAGCGCGTCGCCATCGCCCGCGCCCTCGCCATGGGCCCCGAGGTGATGCTGTTCGACGAGCCGACCTCCGCGCTCGACCCGGAGCTGGTCGGCGATGTCCTCGCCGTCATGCGCATGCTCGCCCGGGAGGGCATGACGATGATGGTCGTCACCCATGAGATGACCTTCGCCCGCGAGGTCGCCGACCGGGTCGTCTTCATGGACGGCGGGGTGATCGTCGAGGACGGCAGCCCCGAGAGGGTCATCGGCGACCCGCAGCACGAGCGCACCCGGCACTTCCTGTCCCGCCTGCTCGACCCGGCGATGGCCGAGGTGGAGGAGGGGACCCCCGGCCAGGCGGGCGGCTCCGAACCGTAGGTCGCTAGGGTGCGGTCATGAGCGATGGCGCGGTGCTGCACGTGAAGGGCCGGATCCTGGCGGGCCCCGAGGACGTCCGTGACGAGCTGTGGGTGGTCGGCGGGCGGGTCACCTACGACCGCCCCGCCGGGGCCCGGGAGGTGACGACCGTCCAGGGCTGGGCGCTGCCCGGCCTGGTCGACGCGCACTGCCATGTGGGCCTCGACGCGCACGGCCCGGTCGACGCGGACACCGCCGAGAAGCAGGCGCTCACCGACCGGGAGGCGGGCACCCTGCTGATCCGCGACGCGGGCTCGCCCTCCGACACCCGCTGGATCGACGACCGGGAGGACCTCCCGAAGATCATCCGGGCCGGCCGGCACATCGCCCGCACCCGGCGCTACATCCGCAACTACGCCTGGGAGATCGAGCCGGACGACCTGGTGGCGTACGTCGCCCAGGAGGCCCGGCGCGGCGACGGCTGGGTCAAGCTGGTCGGCGACTGGATCGACCGCGACCTCGGTGACCTGTCCCCGTGCTGGCCCCGCGAGGCGGTCGAGGCGGCCATCGCCGAGGCGCACCGGCTCGGCGCCCGCGTCACCGCCCACTGCTTCGCCGAGAGCTCCCTGCGCGACCTGGTCGAGGCGGGCATCGACTGCGTCGAGCACGCGACCGGGCTCACCGGGGAGCTGATCCCGCTCTTCGCCGAGCGGGGCGTCGCGATCGTGCCCACCCTCGTCAACATCGCCACCTTCCCCAAGCTCGCGGACGGCGGCGACAAGAAGTTCCCGCGCTGGTCCTCCCACATGCGCCGGCTGCACGAGCGGCGCTACGACACCGTGCGCGACGCCTACGACGCCGGCATCCCGGTCTACGTCGGCACGGACGCCGGCGGCTCACTGGCCCACGGACTGGTCGCGGAGGAGGTCGCCGAGCTGGTCACCGCCGGCATCCCGCCGGTCGAGGCCCTCGCCGCCACCAGCTGGGCCGCCCGGCGCTGGCTCGGCCGGCCCGGTCTCGACGAGGGCGCCCCGGCCGACCTCGTGGTGTACGAGGCCGATCCCCGGGCGGACGTACGCGTGCTCGCGGCGCCGCGACGGGTGGTGCTGCGCGGGCGTGTCGTCGAGTAGATGTGCCCGTGATTCGAATCGGCGTGCGCAATATCCACGTTTGAGTGAAGTAACCCTGGATCGCTGAGGATTCACCCACACCGCGTACAAGGTTGACGGGTCCCAAGCCTGTTCCCTCTGGGGGTCCCACCGCCTTGAACAGCAACAACTTCCGCATGTCCGCACGCCGTCTGGCCGCCCTCGCGACGGTCACCGCCCTCGCCGGGGCGCCCGCGATCCTGGGCGCGGGCGCCGCGCACGCCACCACCGGGCACGGTCGCGCCTCCGCCGTCGTCCTGCGCACCGGGCTCGATGTGTCCCTGCTCCACAAGTCCGTGAACGTCCCGCTCAGGGTCACGCTCAACGAGGTCCAGGCACCGCGGAGCGCCGACACAACCGCGCTGACCGCCCGGCTCGACGGCGTCGACGGCGGCAAGCCGTTCACCGTGCTCGGCGCGGACGTCGCCGAGTCGAGGGCCACGGTCACCGCCCGGCGGGCCGAGGGCTCGGTCCGGGTCGCGCACGCCAAGCTGCACCTGCCGGGACTGCCCCTGCTGTCCCTGATCGAGGCCGACACGATCACCGCCAAGGCTACCTGCGAGGCCGGCCGGGCACCGGCCGCCGCCGCGAACGTCCTCGGCGCCGTCACCGTCCTCGGCAAGCGCGTCACCCTGACCGCGGGCGGTACGACCGAGGTGAAGGTGCCCGGCGTCGGCGAGGTCACGCTCGATCTCGCCCGGCGGACCACCACGACCCGTACGGCCGCCGCCACCGCCCTCGAACTCAAGGTCTCCGTCGATCCGTTGAAGCTGGGCGTCGCCGACGTCGAGGGCACGGTCACCCTCGCCAAGGCCACCTGCGAGTCCCCGATGGTGCCGCCCAGCGGGAAGCCGAAGCCGGGCCACGACCCGGCCGGCGGTCCCCGCCCGCAGGGCGCCCCCGCCCAGGCCGACCTCGCGGAGACCGGCGGCAGTTCGGCCACCCCGTACATCGCCGGCGGCGCGCTGGCGCTGGTGCTGGTCGGCGGGGGAGCGGTGACGGTGGCCCGCCGCCGCAGGAGCTGACCGCACGCCGTCCGGCCGCTCCCGGTCCGTCCCCGGACCGGGAGCGGCCTTCCGGCCCGCCCGTCGGGAACATGCGAGGGGCCGGCCGCCCGTCGAGAGCACGGGGGGCGGGCCGGCCCGCCCGTCGAGAACACGAGAACGCGGGGCGGCTCAGCGCGCGGGGCGCCCGGCGGCCCGTCCCGCCCCGGTCGCTCAGCCGGTGGAGACGGGCGGGCGGCCGGGGACGGTGAGCGCGGCCGACAGCGCCTTCAGGAAGCCGTTCACCGTCGCACGGTCCCGCACGGCGATCCGTACCCACTCCGCGCCGAGCCCCGGAAACGTGTCCCCCCGGCGCACCGCGTAACCCAGCTCCCGCAACCGCCGCCGTACCAGCGCCGCATCCGGCATGCGGACCAGCACGAACGGACCGTCCGCCGGCTCCGCCACCCGCACGCCCCGGTCGGCGAGCGCGGCGAGCCCGGACACCAGATGAGCCCGGTCCCCGGCGATGCGATGCGCCGCGTGCCCCGCCTCGGCCAGCGCCCGCGGCGCCACGCACGCCGCCGCAGCGGTCAGCGCCGGTGTCGACACCGGCCACAGCGGCTGCGCCCGCTCCAGCTCGCCGACCACCTCGGGCGCGGCCAGCACGTACCCGATGCGCAGCCCGGCCAGCCCCCAGGTCTTGGTGAGGCTGCGCAGCACGACGAGCCCCGGCACGTCGGTCCGCCCGGCCAGCGCCTCCCGCTCGCCCGGCACCGCGTCCATGAACGCCTCGTCCACCACCAGCGTCCGGCCGGGCCGGGCCAGCCGGACGATCGCCTCCGCCGGGTGCAGCACCGACGTCGGATTGGTGGGATTGCCGATCACCACCAGATCGGCGTCCTCCGGCACGGCCGCCGGGTCCAGCCGGAACCCGTCCGCCGCCCGCAGCAGCACCCGGTCCACGGTGTGCCCGGCGTCCCGCAGCGCGGCCTCCGGCTCCGTGAACTGCGGATGCACCACGACCGGCCGGCGCACCTCCAGCGCACGGGCGAGCAGCACGAACGCCTCCGCCGCCCCCGCCGTCAGCAGCACCCGCTCCACCGGCAGCCCGTGCCGGGCCGCCACCGCCGCCCGCGCGGCCCGCCCGTCCGGGTAGGCCGCGAGGGACGCCAGCGAACCGGCGATCTCCTCCCGCAGCCACGACGGGGGCGTGTCCGCGCGGACGTTGACGGCGAGGTCGACCAGCGCGGCCCCGTCGTCCCGTACCTCGGCGTCCCCGTGGTGGCGCAGATCGTGGCCGGACCCTCCGCTCCGCTCAGTGCGCATGGCTGTGCGAGTGCCCTTCGTGCCGGTGCTGCCCGTTCTCCTGGTCCTGCTGCCGCGGCGGCCCGGCCGATCCCTCGGAGCCCGGCGGCGCGGCCTGGCACGCGCACGCGCCGCGGTGCGTCGGCGGATCGCCCGCGACGGCCTCCGCGTACCGCTCCCGCACCACGTCGAACAGCTCCGGCTCGGGCCCGACGACCCCGGCCGAGCGCACCTCGACCTCCGGGTGCGCGGCGGCCCACCCCTCGGTCTGCTGCCGCACCCGGTCCGGCAGGACACCGCCGAACAGGAAGTACGGCAGGACGACGATCCGCCGCGCGCCCAGCGCCACGCACCGGTCGAGGCCGCTCGGCACGTCCGGCGCCGCCGGCGACAGGAACGCCGTCTCCACCCCGGCGTACCCGCGGCCCTCCCACAGCAGCCGCGCCGCCACGCACACCTCGGCGTTGGCCGCCGGTTCGGTCGAGCCGGGCCCGACGAGCAGCACGGTGACGTCCGCCCGGTCCGCGGGCCTGCGGGCCGTCCCCCCGAGCGCCTCGTCCAGCCGCCGCTCCAGCACGTTCAGCAGCGCCGGATCCGGGCCCGGCGGACGGCCGCAGGTGTACGAGATGCCCGGATGCCGCTCCCGCGCGCGGGCCAGCGCGGCCGGGACTGCGCCGTCGGCGTGCCCGGCGCTGACCAGCGTCAGCGGCACCACGGCGAACCGGCGTACGCCCCGCCCGGCCAGCTCGGTGACCGCGTCGCCCAGCGGCGGCGCGGACAGGGCGACGAAGCCGCCCGCGACGGGGAGTTCGGGGTGGCGGCGCCCCAGCTCCCGGACGAAGTCGCGGAACGCCTCGGCTCCGGTCTCGTCACGGGTGCCGTCTCCGGCGATCAGCAGGGCGGGCGGGGCGGTCACGGAGTCTCCTCGGGTGGAACGGGGTGGAACAGCGGGATACGACGGGGGGTGAGCGCGGGGGCCGGCTCGACGGGCGCCGGCGGGAGGGGAACCACGGTTCACTGCGGCTCCTCCTGCCGGCGGCGGCGCGGCGCCCCCGCGCGCCGCGCGATCTCCCGGGCCGCCGTGGCGAACGCGGTCACGACCGTCATCATGCCGACGGCCCCCGGCCCGGGCGCGGCGAGGGTCGTGATCCGGGCGTACGGGCCCGGCCGGGGACACACCGTGGCCGGGCGGCGCCCCCGGGGCCGTCCGGGCGGCCGGCGCGGCGGTCATCCCGGCACCCCGACCACGTCGATGCCGTCCGAGCCCTCGGCGAGCGCCGGGCAGGCCATGGCGCACCCGCCCGCGTCCCCGCCGCCGATCAGCGCGACGGCGTGCCCCGCACGGGCCTCGGCGACCGCCGTACGGGCCCGCTCCTCCGCCGCGCCGGGCCCCGACTCCAGCACCCGGGTGCCGGGCCGCAGCAGCGCGCGGATCCGGTCCACGTGCCGGTCGAGCCCGACCAGCACCGAGGCCCGCCGCAGTTCGGCCGCCGCGCGCGGGGAGAGCGGGGTCCGGGCGCCGGGACCGAGCCCGACCACCGCGAGCCGCCCGCGCCCCGGCCGCCGGACCACGGCACAGGTCGCATGCGCCGACTTCCGCTTGGGCACGAGGAGTTCACCGCCGCGCAGCAGGGCGGCGGCCTCGGCCACCGAGGGGGTGCCGACGGCCGTGAGCGGCGCGGCGGACGGGTTCGGCACCGCCACGGCCGCCAGCTCCCCGGCCGGGTGGCCCACCAGCGGCACCCCGAGCCGTCCGGCGGCGGCCAGCAGACCGGGCTCCGCGGCCTTGGTGTCCACGGTGGCCAGTTCGGCGACCGACCTCGGCGAGACACCCGCCTCTCGCAGCACCGACTCCACCAGCGCCAGGACCTCCCCGGCCGGTACTCCCTTCGACGCGCCGACCCCGACCACCAGCGACGGCGGCCTGAGCAGCACCTCCCGCTCGCCCGGCGGCACGGCCCGGTCGGTGAGCCGGATCGTGTACGGGCTCTCGGGGGCGACCGGCAGCGGCGGCAGCGGCCACGCCAGCTCGGCCTCCAGCGCGACCGGCACACCGTCCAGCAGCGCCCGCAGGACCGCGGCGACCGCCCCCTCGTACGGCATGCCGAGCGTGTCGAGGCCGGCCGGCCCGACGGCGCCCGTCGCGGTCGTCACCACCGGCCGGACACCCGGCGCGAGCGGCCGTACCGCCGACCCCGTCGCCGGGAGACGGGGAGACCGGCCGGGGAGTGGATCCCGGCGGCCCTCAGCCCTTCCTCGAACGCACGTCGGTACCCGGCGACGGCGTCGGTCATGGGAATCGGTCCTCTCCTGCGAGTCGGTACGTGAGGGGTTGCCGGACATGCGCGAACGGCGGTCCATCGGATAGCAAGGGCCTATGGCGGTCTTCGTCGCGCTCGGCGCGTTCCTGATGACGCTGGCCGGCGGCTGGACGGCACAGCGCGTGACCGACCGCCGCCATCTGGTCCTGGGCCTGGCCGGCGGGCTGATGCTCGGCGTGGTCGGCCTCGACCTGCTGCCGGAGGCGCTGCACGCGGCCGACCGGGAGGTCTTCGGCGTCCCCGCCGCCCTGCTGCTGTTCGTGGCCGGGTTCCTGGTGGCCCATCTGGTGGAGCGCACGCTGGCCGCCCGGCAGGCCGCGCACGGCGGCGCCGAGGGGCACGAGCACCGGGCGCCGGAGGCGGGCCTGGCGGCGGCCGGCGCGATGGTGGGCCACAGTGCCATGGACGGGGTGGCGATCGGCGCGGCCTTCCAGGTGGGCGGCGGCATGGGCACGGCCGTGGCGCTCGCCGTGATCGCGCACGACTTCGCCGACGGCTTCAACACCTTCACCATCACCAGCCTGTACGGCAACGCGCGCCGCCGGGCCGTCGGGATGCTGCTGGCCGACGCCTGCGCACCCCTGCTGGGCGCGCTGTCCACGGTCTTCTTCCACATCCCCGAACCGGTGCTCGGCGGCTATCTGGGCCTCTTCGGCGGCGTACTGCTCTATCTCGCCGCCGCCGAGATCCTCCCCGAGGCCCACCACGAACACCCGGCCCGCTCCACCCTGCTGTGCACGGTGGCCGGTGCCGCGTTCATCTGGCTGGTGGTCGGCATCTCCGGCTGACCGCGCTCGCGGTCTCACGGCGTGCCGCCGCGCCCGGCCGGTCCGCTCGTCCTGCGCGCACACCGCCCGGCCGGAGCCGGCCCCGGCCGGCGGGCCGGTCATGGCGTCCGGCACCTCTCCACGAACCGGTGGGCGACCGCGGGCTCGGACGCCCAGTGCGTGTGCAGATAGCTCGCGTGCACGCCCTGCCGTACGAATCCCTCGACCCGCGGGACCGGGTTGCGCACCCCCCAGGCGGGAGCGGCACCGGCGCCCGGTTCGACGGCGGTGCGGTGGAACTCGTGCCCCCGCATCCGCGTCCCGGCCGCCGCCAGCACGCTGTCGCCGACGGCCACGGCGTCCCGGTAGCCCAGGGTGAGCCGTTCCGTCATCCGCGCGGCGGCGTCCAGCACACCGCACATGGGCCGGCCGTCCAGCTCCCGGCAGAGATAGAGCAGACCGGCGCATTCGGCGGCCACGGGAGCGCCGCCGCCGGCCAGTGCGGCGACGGCCTCGCGCAGCCGCACGTTGGCGGACAGGTCACCCGCGTACATCTCGGGGAAGCCGCCGCCGATCACCAGCCCCGCCGTGCCCTCGGGCAGCTGCTCGTCGCGGAGCGGGTCGAAGGTGACGACCTCGGCACCGGCGGCGGTGAGCAGCTCGGTGTGCTCGGCGTAGGAGAAGGTGAAGGCGGGGCCGCCGGCGACGGCGACCACGGGTGCGGGCCCCGCGGCCGGGAGCGCCGGGACGGGGGCCCACGGGACGCAGTCCCCCGGTACCGGTCCCGCGGCCCGGGCCAGCGCATCCAGCGCCTCCAGGTCGCACCCCCGAGCCACCTGCGCCGCCATGGCCGCGACGGCGTCGACCGCGGCCGAGCGGCGTTCGGCCACCGGCACCAGCCCCAGGTGCCGGGACGGTGTGTCCACCCCGGCAACCCGCCGCAGCACCCCCATGACCGGCACTCCGGAGGAGTCCAGCGCCTCGCGCAGCAGCTCCTCGTGCCGGTCGGAGGCCACCTTGTTCAGGATCACGCCGCCGACCCGCACCTCCGGGTCCCAGGACGCGAAGCCGTGCACCAGCGCCGCCACCGACCGGGACTGCGAGGACGCGTCGACGACCAGCACCACCGGCGCCCGCAGCAGCTTGGCGACATGGGCCGTGGAGGCGAGTTCCCCCTTGCCCCCGGCCCCGTCGTACAGCCCCATCACGCCCTCGACCACGGCCAGGTCGCAGCCGCGCGCCCCGTGCAGGAAGAGCGGAGCGATCAGGTCCGGCCCGCACAGGTACGCGTCCAGGTTGCGGCCGGGCCGGCCGGTCGCCAGGGCGTGGTACCCCGGGTCGATGTAGTCCGGCCCGACCTTGTGCGGGGACACGGCGAGCCCCCGCGCGGCGAACGCGGCCATCAGCCCGGTGGCGACGGTGGTCTTGCCGCTGCCGGACGACGGCGCGGCGATGACCAGCCGGGGGACGGAACTCACCACTCGATGCCCTTCTGGCCCTTCTGGCCCGCGTCCATGGGGTGCTTGACCTTGGACATGTCGGTCACCAGATCCGCGAAGTCCACCAGCTCCCGCGGCGCGTTACGGCCGGTGATCACCACATGCTGGGTGCCCGGCCGGTTCCGCAGCACCTCCACGACCTCGGCCGTGTCCACCCAGCCCCAGTGCAGCGGGTACGCGAACTCGTCCAGCACGTACAGCCGGTACCGCTCGGCGGCCAGGTCCCGCTTGACCTGCTCCCAGCCCTCGCGGGCCTTCGCCTCGTTGTCCATCTGGGCGTCCCGCTGGACCCAGGACCAGCCCTCGCCCATCTTGTGCCAGTCGACGGTGCCGCCCTCGCCCGAGGCGCCGAGCACGCGCAGCGCGTTCTCCTCGCCGACCTTCCACTTCGCCGACTTGACGAACTGGAACACCCCGATCGGCCACCCCTGGTTCCAGGCGCGCAGCGCGAGCCCGAACGCCGCGGTCGACTTCCCCTTGCCGACGCCCGTGTGGACCATGACCAGCGGCCGGTTCCTGCGCTGACGGGTCGTCAGACCGTCCTCGGGTACGACACTCGGCTGTCCCTGCGGCATTACGCGGCCCTCCTCGACGTTCCCTGCACATCCCTGACCAGACCGGCTATCGAGTCGGCCCGCAGCTCGTCCAGCGTCACGGCCGTACCGCCGAGATCGCCGGCGAGCTGTCCGGCGAGCCCGAGCCGCACCGGCCCCGACTCGCAGTCCACGACCACCGAGGCGGTCTCCTGGGCCGCGAACAGCCGCGCCGCCCGCCCCGCGAGGGCGACCGGCTCGGGACCGCCCGTCGCCCGCCCGTCGGTCACCACCACGAGCAGCGGCCGCCGCGCCGGGTCCCGCAACCGCTCCACCCTGAGCACCTCGTGCGCCTTCAGCAGCCCGGCGGACAGCGGCGTACGGCCGCCGGTGGGCAGTGACTCCAGCCGCACCGCCGCCGCGTCCACGGAGGACGTCGGGGGCAGCGCCACCTCGGCCGCCGAGCCCCGGAACGTCACCAGACCCACCTTGTCCCGCCGCTGGTAGGCGTCGAGCAGCAGCGACAGCACGGCGCCCTTCACCGCGCCCATCCGCTGCCGCGCCGCCATCGACCCCGAGGCGTCCACCACGAACAGCACCAGGTTCCCCTCGCGCCCCTCCCGGACCGCCTGCCGCAGATCGTCCCGGCGGACCACCAGCCCGGGGCCGGACCGCCCGCGTGTCCGCTGATGCGGGGCGGCGGCCTGCACGGTCGCGGCCAGATGCAGCTTGGTCAGCGTCCCCCGGGGCCGCCTGGCCCCGGTGGTCCGCCCGTGCTCGGTGCGCGCCCGCGACCGCCGCCCGGCGGCACCCTCGCCGATCCCGGGCACGCTCAGCACCTTGGTCCGGAACGGCTCCGAGGCGCGTACGGGCGACTGCTCCCGGGGGGCGCCGGGCCCCTGCGGGCCCTCGCCCTCACCGGACTCGGGCCGGGCGGTGCCGCCCCCGTCGTCCTGCGGACCGCTGTCCGGCGCGGGCCGCCCGCCGCCACCGGGCCCGTCCGGGTCGGGGTCGTCGTCGCCCGGGCCCTCGCCCCCGCCCTCGTTCTCGCCGGAGTACTGCTCCAGCGTCTCGTCCAGCTTGTCCTCGTCCAGACCCGGCGCGTCGAACGGGTTCCGCCGGCGCCGGTGCGGCAGCGCGAGCAGCGCCGCCTGCCGCACGTCCTCGGCGAGCACGTCGGTCCGCCCGGCCCACGCGGCGAGCGCGGTCGCGGTGCGCGCCATCACGATGTCGGCGCGCATGCCGTCCACCTCGAAGGCCGCGCAGGTCGCCGCGATCTGCCGCAGCGCGTCGTCGCCCAGCCGCACCCGCGGCAGCAGCTCCCGCGCCGCCGCGACACGCTGCCGCACGGCCGTCTCCTCGGCGGCCCAGAGCGCCGCGAAGGCGGCCGGGTCGGCGTCGTAGGCGAGCCGCCGCTTGACGACCTCCACCCGCTGCTCCGGCTCCCGCGAGGCGGCGACCTCCACGGTCAGCCCGAACCGGTCGAGCAGCTGCGGGCGCAGCTCGCCCTCCTCCGGGTTCATGGTGCCGACGAGCAGGAAGCGGGCCGCGTGCCGCACGGACACGCCCTCGCGCTCGACGTACGAGGCCCCCATCGCCGCCGCGTCCAGCAGCAGGTCGACCAGGTGGTCGTGGAGCAGGTTGACCTCGTCGACGTACAGGATGCCGCGGTGCGCGTCGGCCAGCAGGCCCGGCTCGAACGCCTTCACGCCCTCGGCGAGCGCCCGCTCGATGTCGAGGGCACCGACGAGCCGGTCCTCGGAGGCGCCGACGGGCAGTTCGACCATCCGCGCGGGGCGCCGGGTGCCGTCGCCGGCCTCGTGCGGGCCGTCCGGGCACGCGGGATCGGGGGCGGCCGGATCGCACGAGAACCGGCATCCGGCCACGACGGCCACCTCCGGCAGCAGCGCCGACAGCGCCCGTACCGCCGTGGATTTCGCGGTGCCCTTCTCGCCGCGCACCAGCACACCGCCGACCGCCGGTGACACGGCGTTCAGCAGCAGCGCCAGCCGCAGATCGTCCTGGCCGACTACGGCCGTGAAGGGGAACGGGGTGGTCACTTGTCGTCCTCCAAGTCGCCTTCCGGCTCTGTGATCCCGCGCAGCGCCCGCGGGTCGTTCTCGCTCATGAAGTCCCGGCCCCGCGGGCCGGGGACGTACGCGGGGCCGTGCTTCCCGTACGTCCGGACACCGACCGCGCCGGCCGGCCGTGTCGTACCCGGACGGGCGGTGCGCGGCCGCCGCCCCCGCGAAGGCGCCCTCCCCGGCGAGGCGGTGCTCACGCGGGCGCTCCCGGGGGGATGAAGGGCAGCCCTTGGGGCGGCCCCGACTCGATGAGCCGCCACAGCGCGTCCGTGTCCGCGTGCTGTTCGATCAGGTCGCCGAGCCGGTCGAGCTGCTCCTCGCGCAGCGCGGCGAACGAGGTGTCAGGCGCGGGCACGAAGCGGCGGCCCGCACCGGCGGCCACCTCGCGCAGGAAGGCCCGCCGGAAGCCGTCCGACTCCAGCGAGCCGTGCCAGTGGGTGCCCCAGGTC
The DNA here is from genome assembly GCF_043079545.1 of Streptomyces sp. NPDC015171. Classification (NCBI taxonomy): domain Bacteria; kingdom Bacillati; phylum Actinomycetota; class Actinomycetes; order Kitasatosporales; family Streptomycetaceae; genus Streptomyces; species Streptomyces sp. NPDC015171. The sequence goes on from NZ_JBIBUO010000024.1 coordinate 15,882, forward strand.
TGGCCGACCCGGCAGCCGTCCAGGCGCTGCCCGTCGTCGTCGGTGAAGAACGCCTCGCCGCCGGTGACGTCGGCGACCCCGTGATGGATCTCGTATCCCTCGACGGGCTCGCCGAGGGCCTGTCCGTCCGGCCGGGTGAGGGTCTTCTCCCGCGCGAAGCGCACCCGGACCGGCAGCACACCGAGTCCGGGGACGGCACCGGCGCGGGACTCGACCTCGTCCTCGATGTGCTCGCCGAGGATCTGGAAGCCGCCGCAGATGCCGAGGACCGGCCGGTGCTCGGCGGCCCGCCGCACGAGCGCGTTCGCCAGTCCCCGCTCCCGCAGCCACGCGAGCGCCCGTACGGTCCCGCGGGTGCCCGGCACGACCACGAGATCGGCGTCCGCCAGCTCCTCGGGGCGGTCCACGAACCGCACCACGACGCCCGGTTCGGCGGCCAGCGCGTCCACGTCCGTGAAGTTGGACATGAGCGGGATCGCGCACACGGCGACCCGCAGGACGTCCTCGCCGACCGGGGGAGTCACGCTGGACTCGCGGACCGTGCCGCGCAGCGAGACCCGCAGCCCGTCCTCCTCGTCGATGCCGAGCCCGTGCCGGAACGGCAGCACGCCGTAGGCGGGCCGTCCGGTGAGCCCGTGCAGCATGTCGAGGCCGGGCTCCAGCAGGGAGACGTCCCCGCGGAACTTGTTCACCAGGAAGCCGGCGACCAGTTCCTGGTCCTTCGCCGAGAGCAGGGCGACGGTGCCGAAGAACGAGGCGAAGACGCCCCCGCGGTCGATGTCGCCGACGACCAGCACGGGCAGCCCCGCGCCCCGGGCGATACCCATGTTGACGATGTCGGTCCGCCGCAGATTGATCTCGGCCGGGCTGCCCGCCCCCTCGCAGATCACCGCGTCATACGTGCCCCGCAACTCGGCCAGGCAGTCCAGCACCGTGCCGAGCAGCCGCTGCTGGCGCCCGCCGTGGTAGCCGCGCGCGCTCATCTCGCCCACCGGCTTGCCCAGCAGCACCACCTGGCTGCTCTGCTCGCCGCCGGGCTTGAGCAGCACCGGGTTCATGAGCGCGGTCGGCTCGACCCGGCAGGCCTGGGCCTGCATCGCCTGCGCCCGCCCGATCTCGGCGCCCTCGCGCGTGACGAAGGAGTTCAGGGACATGTTCTGCGCCTTGAACGGCGCGACCCGCACGCCCTGGCGCACCAGCCAGCGGCAGATGCCGGCCGTCACGACGCTCTTGCCGGCGTCGGAGGTGGTGCCGGCGACGAGGAGGCCACCGTTCATTTCCCGCGTCCTTTCCGCAGTGCGCGCGCGGCGACCGTGGCGCCGAGGGCGAGCAGGCCGACCCGGCGGGAGAGCCGTACGGACCGGTCGATGTCGGTGACCCGGACCGGCCGTCCGTGGGCACCGTTGAGCACGGGACGGTGTTCGACCCGGCCGCCGTAGGAGAGCGTGCCGCCCAGCCTGACCCCGAGGGCTCCCGCGAAAGCGGCCTCCACCGGACCGGCGTTGGGGCTCGGATGCCTGCCCGCGTCGGCCTTCCAGGCGCGCAGGGCGCCCCGGGGATCGGGTCCGGCCACGGCGGCGAGCACGGCGGTCAGCCGGGCCCCGGGCCAGCCGGCCACGTCGTCGAGGCGGGCGGAGGCCCAGCCGTAGCGGCGGTGCCGGGGCGACTTGTGGCCCACCATCGCGTCCAGGGTGTTGACCGCGCGGAACCCGAGCAGCCCGGGCACCCCGCCCACGGCACCCCACACCAGCGCGCCCACGACCGCGTCCGAGGTGTTCTCGGCGACCGACTCGACCACGGCACGGGCCATGCCGTCGGCGTCCAGCGCCTGCGGGTCCCGGCCGCACAGATGGGGCAGCCTGGCCCGGGCGGCCTCGATGTCCCCCGCGGCCAGGGCCTGTCCGACGGTGCGGGCCTCCCGGGCGAGCGAGGTGCCGCCGACGACGGCCCAGGTGGCGGCGGCGGTCAGCGCGACGGAGGCGGTGGGGGAGGGGCGTACGGCGCGGGCGGCCAGCGCGCCGAGCGCGACGGCGCCGCCGGCGCAGACGGCGGTGTGCAGGGCGCCCCAGCCGCGGTGGTCGCGCCACAGGGCGCGCTCCACGGCCGCGGCCGTGCGGCCGAACGCGGCGACCGGATGCCCGCGGCGCGGGTCGCCGAGGAGGAGGTCGCCCAACACCCCGGCGGCGGCACCGTACGCGTACGTGCGATCGGCACCCATCGGCTCAGCCGGCCGTGGGCGCGGGAACGGGCCTGGTACGGGTTCTCGATCGGCGGCCGAGCATGTCGATCTGTGTCCTCACTCAGGGTGTCCGCGCCCTGGTCCGACGTGAATCGGCGGTGAGAGTTCCTGGCTCCCGGGGGTTCTTCCCCGGTGACAGTGGCGGGACCGCGCCGGATTCGCACCGGCTTCCTCTTCTGCCGCCGTAGATGGCCCGGGCAGTCCACCACGCCCCCGGAAGGACCGTCAACTCGCCGTTGACCTGGGACGCCGGACTGTGCCGAGCCCCACATCGGCGGCACGCGGGACGGTGCCCGACGACCCGGTCGCGGTGAATGCCCCTCGCGCCGGGGGGAATTCACCGGGCGCCCGGCGGCGCTCCGCGCGCTCTCCGAGGGCCGGCGGGGCCCGCCCCCGTGCCGCCGGTACGCGAAAGCCCCGCCGGGGCCGCCGAAGCGGGGCCCGGCAGGGCCGGTGTCATGCGCGGGGGGCCGTCAGGACTTGGCCATGATCAGGTACATCCCGTACACCACCGCCGCCGCACAGGCCGCGAAGCACACGTACGCACCGGTCACCGCCAGCGCGGCGGAACCGCCCTCGGCCGTGGCCTTCTCCCGGCGGGACAGGCCGTTGATGCCGAGGGTGAACAGGGCCACCAGGCCCACCGTGAACGCGAGGCTCACACCGAAGACGGAGCCGAGGGCCGCCCAGTCGATCGTCATGGGGATGCTTCCTTCACTAACCGTGCTCGGGATCAGACCGTGGCGGCCGGCGGGGTGGCCGGCGCGGGCTCGGCGACGGGGGCGGGGATCGTGGCCGTCAGGCCCTCGGTGACCGGGCCCGCCGGGGGCGGGGTCACGGCGGCGATGGCGGCGGTGACCACACCGACCGGCTCGGCGCTCTCCTCGACCACATTGGTGTGGTCGACGACCTCGCGGCGGGAGATCTTCCAGATCGCGGCGCTGGCGGCGACCAGGAAGACGGCGACGGCCGCGGTGCCCCAGTCGCCCAGGTCGGTGACGGACTCGGCGCCCGCGCCGACCAGCGCGGCGGCCGGGAGGGTGAGCGCCCAGGCGGCGAACATGCGGGTCGCGGTGGACCAGCGGACCACGCCGCCCTTGCGGCCGAGGCCCGCGCCCATCACCGAGCCGGAGACGACGTGCGTGGTGGACAGGGAGAAGCCGAGGTGGGAGGAGGCCAGGATGGCGGTCGCCGCGCTGGTCTGGGCGGCGAAGCCCTGACGCGGCTCCAGGTCGGTCAGGCCCTTGCCCATGGTGCGGATGATGCGCCAGCCGCCGATGTAGGTGCCGAGCGCGATGGCCAGACCGGCCGAGAGGATCACCCAGGTGGGAGGGTTCGAGCCGGGGGCGATGGCGCCGCCCGCGATCAGCGCCAGGGTGATGATGCCCATCGTCTTCTGGGCGTCGTTGGTGCCGTGGGCGAGGGAGACCAGGCCGGCCGAGGCGATCTGGCCGGCGCGGTAGCCCTTGCGGGTGGCCTCGCCGTCGGCGGTGCCGCCGATGCCGTAGGAGAGCCGGGTGGCCAGCAGCGAGGCGAGGCCCGCGACGAGCGGCGCGGCGACGGCCGGCAGCAGCACCTTGGTGACCAGGACGTCACCGTGTACGGCGCCGAAGCCGGCGGAGGCGACGGTGGCGCCGACCAGGCCGCCCATCAGGGCGTGCGAGGAGCTGGAGGGGAGACCCACCAGCCAGGTCAGCAGGTTCCAGAGGATCGCGCCGACGAGGGCGGCGAAGATGACCTCGGGACGGATGCCGCTCTCGTCGACGAGACCCTTGGAGATCGTGTTGGCGACCTCCACGGAGAGGAAGGCGCCCACGAGATTGAGGGCGGCGGACATGCCTACCGCGATCTTGGGCTTCAGAGCGCCCGTGGAGATGGTGGTGGCCATCGCGTTGGCGGTGTCGTGGAAACCGTTCGTGAAGTCGAACGCGAGAGCGGTTACGACCACTATCGCGAGGATCAGCGAGAAGCTTTCCATTTACCCAGGCAATCTTTCGAGGTCATCGGCCGGACGAACGTAGGCAACCTGGGTGAACGGAAGGTGAACTGAGGGAGGTATCGCGATGTCCGGGAGGGGGGTTTGGACTCCGCTTTGCTCGGTCTTTGCGGCGCCGCCTCAAGTGCCCCTTGGCTAGCGGCCCCGCGCGAAGATCCGCAGCCTGCTCAGGGACCCGTTGAAGAGATTCTGGTCACCCGGCAGCTTGCCCTTGATGCCGTACTGCCAGAACGTCCAGAACTGCCAGCCCCCGGGCAGCGTCCCCGGCCCCGAAGTGCCGTGCCGGGCCACCCACAGGGCGTGCGTGGAGGAGAAGGCGCGGCTGTTCCCGGTGCACAGCTTCCACCACTGGGTCGTGGTGTAGATCACCGGCCGGCGGCCGGTCTCCCGCTTGACCTCGTCGCTGAACGAGCGGATCCAGCCGACCATCCGCCCCTTGCTCAGCCCGTAGCACTTGTGCTTCTTGCTGTACGGGTTGTACTCGATGTCGAGCGCGGGCGGCAGCGTCCAGCCGTCCGCCTGCCAGCCGCCGCCGTGGTGCACGAGGTAGTCGGCCTGCCGGGCGCCGGAGGACTTGTCCGGCAGGGCGAAGTGATACGCGCCCCGGATCAGGCCCGCCTTGCGGGCGCCGGTGTACTGCCCGGAGAAGTAGGGGTTGCGGTAGTCCGTGGACTCGGTCGCCTTGATGTAGACGAACCGCGCGCCCCTCGCCCGGGCGGCCGGCCAGTCGACGCCCTTCTGGTGGGACGACACGTCGTGTCCCCGGGGCCGGCCGGTCGCCGCGCGCAGCGGCCAGACGGCGCCCAGCGTCCCGGCGGGGCCGAGCAAGTCGGCCGGGTCCGGTCCCCCGGGCGGGTCCATGGTCCCGGCCGGGCCCAGCGCCCCGGTCGGGTCCAGCGCCTTGGCGGGATCGAGGGCGCCGCTGCGGTCCAGGATCCCGGCGGGCTTCAGCGGGCCGGCGGGCTTGCGTGATCCGGTCAGGTCAGGTGAGCCGGCCGCCACCGGCGAACCGGCCGCGACCGGTGATCTCCAGGTCGCCGGTGAGTCCGCGAGGAGCGGGGCCGCGGCGGACACCGGTGATCCCGCCGGCCCCGCCGATCTCGGCGGTCCGGCCGACGCGGCCGCGGTGCCCGTGAGGGCGAGGGCCGCCGCAGTGGCCGCCACGAGGACACCGGCGCGGCGGCGGACGAGGGTGCGTTCACGGGCCATGCGTCTCCCCGGGGTGGCTGACGACAGCCCCTGGCCCTCGCGGGCGGCGGCGGTCGTCCAGTGGGCAAGAGAGATCATTGAAGGCTCGCCGCGCGGTGCGTCCCCGCCGATTCCCGGCGTTTCGCACCGGGATCCACCCGTTCGGCCGTACGGGTTTCGGACCGGAACAGCCGGCCCGCCCGCACTGCGCCGGTCCGGCTGGCAGGATCGCCGCATGGCTGAACCGCGGCACACGGCAGACGGGCGACAGGACGCGCGGCAGGACGAGGCAGGGCTCTGGGCGGAGCTGGTGGCGACGGCCCGCCGGTCCGTCGCCGACGGGCTGGTGGTCGGCACCTCGGGCAACGTCTCCGCCCGCGTCGGCGACCTCGTGCTGGTCACCCCGTCCGGCGTCCCCTACGACCGGCTCACCCCCGCCGACATCACCGGCGTCGACCTCGACGGACGCCAGGTGCTCGGCACCCTCGTGCCGACCAGCGAGCTGCCGATGCACCTCGCCGTCTACCGCACCACCGACGCCCGCGCCGTCGTCCACACCCACGCCGTGCACGCCACGGCGGTCGCCACGCTGGTGCCCGAGCTCCCGCTGATCCACTACATGGCCGCCGCGCTCGGCGGGCCCGTCCGCGTCGCCGCCTACGCCGCCTACGGCACCGACGAACTCGCCGAGAACATGCTCCGCGCGCTCGAAGGCCGCTCCGGCTGCCTGCTGCAGAACCACGGCACGATCACCTACGGCGCCACCCTCGACCAGGCCTACGACCGCACGGCCCAGCTGGAGTGGATGTGCCGCCTGTGGCTGACGGCGTCCTCGCTGCCGGGGCGGGCCCCGTCCCTGCTGACCGAGGCGCAGCTGGCCGAGGCCGGGGCCCGCCTGAAGGGCTACGGCCAGCGGAAGTGACGCCGGCCGTGCCGGACCGCGCTCCGGCGTCCCTCCGGGGCCGCTTCCCTGCGTGACCGCGTCCCCCCCCCCCCCCGGGCCCGCTCCTCCCCGTGCCGGTCCCGGTGTCCCCGCCGTGCTCTCGTGCGCCCCCGGCGCCCCCGCCGGATTCCCGCCGGCCGGTCCGTTCCACTGGCCGGTGGCCACGACCGCCACGACACTGGACCCGTGCCCACCGTCAAAGCCACCGCCAGAGCCACGGCCGCCGGGCTCACCGCGTTCCTGGCCGCCGGCATGGCGTCCGTGGCCGCCGGCCGGCTCGCCAGCGACGCCGCGCTGAAGGCGCCCGCCGGCCGGCCGCTGCCCACCGAGCCCCGCCTCACCGTGCACGGCACCGCCGCCGGCCAGATCACGCTCACCCGCGACCTGGCCTCGCAGCGCCCCGGCACCTACGGCCTCGCCGGCGACGGCTCCCACGCGGTCGTCGGCCCCGTGCTGGAGTCCGCCGCGGTCACCGCCGACACCGTCGTACGGCGCCTGGAACGCGTCACCCACGGCACCCTCGCGGCCGGCGACGCGGTATGGCTCACCCCCAACCTGTACGTCGGCAACCCCGGCGCCGCCCTCGGCCTCGACCACGCCGACGTCGACGTGCCCGGCGAACTCGGCGCCCTGCCCGCCTGGTTCGTGCCCGGGTACCGGGACACCTGGGTGATCGCCGTGCACGGCCTCGGCGCCACCCGGGAGCACGCCATGAACGTCCTGGGGTTCCTGCACGGCCGCCGGCTGCCGGTCCTTGCCCTCGCCTACCGCGGCGACCTCGGCGCACCCCGGCCGCCGGACGGGCTGAACCACCTCGGCGAGACCGAGTGGCGCGACGTCGAGGCGGCGATCCGCTACGCCGTCCGCTACGGCGCCCGCCGGGTCGTCCTGCTCGGCTGGTCCACCGGCGCCACCATGGCCCTGCGCGCCGCCGAGCACTCCGTGGTCCGCGACCGCATCGCCGGGCTCGTCCTGGACTCCCCGGTGCTCAGCTGGGAGGCCACGCTGCGGGCCCTCGCCAGGGCCCGCCACACCCCGCAGCCGCTGCTGCCGCTCGCCGTGTGGGCCGCGCAGGGCCGGGCCGGACTGGGCGCCGACGGGTCCGCGGAGATCACCGACCCCGTCCGGCTCCAGGTCCCCACCCTGATCATCCACGGCCCGGACGACCGCGTCGCCCCCTGGGCGCTGTCCCGCAGGCTCGCCCGGCGACGCCCCGACCTCGTCTCCCTGCACACCGTCCCGCACGCCCCGCACGCGGCGATGTGGAACGCCGACCCCGCGGAGTACGAGGAACGGCTGCGCCGGTTCCTGACCCCGCTGATGTGACACCGGACCCGCCGCGCCCCGGCACCGGTGCGAAGCATTCCGTTTAAGGCCGTACGGCTGGCTCGATCCTGCCCCTCCGGCCCTTTCCGTACCCCGTGCGTTGGCCAGCCCCGTCGCCCGCCGTGACATTCCGTTTGGGTTTTCGGACCGTCAACCGGAAGACTGCACCCGTGACGTCCCGTATCCCGCGCGACTCCAGGCTTCGACTCGTCCGACCGCGACCCCTGGCCGCCGCCCCCAGAGCTGTGAACCAGCGGCGCTCACGCCGCCCCGCACCCCGGCCGCCGGAGGGCACACCCGCCCCCGCCGAACTGGCCGGAATGGCCCGCACCGGGCTGGCCGGCGCGGCTCGTGTCGCCCGCTGGGCCGACGCCGCCCTCGGCCCCGGCCGGGACAGCGCCACCACCGACGGCAAGGCCACCCTCTCCGACGCCACCGCCGAACGCGCCGCCGCCGACCTCGGGCTGAGCGCCGTTCAGATCCGCGCCGACTGGGACACCGCCCGCCTCGCCGGACTCGTCGAGGTGCACGGCGACAGCGCGCGCCCCGGCTGGCGCCTGCGCGCCTGGAACCGCGACGACAGTGCCGTGCTGCGCGGCTGGGTCGCCCTCTTCGACGCCTGGTCGCTCGCCAGTCCCGAACCGGAAGGCCTGGAGCCCGCCGCCGTCGCCGAGGTCGTCTCGGCCATGCCCCAGGTGCTCTCCTTCCTTCAGCTCTCCGCCGGCCCGGTGCCGGTCGAGCAGCTGCTCGACCTGCTCCAGCAGCGGGTCACCGAGCTGCGCACCGAACGCTGCGAGGTCTCCTACGAGCCCGGCACGGGCCGGCCGGGCGGATCCCCGGTCCCGGTGGACCCCGCACCCGCCGCCGACGCCCCGCTCGCCCCGCTGCTCGACTGGGCGCTGGGCGCCCTCGCGGCCGTGGGCGCCCTCACCTACGGAGGCGGCCAGGCCACGCTCACCCCGCTGGGCAGCTGGGCGGTGTGGGTCAAGCTGGAGCAGATCTGCGTGGCCGCGCAGAGCCCCGCCGGCAACATCGAGCAGTCCGCCGAGGACATGCTCCGCGGCTGCGCCCAGCTCCGCCCCAACGCGGCCCGCGCCGAGTACCGCGCCTGGCTCGCCGCCCGTCCCGTCGGCAGCGCCGTCACCCAGCTGATCGACGCCGCCCGCGGCGACGACGCCCTCTCCCGCGGCCTCGCCTTCGAGGCGCTGCGCGTCGTCGGCGCCCCCGCCGAGCCCGCCGTACGGTCCGTCGTGGAGGAGCCGGCGCTGCGGCCGTACGCCCTGCTGTGGCTCGCCGAGCACGACGGCGTCGACCCGGAGGACGCCCACGAGGTGCTCACCCGGGAGGAGGCCACCTGGCTGTGGGTGGACACCGCCGCCGCCGTCGCCGACCACGGCGAGGCGCCGATGCTGGTCCGGCATCTGGAGTCCGCGGTGCAGCCCACCGTGCCCCAGCTGCTCGACGAGGTCCGCGCCGTCGGCCACCCGCGCACCGTGCAGGTCCTGGTCGCGCTCGCCGCGGCGCACCCCGACCCGGCCCTGGCCAAGGCCGTGCGCCGGGCCGCTTTCCAGGTGCACACCGGAGGATGACGGGCCCGCACCGGGGGACGGCCGGAGCGGGCGGGAGTCAGACCCCGATCTCGGGGGCGTACGTCCCGAAGCTCCAGATGTTCCCCTCGGCGTCCCGGGCCATGTAGTCCCGCGAGCCGTAGTCCTGGTCCGTCGGGGGCATCAGGATCTCCACCCCGTGCTCCACGGCCCGCTCGTGGTGGGCGTCCACGTCGTCCACCACGACGTACACCCCGGTGGGTCCCGCTTCCTTCATCGCCGTGTCGAAGAGGCCGCCGCGGCCCTTGGAGCCGATCATCACCGCGCCGCCGCCCTGGACCAGCTCGGCGTGCAGCACCTTGCCGTCCTCCGCCTCGTACACCGACAGCTCGGTGAAGCCGAGGGCCTCTGTGAGCTGCCTGATCGCCGCCTTCGCGTCCGCGTACAGCAGCGTGGGAAAGACGCCCGGCCGTGCGCCGCCCGTGCCTGCCATGCCGATCACCCCTTCGCGCATCGGTACTGCCGTGCCACCGAGTCTGGCAGGCGGCACTGACAACGCGTCAGCGGAAGGTGTCGCACCCCGCCATGTCGCCGGTCCGGTAGCCCTGCAGGAACCACTGCTGCCGCTGCTGCGCCGAGCCGTGCGTCCAGGTCTCCGGTGTCACCCGGCCCTGGTACCGCTCCTGGATCCGGTCGTCGCCCACGGCCGCGGCGGCGCTCAGGCCGTCCTCGATGTCGGAGGTCGGCAGGCTGGTGATCAGCGGGCGCCCGGTGGACTCGTCGGGCGTGGTCGTCGCGTGGTGCGCCCACACGCCCGCGTAGCAGTCGGCCTGCAGTTCCGTGCGCACCGAGTTGCTGCTCGCGCCGGTCAGCCCGTCCCGGGAGCGGTCGAGCACGCCGAGCAGGTCCTGCACATGGTGCCCGTACTCGTGCGCGATCACGTACGCCTGGGCGAAGGGGCCGCCGCTGGAGCCGAACTTCGTCCGCAGGTCGTCGAAGAAGCCCAGGTCCAGATAGACCTTGCGGTCGCCGGGGCAGTAGAAGGGACCGACCGCGGCGGTCGCCACGCCGCACGCGGTGCCGACCCGGTCGCTGAAGAACACCGTCGGCGAGCCGGTGTAGCGGCGCCCCTGCCGCTGGAACTCCTGCGTCCAGTAGTCCTGCACGCTGTTCACCACGGCCACCGCCCGGCAGTCGTCCCTGGAGTTCGCGTCCCGGCCGGTACGGCAGGACTGCTGGACCTGGGCGAGCGAGGAGGCGGCGGGCTGGGGCGACTCGCCGCCGGACGACAGGCCCAGCTGGTCCGGGCCGACGCCCAGGAAGAGGCCGAGCAGCAGCGCGATCAGGCCGATGACGCCGCCGCCGACGGTGGCCCGCCCGCCCGGGATCCGGCTGCCGCGCACATCCTGCACCTCGGAGGTGTCCAGGTTCGCGTCGTCGTCGAACTGCACGCGCCACCGCCTTCCGACCACGCCCGTCCCCGGCCCCCGGCGCCATCCTCGCCCGCCCCGCCGCCCTCCGCCGACGAACAGACCACCAAATGGGTGATATTCCACCTTAGGCAGACAAGTCGTGCGCTCGCTCCGGCAGGCGGTGACTACACTCACCGCACCGATCCGGCCGGTGGCTACCAGAGGGGGCAGGGTGCCGCTTCCACCACACAGGCCCCGCCCGCGCCCCGCGATCACTCCGGCCCCGGAAACGCACTCCACCCCGCGTCCCACCGCACTCGCACGCCTCCGCCGTACCCCCCGTACCCGCAGCCGCACGTGCACCGACCGTCGCACGCGCCCCCGCAGCCGCACGCGTACCCACGCCCGCCGCGCCGCCGCAGCCCTCCTCGCGGCCGTCGTGGCGCTCGCCCTGCTCGGGGCGGCCCGGCACCTGCGGCCCGCCCCCTACGGCGACCGGCTCCTCCCCGGCGGACACGGGAAGCGGCACGCGGACGTCTGGGCCGCGCGGGCGCAGGGCGGGGCGGTGGCCGGCTACGACAGCCGCACCGGCACGCTGCGCTGGCGCTACGCGCGCGCGGGGCACCGGCCCGTCTCCGTGCTCCCCGCGCGCGGGGAGGCGATCGCGCTCTGGGACGACGGACTGGTCACCGACACCGACGGCCGATCCGTGCTCTGGCACCGGGCCCTGCCCGACGCGGCGGAGTGGCTCCCGGCCCAGGGCGGCAGCGGCGTCCTGCGCCCCCTCGGCCGCGGCATCCTCGCCGTCGTCACCCCGCGCCGCGTCACCGCCTACCGCACCGCCGACGGCGATCTGCGCTGGGTCCTGCCCGCGCGCAAGGGCTGCGCGTTCCGCCCCGAGGGCGCCGTACGGCGGGGCACCGCGCTGCTCCTCGCCCAGCCGTGCACGGACAGCGCCTGGACCGGCCAGCTCGTGGCCCTGGACGACCTGGGAAGGATCGCGCCGGGGCGCACCCCGCTGGGCAACGACCCGTCCCGCCCGCGGCCCGCACACCTGGACGCCGGAAAAGCGCTTGCCGGGCCCCGTTAGACTAGGGCCCATGGCCATTCTCCTCGCGCATTAGACGGCGGGAACGTCCTCAGCCGCCCACCCGCCAATTTCCCTGCATGCTCTGGAGTCTGTCCGTGATCTCCGCCTCCGGTATCGAGCTGCGCGCCGGCGCGCGCGTCCTCATCGAGAACGCCACCTTCCGTGTGGCCAAGGGCGACCGCATCGGCCTGGTCGGCCGCAACGGCGCCGGCAAGACCACCCTCACCAAGTGCCTGGCCGGCGAGGGCATCCCGGCCGGCGGCACGATCACCCGCTCCGGCGAGGTCGGCTACCTCCCGCAGGACCCCCGCACCGGCGACCTGGACGTGCTCGCCCGCGACCGCGTCCTGTCCGCGCGCGGGCTCGACGTGCTGATCCGCAAGATGCGCGAGAACGAGGAGCGCATCGCCAACGGCAAGGGCTCCACCCGCGACAAGGCGATGAAGCAGTACGAGCGCCAGGAGACGGAGTTCCTCACCAAGGGCGGGTACGCCGCCGAGGCCGAGGCCGCCACCATCGCCGCCGCCCTGAACCTGCCGGACCGGGTGCTGGGCCAGCCGCTGCACACGCTCTCCGGCGGTCAGCGCCGCCGTATCGAGCTGGCGCGCATCCTGTTCTCGGACGCCGACACCCTGCTGCTCGACGAGCCCACCAACCACCTCGACGCGGACTCGATCATCTGGCTGCGGGACTACCTGAAGACCTACCGCGGCGGCTTCATCGTGATCTCCCACGACGTCGATCTCGTGGAGACCGTGGTCAACAAGGTGTTCTACCTGGACGCCAACCGCTCCCAGATCGATGTCTACAACATGGGCTGGAAGCTCTACCAGCAGCAGCGCGAGGCCGACGAGAAGCGCCGCAAGCGCGAGCGTGCCAACGCCGAGAAGAAGGCCGCCGCGCTGCACTCGCAGGCCGACAAGATGCGCGCCAAGGCCACCAAGACGGTCGCCGCGCAGAACATGGCCCGCCGCGCCGACAAGCTGCTGGCCGGCCTCGACGCCGTCCGCGTCTCCGACAAGGTCGCCAAGCTCCGCTTCCCGGACCCCTCGCCCTGCGGCAAGACCCCGTTGATGGCCGAGGGGCTGTCGAAGTCGTACGGCTCGCTGGAGATCTTCACCGACGTCGACCTGGCCATCGACAAGGGCTCCCGGGTGGTCATCCTGGGTCTCAACGGCGCCGGCAAGACCACCCTGCTGCGCCTGCTCGGCGGCGTCGAGAAGCCCGACACCGGCGAGGTCGTCCCCGGTCACGGCCTCAAGCTCGGCTACTACGCGCAGGAGCACGAGACCCTCGACCCCGAGCGCACGGTCCTGGAGAACATGCGCTCGGCCGCCCCCGACATGGACCTGGTCGAGGTCCGCAAGGTGCTCGGCTCGTTCCTGTTCTCCGGCGACGACGTCGACAAGCCCGCCGGTGTCCTCTCCGGCGGCGAGAAGACCCGTCTCGCCCTCGCCACCCTCGTCGTCTCCTCGGCGAACGTGCTCCTCCTCGACGAGCCGACCAACAACCTGGACCCGGCGAGCCGCGAGGAGATCCTGGGCGCGCTGCGCACCTACAAGGGCGCGGTCGTCCTCGTCACCCACGACGAGGGCGCCGTCGAGGCGCTCCAGCCGGAGCGGATCATCCTGCTGCCCGACGGTGTCGAGGATCTGTGGGGTTCCGACTACGCGGACCTCGTCGCGCTCGCCTGATCGAAAGCCTGATCCACGGCGTATGGATCATTCGGCCCATCCGTGATCCATCATCTGTGTGAGATCTCCTGGTATCGGGGTGTGTCGTACACGGATTTTCCGGCCGAGCCCTTGGCCCCCAAGGGCTCGGCCGCTTCGCGTCCCTGACCTGGTACTTCGCGAATCCACCCGGACGGCCCCATGGATCCCGCCCGCTGGAATCATCAATTCCGCTTGTGGGGATCCGCTCCTGTCGTCACAACGATGTCTCACCGACCTTGCCGAATGGGTGGCCATCACGCCCAGGAGGGGTGATCATGAGGAGACCAGAGCGCACTTCCCATGAGGAGGCACGGGTGGCCGAGACTCTGAAGAAGGGCAGCCGGGTGACCGGCGCCGCGCGCGACAAGCTCGCGGCAGACCTGAAGAAGAAGTACGACTCCGGTGCGAGCATCCGGGCGCTGGCCGAGGAGACCGGCCGCTCGTATGGCTTCGTACACCGGATGCTCAGCGAGTCCGGCGTCACGCTGCGTGGGCGTGGCGGAGCGACCCGGGGCAAGAAGGCCGCTACGTCCTGACGCCGGGCGGCCCATCGGCTTCGATGGTGGCCACCCGGTCGGCTGTCCGATCGGCCGGGTGGTTACTGTGCAGTCACTTAGCTTTGCTCAGCTGACCGCACCCATCGGAGGCGCCCCATGGCTTCGCCCGACCAGGACCTCGCTGCCGTACTCGACAAGGACGGCGTACGGCTCACCGTCGACGACGCGCTCGCCACGGTGACGCTGACCAACCCGGCCAAGCGCAACGCACAGAGTCCCGCCCTGTGGCGGGCGCTCGCCGAGGCCGGGCAGCTGCTGCCGGGCTCCGTCCGGGTCGTGGTGCTGCGTGGCGAGGGCAAGTCCTTCTCCGCCGGTCTCGACCGGCAGATGTTCACCCCGGAGGGCATCCCGGGCGAGCCGACCTTCATCGAACTCGCGCGCCGTGACGACGCCGGGCTCGACGAGGGCATCGCCGAATTCCAGGAGGCGTTCACCTGGTGGCGGCGGACCGACATCGTGTCCATCGCCGCTGTCCAGGGGCATGCCATCGGGGCCGGCTTCCAGCTCGCGCTCGGCTGCGACCTGCGGGTCGTCGCCGACGACGTGCAGTTCGCCATGCGTGAGACCAGCCTCGGTCTCGTCCCCGACCTGACCGGCACCCATCCGCTGGTCGGGCTCGTCGGATACGGCCGGGCGCTGGAGATCTGCGTGACCGGCCGGTTCGTCGGGGCCGCCGAGGCGGTGTCGAGCGGGCTGGCCAACCTGGCGGTGCCCGCGGCGGAACTCGACGCGGCGGTGCGGGACCTGGCCGCCGCGGTGCTGGCCGCGCCGCGCGACGCCGTGGTGGAGACCAAGGGGCTGCTGCAGCATGCCGCCGGCCGCACGTACGAGGAACAGCGTGCGGCCGAGCGGGCTGCCCAGGCACGGCGGCTGCGGGACCTGGCGGGCCTCGGCGAATGACCGCGGGGCCCGGCCGGGCCGGCTCACCGCCGTGACCGGGACCGCCACCGTCGGCCGGTCCCGCAACGCCTCACGCACGGCCGCGCGGACCCGCCGGGCCACGTCCACGGTCCGGTGGTCCGCGCCGGCCGCCGGCTCGACGCGTACATGACGGTGGGGCAGCGCGCCGTCCCGGAGGTGCTCCTCGATGTGCACGGCCCGGCCGAGGCCGCCGAGCGTCCCCGTCAGCCGGAGCACTCCGGGGACGGCGCGGGCGCACGGCTGCGCGACCGGGCCCTGGAGAGCGCCCTGGCGGCAGAGGCGGCCGGCCAGGCGGGCACGGCCCGTACCCGGATCCCGCTGCGGGGCCGCCGTACCGGACCGGACGGTACGGGCCTGGCCCGGGCTGGACCCGGAGGCGGCTCCGGCCGCGGCCCTCACCGGCTTCACCACCGAAGCGCCGGCCCGCCCCCGTGAGCCGCCCAGCCGGCCGAGGTCAGGACGGGGGAGGCCGGGCACCGCGCGGAGCGGGTGACATGACCTCCCCGCGCCGGCGGCGCCCTGTGGCCCGTCCGGCAATTCCCGTCTGCCGCGCGGCGCGTGCGCGCCCTAGAACCCGTGCCGGCTCCCGCCGTCCACCGGCACCATGACCCCCGTCACGTACGAGGCCGCCGGGGACAGCAGGAACGCGGCGACCCGCCCGAACTCCGCGGGCACGCCGTACCGGCGCAGCGGGATGCCCGACTCGTTGGCCCGCCGGGTGGCCTCGGGGTCGGCCGACCGCGCGTCCAGCTCACGCATGCGGTCCGTGGCGATCCGCCCCGGCAGCACGCCCACCACCCGGATCCCGCGCGGCCCCAGCTCGTCGGCGAGCGACTTGGCGAACCCGGCGAGCCCCGGCCGCAGCCCGTTGGAGATGGTGAGCCCGCCGATCGGCTCGTACACCGACCCCGACAGCACGAACCCGATGACCCCGCCCTCCTCCAGTTCGGCCGCCGCCGCGCGGGCGAGCCGCACCGCGCCGAGGAACACCGACTCGAACGCGGCCCGCCACTGCTCGTCGGTGTTGTCGGCGACGAACCCCGGCGGCGGTCCGCCCACGCTGATCAGCACACCGTGGAGGCCGCCGAAGCGCTCACGGGCGGCGGCGATCAGCAGCTCGGGCGCCCGCTCGTCCGCGTTGTCCACGGCCACGCCCGCCGCGTTCGGGCCCAGTTCGGCGGCGGCGTCGGCGACCTGCCGCTCGTCCCGCCCGGTGATGACCACCTTCGCGCCGTCGGCGAGGAGTTCCCGCGCGGTGGCGTTGCCCAGTCCCCGGGTGGCTCCGGTGACGATGTACACCCGGTCCTTCAGTCCAAGATCCATGGCTCCTATCCTGCCCCGTGCCCGGCGATCGCGGCCGCCTCGCCCCCGAACAGCGTGAGGGCGCTGTTCACCAGCGCGATGTGGCTGAACGCCTGCGGGTAGTTGCCCACCTGCCGGCCCAGCCCGGCGTCGTACTCCTCGGCCAGCAGTCCCACGTCGTTGGTGAGGTCCACCAGCCGTTCGAAGAGCTGACGGGCCTCGTCGGTGCGGCCCGTCATGTGCAGGGCGTCGGCGAGCCAGAACGAGCAGGCCAGGAAGGCGCCTTCGCCGCCCGGCATCCCGTCGACACCGATGGCGTCGGTGTCGTAGCGGCGCACGAAGCCGCCCTGGTCCAGCTCCGCGCGGATCGCGTCGACCGTGCCGATCACCCGTGGATCGTCCGGCGGCAGGAAACCGCAGCGGGGGATCAGCAGCAGGGAGGCGTCCAGCTCGCGCGAGCCGTAGTACTGGGTGAAGGTCCGGCGCCGGGGGTCGTAGCCCCGCTCGCACACCTCCCGGTGCACCTCGTCGCGCATCGCCCGCCAGCCCGCGAGGTCGCCCTCCAGATCGCCGTACCGCTCCAGGGTCCGTACGGCGCGGTCGGCGGCCACCCAGACCATCACCTTGGAGTGCACGAACTGGCGGCGGCCGCCGCGCACCTCCCACAGGCCCTCGTCGGGCTGCCGCCACGCCGACTGCAGGAACGTCATCAGCGCGCACTGGAGCGACCACATGTGCGGCTTGGTGGAAAGGCCCGACTCGCGGGCGAGGAACAGCGAGTCCAGGACCTCGCCGTACACGTCCAGCTGGAGCTGGTCGACGGCGGCGTTGCCGACGCGCACGGGCGTGGACCCGGCGAAGCCGGACAGCCAGGGCAGCTCCCATTCGGGCAGCCGCCGTTCGCCCGCGAGCCCGTACATGATCTGCAGGTCCGCCGGATCGCCCGCGACCGCGCGCAGCAGCCAGTCGCGCCAGGCCTCGGCCTCCCTGTGGTAGCCGGCGGCGAGCAGGGCGCCGAGGGTGAGGGTGGAGTCGCGCAGCCAGCAGTAGCGGTAGTCCCAGTTGCGCACCCCGCCCGGCTCCTCGGGCAGCGAGGTGGTCGCCGCGGCGACGATCCCGCCCGTCGGGGTGTAGGTGAGGGCCTTGAGGGTGATCAGGGAGCGTACGACGGCGTCCCGGAACGGCCCGTCGTAGCGGCAGCGCGACGTCCAGCGCCGCCAGCCCCTGACGCTGGCGCTCAGCGCACGGTACGGGTCGATGAGCGGGGGGCGCGGCTCGTGCGAGGGGTGCCAGGTGAGCACGAACGCGACCCGCTCGCCCTCGGCGACGGTGACCTCCGCGCGGGTGCTGAAGTCCTCGCCCCAGGTGCGCACGGGGGGCTCGGTGCGCAGCCACACCGAGTCGGGACCGGCGACGGCCACCCGGTGTCCGTCGGAGCGGCGCATCCACGGCACGACGGATCCGTAGTCGAAGCGCAGGCGGACGGTGCTGTGCACGGTGACGCGCCCGCTGACCCCCTCCACGATGCGGACGACATCGGGGGCGCGGTCGCGCTGCGGCATCAGATCGGTGACGCGCACGGTGCCCTCGGGGGTGTCCCACTCGGTGTCGAGGACGAGGGTGTCGGGCCGGTAGGCGCGGCGCGTGCAGGTGCCCGCCCCGGCCGGCGCGATCGTCCAGTGGCCGTTGTCCTCGCCGCCCAGCAGCCGCGCGAAACAGGCGCCGGAGTCGAAGCGGGGCAGGCACAGCCAGTCGATCGAACCGTCCTTGCCGACCAGGGCCGCGGTCTGCTCGTCGCCGATGAGGGCGTAGTCCTCGATGCGCGCGTTCACGGGAAGCCGGTTCCCGGCGGGCCTGAGGGCCAATCAGGTGGTACGCCCGGGGGAGTGACACCGCTCTAGGAGGGGCGCCGGGGGTGAGGGGGCGGGGCAGGCGGCCGGGGCTGGTGCCGGTGTACCGGTGGCTAGGTGTGCGGGCGGCCCGGCCGGGGTCACACGGTGGCCGGTTCCGTCTCCGCCGGTGCCTCGGCCGCCGCGGCCTCCTCGCGGTCGCGGATCTCCCGCCGGACCAGGAACCACCAGCCGACCGGGACGGCCGCCGCGAACAGCCACCACTGGATCATGTAGGCGTAGTTCAGCGGGGCGTCCTCGCTGCCCGGATCGGAGATCTGCTCCGGGGAGCCGTTCCCGGGCCGGGGCGCGGTCTGCTGGATGTAGCCGCCGAGCACCCGCGCGCCGAGCCGCTGTGCCTCCTCGGCGCTGCTGATCAGCATGATCTGCCGGTCGGGCAGCCCCTTGACGTTCTTGATGCCGCTCGCCGCCGTCGTCTCGTCGGCCATCAGCCGCCCGGTGACGGTGGTCCGGCCGGACGGCGGGGCGGGGATCTTCGGGAAGGCGGTCTGCACGCCGTTCGCGGGGATCCAGCCGCGGTTGACCAGCAGCACCTTGCCGTCCGTCAGGACCAACGGGGTGAGGACGTGGAAGCCGACCTCGTCGTCGGAGTTGGTCCGGCGGCGGACCACGACCTCCTTCGCGGTGTCGAAGGTGCCGGTCGCGGTGACCGTGCGGTACTTCTCGGAGCGGGTCACGGCGTGCCCGGGGGAGGTGAGCCGTTCCACGGGGACCGGGTCGGCGTGCAGCGCCCGGGAGACCAGGTCGTTGCGGGCCGTGCGCTGCTGGTACCGGTGCTCCTGCCAGAAGCCGAGCCTGATCATCGTCGGGATCAGCGCGATCGCGACGAGCGTGAGGATCACCCACTGGCGGGACAACAGGAAGCGGTAGCGGTGCACCCCACGACGGTACCCTCCGGGCCGTGGGGCGCATTCAGGCGGGTACCGGGTCACACCCGGTCGACGATGCCCGTCCTCCCCTCCGCGCGGGCGCAGTGCGCCCCGCAGTACCAGTGGCCCTCGACCTCCACGCCCTGGCCGATGATCTGCACCCGGCAGTGCTCGCAGATCGGGGCCATGCGGTGGATCGCGCAGGAGAAGCAGTCGAAGACATGCACCACGCCCTGCGCGTGCACCTCGAAACTCATTCCGTAGTCATTGCCGCAGACTTCACATGTCGCCATGGGCCACAGGGTGGGCCGTCGCCGATTCCCGGGCGAGCGGGGGCCGGGTGAGTCGTGCGGTAATCACCCGGTCGTACGATCGCCCGGCCGGTACGCCCTAGGCGTCCGCGGGCTCGACGTCCCGGAGCAGCTGCCCGAACGCGGCCTCGTCCACGACCGGTGTGCCGTACTGCCGGGCCTTGACCGTCTTCGAGGTGCCCGAATCGGGGTCGTTGGTCACCAGCAGACTGGTCAGCCGGGAGATGCTGGTGGCGACGTGCAGCCCGGCCTCGACGGCGCGGTCCTCCAGCAGCTCGCGCTCGGTCGACGTGTCACCCGAGAAGGCGACCCGCATGCCCTGTTTGAGGGGTTTGCCGTCTTCGTAGCGACCTGGGTTGGGATAGGGGCACACGGGCCTTTTGCGGGAGGGGCGCCAACCCCCCGGCCGGTACCCGCCGTAGCCCCCCGTCGACTGCCGGGGCACCGGCCGGTCCGACCACTCCGTCAGCGGGCGGCACTCCAGCAGCGGCAGCCGTACGCCGCCCGCCGCCGCGGCCCGCAGGCTGGGCCGGAACGCCTCCGCCAGTACGCGCGCGTCGTCCAGCGCGTGGTGCGCCCGCTGCTGGACGACCCCGAAGTGCGCCGCGAGCGACTCCAGCTTGTGGTTGGGCAGCGGCAGGGCCAGCTCCTTCGACAGCGCGATGGTGCACAGCCGCTGCCGCACCGGTGCCTCGCGCCGCACGCGCGCGTACTCCCGCGCGATCATCTGCCAGTCGAAGACGGCGTTGTGCGCGACCAGCACCCGGCCGTCCAGGCGGGCGGCGAACTCGTCGGCGATGTCCCCGAACAGCGGCGCCCCTTCGAGCGCCTCGCTCGTCAGACCGTGTATCCACACGGGGCCCGGATCGCGCTCCGGGTTGACCAGCGTGTACCAGTGGTCCTCGACCTCGCCGCGCCCGTCCAGCCGGTAGACGGCGGCGGAGATGATCCGGTCGTCCCTGGCCAGGCCGGTGGTCTCCACGTCAACGACCGCGTATCCCTTCGGATACGCGGCCGGCCACCCGGTGGGGGAGGACACTGCGGTCGCAAGGTCTTCGAGCATGGTCATTGAGGATACGGGCCGCGACCGACAGCGCGGTCCCTCAGGTCCCGCCCGCCCGCACCGGGCTCGCCCTCCCGCTCGGCCGCCGCACACCCGTGCCCGCCGGTCATGGCACGGCTCGCGCACGCGTACGCCGCGGGCGCGGCCCGGTTCCCGCACGCGCGCGTGCGGGTGAACGGGCGCCCCCGCCCGGCGAGTTCGGCCCGGCCCCACGGCCTCAGCCCAGCGCCGCCACCAGGTCCCCGGCGGCCAGCGGAGCGAGTCCGCAGCCGTCGGCGGGGCCGGGCAGCAGCCGGTACACCGCGCCGGTCGCGGCCTCCGGCGCCACCCCGCCGTGCACCAGCGCCAGCAGCACGTGCCGCTTCGCCGCCGCCGAGGCCGCACGGGCGTCGGCGTCCGCCGCGTCCCGCGCGGCCTCGCGCCGGTCCGGCTCCCGGAGGGCCCGCACCCGGGCGGCGAACGCGGTGTCCGCCTCCCCGTCCCGGCGCCGGTAGGACCACAGCTCGTCGGCGGCGCGCACGGCGGGCGCGCGCCGGACGACCAGCACCTCGCCGCTGCGCGCCGCCGCGTGCCACACCGCGAGGTCCCACAGCGTCGTACGGCCGTGCGCGAAGTACTGGAACAGGTCCCGCGCGACGCGGCCCAGGGCCTCACGGTGCCGGTGCACGTCGTGATAGCCCTCCGCCGACGGCAGATGCAGGTCCGTCCAGAGGAACGTGCGGTGGCGCAGGTCGACCAGCATCGGCACATGGATGCGCGAGTCGCCCTCCAGGTCGTAGCGCTGGCGCACCGCGCGCGGGTGGTACCCGGCGCCGCGCGCCTGGCCGGCCGCGGAGGGCAGCGCCATGAATCCGGCGAAGGCGTCGGGCAGCTCCTCGAAGGGGATGTCGTTGAAGCTGAAGACGACCGGCACCGCGTACCGCACACCCCGCTCGCCGAGCGCGGCGAGGTCCAGGTCGACGTACTCGGTGGCGCCGTCCGGCGCCGGGGCCGACGTCAGATCCCCCGAGTGGACGGCCCACCGGTCGCCGTGCACGAGGTTCGTGTAGTCGCACAGACCGGCGAACTCCCAGTCCTCGTCGTACAGCGCCACCGACAGGTCCAGGTCCACGCGGACCTTCGGCGGCTCCGTCCAGTGCAGGAACAGGCGCAGCACCTCGCCCTCGGGCAGCGGCTGGGTGCTGCCGCGCGGCACCGAGACGAGGGCCTTGGCGGCGGCGCGCTCCACGGACGGCACCGCGAGCCCGGAGAGCGCCGAGTCGAGCACCGCCAGATCGAACCGGGACGCCCCGGCCAGCCGGCGCAGCGCCTCGGCCTCCAGCAGCGCGCACACGCGCGTGGTGACCGCCTCGGCGAGCGGCGCACGCGTGTCGTCGAGCGCGAACGCGTGCGTGACCTGCCCGCGCGGGAAGAACACCCGCCGCTCGCCCGGGAGATGGCGGACGCGCAGCCGGCCCAGCGCGGCCAGCAGCGGTCCCGGGCCCGCCTTGGGCAGCGCCCGGCGCAGCACCTCGGCGAACTCCTCGGGCAGCGTGTCGAGCGCGCGCAGTCGCAGCAGATGGTCCAGCCGGCGCAGCAGTTCGCCCGGCCGCTGCCCCAGGAGGGCGAGCGCGGCGCGGGTGTCCCGCTCGGCCAGCGCCTGCTCCACGCGCGCGCCCCACCGGGCCGGCCGGATCCGGCCGGCCGCGGCCTCGACGGCCTCCGGGTGCGCGGCGGCCGTCCGCAGCAGGGCCTCGCCCAGGCCGGTACCGGCCGTCTCGGTGCCGCGCAGCACGGCGAAGGCGAGGGCGGCCCTGGGATGGCGGGCGTGGTGCTCGAAGGGGTGCAGCGTCTCGGCGGCCCGCTTCCAGCCCGTCGGGTGCCGCAGGACGTCCTCCACCAGCGAGGTCACCGCGAGGGAGTCCAGCAGGCCGAGCAGCCGGCCGCGCAGCGCGCGGGGCAGCGAGCGCAGCCGCGGCGGCGCCAGGAGGTCCGCCGTGCCGCCCGACCACACGCACAGCAGCCGCAGCACGTCCGTCGCCGTCGTCAGGTGGGTGCCGAGCAGTTCGCCGGCCGCCACGCGCGTGTGCCGGTCGCGCAGCAGGGTGCCGAGCACGAGCGCCTTGGTCTCGCGGACCGGGATGTCCGCCGGGAACCAGGCGAGGCCGGCGGGCGCGTGCGCCAGCAGCACCGTCAGGTCCGCCCGGTCCTGGGCGGGCAGGGGGGTGCGCCGGGCCAGCAGGGTGCGCAGCGCGAGGACGGTGTCCGCGCGGGCGTCCCTGCCGAGCGCGAGCGGCTTCAGCGGGCCGGCCGGCACCTCCCGGGGCCGACGCGGCTCACCGGGCACCAGGAACGGGTCGGCGGGGTCGATCCGGCGGTGGCAGAGCGGGCAGCCGGTGTAGTCGGCGCCGTCCCAGCACGCGCGGCACACCAGATGCGCGCACGGCGCCACCGGGTGCACGCTGCCCACCGTGCCGCACAGCACACAGGGCTGGGCGGGCCACTGCAGCAGCAGGGCGAAGACCCGGTCGACGAAGAGCCCGAACGTGTCGTCGGGCACGGAGGCCGGGAAGGTGCGGAACAGCGGCATGTGGGCGCGGTCCGCGCCGAGTTCGGCGTCCAGGTGCCCGATCAGCTGCCGGCCGGCGTCCGCCAGTCCGGCGGGGCCGAGCCAGGCCAGCGCCGCGCGCAGCTCCGCCGTCGGTGTGAAGCCCCGGTCGAGCAGCTCGCCCTCCAGGGCGACGAGTCCCTCGGCCGTCGACGGGTCGCCCGGGCGTGGCCCTGCCTGGTCGACGTAGACGGTACGGAGTCGGCGGAGCAGCACGGACGCCAGTGCGGACAAGCGGGATCCCCCGGTACGGAGAGGTAGTGGAAGCGGGGGCGGAGAGTGGGCGCGCTGTGGATTCCGAAGGGTGAAGAGAAGGAAGCACGCCGGGGAGCCGCCCCCGCGAGCAGGAACATTAGGCGTACGGCGGTTCGGGCGCGACCGATTTTCCGGGACGGCACGGGAACCGGCCGCCGCGTGCCGCGGCACAGGTCCCGCACCGGCGGCAGCACGGCCGCCGGGCAGCCGTCAGGGGCTGCGCCTGTGCCCGTGCCTGGGTCGGTACGGCCCGGACCCCTGCTCGTACTTGAATCGCCATCAGGTCGCCGCCAGGGCCTGCGCCAGGGCCCGTCCCCCAGGTCGCCGGCAGGGGCCGTACTCGTGCCCGTGTCCGCGCCCGTACCTGGGTCCGTACCTGTCCCCGTGGGCCCGATCCGCACCGGTTCCTGGATCGCCGTCAGGCCGCCAGCAGGGACCGCACCAGGGCCCGTACCGCCGTCACGAACAGCCGCTCGGTGTCCACCGGGCGGGCCAGTGCCCGGGCCAGCGCGGGATCGTCCCCGGCGCCCGGGGCCCGCCACAGCTCCTCCTCGCCCGGGTGCTGCGCCGGAGCCCGCTCGCGGTTGCGCTCCACCAGCACATGCCCGACCACCTGGAACTGCACGGCCCGGACGAACTCGGCGGCCCGGGCCCCGCGCAGCCCCGCCGCGTGCGCCTCGCGCACCAGGACCCGCTGGGCGGGCAGGAACATCCGCTCGGTCAGGCCCCGTTCGTGCACCAGGGCCACCAGATGCGGATGGTCGCGCAGCTGGCGCCGCAGGGCGCGCGCGACCGACAGCACGCGCTGCTCCGGTGTGCGCCCGGCCGGACGGATCTCGCCGAGATCGGCCACGGTCCGCTCCACGAGGGCGTCGAGCAGCGCCTCGCGGCCTCCGACGTGCCAGTAGATCGAGGTCACCGCGGTGCCCAGCTCGGCGGCGAGCTTGCGCATGGTCAGCGCGGCCGGACCGTGCTGCCGCACCAGCCCGGCGGCGGCGTCCAGCACCGCCTCCCGGGTCACCGCGCTCCTCGTCCCGCTCGGCATGATCCCCCCGACTCCCGTCCGTGCACGTCCCTTTACCCCGCACCGAGTCTGCTGTAACAGTGTTACAGGTGACGGTCCGTCAGAAGAGAGGCGGTACGGGTATGGCACGCGTACGGTACGGCGCGCGGACCGAGCGGGAGATCGCCGCCACGCGCACCGCGAGCGCACGGCTCCCCGACATCTGGTCCACCGGTGTGGTGGCCGTCTGGGAGACCGATCCGGACGCGGTCGCCGCGGTGCTGCCGCCCCCGCTGAAGCCCGGGGCGCGGCCCCTGGTGCGGGTGAACATCAGCAAGGTCGACCTGCCCGGATACCCGCTCGGCGCGGGCTCCTTCGCGGTCGCCGCGGCCCACGGCACGGTCGACGGCTGGTACCCGCTGGTGATGCCGATGACCCATGAGCGCGCCCTCACCGGCGGGCGCGAGGTCTTCGGCGAGCCCAAGAAGCTCGGCGAGGTCACCGTCGAGCGCGACGGCCTCGTCGTGCGCGCGGCGCTGGCCCGGCACGGCATCGCCTTCGTGGAGGTGCGCGGCGCGGTGAGCGGCCCGCTGCCGCTGCCCGAGCCCGCGCCCAAGACCGACTTCTACTTCAAGTGCCTACCCGCGGTGGACGGGTCCGGCTTCGACGGCGACCCCGTGCTCGTGCACTGCGTACGGAACGAAAGGGTGCGCAGGCTGGAGTGGATCACCGGGGACGTCGTCCTGCGGGAGTCGATGTACGACCCCGTCGCCGACCTGCCGGTCCGGCGGCTGCTGGAGATCACCGTCGGCGAGAAGACCAGCGACCAGCGCGGCCGGGTGGTCGAACGCGTCGACCCGCAGGCCCTGCTGCCCTATCTCCACCAGCGCTACGACGACCCGCTCCAGGTCCTCGACGCGCCGCCCGAGGGGAGCCGCTGATGGATCTCGGGACGGGGCAGGTCGCCGTCGTCACCGGGGCGGCGAGCGGGATCGGACTCGCGATGGCCCGGCGGTTCGCGGCCGAGGGCCTCAAGGTCGTCCTCGCCGACGTCGAGGAGCGGGCGCTGGACGAGGCCGCCGCCGACCTGCGCGCGGAGGGTGCCGACGTGCACGCGCGCGTGGTCGACGTCGGCGAACGCGACCAGGTCATGGCACTGGCCGAGGCGGTGTACGACACCTACGGCGCCGTGCACGTGCTGTGCAACAACGCCGGCGTCGGCTCCGGCGCCGAGGGCCGCATGTGGGAGCACGACCCCAACGACTGGAAGTGGGCCTTCGCCGTCAATGTGTGGGGCGTCTTCCACGGCATCCAGGCTTTCGTACCCAGGATGATCAAGTCGGGTCAACCCGGTCATGTGGTCAATACATCCTCCACCGACGGCGGTGTCGCGCCGCTCCCGACCGCCTCCGTGTACGCGGTCACCAAGGCGGCCGTCGTCACCCTGACCGAGTCCCTCTACGCCCATCTGAAGGCGGAACACGCTCCCGTGGGCGCCTCGGTCCTCTTCCCGGGCCCGCACATGCTGCGCACCGGCCTGTGGGAGTCGCACCGCAACCGCCCCGACCGCTACGCCAAGCAGCGCCCGCGCCGGACCCCGTACCGCAGCCTCGGCCAGTGGGAGGCGGCCATGCGCGCGGCCGGCCGGGAAGTCCGCTTCACGCCCGTCGAGGAGGTCGCCGGTCTCGTCGTGGACGGCATCCGGGAGGACCGCTTCTGGCTGCTCCCGGCGAGCGGCCCCGGCGACGACCGGATCCGCGCGCGGGCCCGCTCGATGCTCGACCGCGCGAACCCGGCGTATCTGGAGAACTTCATCCTGGACTGAGAGGAGGCCGTGGTGAGCGGCCAGGACGACCCGTACCTGATCATCTCCTCCGACTGCCACGCCGGACTGCCCACCGAGCGGTACCGGCCCTATCTGGACGCACGTTTCCACCGGGACTTCGACGAGTTCCTCGCGGGCCGCGAACGCCGCCGCGAGGAGATGACCCGGCTCGGCATCCGCAACGAGGCGTTCGCGGCCAAGTGGTTCCACGACAACGAGGAGGGCCTGCGCGGCGGCTGGGACGCCGCTCAGCGCGTCAAGGAGCTGGACGGCGACGGAGTGGCCGCCGAGGTCGTCTTCCCGGACGCCGACGCCGTGGACAGCCGGACCGCCGCGCCCTTCGGCGTGGGCCTCGGCCTCTCCGGCGACCAGGACCCCGAGCTGGGGATGGCGGGCGCGCAGGCGCACAACCGCTGGCTCGCGGAGTTCGTCTCCGAGCATCCCGAACGGCACTGCGGCGTCGCCCTGCTGCCCGTCACCGCCCCCGTCGACCGGGTCGTCGCCGAGATCCGCCGGGCCCGGGAGTCGGGGCTGCGCGCCCTGATGATCCCCGCCATGTGGGCCGGCCGGGAGCCGTACCACGACCGCCGCTACGACCCCGTCTGGGCGGCCGCCGCCGAGTGCGGCATGCCGGTGCTCACCCACTCCGGCGCCGCCCCGCGCCACGAGTACGGCGAACACCTCGGCATCTACGTCAGCGAAGTGACCTGGTGGCCGGCCCGCCCGCTGTGGTTCCTGCTCTGGTCCGGCGTCTTCGAACGCCACCCGGGCCTGCGCTTCGGCATCGCCGAGTCGGGCTGCTGGTGGCTGCCGAACCTGCTGTGGTTCATGGACCGCCTCTACCTCGGCGCGCACGGCGGCAAGAAGCTCTCCCCGTTCCAGGAGCTCAGACGACCGCCGCACGAGTACCTCGACCGGCAGATCTTCGTCTGCGCCACCAACACCAAGCGGCGCGAACTGGCCCAGCGCTACGAGATCGGCGTCGACAACATCCTCTGGGGCAGCGACTTCCCGCACCCCGAGGGCACCTGGCCCGACACGCGCGCGTGGCTGCGCCGCACCTTCCACGACATCCCGGTGAGCGAGACCCGCCGGATGCTCGGCCTGGCCGCGGCGGAGGCCTTCGGCTTCGACGCGGGGCGGCTCGCGCCGCTGGCCCGGCGCATCGGCCCCACCCCCGCCGACCTCGGCCAGCCGGCCGACCAGAGCGCCGTGGAGGCCTCCTGGGCGCGCTCGCGCGAGGTGGGCCGGCACTGGCTGACCGACCACGACTTCCCGGCGCTGGGGGTGACGCGGTGAGCGACCGGTACACGGTGATCTCCGCCGACTGCCACGCGGGAGCCGATCTCCTCGACTACAAGCCGTACCTGGAGAAGCGCTACCACGACGACTTCGACGTCTGGGCGGCCACCTACGTCAACCCGCACGCGGACCTGCTCGCCGACTCGGCCGACCGGAACTGGAACTCCGAGCGGCGCCTGGCCGAGCTGGCGGCGGACGGGATCGTCGCGGAGGTGATCTTCCCGAACACCATCCCGCCGTTCTTCCCGTCCAGTTCCCTGATGACCCAGCCCGCCACCGCGGAGGACTACGAGCGGCGCTGGGCCGGGCTGCGCGCCCACAACCGCTGGCTGGCGGACTTCTGCGCGGCCGCGCCCGGCCGCAGGGCCGGTGTCTTCCAGATCCTCCTCGGCGACGTCGAGGAGGCCGTCAAGGAGATCAGGCGGGCCGTCTCGGCGGGCCTCAAGGGCGGCCTGATGCTGCCCGGCACCCCGCCGGGCTCCGGCCTGCCCGAGCTGTACTCGCGCCGCTACGACCCGATCTGGGCCGTCTGCGCGGAACTCGGCGTCCCCGTCAACCACCACGCCGGGTCCGCCTCGCCGCCGCTCGGCGACGAGCCGGCCGCCCGCGCGGTCTTCATGGTCGAGACGACCTGGTTCTCCCACCGCGCGCTGTGGCACCTGGTCTTCGGCGGGGTCTTCCGCCGTCACCCGGGGCTGCGGCTGGTCCTCACCGAGCAGGGCTCCGGCTGGATCCCCGGGGTCCTCGACATGCTGGACTACTACCACGGCCGCCTGGTCGCGAGCGCCTCGAAGGCCGGCACCGCCGAGGCCAGGTTCGGCGCCGGTCTCGCCGAGGGCATGGGGGACGCACCCTCCCGTGTCTGGCGTGAGCACTGCTTCGTCGGCGCGAGCTTCATGCGCCCCCACGAGGTGCCGCTGCGCGACCGCATCGGCGTCGACAGGATCATGTGGGGCAGCGACTTCCCGCACGACGAGGGCACCCACCCGTACACCCGGGAGGCCCTGCGGTTCGCCTGCGCGGGCGTCCCGCGCGAGGAGCTGGCCGCCATGCTCGGCGGCAACGCGGCCCGCGTCTACGGCTTCGACCTCGCCGTCCTGGACCCCCTCGCGGCGGAGTTCGGCCCCACGGTCGCGGAGATCGCCGAACCCCTGGCGACACCGCCGCCCGACGCGACCAGCCCTGTGTTCGCACGGGGGGCGTCGGTCCGGGTGTGGTGACGGGGGCGTCGGTCCGGGTGTGGTGACACCGGGCCGGCAGGCCGGCGCCGACGGGCGGAGACTGGCAGGCCGGCGCCGGCGGGCGGACACGGACGGGCGGACACCGGCAGGCCGGCGCCGACAGGCGGGCACGGGGGACACGGACGGACGGGCGGACACGCGCGGCCGCGGGCGGCCCGATGTCGGTACGGCGGGGGCGGGGGCCCGGGTGGGATCCTCCCTGCTGTGACGCAACCCCTGCACGACGAGGCCCATGGCGGCGCGCTCGGTTCACGGCTCAACTGGCTCCGGGCGGCCGTGCTGGGCGCGAACGACGGCATCGTCTCCACCGCCGGCCTGGTCGTCGGCGTGGCCGGCGCGACCGGGAGCCGGTCCGCCCTGCTCACCGCCGGCCTGGCCGGCCTGCTCGCGGGATCGATGTCCATGGCGGCCGGCGAGTACGTCTCCGTCTCCACCCAGCGCGACTCCGAGAGGGCCGCGCTGGATCTGGAGAAGCGGGAACTGCGGGAGCAGCCGGAGGCCGAACTGCGGGAGCTGACCGAGCTGCTGACGGCGCGCGGCCTGTCCGGCGAGGTGGCCCGCGAGGCCGCCGAACAGCTCACCGCGCGGGACGCGCTGAGGGCCCACGCGCGCGTGGAGCTGGGCATCGACCCGGACCAGCTGACCAACCCCTGGCACGCGGCCTGGGCGAGCTTCCTGTCGTTCACCGTCGGCGCGCTGCTCCCCCTGCTGGCCGTCGTGCTGCCGCCGGCCGGCTGGCGCGTGGCCGTCACCGTCGGCTCGGTCCTGGCCGCCCTGACCCTCACCGGCTGGAGCAGCGCCCGCCTCGGCGTGGCCGCCCCGGGACGCGCGATCCTGCGCAACGTGGCGGGCGGAGCGCTGGCGATGGCGGTGACGTACGCGGCGGGGAGCCTGCTGGGCGCGGCGGGGGCCTGAGCGGGACGAGGGCCGAGCGGGACGAGGGCCGAGCGGGACGGGGCCCGGACGACCGGAGCCCCTGGCCGCGCGGTCGGCGAAGGCTCCGGCGTACCGTGAAGTGCGCTCACCACCCCCGGGCGCACCGTTCGACCTCGCACGAGCACGAGAAGGATCCTCGCCATGCGCGCCACCACCATCCACGCCCCGTACGACATGCGCGTGGAGGACGTCCCCGAACCCCTGGTGCAGCTGCCCACCGACGCCGTCGTACGGGTGCTGCGGGCCTGCATCTGCGGCAGCGACCTGTGGGCCTACCGCGGCGAGGCGGCCCGGCAGCCGGGGCAGCGCATCGGGCACGAGTTCCTCGGGATCGTGGAGGAGACCGGCTCCGAGGTGGGCACCGTCGCGCGCGGCGACCTGGTGGTCGCGCCCTTCATGTGGTCCGACGGCGTCTGCGACTACTGCCGCGAGGGCCTGACGACGTCCTGCGAGCACGGCGGCTTCTGGGGCTCCGTCGGCTACGACGGCGGCCAGGGCGAGGCCGTCCGCGTGCCGTTCGCCGACGGCACCCTGGTGGGGCTGCCCAAGGACGCCGCCTCCGACGACCACCTGCTGTCCGCCCTGCTGACCCTCTCCGACGTCCTCGGCACCGGCCACCACGCCGCCCTCGGCGCGGGCGCCCGGCCCGGCGCCACGGTCGCGGTCGTCGGTGACGGCGCGGTCGGCCTGTGCGCCGTGCTCGCCGCCAAGCGGCTCGGCGCCGAGCGGATCATCGCGCTCGGCCGGCACGAGGCGCGCACCGACATCGCGCGTCGCTTCGGCGCCACCGACGTCGTCGCCGAGCGCGGGGACGCGGCCGTCGCGGCCGTGCGCGAGCTGACCCGCGGGCAGGGCGCCCACGCCGTCGTGGAGGCGGTCGGCACCGAGCAGTCCATGCGGACGGCCGTCGACATCACCCGCGACGGCGGCGCCATCGGCTTCGTGGGCGTGCCCCACGGCAGCGGCACCGGCCTGGACCTCAGCGTGATGTTCGACCGGAACATCGCCCTGCGCGGCGGCGTCGCCCCGGTCCGCGCCTACATCCCCGACCTGCTGCCCGACGTGCTCGACGGCACGATCGACCCGTCGCCGGTGTTCGACCTGACCGTGGACATCGAGGGTGTACCGGCCGGCTACAAGGCGATGGACGAGCGCACCGCCCTGAAGGTGCTCGTCACCAACAACGGCTGACCCGCGGCCCCTCGCTGCTCGCTCACCGCCACTCGGGCCGGTCCGACCCCCAGGGCACCGGCTGCCGCGCCCAGTCCGCCGGTCCGCCCGTGAAGGAGACGGCGGGCCGGGCGTACCGAAGGCGGCCCAGGGGACCGTCCGCCTCGGCCAGCCAGGCCGCCGGACCCGGGTACGGGGTGCCGTCGGCCGGCGCCGGGGGGATGCCGTCCGTCAGCCAGCGGGCGGTCCGGGCCAGCGCCAGCCGGACCAGCCGGCTGCCGCCGTCGTACGACTGCTCGGTCAGCGCCCGCAGCACGGCGGCGGCCAGCAGATAGCCCGTGCCGTGGTCAAGCGCCTGCGCGGGCAGCGCCCCCGGCCGCTCCGCCGTGCCCTCGGCGGCCGCGATGCCGGTCGCGACCTGCACCAGGCTGTCGAAGCCGCGCCGCCCGCCCCACGGCCCGTACGCGCCCCACGCCGACACCTGCGCCACGACCAGGCCGGGGTGCCGCTCGGCCAGCGCCCGCGGGGCGAGCCCGAACCGGTCGAGGGCGCCCGGGCGGTACCCGGTCACCACGACGTCGGCGGTGCCCAGCAGCTCCTCGAAGGTGTCGCGGTCCGCGGCCAGGTCGAGCGCGGCGGACCGTTTGCCGACGCCCGTGTCGGCGTGCTGGTCCGCCAGCTCCGGCAGCCAGGGCGCGTCGAGGCGCAGGACGTCGGCGCCCAGCAGGGCCAGTGTCCGGGTGGCGACCGGGCCCGCCAGCACCCGGGTGAGGTCCAGGACGCGCAGCCCGGCGGCGGGCAGCAGGGGAGCGGCGCCCGGGTCCAGGGGCGGCAGCACGCGCGCGGGTGCCGCGTCCAGCCGTGCGCGCTCGACCAGGGGCCGCGCGGCCACCTCGGCGGCCTGCGGGTGCCTGCGCCACTCCCCGGGGGTGCGCAGGGCCACGGCCAGGCCGCCGACGCTCTGGACGGCCTCCTCGGTCTCCACCGCGGAACGCGCGGCGAGCCGGCCGGCGACCTCGTCCGCCGAGGCGTTCGCCGGAAGGCCGAGCGCGCCCAGCAGCCGGGTCCGGTGGTGCGGGTAGTTGGCGTGGGTGCGCACCCAGCCGTCGGCCGTGCGCCAGAACCGCGACAGCGGCGCGAAGGTGTCCGGCGTCCGGCCGTCGACCCGCAGGAGCCGCTCGCTGTGGAAGGCCGTGGCGACCGCCCCGTCGTCCACGGTGACCGCCGGCACCTCGGCGAGCCCCGCCCGCCGCGCCCCCAGTTCGGCGCCGGCCAGCGCGCACGCCGCCACGCACGCGCGTGCCAGCTCGCGTACCGGCAGTACCGCACCGAGCGTGTCCCGGCGTACGACGGCCGAGACCCGCGGTAGGAGACCGGGCGCTCCGCCGACGGCGCCCCACGCGACATTGATTGCAGTCATGACTTCACTATGCAGTATTGATTCAATCAACACTGCATAGTGAAGTCCCCCCCGGCTTCACGGAAGGAAGGGTCTGAGCCCGATGTCCGCTACTTGACCGCGCGCAGCGCGTCGACGATGCCGGAGCCGTAGAAGCCGTTGACCCGCTTGCCGCCGACGCAGGTCGCGTCCACGACGCCGTCCCCGTCACCGTCGTACGGCTCGGCCGGGCAGCCCGGGTTGTCCGCCTGGGCCTTCAGCAGCGCCTGCAGCTGGGCCGGAGTGGCATGCGGGTGGGCCGACTTGAGCAGCGCGGCCACCGCGGCCACGTGCGGGGAGGCCATCGAGGTGCCCTGGAGGAAGCCGTACTGGTCGTTCGGGAGCGTGGACAGGATGCGGCCGTTCTTCGACGGGGTGTCCGGGATCTGGAACCGGTCGCCGCCCGGCCCCGCCACGTCGACCGCGCCCTTGCCGTAGCTGGAGTAGTAGGCCTTGGCGCCCTTCACGCCGACCGCGCTCACGGTCACCACGCCGGGCAGCTGGGTCGGCACGTCGAAGCATGTGTGCGGGTCGATCGTGCGGGTCTGGGCCGTGGAGTCGTCGGGGCTGGAATCGTCCACGATTGCGTCCGCGTCGAGGTCGTGGTTGGAGTTGCCCGCCGAGGCCACATTGAGCGTGCCCTTGCGCTGGGCGTACCGCTGGGCCCTGTTGACCGCGTCAACGATGGCGCGTTGATCGGGATCGTCCATGCAGTTGTACAGCCACGGATCAACGTAATAGCTGTTGTTGGTGATCTCGATGCCGTGGTCCGCGGCGAAGACGAACGCGCAGACCACGCTCTCCGGGTAGAACAGCGACGTCGAGTCCGGCTGGGCCACCGTGATGCTCGCGACCTTCACCCCCGGCGCCACGCCGGCCACGCCGACGCCGTTGCGGGCGGCGGCTATCTCACCGGCCACATGGGTGCCGTGGTAGTGGCCGGCGTCGACCGGCCGCCACGCGCCGTAGGTGGTGTCGGCCTTGCCGCTGACGCAGTTCGCCGACTGGGACGCGGAGAAGTTCGGGGCGATGTCCGGGTGGGTGTCGTCGACGCCCGTGTCGATGACCCCGACCGTGACGTTCCTGCTGCCCGGGTTGATCTTCGCCGCCCGGTCGGCGCCGATCGCCCGCAGGTCCCACTGGTCCGCCTCCAGCGGCTCCTCGCCCGCCGCCGCGCCCGCCGTGAGCCGGGACTCCTGCGCCCGGGACAGGACCTGCACCCCGCCCTCGTCCGTCGTCCCCGCCGCGCTGAGCGGCGCGGTGCGGGTGGCGCCCGCCGAGTCGACCCCGCGCACCGCGCGCAGCCGGGCGCCGAAGTCGGGGTTGGCGGAGTGGACGACGATGACGCCGATCCTGTCGTAGACGGCCACGACCGTGCCGCCGTTGCGCGCGATGGCCCGGCGCACCGACTCGATCGTGCGTTGGTCCTTACGGGTGTTGACGACATAGGCGAGATTCGGGCCGTCCGCCGCCCGTGCGGCCGCACCCGCGGGCGGCGCGGTGGGCGCGGCCGCGGCCACCGACGGCAGGAAACCGAGCGAGGCGGTCAGCGACAGCACGACCGGCACCGCGAGCGCGAGCCGCCGTCTGGAGCGCAGATGAGCCATGGGATCTCCACATCATCCGGATACCGAACCGCCCGGACACAGGTCGTGTTCGGGCAGGTACATGACGGGTGGTGCAGGCCGAAGCTATCTTCCGCGCCGGATCTCCGAAAGAGCCCGGCGCACTTGCGCCGTACGAGCCCCGCCCTCGCTCCCGAAACAGTCGGGCCGACTTGAACCGCTCCGCGCGTGGCGCCGTGACCGTGATCAGGGGGCCCAGCAGGATCGTGGGACCCCCGGGAATCACGTACGGGATCCATTCAGTGACGCCCGGTCACGTGGTCCCTGTCCTGCCAGGTCAGAAACGCGCATGCCCGTCACACCGTATGCCCGTCACACGAGGAGAGTCCGTGGCCACCGAGACACCGCCCCCCGCGACACCGGGGGCTCCACTTCCCTCCACCGAGGAGTTCACCGAGGTGCAGCAGAGCGCGGAGTTCGGTGAACTGCGCCGCTCCTACCGCTCCTTCGCCTTCCCGCTGACCATCGCCTTCATCGCCTGGTACCTGCTGTACGTCCTGCTCTCCAACTACGCAGGCGGCTTCATGGGCACCAAGGTGGCCGGCAACATCAACGTCGCCCTCGTCCTGGGCCTCGCCCAGTTCCTCACCACGTTCCTGATCGCCTGGTGGTACGCGCGGCACGCCGCCGCCCGGCTCGACCCGCAGGCCGAGGCCATCAAGTCCCGGATGGAGGGCGGAGCATGACCCCCGTGCAGCACACCCTGCTGGCCGCCGGCGAGGCGAGCGAGCACCGGACGCTGATCGTCACCCTGTTCGCCGTGTTCGTCGCCGCGACCCTCGTCATCACGGTCTGGGCGGGCCGCCAGACCAAGGACGCCGCCGACTTCTACGCCGGCGGGCGGCAGTTCACCGGCTTCCAGAACGGCCTCGCCGTCTCCGGCGACTACATGTCCGCCGCGTCCTTCCTCGGCATCGCCGGCGCCATCGCCCTCTTCGGATACGACGGCTTCCTGTACTCCATCGGCTTCCTCGTCGCCTGGCTCGTCGCCCTGCTCCTGGTCGCCGAGCCGCTGCGCAACTCCGGCCGCTACACGATGGGCGACGTCCTCGCCTACCGGATGCGCCAGCGCCCCGTCCGCACGGCCGCCGGCACCTCCACGATCGTCGTCTCGATCTTCTACCTGCTGGCCCAGATGGCCGGCGCCGGCGTCCTGGTCTCCCTGCTCCTCGGCATCACCAGCGACGGCGGCAAGATCGGCATCGTCGCCCTGGTCGGCGTCCTGATGATCGTCTACGTCACCATCGGCGGCATGAAGGGCACCACCTGGGTGCAGATGGTCAAGGCGGTGCTCCTGATCATCGGCGCCCTGCTGCTGACCTTCCTGGTCCTGCTGAAGTTCCACTTCAACGTCTCGGACCTGCTCGGCTCGGCCGCCGACAACAGCGGCAAGGGCAGCGCGTTCCTGGAGCCCGGCCTGAAGTACGGCGCCACCGGCACCACCAAGCTGGACTTCCTCTCGCTCGGCATCGCCCTGGTCCTGGGCACCGCCGGACTGCCGCACATCCTCATCCGCTTCTACACGGTCCCCACCGCCAAGGCCGCCCGCAAATCCGTGATCTGGGCGATCGGCCTGATCGGCGCCTTCTACCTGATGACCCTCGCCCTCGGCTTCGGTGCCGCCGCACTGATCAAACCGGACGAGATCATCGCCTCCAACAAGGCGGGCAACACGGCGGCACCCCTGCTGGCGCTGCATCTGGGCGGCGTCGACTCCAGCTGGGGAGCCATCCTGCTCGCCACCATCTCCGCAGTCGCCTTCGCCACGATCCTCGCGGTCGTCGCCGGCCTGACCCTGGCCTCCTCGTCCTCGTTCGCGCACGACATCTACGCGAACGTCATCAAGAGGGGCCAGGCCACCGAGAAGCAGGAGATCGGCGCGGCCCGCTGGGCCACCGTCGGCATCGGCGCCGTCTCGATCGTCCTCGGCGCCCTGGCCCGCGACCTGAACGTGGCGGGCCTGGTGGCGCTCGCCTTCGCGGTCGCCGCCTCCGCCAACCTGCCGACCATCCTCTACAGCCTGTTCTGGAAGCGGTTCACCACCGCGGGCGCCCTGTGGTCGATCTACGGCGGCCTGGTCACCGCGGTCGGCCTGGTGCTGTTCTCCCCGGTGGTCTCCGGCAAGCCGACCTCGATGTTCCCCGACGTCGACTTCCACTGGTTCCCGCTGGAGAACCCCGGCATCATCTCCATCCCGGTCGGATTCCTGCTCGGCGTCGTGGGCACCCTGCTGTCGAAGGAGGCCCCGGACCCCGGCAAGTACGCGGAGCTGGAGGTGCGGTCCCTGACCGGCACCGGAGCGCACTGAGGATTCCTACGGGCGACCGCGCCGGCCTGGACTGTACGGTCCTACGACGCGGTCGCGCCGTACCTCGTGGGATCAGGCCGCTGTCGATGTCAGCGGGGTCACGTAGGCTCGCAGGTGACGCAGGACGCACGACACCATCGGATGACCGGGAGAGGGAGGGGGCCCACGTGCTCATCGACACCTACGGCCGGGTGGCCACCGACCTGAGGGTCTCGCTGACCGACCGGTGCAATCTGCGCTGCACCTACTGCATGCCCGAAGAGGGCCTGCAGTGGCTGGCCAAGCCCGACCTGCTCACCGACGACGAGATCGTCCGGCTCATCGACATCGCCGTGCGCACGCTCGGCATCGAGGAGGTCAGGTTCACCGGCGGCGAGCCGCTGCTGCGCCCCGGCCTGGTCGGCATCGTCGAGCGCGTCGCGGCCCTCTCCGCGCGACCGCGGATGTCCCTCACCACCAACGGCATCGGCCTCAAG
This sequence comes from Streptomyces sp. NPDC015171, assembly GCF_043079545.1. NCBI lineage: Bacteria > Bacillati > Actinomycetota > Actinomycetes > Kitasatosporales > Streptomycetaceae > Streptomyces > Streptomyces sp. NPDC015171. The sequence goes on from NZ_JBIBUO010000024.1 coordinate 52,437, forward strand.
CGCACCGCGGCCGCCCTGAAGACGGCCGGCCTCGACCGGGTCAACGTCTCCCTGGACACCCTCCGCCCCGAGATCTTCAAGATCCTCACCCGCCGCGACCGCCACCAGGACGTGCTCGACGGCCTCCGGGCCGCCCACGAGGCCGGTCTCACCCCGGTCAAGGTCAACTCGGTCCTGATGCCGGGCCTGAACGACGACGAGGCCCCCGATCTGCTCGCCTGGGCGGTGGAACACGACTACGAGCTGCGCTTCATCGAGCAGATGCCGCTGGACGCCCAGCACGGCTGGAAGCGCGAGGGCATGGTCACCGCGGGGGACATCCTGGCCTCCCTGCGCACCCGCTTCGACCTCGCCCCCGAGGGGACGGGCGAGCGCGGCTCGGCACCGGCGGAGCGCTGGCTGGTGGACGGCGGCCCGCACCGGGTCGGCGTGATCGCCTCGGTCACCCGGCCGTTCTGCGCGGCCTGCGACCGCACCCGGCTCACCGCCGACGGCCAGATACGGACCTGTCTGTTCGCCACCGAGGAGACCGACCTCCGCGCGGCCCTGCGCTCGGGCGCCCCGGACGAGGAGATCGCCCGGATCTGGCGGCTGGCGATGTGGGGCAAGAAGGCGGGCGCGGGCCTGGACGACCCGTCGTTCGTGCAGCCGGACCGGCCCATGTCGGCGATCGGCGGCTAGGCCCCCTCGGCGGGCCCCCGGCTAGGCCCCCTCGGCCGCCCGCCACTCGTCGAACGCCACGACGTCCTTCAGGAACCCCCGGACTCCGAGGAACTGCGACAGGTGCTCGCGGTGCTCCTCGCAGGCCAGCCATGTCTTGCGCCGCTCCGGCGTGTGGACCTTCGGGTTGTTCCACGCCAGCACCCACACGGCGGCGGCGCGGCAGCCCTTGGCGGAGCAGATCGGGGTCTCGTCACTCACGGCTACGTCTCGGATCCGTCTCACGAAAGGGGGCAAACATGGCGACGCCGGGCAGCCACGGGGGGAGCTGCCCGGCGTCGGTCCGTCGCTCCGACGGGGGATGCGGAGCGCGTACGCAGTATGTCACGGGTACCCCATCGCCCGGCACTGGAACAGCAGGATTGATCTGAGCTTTTCTTGAGCTTGCCGCGAGGCCACGTTCCGCTTTCCCCGCGTCCACCGCGCTCGGACCGGGGCGGGGCTCAGACCGGGTCGGGGTGTTCACCGCGCACTCCGGCCGACGGATTCGTCGGCACGTCCTCCGGCGCGGACTCAGGCGTCGACTCCCGTGCCCGGTCGGCCCGTTCGTCCCCGGCCGCCGGGGGCGTGATCATCGGGCGCATCGGCGCGGTGACGAAGGTGGACGGGAGCGACGGCGGCCTCTCGCGGCCCGCGTTGGCGACCACCACGGCGATATAGGGGAGGAGCGCACCGAGCACCAGCGCGACGATGGCGACGTACCGCTCGACGTTCCACAGCGAGACCGCGAGGATCACCGACAGGGTGCGGACCGACATCGAGATCACGTACCGCCGCTGCCGGCCCCGGACGTCCTCGGCGAGCCCGGTCCGGGCACCGGTGATCCGGAACACCTGGCCGCCGCCGTGCTGTTTCCGCGTCACATTCCACCATCCGCCCGCATCGGACTCTCCCCGGCCCGCACTCTCGTCCACATCCGGCGGGGAACCGGGCCGGGACACGTTCCACGGTACGCCGCGCCCGCGCCGCCTTCGAGACCGGGGCGCCCACTGCCTGCGGCGACACGCACGGGTCGCGTACGGGGCAGCCCGACATGCGCCGTACGGCGGGCCGCACCACACTGGCCCTAATGCTCACGTCGAGCCGTACGAGGAGGCAGCCATGGGCTGGTTGTGGGCGATCATCGTGGGATTCGTGCTGGGCCTCATCGCCAAGGCGGTCATCCCGGGCAAGCAGCACAGCCCGCTGTGGCTGACCACCATCTGCGGCATGCTGGGCGCCATCGTGGGCAACGCGATCGCCCGGTCCCTCGGCGTCGCCGAGACCCGGGGAATCGACTGGAGCAGGCACGCCTTCCAGCTGGTGGCCGCGATCATCATCGTCTTCGCGGTCGACATGCTGTACATGGCGACGCTCGGCAAGAAGAAGCAGCGGGCGCGGGTCTGAGCCCCTGAAGGCTCCCCTGCAGGCAAGGGGCGCGGGGACGGCGCGACCGGCCGCCGGCTCGCCCCACGCCCCTCCTGGGCTCAGGCGCCCACGACCTCCACGGCGGCCAGGTTCTTCTTCCCGCGCCGCAGCACCAGCCACCGCCCGTGCAGCAACTCCTCGCCGCCCGGGACGGCGTCCTCCGCGGTGACCTTCACGTTGTTCACGTAGGCCCCGCCCTCCTTCACCGTCCGGCGGGCGGCCGACTTGCTCGCCACCAGACCGACCTCGGCGAGCAGGTCGACCACCGGAGCCAGCTCGGCGACCCGGACGTGCGGCACCTCGGAGAGGGCCGCCGCCAGCGTCCGCTCGTCCAGCTCCGCCAGCTCGCCCTGGCCGAACAGCGCCTTGGACGCGGCGATCACCGCGGCAGTCTGGCCCTCGCCGTGCACCAGCGTCGTCAGCTCCTCGGCGAGCGCGCGCTGCGCGGCACGGGCCTGCGGACGCTCCTCGGTCTGCCGCTCCAGCTCCTCCAGCTCCTCGCGGGACTTGAAGGACAGGATCCGCATGTACTTCGAGATGTCCCGGTCGTCCACGTTCAGCCAGAACTGGTAGAACGCGTACGGCGTCGTCATGTCCGGGTCGAGCCAGACGGCGCCGCCCTCGGTCTTGCCGAACTTGGTGCCGTCCGCCTTCGTCATCAGCGGGGTCGCCAGGGCGTGCGCCTCGGCGTCCGGCTCCAGCCGGTGGATCAGGTCGAGGCCGGCCGTGAGGTTGCCCCACTGGTCGCTGCCGCCCTGCTGGAGCGTGCAGCCGTAGCGCCGGTAGAGCTGGAGGAAGTCCATGCCCTGGAGGATCTGGTAGCTGAACTCGGTGTAGCTGATGCCCTGGTCGGACTCCAGGCGGCGGGCCACGGAGTCCTTCGTCAGCATCTTGTTGACCCGGAAGTGCTTGCCGATGTCCCGCAGGAACTCGATCGCGGAGAGGTTCGCGGTCCAGTCGAGGTTGTTCACCATGACCGCGGCGTTCTCACCCTCGAAGGACAGGAACGGCTCGATCTGGGCGCGCAGCCTGCCCACCCAGCCGGCCACCGTCTCCGGGTCGTTCAGCGTGCGCTCGGCGGTGGGGCGCGGGTCGCCGATCAGCCCCGTCGCCCCGCCGACCAGCGCCAGCGGCCGGTGCCCCGCCTGCTGGAGGCGCCGCACCGTGAGCACCTGCACCAGATGTCCCACGTGCAGCGACGGCGCCGTCGGGTCGAAACCGCAATAGAACGTGACGGGACCGTCCGCGAGCGCCTTGCGCAGTGCGTCTTCGTCGGTGGACAGGGCGAACAGCCCGCGCCACTTCAGCTCGTCGACGATGTCCGTCACGGTTCTCGTGTCTCCTCGGTGATCATGGGGCGGTCGGGTGACAGCCGCCTACGAGGTTATACGCCCTGGCTGACAGAGCTCATGTTGAAATCGGGGACGCGCAGCGCGGGCATCGCGGCCCGGGTGAAGTAGTCGCTCCACTCGCGCGGCAGCGTCCGCTCCGTGCGCCCGGCCTCCGTGGCCCGCCCCAGCAGGCTCACCGGCGACTCGTTGAACCGGAAGTTGTTCACCTGCCCGGTCACCTCGCCGTTCTCCACGAGGTAGACGCCGTCCCGGGTCAGGCCGGTGAGCAGCAGCGTCGCCGGGTCGACCTCGCGGATGTACCACAGGCAGGTCAGCAGCAGCCCCCGCTCGGTGGCCGCGACCATCTCCTCCAGCGAGCGGTCCTCGCCGCCGTCCAGGATCAGGTTCCCGAGCGCCGGGGCGAGGGGCAGCCCGGTCAGACCCGCGCTGTGCCGGGTCGTGGTCAGATGCTCCAGCACACCCGCGCCGATCCAGTCGGTGGGACGGGCCGGCAGCCCGTTGTCGAACACGGACTGGTCCCCTCCGGAGGAGTGGGCGACCACGAAGGGCGCGCACTGCAGGCCCGGCTCGTCCGGGTCGCTGCGCAGGGTCAGCGGCAGCTCGCTCAGCTTCTCGCCGATCCGGGTGCCGCCGCCCGGCTTGGAGAACACGGTCCGGCCCTCGGCCGCGTCCCGTCCCGAGGCCGACCACAGCTGGTAGATCAGCAGGTCCGCCACGGCGGTGGGCGGCAGCAGCGTCTCGTAGCGGCCGGCGGGCAGCTCCACGCGCCGCTCCGCCCAGCCGAGCCGTACGCCCAGCTCCGCGTCGAGGGCGCCCGGGTCGACGTCCTTGAAGTCCCGCGTGGACCGGCCGGCCCACGCCGAGCGGGTACGGTCCGGCGACTTGGCGTTCAGCTCCAGCGTGCCGGTGGGCTGGTCGTGCCGCAGACGCAGGCCCGTGGACGTCCCCAGGTACGTCGACACCAGCTCGTGGTTGGCGAAGCCGTACAGCTCCCGGCCGCCCGCACGCGCGCGTGCGAAGGCCTCGCCGAGCGCCGGGGCGAAGTCGGTGAACACGGCGGAGGAGGTCTCGGCGGGCGCGTCCGTGAAGTCCGAGGACTGCGGCACCCCGGCGACCAGCGGCTGCGCGTCCTCGGCGGGCCCGGCGGCGCGCGCGGCGGCCTCCGCGGCCCGCACCAGCGGCTCCAGCTCCCCGGCGGTGACCGCGGAGCGGGACACGACACCGGAGGCGGTGCCCTGCGTGCCGTCCACGGTCGCGATCACGGTGAGCGTACGGCCGCGCGTCACGCCGTTGGTGGTGAGCGCGTTGCCGGCCCAGCGCAGGTTGGCCGTGGAGTGCTCGTCGGCGATGACGACACAGCCGTCGGCCCGGGACAGCGCGAGGGCCTGCTCGACGATCTCGTGCGGCTTGTTCGCCTTGGTGGTGGGCGCGCTCATCGGCCGGCCTCCTGCGTGGTGTTCAGAATGTTGACGCCCTTGAAGAGGGCGGACGGACAGCCGTGGGACACCGCGGCGACCTGGCCCGGCTGGGCCTTGCCGCAGTTGAAGGCGCCGCCGAGGACATAGGTCTGCGGTCCGCCGACGGCGGCCATCGACCCCCAGAAGTCCGTGGTCGTGGCCTGGTAGGCGACGTCCTTCAGCTGCCCGGTGATCCGCCCGTTCTCGATCTTGAAGAAGCGCTGGCCGGTGAACTGGAAGTTCACCGCAGGGTCAGGGGGCATACGTCTCTGAACGGCGTTTGTGCAGGTCAGGCGGCTATTCAAGGTCTGCCCTCAATCCCTGTTCATACGGGGTGAAACCGGACTGTACGGGGTCTGGTGATGACCTGGTGTCGACCTCCAGGATCCGCCTCGGGGCTGCCTGACGCGGGTCCTGGAGGCTGGCTCCAGATCGGATCCGAGACTACCCACCGGTCAGTGGACTGGGGATGCCAATATCGCCCTGACCTGAGGTTCCCCCTTGCCGTACGAGATCGCTCCCAGGGGGAGTGATGGGCGGGGAAGGTCGCACGGATAGGCGCCGTGCGCCGTACGCTCGAATCATGAGCGCCGAGATTGGCAAGCGGCTTCAGGAAGTGCGCAAGCGACGTGGACTGACGCAGCGTCAGCTAGCTAGTGAGTCCGGCGTGTCCCTGTCCTTGATCCGGAAGCTGGAACAAGGGGAGCGGGCTGACACACGCCTGGAGACTGCGCGACGGCTGGCGCAGGCCCTGCGAGTGCCTACGACGAACCTCGTTGCTGATCATGAGGACGATCCCGAGACGGCGCCTGGCGCCGATGATCGTTGGGAGGCTGTCCGGCGTGCGCTCGTGGCGCCGGTGCGGGCGGACGGTGTGACGGAAGAGCCGACCGTGGGCGGTGTTCGGGACGCGCTGGAATCAGCCCTGCCGCTCTTCTCCGGTGATCGTTTCGCAGAGCTGAGTGTGATCCTTCCGCCCCTGCTGCGGGATGCTGATCTGATCGCCGAGAGTGGCCCGGAGGGGCGGGCCGTACGTGTCCGGCTCTCACAGCTCACAGGCTGGCTGCTCACACAGACTCGGCAGTTCGAGGCGGCCGACATCGCTCTGTCCCGGTCGCTGGAGGAGTCGTCGGATCGGCTTCAGGCGGCGGCGACAGTGAGCACACAGTGCTGGCTCTTGCTGCGGCGCGGTCGGCTGTCTGAGGCGCGGGAGCTGGCAACGCGGTGGGCTGATGAGGTCGAGCCTCGTATTTCGCGGGCGACCCCGGCGGAGCTGAGCGCCTGGGGCTGGCTGCTGCTCCGGGCCTCCGCTGCTGCGATCCGGGACAACCGGTCGGGGGAGGCTGAAGACGCGTTGCGCTACGCCAACTCGGCGGCGGTCGCGATGGGGCGGGAGTTCGCTCCACGCGACGACTTCTTGCAGGCGTTCGGGCCGGTCACGGTGGCTCTGAAGCGGGCCGAGAATGCCATGATCGTCGACAAGCCGGACCTGGTGCTCAAGCTCTCGAAGCGCATCCCGACCAGCGGCATGCGACCCACCTCCAACAACCGCAACCGTCACCTCCTGGACGTGGCGGAGGCGCATGCCCGCTCGCGGGACTACGCGAAGACGGTTGAGGTCTTGCAGGGCATCCGCGCGGACGCTCCACAGTGGCTGCCTAACCAACGCTACGCGCGGGACATCTTCGGCCGAGTGATCGCGCGTCGGCGCACCCTCACGCAGGAGATGCGCGACCTGGCTGACGCGATCGGCGTGCTGGTGTGACTCGGTGTGGCACTTCGGGATGGCCCGCCATCAAAGTGCCATTGAGGTGTGTTCCTGCCGTTACATAGCGTCATATGCATGGCGACCCGAGGTAGAGCAGCAGAGACAGCTGTCCGTGAGCGCATGACCACGGTCGATGCCGACGCGCGTCAGTGGGAGTACACGACCTACGCCCCAGCCGGTGAAACGTGCCCGGCATGCGGTGTGCCGATCAAGAGTCTTGAGAGCTGCCGCCGGGCGATGCTGTCCCGCCGGGACTCCTCTCCGATCGTGGCCTACTGGCACACGGCTTGCGCACCGAAGGGGGCGGGGCAGTGATCCCCATGGAGATCTACAAGAGCAGCAAGAAGGCCGCTGCTGACGCGCATGAGGTGCTGTGTCAGGCACTGCTGGCGATCGGGATTCCGAAGCGGGATCTTGGCTGGCTGGCTCCGCGTATTGCGCCGGACGGGCGTCCGATGGTGGCCTTGGGGACGTGGAACGCTGACGTGGTGCAGAAGGTGGCGGCGCATCTGCTGGCGTCACCTGCGCACGTTCAGACGGCGTCGGACGGCCGTGTCATGACCGATCACACCTGTGTGAGTCGCGAGGAATAGACCCCGGCTCGCTGAGGACGGCGAATCAAGCTCAGCGAGTCGGCTGCCCCGTCTGTGCGTCTCCCCCGGCGCATGGGCGGGGCTCTCTGTTGTCTGGGCCTTGGTGAGGTGATCGTGCGCTGTGGGCACGCCGCCGGCCGGAGAGGATTTTGGGCTGGAGCTGCCATGGGGCGAGTGAACAGGGGGCCTTACGCTCGCCAGCGGATCGGGCAGTCTTTGGGACCTGCCCGCAATAGCCCGATCGGCTCCCTGTTCCTCGAGGCTCGGCCCCATGGTGGCTGCCTAAAATCCTCGGAGGCCGTCGGCCCCAGCCACAGAGGGTTGCGCGGTGGGGCCTGTTCTGGGGCACGGAGGTGAGCGCGCTGGCCGTAGCGGGCCTGATGCTGGCCGGTGATCACCGTAGGCCGGATCGGCGCTGTGGGCGTCTGGAGGGCGTGAGCCACGGTGCATGAGTCCCCGGGGACGGGGCTGGCAAGGTGTCCTGTGAGGAACTGGCTCGCGCTCTCAGGTCGCCTGGTGTGCGCCGGGGCGGCGGCGCCCCGGACCGGACCGGCCGAAGGCCGCATGCCGGGCCGGGGTGCGGCAAGCCGCCCCGGCGGCGCGCGCCGAAGGCGCGCGCCTGGAGGAAGTGAAGACAGATTCCGACACCTGCCCTGCACCGCTGCCGCTCCCGCTTCCCGGTGCGCGCATGAGCCGGGGCGCAACCGGCTGACCAGGCTCCCCAGGCAACCCGGTACGGTCCCCACGGGGCCTTCTCCGGCCGCGCCTCAAGTGCTCTGCCTGCGGCGGTAATTCGTTGGCGTCCCCGGGGTGCCTCTGGGATCATGGGCGTTCGAGCGACGAGCCTTCTTTCAGCGAATCTCAGACACAGACATAGACACAGACTTTCTTCAGCAGATACCACGCCTTCAGCCTTCTTCTGCCTTCTCTGTCTTTGTTCTCTCTCACGCTGCCTCGACACACGCTCTCATCTCTGACTCTGCATCAATTCATACCAAGCCAAAGCCGAGGAGATTTCAGACATGACTTACGCCTACGCCTCTGCTCGCGCTCCTCCCTGTCCATCCGTTTTGGAGGTGCCCTGTGTTCAACGCCTCGCACGAGGTGACCGCTTCGAATATCCGCTCCGCTGAGCTGGAGCGTGAAAAGCGTCCGCTGATGCTCTCCGATGCCGATCGGGACATCATCCGTCTGGCAAACGACCCCCTGTTCCCGCGCTGGCTGGAGCAGATCAAGGCCATTGGGGGTTGTGCCCATCCGATCTATCTGTCCGGCTCCACAGTCACCCGCGATGCGCTGACGGGTGAGCTGATCTCTTCCTATTCGACTGCCGGGGAGCCGGGTGAGCGGCTGGCTGTGCGCTGCCGCAACCGCCGGACGTCGGTCTGTGAGCCGTGCTCCTACCTGCATGCGGGCGACACCTATCAGTTGATCCGCGCGGGCCTGACCGGTGGCAAGAACGTGCCCGATGCTGTGCGCGATCAGCCCCGCTTGTTCGTCACGTTGACGGCGCCCTCATTCGGGTCGGTCCATCGCTTCCTCGATGGTGAGCGGTGCCGACCGCGCCGGGACGGCGGAGAGTGCGAACACGGGCGCCCGGTCGGCTGCGGCCTGGTGCACACCGAGGATGACACGGCGCTGGGCCGTCCGCTGTGCCCGGACTGCTACGACCACGTGGCCCATGTGCTGTGGCACGCGCACGCCGGGCGCCTGTGGGACCGGTTCACCACCGCCGTACGGCGTCACCTCGCCTCCGCCGCAGGGATCCCGCGCTCCAAGCTCCGTGACCACCTGGTGGTGTCCTTCGCAAAGGTCGCCGAGTACCAAAAGCGCGCAGCCATCCACTTCCACGGGGTGGTACGCCTCGATGGTCCGGCAGGTCCCGGCGACCCTTCCCCCGACTGGGCCACGGCCGAACTACTCACCGACGCCGTACACACGGCTGCCGCATCGGCGAACGTACGCGTCCCGGAATCGGACGCCTACGGAACCGAACTCCTCTCCTTCGGCGCACAGTTGGCCGTACGGCCCGTCTGGTCCTTCGCCGACGACGAGGGGCCCACCGATGACGCGGTCGCTGCCTACGTGGCCAAGTACGTCTCCAAGGGAACGGCCGAAACCGGCGCCGGACTGGACTACCGCGTCACCAGCCTGGACGACATCCATGCAGCCGTCGTCACATCGCACGTGGGGGCCTTGATGGCTACGTGCTGGCGCCTGGGTGGCCTGCCGGAACTGGAACACCTCCGGCTGCGCTCCTGGGCTCACACGCTCGGCTACCGGGGCCACATCCTCACCAAAACCCGTCGCTACTCCACTACGTACACGGCCCTTCGCGAGGAACGGGCCGAGTACCGGCGTGGCGATACGGGGCCGACCGGCAGTCCTGCCGTCGTCACGGACTCGAACTGGCGCTACGTCGGCTCCGGCTACACCGCCGGCGCTGCCCTGGTCGCTGCCGGAATTGCAGAAGACCACGTCATGAGCCGCCAACTGGCCCGGGAAGCGATAGAGGACGAGGGGCGGGGGTGGGAGCTGTGAGGGGTGGCAGCAACCTGCTCATGACGCCGGACGAAGCGGCGGCAGAACTCGGCGTGACGAAGCGCGTCCTCATGGACTCGTACCGGCGATGGGGCATCCCGTTCCTCAAGGTCGGCAAGCATGTCCGGTTCCGAACTCGTGATCTGCACAACTGGGTTGAAGGGCGCATGCAGCAGGGATAGGCTGACGATCAGTCACCAACCAATCAACATGTGAAGGGTTAACGCGCGTGGCGACCATCAAGAAGGAAGACTGCTCCTGCCCCCGGCGCAAGAAACCCACGTGCCCTCACAAGCCGTACCGGGTGACGTACCGGGAGCCCGGGGGTAGGGCAGGCAAGCCCCGACAGGTGTCCTTCAAGAAGCTCGAAGATGCGGAAGCGTTCGCGGTCAAGGTCGAGCGGGACAAGGACTTGGGGACCTACATCAACCCCAAGGCGGGACAGCGGACGTTCGAGCAGGTGTGGCACGAGTGGGTTGAGGCGGGAACTCTGGAAGAGTCCTCAAAGAGGAATTACCAGAGCGTCTATGACAACCACTACGGCCCCTTCTTCGGGAACAAACCCATCGGCAGTATCACCCCTACGACGATTCTGGAATGGGAGGCGGACCAGAAGGAACGCGGCTACAAGGAAACTGGGATCAATGGACGCAAGAACGTCCTGTCGTCCGTTTTCAACTACGCGGTAGCCGCCGAAATCGTCGGTCGTAATCCGTGCAAGAAAGCCAATCCGCGTCGGCGCTCGGGGCAGCAACTCACCCCCGTCACCGACCAAGACATCCCGAGCATGGAAGAGGTGCTGGGAATCATCGCGGAAGCTCCGAAGCTGATCCGAGCCGGCTTCTGGGCCATGGCGGGTTGTGGCGTGCGCCCGGGGGAGGCTCTGGCGCTCTCTGACGAGTCAATGGACTGGGAGCGAAGCGTACTTGCCGTGGACCACCAGGTCTCGGCCTACGGCTGCCAAGAAATCTCCGGGTATAGGCGGGGTGTGAAGCGAGGCACGAAACATCGCGCCTTCGAACAGGCTCGAAAGACCCCAGTACCCGAATCGATCAACGAGATCTTCAATGATCACATTGACGCGTTCGGGACGTGGGGAAATCGAGGCTGGTTCTTCGAATCCCCCCGGCTGAATGACCGCCACCCGTCGTATGACTGGTTCCTGGATCAGTTCAAGGCGGCGGCCAAGCTGGCCGGGACTCCGCAGTACACCCCGAAGAGCTTCCGGCACTTCTTCGTCTCCGAGGCCATTCACGCTCAGATCCCGCTCTTCGAGGTGGCGGCGTGGGTCGGTCACCGGACCACTCGCACCACAGAGCTAGTCTACGGCCACCTCGTTCGCCGTGCCATGGACCGGGGCGCCCGCACGATGCACAACCGCCTGGGGCTCAAGCTGGAGCCGTTCAAGGGCCTCATCGTCCCGCCCTCGCTGGCGCCCTCTGAGGACGACATCGAGGACTGGGACGACGTGGCGTAGGTGGTTCGCTGTGATCGCGTGTCGACCTGGTGCAGACTTCGGGTTGAATTGGTCGCCCTGTCAGGCGCGGCCGGACTCGTTCGCAGTGTTCAGGATGTTCACACTCCGAAACATTGCGGACGGGCACCCGTGAGACACGGAAGCGACCTGCCCCGGCTGGGCCTTTCCACAGTTGAAAGCCCCTCCTAGCACGTAGGTCTGGGGTCCTCCGACAGCTTCCATGGAACCCCAGAACTGAGGGGTGACCCCCTGATATGCAAAGTCCTTGACCTGCCCCTCAAGGCGGCCGTTCCGGATCATGTATGCCCTCTGACCCGTAAACTGGAAGTTGTACCGCTGCATGTCGATCGACCAGGACCGGTCCCCGACGACATAGATGCCCCGGTCGACGCCCCCGATCAGGTCCTCGGTGGACAGCCCGGCCGGATCCGGGCGCAGCGACACGTTGGCCATGCGCTGCACCGGAACGTGGCCGGGGGAGTCGGCGTAGGCGCACCCGTTGGACCGGTCGAACCCGGTCAGCTTCGCGATCCTGCGGTCCAGCTGGTAGCCGACCAGCGTGCCGTCCTTCACCAGGTCCCAGGACTGCGCCGCGACGCCCTCGTCGTCGTACCCGATGGTCGCGAGGCCGTGCTCGGCGGTGCGGTCGCCGGTGACGTTCATCAGCTCGGAGCCGTAGCGCAGCCTGCCCAGCTGGTCGAAGGTGGCGAACGAGGTGCCGGCGTACGCGGCCTCGTAGCCGAGCGCGCGGTCCAGCTCGGTGGCGTGGCCGATGGACTCGTGGATGGTCAGCCACAGGTTGGACGGGTCGACCACCAGGTCGTACAGGCCGGGCTCCACGCTCGGCGCGCGCATCTTCTCGGCGAGCAGCTCCGGGATCCGCTCCAGCTCGGCGTCCCAGTCCCAGCCGGTGCCGGTCAGGTACTCCCAGCCGCGGCCCGCCGGCGGCGCGATCGTGCGCATCGAGTCGAACTCGCCGCTCGACGCGTCCACCGACACGGCCGTCAGCTCCGGGTGCAGCCGCACCCGCTGCTGGGTGGTCACGGTCCCCGCGGTGTCGGCGTAGAACTTGTTCTCATGCACGGTGAGCAGGGACGCGTCGACGTGGTCGACGCCCTTCGCGGCCAGCAGCCGCGCGCTCCACTCCGCCAGCAGCGCGGCCTTCTCGTCGCCCGGCACCGAGAACGGGTCGGTCTCGTACGACGAGATCCACGTCCTGTCGGCGTGCACCGGCTCGTCGGCCAGCTCCACCCGCTCGTCCGCGCCCGCCACCCTGATCACCTGCGCGGACAGCTTGGCCATGGCCACCGCCTGCGAGGCGACCCGGGCCGCGGCGTCCATGGTGAGATCCACTCCGGAGGCGAAGCCCCATGTGCCGCCGTGCACGACCCGGACCGCGTACCCGATGTCGGTGGTGTCCGACGATCCGGCGGGCCTGGCGTCCCGCAGCCGCCAGGACGCGCTGCGCACCCGCTCGAACCGGAAGTCCGCGTGCTCGGCCCCCAGCGCACGCGCGCGTGCGAGCGCGGCGTCGGCGAGGGCCCGTAGCGGAAGCGCCGTGAAGGCTTCGTCGATGGAATGAGGCACGGAGGTCTCCCTGCTGTCGTGGCCTGTCGGATCCGATCATGTCGCGGGAGCGGTCCGGGGGACCACAGGTTTGGGTCCCGGATCGGCCGTTTCTGTAGAGACCCGACAGCGACACCCCCGCGCCACTGTGGGCGCCCGATTGCCCACGGGAGCTGCGGTACCGATAGGTTTTCGATGAAGCCGCCTGTCATCCAGGTGTTCGGGCGGATCTGTCAGACCGCTATCGAAAGGGTGATCCGTTGAGCCGCTCGGTTCTCGTCACCGGAGGAAACCGGGGCATCGGCCTCGCCATCGCCCGCGCATTCGCCGACGCCGGCGACAAGGTCGCGATCACGTACCGCTCGGGTGAGCCGCCGGCCGGCTTCCTGGCCGTCAAGTGCGACATCACCGACCCGGAGCAGGTGGAGCAGGCCTACAAGGAGATCGAGGACCAGCACGGTCCGGTCGAGGTCCTGGTCGCCAACGCGGGCGTCACCAAGGACCAGCTCCTCATGCGCATGTCCGAGGAGGACTTCACCTCGGTCATCGACACCAACCTCACCGGCACCTTCCGGGTGGTCAAGCGGGCCAACCGCGGCATGTTGCGCGCCAAGAAGGGCCGCGTCGTGCTGATCTCGTCGGTGGTCGGTCTGCTCGGCTCGGCGGGCCAGGCGAACTACGCCGCCTCCAAGGCCGCCCTGGTCGGCTTCGCGCGTTCCCTGGCCCGGGAGCTGGGGTCGCGCAACATCACCTTCAACGTCGTCGCGCCCGGTTTCGTCGACACCGACATGACCAAGGTGCTCAGCGACGAGCAGCGCAAGAACATCGTCTCGCAGGTGCCGCTCGGCCGTTACGCGCGGCCCGAGGAGATCGCCGCGACGGTGCGGTTCCTCGCCTCGGACGACGCCTCGTACATCACTGGAGCCGTCATCCCGGTTGACGGCGGACTGGGAATGGGTCACTGATCACCATGAGCGGAATTCTTGAGGGCAAGCGCATCCTCGTCACGGGTGTGCTGCTGGAGTCGTCCATCGCCTTCCACGTCGCCAAGCTGGCCCAGGAGCAGGGCGCCGAGATCATCCTGACCGCCTTCCCGCGGCCCACGCTGACCGAGCGCATCGCCAAGAAGCTGCCGAAGCCGACCAAGGTCATCGAGCTGGACGTGACGAACGAGGAGCACCTCGCGCGCCTGGCCGACGTGGTCGGCGAGGAGCTGGGCGGCCTCGACGGCATCGTCCACTCCATCGGCTTCGCCCCGCAGGACGCGCTCGGCGGCAACTTCCTGAACACGCCGTTCGAGTCGGTGGCCACCGCCATGCACGTCTCGGCGTTCTCCCTGAAGGCGCTGACCATGGCCTGCCTGCCGCTGATGCAGAACGGCGGCTCGGTCGTCGGCCTCACCTTCGACGCCCAGTACGCGTGGCCGCAGTACGACTGGATGGGCCCGGCCAAGGCCGCCCTGGAGGCCACCAGCCGCTACATGGCGCGCGACCTGGGCAAGCAGAACATCCGCTGCAACCTCATCTCCGCGGGCCCGCTCGGCTCGATGGCCGCCAAGTCCATCCCGGGCTTCAGCGACCTGGCCGCGGTGTGGGACACCCGCTCCCCGCTGGAGTGGAACCTGGCGGACCCCGAGCCGGCGGGCCGCGGTGTCGTCGCCCTGCTGAGCGACTGGTTCCCGAAGACCACGGGCGAGATCATCCACGTCGACGGCGGACTGCACGCCATCGGCGCCTGACCTCCCGGTCGCCGCGCGCCGGCCGCCCTCGGCGGCCGATCGCGCGACAGCGCACCCGACGCCCCGTTCCCCGCCGCGCGCGGGGAGCGGGGCGTCACCCGTTCGGCCCACCGGCCGGGCCGCCCCCGCGCCCTCGGCGCACGCTGGATTACGGCGCCCCGCGCACGTCCCTCCGCAGCCCGGCCGAGGAGGTCCCCTTGTGCGTCCGTCCCGCAGCCTCGCCCCGGCGGTCCTGGCCCTGGCACTCGTGCTCTCCCTGCCGTACGACGCGCTGCCCCACGCGCGCGTGAGCGCCGGCAAGCCGCCCGCGCCGAGCCCGTTCGGCGCCTCCTGCCGTACGACGGTCAGCGGATCCCATGTGGTGGCCTACTGCCACAATCCCTATGTCGACATCGATCGCGTGCGTCTGCACATCGAGTGCGCCCGCTGGTGGGACATCGACACCGACAGCGCCCCGGTGGACGCGGGTCCCGCGCTGACCGTACGGCTCACCGGCCGGTGCTGGAAGGAAGTCCGCTCGGTCTGGATCAGCCACCAGAAGGCGCGCTGAACCGGCCCCGGTCGCACAGGAACGGATAGCTCGCGGCCTCCTGAGCCGCCGCCTCCGCGTCCCCCGCGCGGATCGCGTCCACCAGGCGCGTGTGGTCCATGTGCGTCTCCGGTGTCAGCTCCGTCCCGACGTCGGCGCGCAGCCAGTCCCGCAGCACCTCGCCCAGGTCCGCGTACATCGCCGTCATCACGTCGTTGTGGGAAGCGGCCACCACGGCGAGGTGGAAGGTGGCGTCGGCCGACACGAAGGCCTCCGTGTCGCCGGTCTCCCAGATCTCCTCGCGCCGTGCCAGCAGCGTGTCCAGCTGCTTGAGGTCCTTCTCGGTGCGCCGCTCGGCGGCCAGCTTCGCCGCGGCCGACTCCAGCGTGGCGCGCAGCTCGGCGATGTGCCGCGGGTCGGCGCCGGCGAACCGGCGGTGCATCACGCCGGCCAGTTCGCTCGTGGCCACGACATAGGTGCCCGAGCCCTGCCGGATGTCCAGCAGACCGTTGTGGGCGAGCGCGCGGACGGCCTCGCGGACGGTGTTGCGGGCGACGCCCAGCTGCTCGACCAGCTCCGGCTCCGTCGGGATGCGCGAGCCCACCGGCCACTCGCCGGAGGTGATCTGGTTGCGCAGCGCGGCGATGACCTGCTCGGACAGCGCCGAACGGCGCGGGTGGCTCAAGGGCATGGCACACCTTCGCACGGGAGGGCCGGGCCGCGGCGACCCGGGAATGGACAGGCAATCATCCTATGATTCTATGATGGGGCTATGGCGAATGAGGAGACCCGGACAGTGCAGACCCGTAAGGCGCTCTCGTCGGCCGAGCGCGGTACGGCCGACGAGAGCACACCCGAGACGGCCGCCGACGCGGGCCGCACGCGCGCGTGGACGGTCCGGCTCATGGTCGTCGGCATCGTCCTGGCCGCGCTGAACCTCCGCCCGGCCATCACGAGCCTCGGCGCGCTCCTGGAGGAGGTCCGCGACGGGCTCGGCATGAGCGGCAGCCTGGCCGGGCTGCTCACCTCCGTGCCCCCGCTGTGCTTCGCCGTCTTCGGCATCACCGCGCCCCGCCTGGCCCGCCGCTTCGGACCGGCCGCCGTGGTCTGCGCCGGCATGGCCGCGATCACCGCCGGCCTGCTCATACGCCCGTACGTCGGCAGCACGGCCGGATTCCTGGCCGCCAGCGCGCTCGCCCTGATGGGCATCGCCGTCAGCAACGTCCTGATGCCGGTCATCGTCAAGCGCTGGTTCCCCGACCGGGTCGGCTCCATGACCGGCCTGTACTCCATGGCCCTCGCCCTGGGCACCTCCCTCGCCGCCGCGGTGACCGTGCCCCTGACCGACGCCATGGGAGGCAGCTGGCAGTCCGGGCTCGCCGTCTGGGCGGTCATCGCCGCCGTGGCCGTGCTGCCCTGGGTGCCGCTGGCCCGCGAGCGCGGCACCGCGGCCGCCCCGCAGCGGGAGCCGGAGCGCGGGACGGCCCAGCAGCACGCTCCGCTGCGCATCACCCGCAGCCGCACCGCCTGGGCGCTCGCCGTCTTCTTCGGCCTCCAGGCCACCGCCGCCTACATCACCATGGGCTGGATGCCGCAGATCTTC
This sequence comes from Streptomyces sp. NPDC015171, assembly GCF_043079545.1. Taxonomy (NCBI): domain Bacteria; kingdom Bacillati; phylum Actinomycetota; class Actinomycetes; order Kitasatosporales; family Streptomycetaceae; genus Streptomyces; species Streptomyces sp. NPDC015171. Next base: position 69,188 of record NZ_JBIBUO010000024.1, read on the forward strand.
CGGGACGCCGGCGTTCCGGCGGGCACCGCGGGCGTGCTGCTCGCCGTCACCATGGTGATGGGCGTGCCGCTGGCCTTCGTCATCCCGCGGGTCGCCACCCGGCTGCCCCACCAGGGGCCGATCGTGCTGGTCCTGGGCGCCTGCGGCCTCGCCGGATACGCCGGCCTGTACCTCGCCCCGGCCGGCGGCGCCTGGGCCTGGGCCCTGCTGCTCGGCGTCTCCAACTGCGCCTTCCCCCTCGCGCTGACCATGGTCGGCATGCGGGCCCGCAGCGGCGCGGGCGTGGCCCAGCTGTCCGCGTTCGCGCAGAGCACCGGCTATCTGATCTCCATCCCCGGCCCGCTGCTGGTCGGCGTGCTCTACCAGCAGAGCGGCGGCTGGGGGCTGCCGATCGCCCTGATGGCGGGCCTGATGGTGCCGCAGATGGCGGTGGGCTTCCTGGCGGGCCGCGCCCGGACGGTGGAGGACGAGGCGGCGCGCTGACCCGCCCGGGGTGCCCCGACGCGGCCGGACGGGGGGCGGAGTGCGAGACTGGGCGCATGCAGCCTGTGCTCGACCCGAACCCGAAGAACGGCCAGAAGAAGATGCTGCTCGTCTTCGGCTCGTTCTTCGCCATCTTCGTGATCATCGGCATCATCGCGACCATCGCGTCTCCCTGACGGTCCCGGCTTCCCTCGGTCCGGTTCCTCCGGCCGGAGAGGCCGGACCCCCAGACCCTCCAGACCAGCCGGTCCGGGCCGACGCAGTCCGTCTGGTCCGTCCGGCCCGCCCGGTTCGCCTTGTTCGTCCGGGGGATGGTGGGGCTGGCCCCACCATCCCCTAGGGGGCCAGGGTCAGGGTCAACTGGGTGGAGTTCCGGATGGGTTGGCGGCCCCGGATTCCGTAGCTTCGAGTGGTGACCGCATCAGGCGGTCACGGACCCGCGCGAAGACACCCGGAGGCGACCATGGCGGCCCGCACCCACTCCCGGCCCCACCCGGCGACCACGGGCGGCGTCCACATCCGGCTGCCCTGGTGGGCGCTCGCCCTGCCCGCCCTCGCCTTCATCGTGCTGTTCGCGCTGATACTGAACCCGTCGGACGCCCAGGCGGCGAGCGGCGACCCGGCGATCACCCACCTGCTGGAGCGCGCCCAGCAGTTCCTCGCGCGCTGACGTCAAGCCCCGTCGCGCGGTGAACCCGCATGTCAACTCCCTGCGCCGGGTGGCCTGTTTCATGCGAAGCTGGGTGACATGAGCGTCGCTGAACCCCGCAGGATCGTCCTCTTCCGGCATGCGAAAGCCGACTGGCCCCAGGTCCCCGACCATGAGCGCCCGCTCGCCGAGCGGGGCCGTACGGACGCCGCAGTCGCCGGACGCAAGCTGGCCGACACCGGCATCACCTTCGACCGGGCCCTGTGCTCCACGGCGATCCGTACCCGCGAGACCTGGAAGCTCGCCGTCCACGAGCTGTCGCACCGGCCGAAAACCGTCTACGAGGAGCGGGTCTACGAGGCCTCGCCCGGCGAGCTGATCGCCGTGCTCAACGAGCTTCCCGACGACGTGCACAACGTGATCCTGATCGGCCACAACCCGGGCGTGCACGGCCTGGCGGAGATCCTGACCGGTTCGGCCGACGACGACGCGGGCGAACGGATGAAGCGCCGCGGCTTCCCCGCCGCCGCCTTCGCCGTGCTGACCTTCGAGGGCCCCTGGAAGGGCGTCGAGCCCGGGGTGGGCACGCTCGTGGACTACTGGGCGCCCTCCGAGTGACGGCGGTCCGGTGCCGGCACCGGCGCCGGACGACGCGGGGCCCGGCACCCCAGGGGTGCCGGGCCCTCCCGGGAACGGGACGCGGGCCGGGCCCGCTCAGTCCTCGTCGTGCGTGTCGGCGGCCTCGACCTCTTCCCGGGTGACGCCGAGGAGGTACAGGACCGTGTCGAGGAAGGGGAAGTTCACCGCCGTGTGCGCCGCCTCCCGCACCACCGGCTTGGCATTGAAGGCCACGCCGAGGCCCGCCGCGTTCAGCATGTCCAGGTCATTGGCGCCGTCGCCGATCGCCACCGTCTGCGACAGCGGCACCCCGGCCTCAGCGGCGAACCGGCGCAGCAGCCGTGCCTTGCCCGCCCGGTCCACGATCTCGCCGGTGACCCGGCCGGTCAGCTTTCCGTCGACGATCTCCAGCGTGTTGGCCTGCGCGAAGTCCAGGCCCAGCCGCTCCTTGAGATCGTCGGTGACCTGGGTGAATCCTCCGGAGACGACTCCCACCTGGTAGCCGAGCCGCTTCAGGGTCCGGATCAGGGTGCGCGCGCCCGGGGTCAGCCGGACCTCCTTGCGGACCTTGTCCACCACCGACGCGTCCAGCCCCTTCAACAGCGCCACCCGCGCGTGCAGCGACTGCTCGAAGTCCAGCTCCCCGCGCATCGCCGCTGCCGTCACCTCGGCGACCTGGTCCTCGCAGCCGGCGTGGGCGGCGAACAGCTCGATGACCTCGTCCTGGATCAGGGTCGAGTCCACGTCCATGACCACGAGCCGCTGGGCCCGACGGTGCAGACCGGCCGAGACCACCGCGACATCGACACCCAGTGCCGCCGCGTCGGAAGCGAGGGCCGTGCGCAGCGGCTCGGTCTCCACTCCGGACACCGCGAACTCGACCGCCGTCACCGGGTACTTCGCGAGCCGGAAGATACGGTCGATGTTGCCGCCGGCCTTCGCGATCCGGTCGGCGATGGCGGCCGTCGACTCGGCGGTGAGGGGGTGGCCGAGGACGGTCACCAGGGAGCGCCCATGACCGCGCGGACGGTTGTCGCCGTGCCCCGAGATGATCTCCGCCTGCATCTTCATCGACTCGGCCCAGCTGTGCACGGTGGACCGCAGATCGCCCTCGAGACCGGCCGGCGGCTGGGTCACCAGCACGCACAGCACCAGGCGGCCCCGGGTGACGACCTGCTCGATGTCGACCACGTCGACGAGGTAGGCGGCCAGGGTGTCGAACAGGCCCGCTGTGATGCCCGGCCTGTCCTTGCCGAAGATCTTGACGAGGAGAGTGGGGACCTCGGAGGTCTGCGAAGCGCTCATGGTGTCCACCACCGTATCCGGCACCCAGTGCCTCCCGCCGTCGAGGTCCGCCTGACGGACACGGAACAATGGATGGCGGGCCGGTGTCAGGGATGTTGCCGCCGGGGATCGGTTCCGGGGGCCGTGGCGGGAGCCGTCTGGGCTCCCTCACGAGGGTGCCACGGCGGGCCCCGAACGGCGATCCGCGGGGCGGCCGGCCATCGGATGCGTACGCACCGCGGTGCCCCGCCTGTCCCACTCCACCCCCTCACGCGGGCCGTTTCACCTGGGCCGTCTCGGCGCCCCGGGCGGTGGAGGCGGGGGCGGCGGCCCGTCGTCCGGCGTCTGCGGCGGCACCTCGCCCGATCGCGGTGCCGGTCGCCTCCGGGGCGGCGGGGGAGGAGGACCGTGCGGCCCGGCGACGGTGGGGGCACCGTAGACGTCCGGCCCGGCAGCCGGCTCCGGCCTGGCAGCCGGCTCCGGCCTGGCCGTCGGCTCCTGCCCGGCCGCCGGCGGCCAGATGTCCCGCGGCTCCTCGGGCAGCCGCAGATACGGGTTGGTGTCGGGGTTCGGCGGCCGGTACGGCCTGCTCGGTGTGTACGGCCCCGCTTCGGCCCCGGCCACGGAGCGCCCGGCACTGCCGCCACCGCCGCCGTACACGGAGTCGCTCCGCCCGCCCTGGTCGTACCGCGCGACCCTGCCCGGCGCCGCATCGCGCGGGCCGAACCCGGGACCTTCGCCCGACCCGCTCCGCGCGCCGTACCCGGAACCTCCGCCCGGGCTCCCGCTCCGCTCGCCGTACCCCCCGCCCCCGCCCGGACTCACCCCCACCGCCCCCGAAGCCCCAACCGACCCCACCGCATCTGCCACACCCACCGAGCCCGCCGAGCCCACCACCCCCACCGACCCCACCACCCGAGCAGCCGCCGCCACCCCCGCCCCCGCCGCCCCGGTCAGCCACGCCAGCAGGGCCCCCGCCGCGCCCGCGCCCGTGCCCCAGGCGGCGCCCAGCAGCAGGGCCGTGCCCAGGTGGCCGTGCAGGTCGAGGCCCGCGCCGAAGGCGTCGAAGCCGAGGACGGACAGGCCGGCGTCCGCGGACACGTCCGTCAGCCATGCGAGGAGAGGGAGGGCGAGGGCGCTCGTGACCCCCAGCCGCAGCGCGCACCGGCCGGCGAGGCCGAGGGCGCTGTCGGCGGGCCGTGCCACCGGGGTGCGCACCGCCGTCAGGATCCCGGCCAGCAGGATCATCAGCACCGCGGCCACCGCCAGCAGCCACACCCGCCCGTCAAGGCCGGCCAGCCGGCCCACCGTGACGGGCCGATCGGCGTGCCCGTCGAGGAGCTGGTCCAGCGGATGCGGGAGCACGGCGTGGAGAACGCCGGTGGCCCGGCCGTCCCAGGGGACGAACAGGCCGAGGGGCACGCCGAGCCAGACGCCGTTCGGGGCGCCGAGCAGCGCCGCGCCGGCGATCCGCCGCGGGTGGTCGTCGCCGATCGCCGCGTACGCTGCCGCCGCGAGCCCCGCGGCGACGGCCAGCAGCAGCACGGTGACGAGCGCCGAGACCGCCGGCCGCACCACCCGGTGCACGACCGACCAGCCGGGCGGCAGGAGAGTGCGGCGGGAGGCGAGCAGCGCGACCAGCAGGACGCCGGCGCACCAGCCGAGGCCGCCGAGGAGGGTGGCCGGGGTGTCCACGGTGAAGCCGACGGCCGCCTTGGCGTCGATCAGGTCACCGATCCGGTCCGGCAGCAGGCCGCTCACGTCCCCCAGGCCGGGGAGGTTCAGCCCGCCGCCTCCCGCGTCACCCGCGCCCGGCAGGCCGTCGAGGCCGATCGAGCCGCCGTCGATCGAGCCGCCGTCGATGGTGATGACGTCGTGGCCGGCCCAGGCCAGACCGCCGAGCGTCGCCACGAAGAGCGCCACCACCGTGGCCGCGCGCGCGAGGAGTTCGGCCGGTGCGATGACAACTCCGGCCGCGCGCAGGGACCGTAGGAAGAACCACGACAGCAGCAGTGCTCCGACGAGGCTCACCCCGAGTGGCGTGATCTCGACGGCGGTGTGCGCCTCTGCGCCTTTCAGTCCGAAGGCGGACACATCGCCCGCCGGAGAGACCGAACCACCCGCCCCGAGCGCCACAACAGCCGCCGTCATGGGGCCGAGCGAGCCCGCCGTGTCGGCCCGCAGCAGATGCAGGCCGAGCGCGGCCGTGCCGGCCATGCCGATCAAAGCCCAGCTCACGGCGGCGACCGCGGACAGTACGACGTTCAACCAGGGCACCCGGGCAGGGTGCCGTACGGTCTCGACGCCCATGGCAGCACTCATCGCAGACCCCCCGATCCACGCCGCGGCGCTTGTCCCCCTCGCGGGGATTACCACTCTCCGGCCCGGTTTCAACCCCGTCAACGGGGCGAGTTGGAGCGCGCGTCGGCGCTCCTGGCAAGGCCCGGGTTTCAGTCAGGGGGCCAAGCCTGAAATAGTTCCCCACGATGTTCGACATCCCTAGACTCCCTGTGATGGGGGAAATTCGGGGGACAACTCAGTGGGGCATGGAGTGCCGGAACTCGTACTGGAATCAAACGGACGGACCTGGACGCTCGACCCGTCCAGGCCATATACCCTCGGCCGCGATCCGCAGGGTGACATCGTCTTCGACGACGCCAGGGTCTCCTGGCGGCACGCCACGGTCAGCTTCGACGGCCGCAGTTGGGTCATCGAGGACCATGGCAGCACCAACGGCACGTTCGTGCAGGGGCAGCGGATCCAGCACATGGAGATCGGCGCCGGCTCCTCGCTGCATCTCGGCAACGCGACCGACGGACCGCGGCTGAATCTGTCGGCGGCCACGGCCGCGGTCGGCGGCGCGGGCCAGCAGCCGCAGGCGGCGGCGCCGTACGCAGCGCAGGGCGCCGGAGCACCGGGCTGGGCCCAGCAGGCGGCGCCGCAGCAGGCGGTGCCCCACCAGGCACAGGCACCGCAGGCGGGGTGGCAGCAGGCGCCGCAACCCCAGCAGGCGCAGCCGTCCGCCTTCCCGCAGCAGGCCGGCCCCGCCGAGCCGTACGCGCAGCAGGCACCCGGTGGTGGCGCGGGGGCGCCGCCGGTCCACGGCGACCGCAGCCCGACCACGTTCCACCAGTTCGCGCTCGGCCGCGTGATGCGCATCGGCCGTGCCCTGGAGAACGAACTGGTCGTCTCCGACCTGCAGGTCTCCCGGAACCACGCCGAGTTCCACGTCACGCCCGACGGCCGCTTCGAGATCCGTGACCTGGGCTCGCACAACGGCACCTACGTCAACGGCCAGCCGATCGCGAAGGGCGGCTCGGCGCTGCTCGGCCCGAGCGACATCGTCGGCGTCGGCCACTCCACCTTCCGGATCGTCGGCGACCGCCTCGAGGAGTTCGTCGACACCGGTGAGGTCTCCTTCTCGGCCCGCCATCTGACCGTCACGGTCGACGGCGGCAAGCAGATCCTCAAGGACGTCTCCTTCGGCGTCCCCGAGAAGTCGCTGATCGCCGTGATCGGCCCGTCCGGATCCGGCAAGTCGACCCTGCTCAAGGCGCTGACCGGCTACCGGCCGGCCAACCAGGGCGAGGTGCTCTACGACAACCGGAACCTGTACAAGCAGTTCGCCGAGCTGCGCCAGCGCATCGGTCTGGTCCCGCAGGACGACATCCTGCACAAGGAGCTGACCGTCAAGAAGGCCCTGAAGTACGCGGCCAAGCTGCGCTTCCCGGCCGACACCACGGCGCAGGAGCGCGACGCCCGCATCGACGAGGTGCTGCGCGAGCTGAAGCTGGACATCCACAAGGACAAGAAGGTCACGTCCCTGTCCGGCGGCCAGCGCAAGCGTGTCTCCGTCGCCCTCGAACTGCTCACCAAGCCGTCGCTGATCTTCCTGGACGAGCCGACCTCCGGTCTCGACCCGGGCATGGACCGGGACGTCATGCAGCTGCTGCGCGGCCTCGCCGACGACGGCCGTACGGTCCTCGTCGTCACGCACTCGGTGGCCGAGCTGGCGCTGTGCGACAAGCTGCTGGTGATGGCGCCGGGCGGTGCGGTCGCCTACTTCGGGCCGCCGGAGGAGGCGCTGAACTTCTTCGGCTACGACAGCTGGGCCGATGTCTTCTCCGCCTTCGAGAACTACCGCGACTACGACTGGGCGGGCCGCTGGAAGGGCTCGCAGCACTACCAGATGTACGCCGCGGAGATCGACGCGATCGCCCCGCAGTCCGTACCCATGCCTCCGCCGCAGGCGATGAAGCCGCCCAAGCCGCAGAGCTGGGGCTCGCAGCTGATGACCCTGATCCGGCGCTATGTGTCGGTCATCGCCTCCGACAAGGGCTTCCTGCTGCTGACGGTGATCCTGCCCGCGGTCCTCGGCGCGGTCAGCCTGCTGATCGACAGCGACAAGGGCCTGCTGGTCAACGAGGCGGTCAACCCGCGCACCGGCCAGCACGTCCCGAACGGCACGGCCACGACCGTGCTGCTGATCCTCGCGGTCGGCGCGTGCTTCGCCGGCGCGGCGAACTCCGTGCGTGAGCTGATCAAGGAACGGGTCATCTACGAGCGGGAGCGCGCCACCGGCCTGTCCCGGTCGGCGTACCTGATGTCGAAGGTGGTCGTGCTGGGCGCGGTCACCGTGCTCCAGGGGCTGATGGTCGGCCTGATCGGCTTCTCCAGCCGGGAGATCCCCGGGGAGGGCCTGGTCCTCGGCAGCTCGACGCTGTTCGAGCTGTGCCTGCCGATCATGGCGCTCGGCTTCACCTCTATGATGGTCGGCCTGGTGATCTCCTCGCTGGTGAAGACGGCCGAGAAGACCATGCCGCTGCTCGTGATGTTCGCGATCGTCCAGGTCGTCTTCACCGGCTGCCTCTTCACCCTGCACGGCACGCTCGGCGTCAACGAGTTCTCGTACCTGATGCCGTCGCGCTGGGCGGTCGCCGCGGCCGGCACCACGCTGGACTTCAACAACATCGCCCCGAACACCGACGACCCGGGCAACACCGACCCGCTGTGGGACCACGCGGCCTCGTCCTGGGGTCTGGACATGGCGGCGCTGATCGTGCTCGGTGTCGTCTGCGGCTTCTTCGTGTCCCGCTTCCTGCGCCGCCACGAACCGGAGGTCATGCGCAAGTAACCGCGTCCGTACGACGCCGAAGGGCGGCACCCCATGAGGGGGTGCCGCCCTTCGGCGTCACGTCGTCGCGTCGTCGAGGTCCCGCGCCAGGGCCTCAGTACGCGCTGTTGACGTTGTCGATCGAGCCGTACTTGTCGGCCGCGTAGTTGGCGGCGGCGGTGATGTTGGCGACCGGGTCGTAGATGTTCCAGGACGTGCCCGGGACGTGGTACGCCGCGAAGGTCGGCGGGATGACCTGGAGCAGGCCCTTGGACGGGATGCCGTTGACCGCGTTGACGTCCCAGTTGTTGATGGCCATGGGGTTGCCGGAGGACTCCCGCATGATGTTCTTGTGCAGGCCGTTGTAGCTGCCCGGGATGCCCTTGGACTTCATGATGTCCAGGGCCTGGCGGATCCAGCCGTCGAGGGTGTTCGAGTAGGTCTTCGCGGCGACCAGCTGAATCTCGGGGCGCTGCGCGGAGCGGGTGGCGGTCTGCTGCTGGGCGGTGCGCGCCTGCACGGCCTTCCGCGCGGCGGCCTTCTTCAGCGCGGCGGCCTCGGCGGCCTTCTTGGCGGCGGCGTCGGCGGCCTTCTTCTGCGCAGCGATGGTGTCGAGCTTGACGTTCGCGGCCGCGAGCTGGTCGGTGACCGTGCCCTTGACGTTGTGCAGGACGGTGCCGGAGGCGACCTGGGCGGGAGCGGCGGGGGCGCCGGTGGTCACGGTCTCGGCGTTGCCGGGGGCCGCCGAGAGGACGATGGCGGCGGTGCCGAGTGCGGCGACACCGGCGACGGCGATCTTGCGCTGCTTGGTCAGCGTACGACTATGAGCACGGGCGAAGATGTTCTTGGGCATGGCGATGGACCTCTTCGAATAGCGCGGAGGTCGCTCCTGCATCCGCCGGAGGAATCGGCTCCTCCCGCACGAACACCCCGGGACGGATCCCGAGGCGCTGAGCGACGGAGCAATTCTTAGCGGGCGCAAAATGCCCAGGCAAAGGTGTGACGTACGATCCTCGATAGTGGAGCGGGGAAGGGCAAAATAGGACAGACGGGGCCGTCTGCCCCGTTCAGTTGGGAGGGTTTATCTCCTATGCGCCGTCGTACGTGATGTAGGCCCTATGTGCGGGCTCACATGCAAAACCGGACTAGGTCACCGCGCGTTGCCTTAGCAACGCTCTGTGTGAGGGTCCTCCTCCGGGAGGATGAGATGGACGTCGCCGAACTCGTGCCAGAGGTAGAGCGCACGCAGCGCCTCCTCGTAGGCACGGTGGACCGCCGCCCGTCCCGCGATCGCCTCCAGCATCAGCAGATGCGAGGCCGCCGGCTCGTGCAGCCCGGTCAGCAGCCCCCGCACCACCCGCACCCCGCGCCCGGGCGTGACCACCAGGTCCGTCCACCCCCCGGCCGCCCGCACCACCCCGTCCGGCCCGGTGGCCGACTCCACGGCCCGCACGGCCGTCGTCCCGACCGCGATCACCCTGCCGCCCCCCGCGGCGGCGTTGCCGATGAGCCGAGCGGACGCCTCCGGCACCGCGAACCGCTCCGGATACGGCGGCTCGTGCGCCTCCGCCGACGAGACCCCCGTGTGCAGCGTGACCGGCGCGAACTGCACCCCCCGGCTCACCAGCTCCGCCACCAGCCGCGCCGTGAAGGGCCGGGCCGCGCTCGGCATCTCCGCACTGCCCGCCCCGTCCGGTGACGGCAGCGCGAACACCGTCTGATAGACGGAGAGCGGCTGGTCCCGCTCCGTATAGGAGTAACGGACGGGCCGCCCGTGCTCCCACAGCACCTCCCGTACGTCCGGTCCGGCGGCCCGCGCCCACCACAGCCGCTCCCCGCGCGCGTCCAGCGGCTCCTGAAGCAGCAGCCTGCCCCCGCCCGGCAGCGACACCTCCGTTCCCGCGTGCGAGCCCGCACGCGCACGCGTGGTACCGCGCCCGTCCGGCTCCCGCACCTCGACCGCCCACCGCCCGTCGTCCCCGCGCGTGGAGAAGTGCACCACCACGCGCGCGTGCCCGATCCGCCCGTCCACCGCCGCCGCCAGCGTCCGCGAGGTGTTCACCACCAGCACGTCCCCGGCCCGCAGCAGCTCCGGCAGCTCGCGGAAGGCGTGATGCGCCACCTCCGTACCGCGCGACACCAGCAGCCGTACGGAGTCCCGGTCGAGCCCCGGCCCGCGCTGCTCGACCGGCAGCCGCGCGGACAGCTCGCCGGGCACCCTCAGCACGGCCGTCATCGCCCCTCCACCAGAGAGGGCGCCGCATACCGCCCGCTCACCGGCCGCTCGTCCAGCAGCCGCAGAAAGGCCGGTACGACCTCGGCGGGCGCCGGCCGCGGATCCTCGTCGCCCGGTACGGCCGCCGCGTACAGGTCCGTCGCCATGTCCCCGGGGTCCACCGCCCACACCCGCAGCCCCGGCTCCTCCGCGCCCAGCACCGCGGCGAGCTGGTCCAGGGCGGCCTTCGAGGCGCCGTAGCCGCCCCAGGTCGCGTACGCCTCCGCCGCCGCGTCCGAGCTGACCGCGATCACCGCGCCCGCCGGCGACGCCTGAAGCAGGGGCAGTGCCTCCTGGACCAGGCCGAGCGCCGCCACCGCGTTCACCTCCAGCGCCTGCCGCAGCCCCTCCAGCGGCAGCTCCGCCAGCCGCACCAGCGGCTCGGCCCCCAGCGCGCTCGCATTGCTCACCACCAGGTCGACACCGCCCAGCCGCCACGCGGCGGCCACGAGCGCGGCCCGGTGCCCGCCGTCCGCGACGTCCCCGGGCAGCGCCGTCACCCGGGTGCCGTGCCGCCCGACGGCACCGGCGGCCTCCTGGAGGGCGCCCGCGCCCCGCGCGTCGAGCACCAGATCCCAGCCCCGCGCGGCCAGCGCCTCGGCGAGCGCCCGCCCCAGGCCCTTCGAGGCCCCCGTGATGATCGCCACCGGCATGACTTCCGTCCCCTCGTCGCCCACCGCCCGCTCGGGCGGTGACCACACCGTAGGAACGGCACCGGCCGCGCCGCCTCGGACGCGGGCCGCAGAACACCGGGGCCCTTCGGCGTACGCCCCTGGGCCCCGCGTCCCGGACCCAGCGGCCTACGCCACCGGCCCTAGGCCCAGCGGACCGGGTCCCGCCGCCACTGGTCCGATCCGCACTGTCACACCCCGCCGGTACCGTGAGGACATGAGTGAAGGCCCCCGGTCCGGCCTCGCCGCGGTGAGTTCCGCGCTGCTGGCCATGAGCAGGCATCTGGAGGTGCGCGACGTCCTCAAGACGATCGTCGCCTCCGCCCGCGAGCTGCTCGACGCGCAGTACGCCGCCCTCGGCGTCCCCGACGACCACGGCGGCTTCGCCCAGTTCGTCGTGGACGGCGTCAGCGAGGAGCAGTGGCGTGCCATCGGCCCGCTCCCGCGCCAGCACGGCATCCTCGCCGCGATGCTGCACGAGGCGAAGGCCGAGCGCCTCGCCGACGTGCGCAAGGACCCCCGCTTCGAGGGCTGGCCGGCCGCCCACCCCGACCTGGTGGACTTCCTCGGCCTGCCCATCCGCGCCGACGACGAGGTCATCGGCGCGCTCTTCCTCGCCAACAAGCTGCGCCCCGCCGAGGGACACCCCCCGTGCTCCGAGCAGGGCGGCTGCGGCTTCACGGCGCAGGACGAGGAACTGCTCGCCATCCTCGCCCAGCACGCCGCCATCGCCCTCACCAACGCCCGTCTCTACGAGCGCAGCCGTGAGCTGACCATCGCCGAGGAACGCTCCCGCCTCGCCCATGAACTGCACGACGCGGTCAGCCAGAAGCTGTTCTCCCTGCGCCTGACCGCCCAGGCGGCGGCCGCGCTCGTCGACCGCGACCCCGCCCGCGCCAAGGGCGAACTGCACCAGGTGGCCTGCCTCGCCGCCGAGGCCGCCGACGAACTGCGCGCGGCCGTCGTGGAGTTGCGGCCCGCGGCGCTGGACGAGGACGGCCTGGTCGCCACCCTGCGCACCCAGACCCAGGTCCTCGACCGCGCCCACAGCGCGCGCGTGACCTTCACCAGCAGCGGCTTCCGCGCCCTGCCCGCGGCCCAGGAGGAGGCCCTGCTCCGGGTCGCCCAGGAAGCCCTGCACAACGCCCTGCGCCACTCCGGCGCCGGCCGGGTCGACGTGAGCGTGGAACGCCGCGGCGGCGGAGCCGTGCTGCGCGTCACCGACGACGGCGGCGGCTTCGACCCGACGGCGGTCCGCCGCGCCGGCCGCCACCTCGGCCTGGTCTCGATGCGGGACCGGGCCGGCGGGGTCGGCGGCGCGCTGACCGTGGAATCGGCGCCCGGCAAGGGCACCACGATCGAGATGGAGGTCCCCGGTGGGTGAACCGATCAAGGTACTGCTGGTCGACGATCATCAGGTCGTCCGCCGGGGCCTGCGCACCTTCCTGGAGGTGCAGGACGACATCGAGGTCGTCGGCGAGGCCGCCGACGGCGTCGAGGGCGTCGCCCGCGCCGAGGAGCTGCGGCCCGACATCGTCCTCATGGACGTCAAGATGCCCGGCACGGACGGCATCGAGGCCCTGCGCAAGCTGCGTGAGCTCGGCAACCCCGCGCGCGTGCTGATCGTCACCAGCTTCACCGAGCAGCGCACGGTCGTCCCGGCCCTGCGCGCGGGCGCCGCGGGATACGTCTACAAGGACGTGGACCCCGACGCCCTCGCCGGCGCCATCCGCTCCGTGCACGCCGGCCACATCCTGCTCCAGCCGGAGGTCGCCGGCGCCCTACTCTCCCAGGAGGAGGCCACCACCGGCCAGGGCCGCGGGAGTTCGCTCACCGAGCGGGAGCGCGAGGTGCTCGGTCTGATCGCGGACGGCCGCTCCAACCGGGAGATAGCCCGCGCCCTCGTCTTGTCCGAGAAGACCGTCAAGACGCACGTCTCCAACATCCTGATGAAACTCGACCTCGCCGACCGCACCCAGGCCGCGCTGTGGGCCGTACGCCATGGCGTGACCGACTGAAACGCCCTGACCAACGCCTCACCGATGGCAACACGAAGGGTCACGGCCCGGGCTGAGATTCATACCGTCGTGGGAATGTCACCCGGATGGCGCATCCTCCGGTGATCTCCGCCGTTCTCCAGTGCGTGCCGCGGTGATCACCGCGGTGGACGTACAGGAGGGGTTGAAGTGAAGAACCTGAAGAAGGCGGCGGCCGTGACGATGGTGGCCGGTGGACTGGTGGCCGCCGGAGCGGGCCTGGCCTCCGCGCACGGTGGCAGCCAGGCCGCCGGCGAGGCCCAGCACTCCCCGGGTGTCGGCTCGGGCAACGTCGTCCAGGTCCCGGTGCACATCCCGGTGAACGCGGTCGGCAACAGCGTGAGCGTCATCGGTGTGCTGAACCCGGCCTTCGGCAACCTCGGCCTCAACCGCTGATCCCAGGCCGACGACGACCTCAGGCCCCCCGGGCGTGCCCGGGGGGCCTGTCAGGTCGCCGGCGGACTGGTCAGGACCGGCGCCGCCGGGGCCGGCGGACCGCGTACCGCGCCCCGGCATCCCGCGTCGATCGGCGCACGACCCGTGTCGATCGGCGCACGACCACGGCCGGGCCGGCAGCCGCGGCGGGAGGACCCGGCCCATGGACATCGCCGCGAGGGCCGCACTCGCCGTCACGCTGCACACCGATGCCGGTCCGGCCGCCGTCGCCGGTCCGGCCGCCGTAGGCTCGGACGCCCACGGCGCCGCCCCGCGCTCCCCGGGCGTCGCGCCCGGCCCCGTACCCCAGGTCCCGGTGCACGTCCCGCTGGCCATCGCGGGCCTCACCGCCCACCTGATCGGCGCCCCGGACCCGGCCCTGCGGCGAACACGGCCGTCAAGGACCGAAGCGACCCGGTACAGGGACCGGAGCGGCAGCGGTCCTAAGGGCGGCCCCCGGGCGGGGCGCCCGCACCGGGCACCGGCGGCTCAGCGCGCCCCCCGCTCCCGCTCCTCCACGAACGCGTTGTACGCCGCCACCTGCGCCCGCCGCGCCGTCCGCTCCACCGGCCGCAGCGCCGCTCCCCGCGCCGCCATCTCCGAGGCGCTCACCGCACCCCCGTGCCCGTTGCCGTATGCCAGCGACACCAGCAGACCCACCCGCTGCGCCAGCTCCAACACCCGTACCGCACGCGGCGGATAGCCCGGCGCCAGCACCTCACGGCCCCGCTCGGCCCGCGCCCGGTAGGCGTCGATCGCCGCCTCGGCCACCGGCCCCGACCCGGCGACGTCCAGCTTCGACAGTATCTCGGTGGCGTCCCGCAGCGCCTCCGCCAACTCCCGCTCGGCCTCGCCGAGCGACGGCACATCGGCGGGCGGCGCCTCCCGCACCGGCAGCACGCGCCAGACCACCTCGGCGTGTACATCACCGTCCGGCCCGGCCTCGAACACCTCCGGCACCAGGCCGAGCGCGGCGCCGTGGCAGACCACCGCCTCCTCGGACTCCAGCGCCCGCGCGTTGAACTCCGGCGGCCCGCTCAGCCCCAGCGGATGCCCGGGGGCGGGCAGCGCCACCCGCAGACCGGCCACCCCCAGCGTGCGCAGCCGCCCCAGCGCGAGCGTCAGCCCGACCGGAGCGGATTCCCCGGGCAGTCCCTCCACCCGGTGCACCACGTCCTCGCCCACGATGGCGAGTACGGCGTCATCCGGAGAGACAAGTCCGGCCAAAAGGGCATTTCCCCAAGCGGCAAGGCGTCCTGAACGCGGTTCCGTGAGCATGTCTCCACCCTAAGGACCGGACCGATGGAATGGAGCGGTGTACTCGTGGCGTAGATTTCATAAGGGCTGCGCCCACCGGCGCGGCGGACCCGAGCCACAGGCGTACGCGTGCCGAGACCGGCCACACTGCAAGGGGAGACAACGCGCTCATGAGCGATGTTCTGGAGCTTCAGGACGTATCCGTGGTCCGGGAGGGCCGGGCTCTCGTGGACCAGGTCTCCTGGTCGGTGAAGGAGGGCGAGCGCTGGGTCATCCTCGGCCCGAACGGCGCCGGCAAGACCACCCTCCTGAACGTCGCCTCGAGCTACCTCTTCCCCAGCAAGGGCACCGCCACCATCCTCGGCGAGACCCTAGGCAAGCCCGGCACCGACGTCTTCGAGCTGCGCCCCCGCATCGGCGTGGCCGGCATCGCCATGGCCGAGAAGCTCCCCAGGCGCCAGACCGTCCTGCAGACCGTCCTCACCGCCGCCTACGGCATGACCGCCGGCTGGCAGGAGGAGTACGACGCCGTCGACGAGCAGCGCGCCCGCGCCTTCCTCGACCGCCTCGGCATGACCGACTACCTGGAGCGGAAGTTCGGCACCCTGTCCGAGGGCGAGCGCAAGCGCACCCTCATCGCCCGCGCCCTGATGACCGACCCCGAGCTGCTCCTGCTGGACGAGCCCGCCGCCGGCCTCGACCTCGGCGGCCGCGAGGACCTGGTCCGCCGCCTCGGCCGGCTCGCGCGCGACCCCATCGCCCCCTCGATGATCATGGTCACGCACCACGTCGAGGAGATCGCCCCCGGCTTCACCCACGTGCTCATGATCCGCCAGGGCAAGGTCCTCGCCGCCGGCCCCGTCGAGCTGGAGCTGACCTCCCGCAACCTCTCCCGCTGCTTCGGCCTCCCGCTCGTCGTGGAGCAGGTCGGCGACCGCTGGACCGCCCAGGGCCTCCCGCTCTCCTGACCCGCCCGCGGCCCGCTCCGCCCCCCTTCGCGCCCTGTCCGCCGCCCGGCCGCGGACCTACCATGACCATGTGAACGACATCGACGCATGGGTGTGGTGGCTCGTCGGCGCGGCGGCACTCGGCATCCCGCTCGTGGTCACCGCCATGCCGGAGTTCGGCATGCTCGCGGTGGGAGCCCTCGCCGCGGCGGCCGTCTCCGGCCTCGGCTTCGACGCGGTCGCCCAGGTCATCGCGTTCGTCGTCGTCTCCGTCGCACTCATCGCCGTCGTCCGGCCCATCGCGGCCCGGCACAGCGCGCAACGCCCCCGACTCGCCACCGGCGTGGAGGCGTTGAAGGGCAGACAGGCCGTCGTCCTGGAACGCGTCGACGGCTCCGGCGGCCGGATCAAGCTCGCCGGAGAGATCTGGTCGGCCCGCGCCCTCGACACCGGCCGCGCCTACGAAGTCGGCCAGGAGGTGGACGTCGTGGACATCGAAGGGGCCACCGCGATCATCCTCTGAAGGACAACTCGCGGGGAACGCCTCACGAGTTGCGCGGCGGTCTGTCAGACTCGACCAGCAAGATCTTCTACAGTCATGAGATCTGCCGAAAGCGCCGAGGCGGAGAAGGGTACGGGGAACGACGATGGAACCGGTCATCATCGTCTTGATCATCCTGGTGGTGTTGGTCTTCATCGCCCTGATCAAGACCATCCAAGTGATCCCACAGGCCAGCGCCGCCATCGTCGAGCGCTTCGGCCGCTACACACGGACACTGAACGCGGGCCTCAACATCGTGGTCCCGTTCATCGACACCATCCGCAACCGCATCGACCTGCGGGAACAGGTCGTACCGTTCCCGCCGCAGCCGGTGATCACCCAGGACAACCTGGTCGTGAACATCGACACGGTCATCTACTACCAGGTCACCGACGCCCGGGCCGCCACCTATGAGGTCGCCAGCTACATCCAGGCGATCGAGCAGCTCACCGTCACCACGCTGCGCAACATCATCGGCGGCATGGACCTGGAGCGCACCCTGACCTCCCGCGAGGAGATCAACGCGGCCCTGCGCGGCGTCCTCGACGAGGCCACCGGCAAGTGGGGCATCCGCGTCAACCGCGTCGAGCTGAAGGCCATCGAGCCGCCCACCTCCATCCAGGACTCGATGGAGAAGCAGATGCGCGCCGACCGTGACAAGCGCGCGGCCATCCTCACCGCGGAAGGCACGCGGCAGGCCGCCATCCTCACCGCCGAGGGCGAGAAGCAGTCCCAGATCCTGCGCGCCGAAGGCGAGGCCAAGGCCGCCGCCCTGCGCGCCGAGGGCGAGGCCCAGGCCGTCCGTACGGTCTTCGAGGCCATCCACGCCGGCGACCCGGACCAGAAGCTGCTCAGTTACCAGTACCTCCAGATGCTCCCGAAGATCGCCGAGGGCGACGCCAACAAGCTCTGGATCGTGCCCAGCGAGATCGGCGACGCCCTCAAGGGCCTCTCCGGCGCGATGGGCAACTTCGGTTCGCTGGGCGGCGGACCGGGCAACAGCGGCTCGTCGGGCAACGGCAACGGCGGCGGTTCGGAGCGCCGCGAGAAGCCCTCGATCGACTGAGGGATCCCTACGGCGGTCCCCACGGCCCCGGTTCTCCCGCCGCGCCCCCCAGGGCGCGCGGGGAACCGCCGCCTAGGCCGCGTCCCGGGCGAGCCAGCCGGGAAGCGCGGCGAAGTCCTCCTGCCCCAGCGCCAGGAGCATCGCGTCCGCGGGAGTCGGCTCGAACGGCGCCCGCAGCAAGGCCATCCCCGCCTCCTCCGGAGTCCGGTTCGCCTTGCGGTGATTGTCCTCCGCACACGCGGCCACCGTGTTCAGCCAGGTGTCCTGCCCACCCTGCGACCGCGGCAGCACATGGTCCACCGTCGTCGCCCGACGCCCGCAGTACGCGCACCGGTGCCGGTCCCTGACCAGCACGCCCCGCCGCGACCACGGGGCTTGTCTTCGGAACGGCACCCGTACGTACCGGCACAGCCTGATCACCCGGGGCGCGGGTATGTCCACCTCGGCACCGCGCATGCGCAGCTCGGGATGGGCCTGTTCGACCACGGCCTTGTCCTGCAGCACCAGGACCACGGCTCTGTTCAGAGTCACCGTCGACAGCGGCTCGAAGCTCGCGTTCAGCACCAGCGTGTCACGCATCCAGCCCACCTCCTGTGCGCACCTGCCCACTCCCCGGCGGGCACGGATCAACTCTGGACGGGCACGCCGAGATGGACAACGCAATAAAAAATGCCCGCCTCCGATCACTTCCAAGACCGGAGACGGGCAAACGTTCCATGAACGCTCGGCTGAATCGTGGCGGGGCGGTCAGCCCTGTGCGGGGTTCTCGTACTCACCGATCAACTGGGCACGCGCGATGGCGTGGAACCGCAGGTTGAAGCCGACGACGGCCGGCGAGACGTCCGCGTCCGGGCCCAGCTTCTCCTGGTCCACCGCGTACACCGTGAAGACGTACCGGTGCGGGCCGTCCCCGGGCGGCGGCGCGGCACCGCCGAAGTCCTTCGTCCCGTAGTCGTTCCTCACCTGCACGGCGCCCGTGGGCAACCCCTCGAACTTGCCGCTGCCCGCACCCGCCGGCAGCTCGGTCACCGAGGCCGGGATGTCGAACAGGACCCAGTGCCAGAACCCGCTGCCGGTCGGCGCGTCGGGGTCGTAGCAGGTCACGGCGAAGCTCCTGGTCTCGGGCGGGAAGCCCTCCCAGCGCAGCTGCGGCGAGGTGTTGCCCTCCGCCTGGACCTGGGCGCTCTTGAGCGTCGCACCCTCCTCGACGTCCTCGCTCGTCACCGTGAACGACGGCACGGGCGGATGGAAGTCATGGGGGAGCGGCCGCCGCTTGAGCTCGGTCACCTCGGTACCTCCTGATCGATGATCTGGAACCAGCAGTTCCCGAGCCTAGAACCAGTTGCGCTTGCTGCCGACCTCGGACAGCCACTGGTTGAGGTAAGCCGCCCAGTCGGTCGCCTGCCAGTCGTCAAGACCCACCTGGAAGGACCGGAACGTGTCCGAGCCCTCGCTGAACAGACCCGGCTTCTTGTCCATCTCCAGGACGACGTCCATCGCGTGCGCGTCGGCCACGAAGCTCAGCTCGACCTGGTTCAGCCCCCGGTACTGCGACGGCGGGAAGAACTCGATCTCCTGGTAGAACGGCAGCGTCTGCCGCGTACCCCGGATGCGGCCGCGCTCCATGTCCGCGTTCTTGAAGCGGAAGCCCAGCTGGATGAAGGCGTCCAGGATCGCCTTCTGCGCCGGCAGCGGGTGCACGTTGATCGGGTCCAGGTCGCCGGAGTCCACGGCCCGCGCGATCGCCAGCTCGGTGGTGACACCGATGTGCATCCCGCGCAGCGACTGCCCGTCGATCATGGTGACCGGCGTCTCCCAGGGGATCTCGAGCCCGAACGGCACCGCGTGCACGGCACCCGCCTGCAGCTCGAAGGCACCGCCGAGCTGCACCTTGGTGAACTCGATGTCCTGCTTGTACTCCTGGTCGCCGCTCTCCACCTCGACCTTGGCCTGCAGGCCGACGGACAGCCCCTCGATGGCCTGGTTCACGGACCCGCCCTGGATCCGCACCTCACCCTGGACGACACCGCCCGGCACCACGTTGACCTCGGTCAGCACCGTCTCGACCGACGCCCCGCCGGCCCCCAGGCTCGCGAGCAGCTTCTTGAACGCCATGACTCTCCCTTTACGAATGGACCCTCGTCCCGTACCAACGCGATCCGCCCCCGCCCGGTTCCGCCGACGGGGTGTCCCGTCTGGACTACCCTCGGACCGCATGATCGTGCCCCCGGACCGTACGCCACTGCCCCGCACCTTCTTCGACCGCCCGGTCCTGGACGTCGCCCCGGATCTCCTCGGCCGCGTCCTGGTCCGGACCACCCCCGACGGCCCGATCGCACTCCGTATCACCGAGGTGGAGGCCTACGACGGCCCCAACGACCCCGGCTCCCACGCCTACCGCGGCCGCACGGCCCGCAACGCGGTGATGTTCGGTCCGCCCGGACACGTATACGTCTACTTCACCTACGGCATGTGGCACTGCATGAACCTCGTCTGCGGGCCCGAGGGCCGGGCGAGCGCCGTACTGCTTCGCGCGGGCGAGGTGGTCGAGGGCACCGAGCTGGCCCGCAAGCGGCGTGTTTCGGCCCGGAACGATATGGAACTGGCCAAGGGCCCGGCCCGGTTGGCGACGGCGCTGGAGGTCGACCGGGCGCTGGACGGCGCGGACGCGTGCGCGTCGGGCGAGACCCCCCTGAGGATGCTGAGCGGCACGTCCGTCCCCTCCGACCAGGTACGCAGCGGTCCCCGTACCGGTGTCGCCGGTGAGGGCGGCAACGGCGACCTGCATCCGTGGCGCTACTGGGTCGCCGATGACCGGACCGTCAGCCCCTACCGGGCGCATGTACCGAGGCGTCGCTCAAGTTGACGCGGCCTGTCGAGGTGCGTAATGTATCCCGAGCCGCTGAACCGGGTACGGCAATCGCCTGCAGCCGGAGCGGCCATCCACTACTCAGCTACAACCCCTCAGCGGGGTCGATTTCGGCGTGCTCGCATGCCCTAATTCGAACCCGCAAGGCCGATTATGAGCCGCCGAGGAAATCAGCTAAAGTAGTGAACGTCGAAAGGCCGGAGGCGAAAGCCGAAAGCCCGCAGACAAATCCCGCCGACAGGGAATCGGAACGGAAACGGTCTGATAGAGTCGGAACCGCCGGAAAGGGAAACGCGAGAGCGAGAACCTGGAAAGCACCGAGGAAATCGGATCGAGAAAAGAT
>NZ_JBIBUO010000025.1:0-84867 GCF_043079545.1 Streptomyces sp. NPDC015171
GCTACCAGGTACGACAAGACCACTGAGTCTTACGAAGCAGCCGTCACCCTCGCCTCACTCCTGATGTGGGCGTGACATTTGACGACAGAACCTAGCACCGGCGCGCCGCGGTGCTGGACTTGCTCGAAACGCTCCGGGTTCTCTTCGTTCGTGTGCCTGTCACCGGTTCCTCACCCTAAGGTGCTGACGGATGCCGGCACATGATTCGAAGCACCCGACCAGCCACGACGCACTCCAGCCCCGCGGGAGCCATCGACGTGGGCCGGCCCGCACCCTCGTCGTCGTGACCCCCGAGGCCCCTTGATGAAGAAGAGAGAACGCGCCGTGTGCACGCGCGCGAACTTGGTTCTCGCAGCAGCGCGCCACTTCGACCAGCACGGCTACGACGGTACGACCCTCGACTCCATCTGCAGAGAGGTGAACGTCACGCTCGGGGCCGTCACCTTCCACTTCCGCTCCAAGGCCGCACTGGCCTCCGCGGTCGTCGAAGAAGGCACCGGCGAACTGCGGCGCCTGGGCGCCGCGGGCTCCACGACCGGCCGGCCCCTCCATGACCTCACCTCCCTGGTGCTGCGGGTGGCCACCGCCCTGCAGACCACTGTGCTCACTCGTGCCGCGGTGCGGCTGGTCCAGGACGGGCACGGGTGCTCCGGCTGGCCCGGTGACTTCCGCGCGCAGGTGCTGCGGCTGGCCGAGGCGGCTTCCGCCACCGGTGACCTGGCCGCTCACGTACGGCCGGCCACCGCCGTGCACGTGGTGCTGCATGTGATGGAGGGGGTGGCGGCGAACGCCCGGAGGACGGCACCCGGGGGCGGCCCGCCGGTCGCCGACGTCGAGGAGATCTGGTGTGCCGTGCTCGGTGGTCTGGCAGCGGATGCCCCGTGATCACGCCGGGGCACCGAGGAGACGGGAGTAGGCGAACGCGGTGGACACCAACGTGGTGTGGTGGTGCCAGCCCGGGAACGACCGCCCCTCGAAGTCCCGCAGGCCGAAGTCCTCGTGCAGGGCGGCGACCACGTCCGCTGCCAGCCGCGGCTGCCGCATCAGCGGGCGCAGTTCGGGCACCGGACAGTCGACCAGGTTGGTCAGCCAGAGTTCTGCTGGGCTGTTCGGCCGGTGCTGGACGAGCAGGCGTAACCTCATCCGGCGGCTCGACGGACGTGGCAGGAGGACGGGGAGGGTGAGGACGTGCAGGCCGTCCTCCGCCGGCCTGTCGCCCCGGCCCGCGAGGAGCCGGCGTACGGTGAGCGCCTCCGGGTCCGCCGTCAGGGGCGACGCGGGCACGACACGCACCGTGTCAGGGACGCTCACCACGAAGGGCCGACGACTGCGCGCGAGGTCGTCGAGGAAGGCCTCGCGGTCGGGCAGCCACGACAGGTCAGCCGTGACCGGAGCGCGTCGCCCCGACGGCTGCGACGCGGTGCTCCGCAGCACATCCACGGACTGGGACCATAGGGGACCGCGTACCGCGTCCGGCACCCGCGCCTTCACTCGCCGTGCCTGGGACCAGGTCCTGGGCACGTACAGGCCCCAGTCGACGGGCAGGGGGCCGTGTTCGCCGGTGGCCAGCACCACAAGGCCCAGCTGGCAGTTCACCGACCGGCCCCGATCCGGATCGAACCTGCGGTGCACACCGGCGGAGTGGTCGCCGCGCTTGGGCATGAGCGCGGGCGCCAGGGTCCAGGCCGTCACCTCCATGCCGGCCGGCGCCACCTGGCGCAGGAGGTTCCGGCGAGCGGTCGCCCAGTCCCAGGGGCTGGCGTTCAGGAACTGATGCAGGGCCTGCGAAGCCGTGGGCGAATCGCTGACGGACATCGCCAGCCGCCGCAGCGACTTCTTGCCCGGTGTCCGCAGCAAGGCCCGCACGTGCAGTTCGGCCCACCTGCGCTGGTCCGCCCGGGGCAGGTGGTCGAAAACGGCTGCGACGAACGCGCGGAGGCAGGAACCCCCGGCATCCTGGTCGCGACGGACGCCTCGGTCGCCACGGACGTCCTGATCGTGACGGACGCCTTGAGCGTGACGGATGCCCTGGACGTCGTCGGAACTGATCGCCGGCGCCGACTCGTGCGGCCAGGCCGGCTCGTGCAGCAGAGCCATCGCAACGTCCCTCCCACGTGGCGTCCCGCTGTCCCCGTGTACGCGGCCCCGCCGCCGTCGACGGGGGATCGGACCGGCGACGGGGCCGAGTCCCAGCATAAATAGCGCTATTTATGTGTGCCAGGAAGCATCCAGCCAGGTCTGACGCGCTGCCGTTTAGTCCTTCTTAGAGTCTTTTTATCAGGGTTCGAATGCCCTGACTTGGCCAAGTGAGGCCGCGACGACCCCGCCGACTCGTACACATAGCGCTGTTTATGCTTGGCTCGCCGTAGCCGTTGGACGAGTGCCTCGCAGTCGGCGGCGAGCCTGTCGCCGAGCCGCACGAGGTGCCCGGATCCTGGCCGCCGACCGTCGGCGGCACCCCGTCACCACTCCCCGCCCCGTCGCGGGGCGCACCGCACCGTCCGCACCCCTGTGCCGGGCATCACGCTCACCCCGAGCCGACGATGTCCCTCCTCGGCACCTGCAGCCCCCACATGCAGAAGACCGACAGAAAGCAGACCTCCGGTGTCTTCACTTCTCACGGACAACCTGCCCTCCACGCACCTGCCGGACCGTTCGGCCACGGCGGCCCCGGATCCCGCCCCGACCTCCGCGGCGGAGTGTCCGCAGGCCCGGTCGGTGCCCGTAGACTCCTTGGTTGACGCCGACTCGCCCCGGCTGGGAGGACTGGACCAGGGCCACGTCGAAGTACTGGCGCAGGGCGCCATCGAACCGATCCTCGTGCACCGTGACACCCGGCGCGTGGTCGACGGGATGCACCGGCTCCACGCCGCCAGGCTGCGGGGGGACGACACGATCCCGGTCCGGTACCTGGAAGCGCCTGCCAGTGAGGTGTTCATCCACTCGGTGGCGGCCAACGTCAGCCATGGCCTGCCCCTGACCCTGAAGGACCGGAAGGCCGCTGCCCGGCGGATCCTGACCCAGCACCCGGACCTGTCGGACCGGGCGGTCGCGCGCATCACCCGTCTGTCACCGAAGACCGTGGGCGCCGTGCGCCGCGCTTCGAGTGAGGAAGTTCCCCAGTCGAAGATCCGGGTCGGGGCGGACGGCCGTGCCCGTCCGCTCGACGCGGCGCGACGCCGGGAAGCGGTCGGCGCGTTCTTCGCCGAACACCCCGGCGCCACCCTGAACGAGGCGGCCGCCGCCGCCGGGGTGTCGGTCAGCACGGCGTGCGAGATCCGGCAGCGGATGAGGCGCGGCGAGCCACAGCCGGGGGCGCCGGACCCGGGCGCCCCGCACGACGCGCGCGACCCGTCGCCCGCGGGCGGTGCGGGCCGTCAGTTGGCAAGCCGGTGTACGGGGCGCGGGCCGGCCCGGCACATCGCTGTCCTGGCGAAGGACCCGTCCCTCAGGTTCACCCAGTCCGGGCGCGCGCTGCTGCGCTGGCTCAACGAGCGGGCGCCCGACCTCGAGGCGGCGCGGGAGCTGCTGGCCGCGGTGCCACCGCACTGCGCCGTCACCGTCGCGGACCTCGCCCACACCTACGCCCAGGAGTGGCAGCGGTTCGCCGCCACCCTGGACCAGGCGGTCGGCGACGAGGACGAAAGGGCCCTCCCGCGTCGGCCGCAAGGTACGGCGAACTGAGTTACGAGTCTGTTTCTTGACGGCATATCGGGCTCCCTGAATGATGAGTGTCAGTTCGGCGGAAACAGAGCCGGATATCACCAGGAAAGAGCTGCGGAACTGAACGTCTCTTTCCTTTCCTCATCAAGGCGGCCGGCCCCTGGAATGGGGCGGAAGAGAAATTCGACCGCACGCTGGAGAAACCTGGAGTTCAGGATGGACGAGGCGGGGGTTCGAGTGGAGACGATCGTGGCCGGCGCGGAAGCGAGCGCGGATGTGGCTGTGGTCGGCGCGGGACCGGCCGGGCTGTACGCCGCCTGCTGCGCGGGCTTCCGCGGGCTCTCCAGCGTGGTGATCGACGCGCTGCCCGAGCCGGGCGGCCAGGTCGGGGCCCTGTACCCGGAGAAGAGGATCCACGACGTCGCCGGCCACCCGGCCGTGCGCGGACGGGAACTGATCGACTGTCTGGTGACCCAGGTGGAGCCGTTCCACCCGCGTTTCCTGCTCGGCCGGACTGCGGTCTCCCTGGAGGCGGAGGAGGGCCGGGGCTGGGTGGTACGGCTCGAGGACGGCGTGCCGGTGCGCGCCCGAGCCGTGGTGATCGCGGCCGGACTGGGCCGTTCGGTCCCGCGCACCCTGCCCTGCCTGAGGCCCTATCACGGGCGCGGTGTCGCGCACCATGTGCGGCGCCTGGAGGACCACCGCGACCGTGACGTGGTCATTGTGGGCGGCGGTGACAGCGCCGTCGACTGGGCCCTTGCCCTGGTTGCGGTCGCCCGCTCGGTGACGGTCGTCCACCGCCGCGCAGCCTTCCGCGCCCACGAGCACAGCGTCAAGCGGATGTACGCGTCGGGTGTCCGCGTCGTGACGGAGGCACAGGTGACCGCGTGTCATGGCGACGAACGTCTGGAGGAAGTCCGGGTCCGGGCCGCGGACCGGGAATTCGGAATACCCGCGCAGGCCGTCGTCGGAGCGCTGGGATTCATCACCAACCTGGGCCCGATCGCCGAATGGGGACTGCGGATGAGTAATCGTCTCGTCCTGGTCGACGGAGCGATGCGGACAAATCTGCCGCGGGTCTACGCGATCGGCGACATCTGCCACTACGAGGGCCGCGTCCCGCTCATCTCGGTGTCCTTCGGCGAGGCGGCGACCGCGGCCAACCACGCGGCGGTCGCTCTGCGCCCCGGTGCGCGCCTCGCACCGGAGCACTCCACCGACATCGACGACACCTTCCTGTCATGAACCTGAAAAAGCTGACCATCCTCCCGGCGGGCATCGACGTCCTGCTGCCGGCCGGATCCCCCCTGACCGAAGTCGAGTACGAGGTGCAGCAGCGGCCCATCCCCTTCGGGTGCCGCTCCGGATCGTGCGGCGCGTGCGTGATCGAGGTGCTCGACGGCCTCGGCTCCCTCGGCGACCCCGATCCCGACGAACTCGACTTCCTCGAAGACCTCGGCCGGACCGGCGGCACCCACCGCCTGGCCTGCCAGTGCCGGCTGCGGGGCGACGCGACCGTTCGCGTCGCCGACGACATCTGAGACCCGCTCACACCGAGCGCCCCCACACCCAGACCGAAAGGTGAACCATGCAGAACCGCGTGACCAACGTCGGCTACGGGGACCGCACCCCCTTCCTCAGCAGCACCGCCTCGGCGAAGCTGCGCGCAGAGATCGACGAGCAGCTCGACCAGCAGGTCCTCGAGTGGTACGCCAACGTCCCCGAGGCCGCCCACCTCGAGGGCGCGAACGTCGACTCCGCGTACTACAAGCGGAACCTGATCGAGACCGCCTGGCGCATCCGGATGCTGCGCGTGTCCGAGGCCAAGGCGCTGGTGGAGATCGCCAAGACCAGCCCCGAGGCGGCGCAGGTCTGGGCCAACTACGAGCAGGAGGAGATGCTCCACGACGAGCTCTTCATCGACGACCTGGCCAAGGCCGGCGTCTCCCGCGAGGAGTTCCTGGCCACCGAGCCCTACCTGTCGACCAAGCTGCTCACCGGCTACTTCTCCTACCTCCTCGACCACGAGGGCCCGCTGGGCGTCGTGGCGTACTCCTACCTCGTCGAGTACGTGAACGTGAAGCTCGAGCCGAAGAAGCTGGAGGCACTCAAGAAGTCCGTCGGCGAGGCCAACATCGGCGGCCAGATCAACCACTCGCACACCGACATCAACGACGACCACCCCGGCGAGGTCTGGGCGGCCGTCCGGCACCTGCTGCGCAGCCAGGACGACATCGACGCCCTCAAGCGGTACCTGCGCGAGCACCAGCAGATCCTGGCGCAGTACTTCGAGGAGCTCTACCTGGACACCATCGCCAGGGCCGAGAAGCAGCCGGCCTGAGATCCGACCACAGCGGGGGCGCAGCCGCGCCGCGCCCCCGCCCGCCGGCAAGGAGGCCGGAATGAGCACCGAAAACACCAGGGGAGTGCTGCTGCTCAGCCATGTCGGGTTCTCGTTCGTGGAGGACCTCCTCGGCACGCTCCGGGCACGAGGGCTGAAGGGCTACGTGCTCAGCTCCCTGCCGGAACCGCAGCATCAGGCGGCCAGGCCGGCGGTCCTGGCCGGCCTCGCCGACGACGTGCACATCACCGCCGGGCACGTCCTGACGGCCCGCGACGTGGAGGACTGCCTGGACCGGCTCCGGGCGGCGGGGGAGCAGGTGCAGTGCTGCCTCACCGTCTGGGAGGGGTACCGGCACCTGATGGCGCTGGCCAACGCCCGCCTGGGAGTACCGGACCTGGACGAGAAGCAGATCCTGGACCTGCGGGACAAGCTGGCGCTGCGCAACCGGCTCGCCGACGCCGGACTCAGCCGCGGCAGGGCGTCCCTCCTGACCCCGGGGACCCTCGCCGAACGCCAGCGCGAGGGCGGCCGCTACTTCGTGAAGCCGGTCAGCGGCATCGCCTCCTTCGGCGCGTTCCCTCTCACGGCGGACACGACGTGGAGCGACGTGGAACGCATCACCGCCGAGGCCCGCTCCGACACGGTCTACGCCGACGTGTTCACCGCGCGGCCCGGCCTCGGCACCCCGCAGACCGGCGCAGACCGCGGAGCCCGCCCGGGCATGGACTTCCTCGTCGAGGACTACGTGCCGGGACGGGAGTTCAGCTTCGAGGTGATCGCCGTCGACGCCGAGCCGCACGTCGTGGCCGTGCACGAGAAGTGCGAGGTCACGGAGACCGCGGGCACCGTGCTGGAGAACGCCTGCGTCAGCCCGCCCGTCAGCCTGTCGCAGGAGGAGGTCGCCGCCGGCATCCACTGGGTGACGAGGGTGCTGGACGCCCTCGACCTGGACTGGGGCTGTTTCCACGTCGAGGCGCGGCACACCGCCTCCGGCTGGGACCTGATCGAGGTCAACCCGCGCGTCGGCGGCAGCCTGATCTCCCCCAGCGTGGCGGCGCTGAACGGCGGCCCCGGGCTGCTCGACCTCTGGCTCGACTCCCTGCTCACGGCCAACCGGCCGGACGGCTTCGGCGCGACGCTCAGGAGCCTGTCGTTCGCGGCGGACGGCACGACACCGTGCCGCTCCGCGACGTTCTTCCGGGTCTTCTTCGCCGAGCCCGGGACAATCCGGGCCGTCGGTCTGAACGACGACCTCCCGCTGGATCCCCTCGTCGCGCACGTCCTGCTCGAACCCGGCGACGTCGTGCACTCGTCCTCGCGCGAGGTGTTCCTCGGCCAGGTGCTCTGGCGCATGGACAGGGCCGACCGCGACGCGGTCCTCCCCCGGCTGCTGCCCGCCTCCGAGCACGCCATCGAGATCGTGTACGAAAGGGAGCGGTGATGACCAGGCCGATCCTCCTCATCGTCGACTACAACCTCAGCCGCGTCGACGAGGTGCGGCACCTGCGCGACCACGCACGCGAACGCCACGGCGCGACGGTCGTCCTCGTCCGCGCCGATCCCACCGAACTGGACCGCCGCATCGCCGACGAGGTGATCGACCTCGACCCGCTGCGCGACGACTTCGCCGAGATGGGGGAGAAGCTGCTCGGCGACCGGCGCGAGCACATCAAGGCGGGCATTGTCTTCTCCGACAACGCCGTGCGCAGCGGCGCCGAACTCCTGGAGCGGCTGGGGGTCACCGTCGACGCGTCGCGGCCGGCCGACGGCGCGTTCTCCAAGTACCTCTACCGGCTCAGCGAGGCACGCGTGGCCGACCTGCTCCGAGCACAGCGCGTCATGGTGCCCGCGTGCGCCGAGATCGCCTCGCTCGACCAGCTGAAAACGTTCGCCGCCGAGCACCCCGGGGGCTTAGTCGTCAAGCCCGCCGCGGAGGGCAACAACCGGGGCGTCGTCGTGGTCCGGCCGGGCGACGACCTCACGGCGGTGTTCGCCGAGGTCCTGCCCTACCGGGACGGCGGCGTGATCGCCGAGGAGCTCATCCCGTACCGCAGGGAGTACTCCTTCGACGGGCTGGGACCGCTGGAATTCCTCACCGAGAAGATCAGCGCACCCGGCCGGTACCCCGTCGAGATCGCCCAGGTCCTGCCCGCCCGGGTGGCCGAGCACGAGCGCGCGACGCTGATGCGGGCGGGCCGGCAGGCCAACCTGCTCGTCGGGCAGTGCGACGGGCCCTTCCACAACGAGATCAAGCTGAGCGACGACGGACTGCGCGCCGCGGTGGTGGAACCCAACCGGCGGCCGGGCGGCATGAAGATCTGGTCGCTGGCCCGCTGGGTCTACGGCGTCGACCTGCACCGCCTCTGGGTCGACACGGCCTTCGGCACCACTCCCGGCACGCCGGACCTGGTGCCCGGGTGCGCGGCGGCGACCGTGCTGCTCGGCGTCGCCACCGACCGCTCATTCAGCCCGGACGACGTCATGGCCGGCACGGACCCGTTCGCCGACGCCGTCCGGCGCACCGCCGAACGCCTCGGCCTGGCCGAGGGGGCACTCACCGTCGCGGAGTTCTCCTGGCTGTCGACTGAGCGCCGCGACCTGCACGCCGTCGCCCGCGACAACGCCGACTTCACAGCCCAGGGCTGCGTCATCCTGCGCGGCGGCGGCGCCGACCTCCGCACCGTCGTCCACGCCCTGCGCGAGGCCTGGCCG
This sequence comes from Streptomyces sp. NPDC015171, assembly GCF_043079545.1. Taxonomy (NCBI): domain Bacteria; kingdom Bacillati; phylum Actinomycetota; class Actinomycetes; order Kitasatosporales; family Streptomycetaceae; genus Streptomyces; species Streptomyces sp. NPDC015171. The sequence goes on from NZ_JBIBUO010000025.1 coordinate 8,720, forward strand.
GACGCCCTGGACCGGGCCCTTCGCGCCCCCGCATCCCTGAGGAACGCCCGATGAAGATCCTCGTCCTGCACCGCGTGCCCTACTTCAAGATCGAATACCACCGGGGTATCTCCCACGACCGGCACGACGTCACCTACTTCGGGACCGACCAGGCACTCGCCACCCTGCCGCCGCACCTGCGCTGCGAGCGGGTGAGCCGCCCGGGTCTCCGCACGGCCTTCGAGGAGGCACGGGACTGGCTCGCCCACCGGCCCCGCCACTTCGACCGGGTGATCTCCGTGTCGGAGTACGAACTGCTCGACGCCGCCCTGCTGCGCGAGCACCTCGGCGTGCCTGGCGCGCCGGCCGACCAGGTGGCCCTGGCCCGCGACAAGGTGCTGATGAAACAAGCCGTCGAGGGCGCCGGTCTGCGCGTGCCCCGCTTCCTGTCCCTGCCGAGCTTCCTCGACCTGGCCGGCCGGGTCCCCTGGGAGGGCCGGACCGTGCTCAAGCCGCACCGCGGTGCCTCCAGCGAGGACGTCCTCGTCTTCGACACCCCACGGCAGGCCGTCGCGGCCGTCACGGCGCGCCGCACCGGTGTTCCCCGGCTCGACGCGGGGGAGGACCTGGCCGACTTCGAGGCGGAGGAGTTCGTCTCCGGGCCGATCAGGCACTTCGACGGCCTGGTGCAGGACGGCGAGCTGCTGGTGCTCACCGCGAGCGAATACGTCGGCACCTGCCTGCGGTACGCACAGGGCAGCCCCCTGGGGTCGTTCCAGCTCGCCCTCTCGCAGGAGGAGCGTGCCTGGGTCGCCCGTGCCCTGGCGGCCGTGCGCATCGAGGACGGCAGCTTCCACCTGGAGGCGATCGCGCACCGCGGGGAGACGGTCTTCCTGGAGGTCGGCAACCGGGTCGGCGGCGCCGACGTCGTGGCGACCGTCGAGCTGGCCACCGGCGTCCACCTGCCCTCATACGAACTGCGCGCCCTGCTCGGCGAGCGCGTCACCGGCACGCTCCCCGAACCGCCCGCCGACCAGCGCCTGTACGGCTGGTTCGTCTGCCCCGGCCACCACCTGGCCGGACGGGAGTTCCAGGGGCTCGACGGGACGGCCGCGTTCCGCGACCACCCCTCCGTGATCGCCTGGAACGAACTGCCCCCCGGCTCGCCGCTGCCCCACCACATCACCTACCAGTCCGGTGAGACGGTGCTCGCCGGGATCATCGCGAGCGACACCCCCGAGGGAGGCCGGCGCTGGATCGCGGACCTGTTCACGTCGCTGGCGGTCCGCACCCGCCCGGCCTCGGAACAGGTGCCGGCATGAGGGCGCGGAACCCGTCGGGCGCGGTGGGCCCCGCCGCGGCCGGGCTGTCGTCGCCGGGCCGGGCGCGGTCATGACGGCGCTCGACGACCTCGCCGACCGGTACGTGGACGAGCTGGCCGTCCTGGACCCCTGCCTCGCCGGGGCGATGGGCATCGTCGGCCAGGAGACCCGTCTGACCGACTTCGGGCCCGAGGCCGTCCAGGAACGGGCGGACTGGGCGCGGCACCTGCTGAAGGCGCTCGACGGCACGCCCGTGGACGGCGAGGCGGAGCGCGTCGCGGCGGCGGTGCTTCGGGAACGGCTCGCCACACAGGTGGCGCTGGCCGACGCCGACGCCTACGGCACGCTGCTGGACACCCTCGACGGGCCCGTCCAGCGCGTGCGCCAGGCGGTGGGCCTGCTCGACCGGGGCCGCGAGACCGCATGGGAGCCGCTGCTCGCGCGGCTGTCGGCCGTCCCGCGGGCGCTGACCGGTCTGCGGGACAGCCTGGAGGCCGCCCGGTGCCGCGGCCGGGTGGCGCCGTACCGCCAGGTGATCCGTAACGTCCGGGAGTGCCATGACGTGCGGGAGTATCTGACGGGCCTGCCTGCCGGGCACGGGGACGGTGCGCTGCGCGGCCCGCTGGAGCGGGCCGCGGCGGACGCCGGCCGGGCGCTGGCGGGGCTTGCGGAGTACCTGTCGGGACAGCTCGCGCCCCACGCTCCGCACGTGGACGCGGTCGGCGAGGAGCGCTACCGGCTCGGCGTGCGGGAGTTCCTCGGGATCCGGCTGGACCTCGAGGAGACCTACGCCTGGGGCTGGGAGGAACTGCGCCGGATCCAGCGGGACATGACGGCGACGGCGGCCCGCATCGCCCCCGGCGAACCGGTGCCCACCGTCCTGGCGGCGCTCGACGACGACCCGCGCCACCGGATGACGGACCGGGCGCGGTTCCGGGACTGGCTCCAGGAACTCGCCGACACCGCCATCGCCGACCTCGACGGGACCCACTTCGCGATCCCCGGGCCGCTGCGGCGGATCGACTGCCGTATCGGCCCCGCCGACGGGCCGGCCTACTACCTGGCACCCAGCGAGGACCTGTCGCGTCCCGGCACGGTCTGGTGGACCAGGCCGGAGCCGGGCACGCCGATCCGGACGTGGACCGTGCCCAGCACGATGTTCCACGAGGGGGTCCCGGGTCACCACCTCCAGCTGGGGGTGACCACGCTCAACACGTCCCGGCTCAACCGGTTCCAGCGGCTGTCGTGCGAACTGCACCCGGGGCACGTCGAGGGCTGGGGCCTGTACGCGGAGCGGCTGATGGACGAACTCGGGCACCTCGCCGACCCGGCCCACCGGCTGGGAATGCTGGCCACCGGACAACTGCTGCGGGCCGCACGGGTCGTACTCGACATCGGGCTGCACCTGCGGCTGCGCATCCCCGCGGGCTCCGGGTTCCACGAGGGGGAGCGCTGGACGCCACAGCTGGGCCGCGCGTTCCTCACGGAGCACTGCGGGCTCGGCCCCCCGGGGTTCATCGACTTCGAGATCGACCGGTACCTGGGACGCCCGGGACAGGCCCTGGCCTACAAGCTGGGGGAGAAGGTGTGGCTGGAGGCGCGGGAGGCGGCCCGCCGCCGCGACGGTGCCGCCTTCGACCTCCGGCGGTTCCACCACCACGCGCTGACGTTGGGCCCGATGGGCCTGGACCTGCTGCGCGCGGAGCTGACCCGCGGGTCCGGGCCCGCGGAGTGGACAGGACACCTGCCGGCGGAGCGCACGGCATGACGAGAAAGCGAGCGATCGGATGATCACGGCAGTGGGCCACGCCGACCTGAGCCCGGCGACCTGGGAACTAGTGCGGACCGAACTGCGCGCACACCTGCTGGGCCTGCCACCCGACATGCCTGCCCTGGTACGCGCCGGCGCCGGACTGCCGCTGGCGTTCGGGCGGGTGGCGCACGAGTCGGGGCGGCGCCTGATGGTCCTGCTCCCGGAACACGGCGACGCGTTCCCCGGCGGCGACGAGGGCGAGCTGCGGGCGCACCGGGAGCTGCTGGCCCTGGCCGCGCAGATCCGGATGCTGCCGTTCGACCCGCTGGACCGGGACGCCTGTGTGAGCGCGGACGAACGGCTGGTCGCCGGGTGCAGCCGGCTGCTGGCCGTCTGGGACGGCTCACCGTCCAGCGGCCAGGACGCCACGGCCCACATGGTCGCCTACGCCCGGGCCCGCGGGATCGCCGTGGACGTCGTCTGGCCCGCGGGTGCCGCGCGTGAACAGGCCCGGCACGCCGCGTCGGTGTCCGCGTCCTGAGCGTCCCACGGGCGGCCGACGCCTCACCCGGGCGGCGGGTCGCCGATTTTCCGCACGTGGGTGGTGTCGGCGTCCAGCGGGGCGTCGTCGGTGCCGGTCGGCTTCAGCTCCGGCACGCGTGCGCCGTGCTGGTCGACGAGGGTGGAGTGCGGTTCGCCGGGCGCGAAGGCGTGGCGCTCCCCCCACTGGCGGAGGGTGAGCAGGACGGGGAAGAGGGCGCGGCCCGCGTCGGTGAGCACGTACTGCCGGCGGCGGCCCGAGGGCGCGGTCCGCTGGGTCAGGATCCCGTGGTCGGTGAGCTTGCGCAGGCGGTCGGTGAGGATGTTGCGCGCGATGCCGGTCCGCCGCTGGAACTCGGTGAAGGACCGCGCCCCGTCCATCGCGTCCCGCACGACCAGGAGGCTCCACCGGTCGCCGACCAGGTCGAGTGTGCGGGCCACCGGGCAGTCGGGATCGGTCCAGACGGCGCTCGGCAGGCCGGTGGAAGTGCTCGGCATGACACCTCCCGATGAGTTGCGGATTGAGACCATCATGCCCTACGGTCGAATCAGTTTCACTTTGCTACTTATTATGATGGGGAGTGCGATGGACGTCTGGCGACGGTTACTCCTCGCGACCGTGTGCGGTGTCGCGGTGGCGAGCATCTACTCTGCGCAAACGGTGCTGCCGCCAATGGGGGACAGCCTCGGGGTCTCGGCGGAGCACGCCGGGTGGATCGTCTCCACCGGCCAGTTCGGCTACCTGGTCGGCCTGGTGCTGCTCGTGCCGCTCGGCGACGTGGTCGCCAACAGGCGCCGGCTGATCGCGGTGCACCTGGCCGTCACCGCGGCCGGCCTGTTCGTGACCGCCGCGGCCTCGAACGCCTGGACGGCCTTCGCCGGGCTCGCCCTCGCCGGCATGTTCGCCGTCGTCGTCCAGACCACGGTGGCCTACGCCGCGACTGTCTCACCACCCGCCGAGCGGGGACGCACCATCGGTGTCGTGACCTCCGGCGTGGTGGTGGGCATCCTGGGCGCGAGGTTCGTCACCGGCGTGCTCGCGCAGGCGTGGGGCTGGCGCAGCATGTACATCGTGCTCGGCGCGCTCGCTCTCGCCCTCGCGGCCCTTGTCCTGCGCGCCCTGCCCTCCGAGGGCGACACCCGCCGGCCCGCCGGCTACCGGCAGGCCCTCGTCGCGCTCGGCGGCCTCTTCGGGGAGCGGCTCTTCCTTACGCGCGGCCTCATCGCGTTCTTCCTGTTCGCCTCGTTCGGCACCCTGTGGAGCGGCCTGTCCCTGCCGCTCGCGGACGCCCCCCGGCACCTGAGCGAGAGCCAGATCGGACTGTTCGGCATCGCCGGACTGGCCGGCGCGCTCGGCGCGGCACGCGCCGGACGGTGGGCGGACGCCGGACGGGCGGTCCAGGCCAGCGGCCTCGCGCTGGCGCTGCTCATCGTCTCCTGGGCCGCCACCGCGCAGTTGTCCTGGTCGTTGTGGCTGCTCGTCGTCGGCATCGTGGCGCTGGACTTCGCGGTCCAGGTCGTGCACGTGAGCAACCAGCACGTGCTCACCACCGCGCACCCGGAGCGCACCAGCAGCGTCATCGGCGGCTACATGGCCTTCTACTCCCTCGGCTCCGCCCTCGGCGCGGCCGCCACCACCTCCGTCTTCTCCTCCCACGGCTGGGGCGCCTCCAGCCTCCTCGGGGCAGCGTTCGCGACCTGCGCGCTGATCGTCTGGGCGACCGACGCCCGCCGACGCGCCGCCGCCCCGCGGAACGGCGCCGGAACCACGGACGCGCACCGCGGCGAGGAACGGCGCAGCGATGACGCTGAGCAGGTCGGCCCGGTGTCGGACCGCTCCGAGGTCTTCTGAGGACGCCCCGGCGCCCTGCCCCACGACGGCAGGCCCGGGCCACGGTCCGCGCCCGCACCGATGCAGATCCACCACCTTCCCAAGGAGTGATCGTGTCCCTGACGAACCCGGCAAACCTCGTCGACTCCGGCCGCGCGAGTCGCCCGCACGTCACGCCGGATGCCGCACCCCAGCCCTACGACCCGGGCGACTGGGAGTCCGTGCGGGCGCAGTTCCTCCTGTCACCCGACCTCGTGCACCTGTCCAACTTCTACCTCGCCTCCAACCCGACGCCCGTCCGTGACGCCATCACGAACTACCGGCGCGCGTTCGACGAGAACCCGCACAGTTTCCTCGACGACAACATGTTCGCCCGCGAAGAGGACAAGCTGTGGCGGACCGTGTGCGCCGAGGCGGCCGAGTACGTCGGCGGTCACGCCGACGAGATCGCCCTCACCACCAGCACCACCATGGGACTGGCCCTCACCTACAACGGCCTGCGGCTGAGGCCGGGCCAGGAGGTCCTGACCACCACCCACGAGTTCTACCCGCACCACGAGGCGATCCGCCTGGCCACCGACAAGTGGGGCGCCACCATGCGCTCGGTGTCGCTCTACGACTCGTCGTTCGACTTCTCGCCCGACGAGGCCCTCGACCGGCTGCGTGCCGCCGTGCGGCCTGAGACCCGGGTGTTCGGTGTCGCCTGGGTGCACTCCAACACCGGCGTGCGCCTGCCGATGGCCAGGGTCGCGGACACCATCGCCGAGCTGAACCGGAACCGCGACGAGGACGACCGCATCCTGCTGGTGGTGGACGGCGTCCACGGGTTCGGCGTCGCGGACGAGGACGTCGCACGGATGGGCTGCGACTTCTTCTCCGCCGGCACCCACAAGTGGATCCTGGGACCGCGCGGCACGGGGATTATGTGGGCGACGCCGGAGAACTGGGCGCTTATCCAGCCGACGATCCCTTCCCTGATGAGCGCGGAGACCTCCGCGGCGTGGCGGCAGGACCGTCGGCCCACCGGCCCCACCCAGGCCTCGTGGGTCAGCCCGGGTGGGTTCTTCTCCTACGAGCACCAGTGGGCCGCCGCCGAGGCGTTCCGCTTCGTCCGGCAGATCGGGCGCAAGCGCATCCAGGACCGGATCGCGGAGCTGAATGGCCAGATCAAGGAGGGCCTGGCCGCCATGGACCACGTGACGCTGCACACGCCGCTCGCTCCGGAACTGTCCGCGGGCATCGTCACCTTCGACGTGGACGGCCACTCACCGCAGGACGTGGCACGGATCCTCCGCGAGAACCGGGTCATCGCCAACAGCACGCCCTACGGGGTCCCCCACGTCCGGCTGTCGGCGGGGATCGTCAACTTCCCCGAGGAGATCGACGCGACCCTCAACGTCATCCGGTCGCTCAAGGCGTAGCGACCGGGCACGGGGCGGCGCGGCGCCTGACGCGGTCGGCTGCCCGGATCCCCGGCCCCGGACCGGCTTCACGCCTCCGGGGCCGCGGTGCGAGATACGACGTGGGCGTACAGCCTCGGACATCCCAGCCCGATCGCCCACGAAAGGGCACTCCGAACCACGCTGGCCAAAGCCGCATAACCCGTGTTCAGGATCCGGGGTTAAGGCCTCCCTTCGCCAGTGCGCTCCACCGGGCCGCCGCCCCGCGGCACGCCCGTACGTGCAGGTTCGCGGATTCCTGGACGTGCCTGGCCGTTGACCCGCGCGGGGTGTGGTGGCTGAGCGGGAAGTCCCGCGCAGGTCTGCGCCGAGCAGGCGCAGGAGACGGGCGACCCGTACTGGAAGTCGACGACGCCCACGCTGACCCGGATCCCGAGTCGCGCACGGCCACGCTCAAAGACCTGCGGCTACGGTTGCGCGACGCGTACGCGACGCTGCGCCACCTCGTACCAGTGGTGGAGCTGGTAGGGCCTCAGGAGGCCGCAGCGACCGCCGACCGGCTGCGGCGCTCTCCGTCAGACAACCATCAGGCGCTGGAGGACATGACCGAGGGCGAAGCCGGCGCGATCCAGCGCTTCAACGAGTGCTACGCCCCGTTCTGGGAACGGGTCGTCGCACTCGTGGCCACCGCGCGGGAGGTGCTCCATGAGGGTGCCGTCCCGGCGCGGGTTCCCACACCCGCCCCCCCCGAGCCGTCAGGCTCCGACCGGGTCGGTAGCGACGTCGTCTGTAGTGTCGACGCCCTGGATGATGGTGACGGGGTTGCTGGAGATGGTCACCTGGACGTTGCCACAGCTGGAGCTGTGTCCGTTGGAGTCGGCAACGTGGCCAGTCTTCCCGTTCTTGAGCGTGTAGTAGACGGCGTACCCCTTGCCATCACTCTGATCGTCGCAGGCCCACACCCAGGTGTGCCCGTCGGTGACTCCGCCACGGCCGCATTGAGCAGTGTTGATGCTGCCGCAGAAGTACGGGCCGTAGGCCTGGGCGTCGTGTGCGGACCACCCCTTGACGGTGACCGGCGTCGCCATCGGTACTCCCGCCGACATGTCGCCCGAGCAGGGACGCGGCGACATCACCCTGGCCGCCCCCAGTGACCTCTACTCGCTCGGCTGCCTCCTTCATGAACTCCTCGCCGGCAGCGTCCCCTTCACCGGCACGGGCTGGCAGGTCCTCAACCATCACCTGAACGACGCGCCTGTCCCGCCATCCGCCCTGCGCCCCGACGTCCCCCGCGAGCTCGAGGAACTGGTCCTGGAGCTCCTCGACAAGAACCCCGACCGTCGGCCGACTGCGGCCGAAGCCCGCGCATGGCTCACCCAGCTGCACCCCGCACTCGCCGCCTTCGCCGACGCTCCCACTGCAGTACCGCCCCCGCCCACGGTGGTGGCCACCACGATCGACCGGGCGGCCGGAGGCCGCGGACCCAGAACTCGGTCCGCCGCTGTGAGTGCGGGCGCCGTCTCGGCCGCCGCCATCGCCGGCGAACTCTCGCTCACCGCCACATTGCCTCCCGCCTGGACGGCCGGCCTCGGCATTTCCGCCGGGCCGCTGCTCACCGTTCTCTACCTGCTCGACCCGCCGCAGCCGGCGCACCCCGAGCAGCTGAGGATCACCACGGCCCGTCTGCTGGGCACCCTGTTCCTGACCGGCGGCGCGACGCTTGCCCTCCTGCTCCACGCCCCCACCTGTGGGCGAGCGCCCTGGCCATCGTATTTCTCGGAGGCCCTGCCCTGCTCGCCTTGGCCAGCGGCGTACGCCGCCTGGTCGAGCAAAGCCTGCACCGGAGTGCCTGGAACGCCGATCTCGCCACGACCGCCTGCATCCTCCACACCGCCATCGTCCTGCTCACCGGCCACCACACCGGCCTCTCGGTGCTCACCCTCACCGCTGTCGGTGTCGTGCTGTGGCCGACCGCGGCGCTGTTCACGGCGATGCTGGCACCGGGCCGCATCCGCGTCAGTCTCACTCCGTCGACTCGGACCGGCCAGGTCGCGCACCGACACCGCTCGGGGCCCCAGGCCTCCCAGCCCCGGATGCCCAAGCGCGCCAACGAACAGCAAGAGCATGCGGGCCTTGACCCGCATCAACGCGGGACCGCGCTTCCCCGAGGCCCCTCAGGCGGTGTCCTCCCGTGCGACACCATGATCTACGGTCGTTCAGTGCACCAGCACGGATCAGTTCAGCAACGGGGAAGTACACGCATGCGTAAAACAGCAACCCTCGCCATCAGCCTGCTCGCGACGGCGGCCTTGGTGACAGGGTGCGGCAGTGAGAAGAAGGACGCCAGCCCGGCCAAGGCGGGCGAGGCCTCGCCGAGCGCCTCGGCGAGCGGCGAGGCAAAGGGCTCGTCCTCGCAGAAGAAGGGCCTTGCGCACCAAGTGGTCTTCCACGTGGGCGGCACGGGCAAGGTCAAGGTCTTGTGGATCGGCAACACCAACCACTTCGAGGAGGTGACGCTGCCCTGGACGAAGACGGAGACCGTGCAACTGGTGGACGCCGAGCTGAAGGTCGGCGTCACGGTGTCGGTGGTGCCCGGCTCGGTCGAGGGCCCGGACGGGATGCTCAAGGCAGCCCCGTGCACGATCAACGTCGACGGCAAGCAGGTCGCCGACAACCAAGACGGCAAGTCGGCCAAGCCCTGCGAGTACAAGCTCAAGGACTGACAGCCGTCCCACTCACCCGCGCTTCCGCCAGGCTCCGGCAAGGCGCCTCCATACGTTCCACCACATCGTCGGGCGGGCATCCGCCCGAGGGTGCGGTGAGTGGGTCAGGTTGACGACCTCTGAGGCTCGGGCTTGGCCGCGGACCGATGCCGCGGTACGACGGTCGACGACTGGCACCGACTGAGGGACGACATCGGTGGCGAAGGCTGGGGCGCGTTCTGGCGCACCAGAGGCCCCCACGGGTTCCACAAGAGCTCTGGCGTTCTGACGCCCCGCAGTCGCGTGTCATAGCGGGCTGACCTGTGGCTAATATCATGCTCGCGTTTCGGCCCGTCAGCCATGACGGCCATGCCCGCCCCAGCAACCAATGACGTCACCCAGGCGTCGGACATCAAAGGGCACGCGCATGGCTTTTCTCGCTCATACCGATGCTGATCGGCGTGAGCTCCCTTTGTGCCGGCGGGTATGGACTCCGCCGCGCCACCGGGCTCCGACGCACCGGAATCACTGCGGTAGGCCGAATCGTGCGCCACGACACCAGGCGAGACGACGATGGAGCCAAGTACCCCCACCCCGTCGTGACCTGGACGACCCCGGACGGTCCCCTACGACGCGATGAACTCCCACCGCTTCGAGATCCGAGGCTGGGATAACCCCTCGATCTACCTGATATCCACCGTCCTGGGAGCGGCGCTCACGGCCGGCACCCTGTCGGTCCTCCTGACTACTGCCTGATCACCTGTCCCCTCTCAAACGATCTGGGCCCTGGTGGTGGCTGTGACCTGCTACGACCAGAAGAACTGAGACGACGAGACGCTGGAACTCCCAGTTGATCTGGTCCGTCTCCGCTGTCCGGTCAGGGTCGGAGTCTCCGTGCCTGCGGGTCAAAGCAGTTGAGGCCCATCGACGAAGCCACCCCCGCCGGGTACGCAGCTGCTTCCTCGGGCATGCTCGAGCGCATGGGGAAGTAGATCAGGGGGCCGCGGGCCTCCCCGATCAGCGGACCGGTTGACCACGGCGAGATGTCGTCCACGTCTTCAGTGAGATCCGGCCACCGCTCCACGAGCGCGGTCACGAAGGCCGCTATTGGCTCCACCGGGGGAACCGCAGGCCCTCCGTGTCCATGTACCGGTCGTGCAGATCGTGGAAACACCGGGCCGCGGCGGCGTCATCCGTCGGCCGCTCACCCTCCCGCATCGCAAGGTCGTAACCCATGGGCGGCAGCCTGCCGCCCCTCACTCACAGCAGCACCAAGGGACCAGATCATCTGCTTGTCTTTCAACCTCTGAGGCTGTCGCGCTCGATGATGCTCTCAGGGCGTCTGGTCGTTATCCCGACGTCGTAGTGGGTCGCGGGGCGGCGGTTCTTCGAGTCAAGCGGCCTGCTTGGTCCGGGCATTGATGGTTCCGTGCGCGGGCCGGACAGTGCAGGTGCGGGCGGAGGTCCGCCACAGCTTCGCGGGTGAGCCGGAGCTGGGTGTGGGCCGCGAGAACGAGCCACGTCCAGCGCTCTGCGGCCTCGGGGGTGCGGAGTTCCGGGCAGGTCCAGCCGAGCGTCTGCTTGATCATGCGGACGGTGCGTTCCAGGTCGAACGCTTCCCCAGGACCGGCGGCAGGCAGCACTCACCTTCACGGCCTTCGTCTCGATCGGTGCACCTTGGTCGGAGCACATGATCAGACGAAGGCCGTCTCAGCGTCCCCCGAATGCCCAGGTGAGCGGCCTAGTTCGAGGCTCTTTTCGACTCATCGATAGCCTTCGTCCTCATGACGCGCGCTTGGATCTTGCCGATACTGTTGGTGCTCTGCGGCTCAGCCCTTGCGGCTGGGCTCACCGTCAGTGGGACTCCCAGCGTAGCCGCAGCCAACCTGCTGGTCTTTGTGCTGCTCGCAGGCGTGAACTCACCTCTGATCTTCCCGAGGTCGGTCGGCACGCTGGAAGCACAACGCCGCAGCGCGGTCGACGGCCGACCGGTCGTCTTCTGGCGTCCAGGCTGCAAATTCTGCATCCGACTGCGCATGCGGCTGGGCCGTAGCGCCCAACAGGCGCACTGGGTCAACATCTGGCGCGACCCGGCTGGAGCCGCAGCGGTGAGGGCGGCCAACGACGGCAACGAGACCGTGCCGACCGTCATCGTGACGGGCCAGCCGCACACCAACCCCGATCCTGCATGGGTGCGCGAGCAACTCTCCCGTTCCACGGGATCAGGACGCAGTCGAGGTTAAAAGACGCGCTCAGAGCGTGTTTTTGAACCCGGAGCTGAGCCGAAGCGCGATAGTGGTCACGTAGGCGGGCTGGTCAACTCCTGCGATGTTTGGCACCGGAAGGTCACTCTGTCAGCTCTTGACGGCCTCTGCGATCTGCTGGGCCGCCTGGGCGGGTGTGAGGTGCGTGGTGTCCACGACCTCGGCCTCGGCATGCAGCCATGTGCGGGCCGCCTCGGCGTAGGGCTCAAGGTATTGGAGACGGAACGGGGAGTTGGGGCCGAGAACGGTGTCACCCGCGATGCGCCTGCGGAGGGTGTCCTGGTCGGCATGGAGGACGAAGTGCCGGATCGGAATGGCGTGCTGGGCAAGGCCCGAGCTGATCTCGCGCCAGTACTGCTCGACCAGGACTGTCATGGGCATCACCAGCGTGCCGCCGGTGTAGTCGAGGATGCGTCGGGCGGTTTCGACCACGAGGGGCCGCCACGGCGGCCAGTGCTGGAAGTTGTCCGTCGCGGGCAGCCCTGGCTTGATGTCCATGAGCGTCTCGCCGACCTTTTCGGCGTCGAACACCCGCGAGTCCGGGACCAGCTGCTGCACGCGCGCACTGGTCGTCGTCTTGCCCACGCCGTGGGTGCCGTTGAGCCATAAGATCATGCCTTGACGCTAGCGCTGTGCGGGCCGCAGGGGCGGACGGAGTGGGAGATTCGGGCAGAGAACTGCGGACCTGGAGTTCCTGCGGCGGTGTCAGGACCCAGGTGAGGACGGTCCGTCGTCTGAGTGAATGGTCTGGTCAGGGGCGGGTTTCGTCTTCCGCGTCCAGGCCGGGGCCGGCCGTTTGCGGGTCAGGCGCTTGAACATCACCGTGAAGAGTGCCCAGGTCAGGTGGGATTCGGAGTGCTGGGGCAGACGTTCGTAGTCGCGGACGTTGCGGCGCGCATGCGTCAGCCAGCCCAGTGTCCGCTCGACCTTCCAGCGGCGGGGGACCACGACGAAGCCCTTGGCACCCTTGGGCCGGGAGACGGTCCGCAGGGCGAGGCCAGAGGCGGTCATCGGCCCAGGTCACGAGCTGTTCGGCAGAGGCAGAGTCGGCCCAGGCCTGGGTGATCTGCGGCTGGGTGAGCCGCAGGCGCCAGAGCAGTTCGCGGGCCGCGTCCCGGTCGGTCATATCTGCGGGCGTGACGTCGACCATCATCGGGAGGGCGATCGTGTCGACGATGTCGCGCCGCGGCCACTTCTCCGGATGACCGCCCGTCTTGGTCTGGCAGGCCGGGACGAGCAGCACTGGTTCCAACAGGGCCCACTCGGCGATCGTGGTGTCCGAGGGGTAGCGCCGGCGGCGGTGGGTGGCGGGTGCGGGCATGACTGGCCTGATCGAAGGGGGCCGGGTGTCCAGATGGTCCGGGGTCTGCTTGGTGAGCTGGGCCAGGGTCGCGCGGACCCCGGTGAGCTGGGCCTGGGCGAGCTGGCCCCATTCGTCGTCGGGGTAGCGGGCCAGGCGAGGGTTGAGGGTGCCGGTGATCGCGCGGGTGAGGCGGATCAGGATCTGCCGGAATTGCTTCTTCTCGTACTCGATCCACTCCGCCGGCTCGTCGGAAGACAGATAGCCGTCCCGGCGCCCCCCAGATGATCGGGGTCAGGTGTTCGACCGCTCCGACGTCCCGCAGGTGCCGGATCCCCCAGGCGACCTGCGATTTCTTCAGCTGGGCGGCGGAGATGAGCTGGCGGGTATGAAGGCCCGTAGGTCTGGCCTCCATCAGCGCGATGCGAACCAGATCGCCGTAGTACTCGCTGACGGGCTTGCCCTCGCCGGGCCGCCGACGCCGGCCCACGACCCGACTCGCCTTCGTGCCGGAGGAGCTGGGCGAGCTGCACGTCCAGGGTGAACTCGCCGCTGTCGATGGCTCCTTCGAGCCAGTCGGCCCCGGCGCGGACCTTGGCGATCCCGCCAGAAGGCCCCGGACCCGTTCCGCCAGCGCCCCGTCCTAGGCCTTGGCCCTGACGCGACCCAACACGTCGCGGCAGCCGCCCGTGCAGCCCCTCCGCGAGCCATATAGGACATTCTTCGTCCTATTCACTCCTTACGGTCGGATCAGGAGGGCGAAACCCGCCCCGCCGCCCCAGCGGCTGCTCTCACCAGGACGGCGGCCCCCGGGGTGCACAGCCCCCCGGCCCGGCGGAGAAAGAAACCACGGGCGCCCGGCGGCTCGTGCCGGCCCCCTCGCGCCCGCACCCCGGTGACGGCCGCACCCGACCATGGAGGACCCATGCCGTTCGCTCCCTGCCTCAGTGTCAAGGACACCGCCGCCAGCATCGCGTTCTACAAACAGCTCGGCTTCGACATCGATTCCAGCACCGCCAGCCCCGGCGACGACATCCACATGCTGCTCTACCAGGGCGCTTTCTGCGGAATGCTCTACAGCAACGCCGACCTGAAGAACTGGCTGCCCGTCCTGGCCAACACCCCCATTGGCTTCGCCGGCATGTTCTACCTGGGCGTGGACGACTTCGACGGCGCCCACGACCGCATCTCCCAGCACGCCGAGATCGTCAAGGACACCGGCACCGACCACACTGGCCAGCGCATGTTCTACTTCCGCGACCCGGACGGCTACGTCATCGGCATCAACGACCAGGCCGCCCTCCAGGCCAGCGACCTCGGCAAATACGCCTGACCCGGACTTCGGACAACAGAAGGACCAAGGGCCACGACGTCAGCTGCTGCTTCTGCGAGACACCCTGACCGTCCTGGCCTTCAGGCTGGCAATCAGCATGCGCGTCACCCTGGTGGGCGTTCGATCCGGACGGCCCCAGGTCTGCCGGGCACTGCTGCGCTGGACGAAGGCTCGGGCTCCCCGAACCAGGCCTCGCCCTCGGCGGACGCTTCGCCGTCAAAAGCATCCGCTTGGCAGCGCAGAGGTCCAGCACCATCTGCGCAATGTCACGCTGATCAGTGCCCCCACTCCAGGGGGCCACCAGAGTCACCGAAGCATCCCCCGGTCGTGGACCGCTCCTGGCAAAGCATGGTCGTGGGGTCGTAGAGGTCTGCTCCGCCGCACTGGTTCAGGGCGCTGCTGAGGGGCACTTGACCGAGAAGACCGGTGACGGCACCAGGGCCCTTGGTGGTCTTCCCGGTGGGCACGCTGCGGGTGTGGTGGTTGACGCAGGTCCAGGATGAGTCGGAACCTGCGCTTCAACGAGCCGCCGTGGCTATCGTCACCCTCCCCGCTGATCAGGTGACGCGTGGCTACGTGCGTGACTGTGGGAGCGGTTTCCTCGGCTGCGCTCGCTGATGGGGGCCCGCTCGGGCTGACTCGGTGTGCGTTGGCAGCCTGCCCCGATACTACGGTGAACACCCGTTCGGCCCTCTATGCAATTGAGCTCACGGGCATGCGGGGCAGAATCCGGGGTACACGCGGGCGGGTGAACGGGGGAAAACGGGTGGATGCGGCGGAAGCAGTCCCCGAGGGCGACGGCGAGGGCAGTGTCATGCCTGGCAACGCCCCTCTGATACAGGACACCATCGCCCTGGACGGCGACGGATCCTGCATCGCCGACGCACGTCATCGTGCGGTGGGCTTTCTGACCCGCGTGCAGGCTGAGCACGGTCTGCCGGTGTCCGCGCGTGCGATGGACCTGACGCAGCTGGTGGTCAGCGAGCTGGTCACCAACGCCCGCAAGTACGCTCCCGGGCCGGTGCTGATGGAGCTGCGCATCATTGGTGCCGTGGTGGAAGTGGTCGTGTGGGACAGTGATCCCGTCCTGCCGGTGGCCCGGGCCGCCGATGCGGGCAGAGTCGGCCAGCACGGCCTGGAGATCGTCATGGCCGTCGCGCAGGGCTTCGAGGCTCAGCGGGAGCCGGTCGGAAAACGCATCACCGCCCGCGTCGCCCTGCCCGACGACCCCGGCGGAGACATCACCGGACGCCGCCCTCAGTAGTCGGGCGGTCCGATGCCCAGCTGCCCTTGCCGTCCGGTCACCCCGGAAGGCCGCCCCTGGCGGGCAAGCCCAAGGGGGCTCCCTGGGTGCCCCCTTCGAAGGCCCCTTGGGAACCCCCCTTCGGTGCCCGGCACCCCAGGCCGGAGGGAATCCCCCGGACGCCCTCCGGGCCGGGCGCGGCCAGCGGTTGGGCGGCGGCTGGTCGCGAGCAACGAGGGAGCAGAACTGATGACGGGGAGGCGGATCACCAACCCGGCGGGGTCGATGAACAGCTATCAAGAGCTGTCCCGTCACCTGTGGCAGGGGGAGCGGCAGCGGGGCGGCCACCATCATCACTACGACGGGAAGATCCCGATCGTCGCGGTCGTGCTGCGTGATCTCCGCGAGTACGGACCGGCCGGCGCTGTATCCCTCCGCTTCGGCCGCGACCACATGCAGCCGCTCCTGGAGGCGACCGGCAACCCGCACCGTGACGCTGCCGACGCCCGCGAGCACAAGAGTCCAAGGCCCGGCAGGAGGAGTACCAGGCCCAGCTTCCGCGGGCGGCCCAGGAACAGGCGGCGAAGCAGGCAGCCGAGCGCGAGGCCCGCCGCACCGTCTGCACCGGCCGCGGGGCGAAGTTCACCGACGAACGCTGGGAGGCGGCACAGGCGACGGACTGGGGCACCCCGAAGGGCTCCCACCCCCAGCTGTGTGACGGCTGCAAACCCAAGGCGCCGCCGTCGCGAGCGCTGTCCCCACGCCCGGCAGGCAGGACGAGCACCAGGAGCCGCTCCCCGAATGGGCGCGTCAGGAGTTCATGCGCTACCCCCGCCGGCCACGCTGCACCGAGTGGAAAGCGGCGTTCACCGACGAGCGGTGGAAGGCGGTGAAGCGCACCGGCTGGGGCACCGTTCCCATGGAGGCCCGTCCGACGCTGTGCGGGGACTGCGACCAGCAGTACGTCACCGACGTCCAGCAAGCCTGGTCGGACGAGCCCTGGCACGAGGAGCCGGGCCAGGCCGTGCCCGAGCAGAAGGCTGGCGGAACCTGGCTCTTGCGCTTTCGCAGGTGACGCGACGGGGCCCGGCTGTCAGCAGCGGCTGCAAGGCTGAACGGATGGACCGTGATGACGAGCAGCTGCTGCGCGGCCGGATCTACGGCACCGCCACCACCACCCGGGCCCGCTCCCACGACCTGGCTGTGTTCCTCGAGGGCGCCGGCGTCGCCGAACCGAGGCCATCTGGGACGACCCGCAGTGGGTGGAGTGGCGCGGCGGCCAGGCCCGCGAGTTCCACGCCGCCTGACGGAGGCGGCGGGGGCGGGCGCAGCATGTGCCCCCGGCCCCACGCCCCCCCCGCCACCGGTTCCGCATCCGAATCCGTACGTCGGCGAGGAACAGGCGAGCGCGGTGCTCTGCGGCGACAGCCCCGATCCGCGTGACCCCGCCGCCTACCCCGCGATGGAAGCGGCCGCCGCCGGCCGTGCGGACGACGCCGGACGCTTCTGGACCTGGGCGACCGCGGCCTGCATCATCTGGCCGGCCGTCGCCGCCGACCGCTACCGCGGCCCGTGGAACAGGCCGACGGCACACCCCGTCCTGCTGGTCGGCACCAGGTACGACCCCGCCACCCCCTACGCGAACGCGCAGGCGCTCGCCGGGGAACTGGCCGACGCCCGCCTGCTCACCAACGAGGGGTACGGCCACACCGCCCTCACCAACCCCATCAGCTGTGTGAAGACGTACGAGAGCCGGTACCTGATCGACGGCACACTCCCGCCGCCCGGAGCGACCTGCCGGCAGGACGAGCCCCCCTTCCCGGCACCCAAAGCCGGTCGGCGGCATGGCCACCGGAGGCGGCGGCTTGGCGGCCGCCACCCCCTGAGCCGGCCACGGCCGCCCGGTACGGCGGCTGGCCATCCTCCGCACAGCACTCCGCCGAGGGTGTCACCGGCACCACCCCCGATCCGGTGTCCAGGCCCAGGGACGTCGGACACGGCCGACGGCAGTCTGGACACGTTGGCGAACGGACCGACGCGCATCCCACACACGGACTCGGGGGAATTCCCATGAACGAACGCTTCGTCAGGCGCCTGACCGGCATCGCCGGCATCGTGACCGCCGTCGCCCTCATCGTCGAAGTGCCGTTGTACTTCGTCTACTCGGGGCCGCCACCGGACGCCAACGTGCTGACCAGGCTGCTGATCGGCATCGTCGGTATCACCTCGCTGGCCGTCTTCGTCACCTCGTTCCGGGAACTCGTCAGACTCGCACGGCCCGACTACGAGTGGGCCGGCTCGATGGCGTTCGCCATCGGCCTGGTGTACACGGCGATCGCCCTGGTCTCGACCGGGTTGGAGGCCGGTGCGGTGATCGCCGCCGACCGTCCCATCGATCCGACGATCACGGTCAGCGGCACCTACATCCTCTACGGCACGATCTCCCGGCTGTTGCTGGCACTGTTCCTGGCAGCACTGGGACATGTCGTCTGCCGCGCCGACTTGCTGCCGCGCTGGGTCGGCAGCTCCGCCTACCTTCTCGCGGGTGTCAACCTGGCTTTCGTACCGTCCCTGTTCTTCGGCAACACCCCGGCCCATTTCTACGCGGCCAACGGCTGGGGCACCACCGCTCTGATGGGGGCGCTCCTCAGCTACTGGCTGCTGGCCGCCGGCATCTCGATCTACCGCAGCTCCACCCGCCACCAGGTCCCGGCCGGTTCCTAGCCACCGATCGGGACCGCGGCCGGAAGCCGCCCCCAGCAGCCCAGGATCTGCCACGCGGACACCGCGCGGCAGATCCTGGGCTCGCTGACGACCCACTCCGAGGCCGGATGCCTGCCGACCCAGCGGCGCACGGGAGTGGGCCCGCGTCCTGGCTGAGCGGGTGGCCGCCGGCCGCCTCGGTGTGGTGGGGCTGTCCTACCGGCCGGCCGACGGCAGTGCACAGCTCGTCGCCCCCCGCGGCCTCGATGCGACGGTGCCTGGCGCGTCCTGACCACCCAGCCGTGGCTGCCCCTACGTGATTTGCCCCGGTCGGATCACCGCTCGATCACCCCCGAAGCGCACCCGAAAGGCACGGCGTCGGCGCCGGCGCTGGTCACACGGTCGTTCGGGGCCCCGCGGCGCGGCGGAGCCGGTTGGCGATCGCCAGTCCCAGCCCCTCCTCCGCCGGCAGGGACGTGACGATGAGGTCGCACCCTTGCTGGTCGAGCTCGCGAAGGAACCCGTACAGCCCGCGCGCGTAGGCGGCCATCGAACCGGGGACCGCCACCACCGAGTGCACCTTCACCTCAGCGTCGGCGAAGGCAGCAGGCAGAAAGACGCCGACCCGGTGCCCCAGTTCCTGCGCCAGCTCCGCCTCGGCGACGACCTTCTCCGGCTCGACCAGGACGACTCGAGCACGGGGCGCATAGTGCGACGGATGCTGGCCCGGCACTCGGATGTGACTGGTCGCAGGGACCGCAAGCGGCCGCCTCAGCACCGCTTCGAGATCCTCGCGTGTCACCCCGCCGGGCCGCAGGATGGTCGGGATCTCGCCGGTGGCGTCGACGATGGTCGACTCGAGACCGACCTCACAGAGGCCGCCGTCCAGCACGAAGTCGACGGCGTCACCGAGCTCGGCACGGACGTCGTCCGCGGTCGTGGGGCTGACCGAGCCGAAGCGGTTGGCGGACGGGGCCGTGACCCCGCCACCGAAGGCCGACAGCAGCGCGAGTGCGACGGGGTGGTCGGGCACGCGCACGGCCACCGTCTCCAAGCCGCCGGTCGCTTCGAGGGGCACCCGGTGACCGCGCCGCAGGACCAGAGTCAGCGGCCCCGGCCAGAAGCGTTCGGCCAGCAAGCGGGCCGTCGCGGGTACCTCCTGGACCCACTCGTCCAGATGCTCCGCGCCGCTGAGGTGGACGATCAGAGGGTGCGAAGCCGGGCGCCCCTTGACCTGGAAGATACGCGAGACCGCGGCGGGGTCCTCAGCGTTGGCACCCAGTCCGTAGACGGTCTCGGTCGGCAGAGCCACCAAGCCCCCGTCGCGCAGCACATCGGCTGCCTTCTCGATGTCAGTGGTTCTTACCGTCACCCTCGCCATCTTAGAAGCCCCAGGGACCGGCGACGGTTGTGACCGATATCCCCCAACCCCGACACACGACGGCCTCCCGGTGCTGGACAGGAATCGGGAGGCCGGCAGCACGAGTGCCGGGTCGGAGTGCAAGTGCACGTGCGCACCGGTTCAACTCGTCTCATGCCCTCCCTCTGTCCAGGCGGATCGGTTCGTCATGCTGGTCAGGGGTGACGTTCAGTCAGGTGAGTTGCAACATCAGCGCCAGCCGTTGTCGCACCGCATGAGTTGCTGCTGCGGTGCGTGGGGGACAGGACTGGGGGAACCCTGCATGGCGGCACGCAGCACTTGCATATGCCCCTGACCTGCTGAAAGAAACACATATTTTATATGCTTGTAGGTGTGATGTAAGGGCATGCGGTGGCCAGGAGGTTGATAACAATGGTTCCCCTGCTTCTGGTTCTTCTGCTGGCTCTGATCCTCTTCGGTGCGGGTTTCGCGTTGAAGGCGCTGTGGTGGATCGCGGTGATCGTGCTCGTCGTGTGGCTGCTGGGCTTCGTCGTGCGTACGGCGGACAGCGGCGGCCGCAAGGGTCGCTGGTACCGCTGGTAGACGCATCACACCCGGCGCGATCAGCGCGCCACGCGCGTAAGGCGTTTTTGGGGCCCCGGCCGGACACGGCCGGGGCCTCGAACGCGTAACCCGCCTAGTGGTTGGGAGGCATCGGGCTTATCGGACGCACCGCAGGGTACGTGAGCTATACAGCGGCCCTGCGGACCCAGCAGTGGAACCCTGCTCCTCCTGTCTACGGGGCCGCTGCTCATGCCCTTCGAATCCATCTGGGGGGGGGCTGGCGGCCGCGCGCTGATCTGCTACGCCCCCGACCTGCGCGAGCAGATAGAGGCGTTGCCCGAGGGGACCTCGCTCATCGGCATCAGCACCACCGGCCAAACCATCACCGTCGACCTGGACTCCGAATCCCCGCACGTCCTCGTCTGCACCGCCGGCGGCGGGGGCAGCACCACCGTGGTGCCCTTCCTCGACCCCGAGCGGATCTCCCACCTGTGGGCGAAGGCCCTGCCGACCGTGACTCGCCGCGGGGACGTCGCCGGCATCCACGACGCCCTTCTCGGCCTCGCAGGGGAACTCAAGCGCCGCAAGGCCCTCGCCGACGTGCCGCGGCTGACGCAACAGTGGCACGTTCTGCGGCATGACAGCGTGCTGTGGCTCCGCTGAGAGCACTTGATCATCTGTCAGCTACCGCCGACAGCGCCCTGGGCCTCACGCTGCGGCCCTGCGCGCGCAGGCCGGGTGCCGCCGCAAGCAGCGGCGGCGACTACTTGGCCTTGTGGACGTTGTCCTTGTATGCCGTGGCGGGGTCGTTGGTGTTGTACTGGTTGCCGGGTGTTTCGAAGTTGCAGACGATGTAGGTCTCGTACCAGTACCACCCGGAGCCGTCATCGGGCTTCTCTCCGCCGGCGCGGGCGCAGCCGATCTTGGTGGTGCTCGCCCACACGAGCTGGGTGAAGTTGTCGGCTTTGTTCTGCGGGCCGGGGTTGTCGAAGTCGTACTTCCTGGCCTCGTTGTACCACCCGTCCACGGCTTGCTTGCAGGTGCGGGGCTTGTAGGGGGCGGATTCGTCACTATGGCCGGTCGACCCGCGGTCGAGGTTCTCGCCGTAGCGGGGGTCGAGGCCGTCGTGGGTCGGCTTGCCGGCTGCTGATACCTCCTGCGCCCGCTCCTGGGCATACTCGATCAGGGTTTCGTCGAAGGTGAGCGGCGGGGCGCCGTGGCGGGCGCGGTAGGCGTTGACCGTGTCCTGACAGTCCTTGAGGAAGGCGTCGTCGGTGATGTCGGGCTGCGGGTCTGCCCAGGCAGATGGGGCCGAGGCCGTCAGCATCACGGCGGCGGCCAGGCCGGCCGCTCCCAGGACGGACTTCCATTTCGGGTATCGCTTCAAGGCATGCTCCCAGTCGCACGAGTACTTGTCGTGATCAACTTGGCCGGGAAACATGAGGACACGAGAGGCGCCGCAAGCGTCATTTCGAGCTGGTTCTGTACCGGGACAACCGCAACAGGTCGATGCCCCAGGACGAGTCGCGGGCGATCACGACCGGGATCACCAAGGAGCAGGGCGACACGTTCAGTGTCAACACGGTTGTGACGGTCGGTGCGTCGGTCGGTGTGACGGCGGGCGCGAAGCCGTTCGGTGTGGGGGCGGAGACGACGGTGACGGCTTCGGTGTCGGCGACGGTGGAGATGGGGTACGAGCGGCGTACCAACATCACTGCGATGCGGGAGGAGACACCAAGACCCGGGGGCTGACGATTCCGGCGCGGGCTCCGGCGTGTCTGTGGCTGGAGCATCACGAGATCCTCCCGACCGGCGCGAACGGGACACCCCGGGCAGTCAGCATTCGCTGGGCTTCGACACCGATTACTACGTCACCGGCGAGTTCCCGGCCGGTTCGGGTGCGGGCCACTGGGAGAGCGGCCCGGATGGCCGGCGGGTGGCCGCGCCGGCCTGCAACCTGCCGCCGGACAAGCTCCTGGCCGCCGAGCGCGCGGTTTAGCCGGTCTGCCCGGGGCCGCGGGCCGCCGGTGGCGGCCCCGCACCTCCGCCAGCTCCTTGACCAGCTGTTCTTCGAGTTCGTCCAGTCCCGCGCGCCGCGCGGTGATCCGTTCCAGCAGTTCGGGAACTAGCATGCACAGAATCGTAGGAGGCGGCCGCACCGCAGCGAGCAAGGACCGGACGGTGCAGACCAGCAGGTGAATGCACATGGCTGACCTGGTCGCGGAAGCCCGCGATGTGGCGCGCGGACGGGCGCTGTCGGCGTCGGCGGCCCGCCCGACAGACAAGCGACGGTCCCCGGCATGCCGGGGACTGCGCCGACGAGTCCTCGTGACGCTCCGGCGTGCGGACAGGCCAGGGCACCGGCTGCGCCGCGTCCTGAGCCCGTAAGGGCCCCACGAGCAAGGGCCGTTACCACCTGGTGCCCCAGCAGTAACGTCCGGATCTAGCGTTGTTCCCACGCGAGAGCCAATGATGCGATCATTACATGAAGAAGATCGCAGCGGCCGCAGCAGCACTCGTAGCCGTGGCCTCCCTGCTGGCGGGGCCTGTCGCCTCTGCGGCCCCCATGCCCGCACAGCCGCACCCCTGGGACAAGCGCATCAAGTGCCAGGCCAAGGACCCCACGGGCCGGAAGATCGTCACCCGTTACGGGAACTCCGAGTTCGGCTGGCAGCACTTCACCGGCCGCCACAACATCAAGAAGTGCGGAACGATCGCGGCCGTCGTCAACGAGCACCCCGAGAGCGACGACCATCACGGCCGCCTCGTGTATGGCGGGGTAGAGTTTGAGACCGGCGTACCCCGGCCTCGGATGGTGAAGATCGTGGTCATCGTTCAGTACTCACGCAAGACCCAGGACCAGCGATACGACGCCGGTAGGGGGCAGACCATCGGCGTCATCAACGCGTTCTGCAAGAACCAGCCGGGGAACAAGTGCCCGGCCTGGGCGAAGCTGTGACAGCTCCAGGCCAGGACCACCACCAGGGCGTCTTCGAGCGTCTGCCCGGGATCGTCCGCGCCCTGGTCGCCCATCACACGCCGGACGTCCCCGCCTTCAAGGGGCTGGTGATCACCGGCAGCGACCGTATGCGGCTGTACCTCACAGCACCCGACGGAAGCGTCACCTACGGCGCCGACGTGATCATCAGCCACACCGGCCCCGGCCTGCTCGCCGGAATCACATCCGGCTACCTCGACAACGAGCATGACCAGAAGCCGACCGACGATCCCCTGTGCGATGTGGTCGTAGACCTGACCAGCTACTGAACGGCCACCAGCGCGCGCACCAGGAACACGAGCGGCCTCCCGGAAGACATCTTCTCCCGGGAGGCCGCTCGTCGCTTCCTTCCAGAACGTTGAAGGCGGAGACAGAGAGGTGGTGTCCCCCCTCGATTCCTTTTGAGTGCCAGGCACTGACAGACGATCTTCTCCGCGGACCCCCGCCCACGACCAGCACGAGTACCCCAAGAACCGATCACGCCAGCCCTTTGACCTGCGACTTCAAGTTGGCGGCATCTCACCGCACCGCACCGCACCACCGCACCCGGTGCGCATTCACCCCGCAGGGGGGTGCGGCTACCGGTGCGCACCGGCAGCCGCGTGAGCCACCGCCAGGTGCGCGTCGCGCGACGCCTCCAAGGTGTCGGCGAAGTCCTCGTGGTCGGGGTCCGGGACGACGCTCACCATGAACCGGATGATGCTGCGGGCGATGCCCGACACCGCCGTGGTGGGAGAGTCCCGCGCCCAGTTGCGCAGCGCGGACAGCAGCACGCACCCGACCCCGTCCAGGGCGAAGGAGTCCGCGCACAGGTCGGTTTCTGCGTCCACGGCCGTGACGGGCCAGACGATGTCCTCTGCGAGCCGCAGCAGGATGAACGCCAGCTCCGGGTCGGCTTCCGCCCGCCCGGCGACGGCACCGCCGCCACCCATCTGGAGCGCCAGGAGGTAGTCGAAGCCCCGCTCCACCTGGTCGGGCGTCAGCGGAGTACGGGACGGGATCAGGTACGGCATCAAGCTCTCCTCACGATGGCCGCCGCGCGACTCGCGGCGTGCTCATCGCATGGTTGGCGTGCGGGCCTGTGGACAGAGCCCAGAGATTTCTCCCTGCTGCGAGCGAACGGGACGAAGTTGGCTGAGCGCGGCGACCAGTGAGGGTCAGTCGCCCTGGTTGGCCTGCTGAGTGATCTCGAAGGTGATGAACTCGGCCGGGCGGACGAGGGCGGCGCCGACCTCGGCGGTCAGGGTGCCTCGTTGGACTTCCTCGGGTGGGTTGTTGGTCCCGTCGCAGATCACGTAGAACGCCTCCTCGGTCGCCTTCCCGACCAGCATCCCGCGCCGCCACAGGTCCGTCAGGAAGCTGGTGATCATGGCCTTCACAGAGGTCTGCAGGCGATCGTCGTTCTGCTCGAAGGCCACCCAGTTCGTGCTCTGGCGGATGGACTGCTTGATGAAGTTCACCGAGCGCCGCACGTTGATGTACGTGTGCTCGACGTCGGTGGCGTCACTGGCAGCGAGGGTGCGCGCGCCCCAGACCAGGATCCCCGAGCCGGGAAACGTCCGGATCGCATTTACCCCGAGGTTGTTCAGCTCCGCCTGTTCCGTGTCGCTGATCTCGTGGGAGAGGCCGACCACGCCGCGAAGAGTCTCGTTGGCGGGCGCCTTGTGCACGCCACGCTCGGCGTCGACCCGGGCCCACACGCCGGCCACGTGGCCGGTGGGAGGGGCAGTCAGCCGGGGCCCCTTTGGGTCGGAATGGTCGAGGACTTCAACCCATGGGTGGTAGACCGTGACCTGTCGGCGTGCGTCCGGCTTGATTCCCAGGCCCGCATCCGTGTTCGGTGACGCTCCGGTGTCCTTGGGCAGGTGAAGGATGGCAACACGGTTGTCCATCCGCGCGCAGTGGTCAGCGATCAGCCCGGCCGATGCGTGGGCTTCCTGCTCAGAGGCCCCGCTCCACAAGTCCGGAGCGACGACGATGGTGATCTCTCCGATAGCCTCCAGTTTGCCGAGCGCGTTGCCTAGCCCTTTCCTGCCGCTCACGGGTGCCAGGTAGCACTTGCCGCCGCCGTTCTGGAACCAGCCGTACACGGACATCCACAGAGCTTGGGACACCTCGAACTCTGGCGTCGCACGTTCCTCGTCCTGCACAGCACCGGCGATGAGCGCCCGTTCCTCGAACTGCCTCCAGGAGCTGAGGGCGACAGGCCTCGCTTCGGCATTGGCGATATCCGCGAGGAACACCGCAATGGCCGTTGATGCCCCACTGACGAACCGGACCCCAGCCGTGGAAACCTGATTGATCTTGGGCATGACTCTCCACTCGTTTGGCGATCACCAGCCACAGCACCGTACGCACTGCCAGCTCCGCGCCGCGCCGCTACCGACCGCTTCCCGACAAGTTCCTCCCCACGAGCAAGACAGGCTGGACACGCGCACCCAAAAGGAGGAAGAGGCGGGTGACTTTTCGCTCAAACCGCCGGGCAGAACGGCGATCCGCCTTGCTGAGTCGCTCTGCGCGCTCAGAGGCCATCTAAGGGCTGTCCCGGAATGATCTTTTGGTTGGAGGTAGAGAGGTGTTGCCTCAGCAGCATGGCGCTTGATGCCTTCGCGCGCCGGGTATCGCAGGCGCATGCAGGCATGGGGAGAGGTCGTGGGGGTGGGAGCCCGGTGGGAGAGTTTTCTGCGGGGCGTGGTGAAGCGGGCGCTGGCGGGAGAGGAGCCGCAACCGTGGTGGGTGCCGCGGCGCGTGCTGACCGTGGTGTCGGCCGATGTCGACGACACTGCCGGGGTCGGGGCGATCTGGATCCTGTGGCGTCCGAATTCATCGCGAATGCGTGAGCACATTGCGCTCCTTGAGTGGTTCGGCAAGCAGTGGCGGTACGTCGGGGGCGGCAGCGGCTCCGGAGACGATCCTGTCGACGTTGATGTGCTCGACGTGTGCAATGGCGGGGGCGTGCTCAGCCTCACCCGCAGCCTTGACCTTCCGCGCTCCCTCGCCGCGGCCCCATGGATCAGTTGCGTCAAAGTACGCCTCGGGCAGGACGTGGGGCAGGTCCTTATCGGTGCCCGCCGCATCGAGGTTCCCGAGCAGCGCAGTCTCCTTGCTGTATGGACGTCGCCTCAGAGCAGCCGTGGAGTTCGTCCCGTCATCGTGGCCCTGGGACGCGACGGCGCCGAACTCTCCCGCATGGGCCCCCATGACAGCCTGGACACTCATACCTGGGCGCGACTGAGAGAGGAGTCGTAGCCAAGCTGCTTCGTGGGTCTCCGTCGTACTGGCTGTTCTGGCTGTTTCCTGCCGGTCACCCAGCGAGAGTGAGGTTGTGCAGGCGAGCGATGCCAAGCATGGCGTGGTGGACGCCGGAGAACTGGAAGATCCTGCGCGACTGCCGCCAGAAAGGAGACGGCCTTCACCACGCGGTCCAAGCCGTCGCCACCATGCACAACCTCGCCATGGCGCAGTAAAACACCAGGTCAGGCGTCACTTCAGCCTGCCGAAGCCGGATCTTCTGCAACACCCTTTAGCCTCGCCTTCAAGGGCGAAGACGTCCACGGCGCAGAGGCCACGTGGATCGTCACCGCTCCCGTCGCCCGGGCCATCGCCGTTCTCGAACGCTTCCAGCCCCTGGAGCAGCCCTACTTGCTCGCCCCCGCAGCCAGCACCCGCCGCCGCAGCACATTCCCGGTGCCCAACAGCAACACCACCAACAAGGACATCGCCTTCCTGATTTCCTGGATCACCGCCGACTGCGACGACCGCTGCCGTCCGGACGGGATCCCCCGGAAACGGGGCCGGCTGCCTCGGCTGACCACGCGGCAGTTCCGGCGGACACTGGCCTGGTTCATCGCCCGCCAACCCGGAGGCGCCATTGCGGGAGCCCTGCAATACCGTCACCAGTGTATTCAGATGTTCGAGGGCTACGCCGGCACCAGCGACTCCGGCTTCCGCGATGAGGTCGAAGCCGAGCAAGCCCTCGCCCGTGGCCAGCTCCTCGCCGAGCTGGGCGCCGATGAACACCCCGCCCGACGCTGGCTGGGCCGGCCGGCGCCGAGGCCGAAGCCCGGCTCGCGGAGTTCGCCCGACACACCGTCTTCGACGGACAGGTCGTCACTGACGAAGCCCGCCTGCGCCGCATCGTGGCCCGCCACGACCCGCACATGTACCTGGGGAGCTTCGTCACCTGCGTCTACAACCCCGACCGCGCCCTGTGCGGCACGTCCAACGACCACGGCGACAGCCAGCCCGTCCTGGCCGACTGCCAGCCCCTCGCCTGCCGAAACACCGCCCTCACCCCTGCCAACCGCCAGGCGCTAAACGGCCACCTGGCCAAGCTGGAGGACGCCCTGGCCAACCGCGACCGCCTCGCCCCCTATGTCCGCCAGCGCCTGGAGGAACAGCACCGTGAGACTGCCGCGTTCCTCGCTCGCCACGCCCCGGAGACTGCCGAGTGAAGCGTGCCCTGCCCGACGTCGACACCGTCAAGGCCGCCATCGACATGGTCCTCCAAGAGGCAGCCACCAGAGGACACCGCCCGACCGTCACCGCCATCGAGCGGCACCTCGGCATCCCCCACGCCACCTTCCACCGCCACTACGCCGATCTGATCGACACCCACTTCCGGCCCCGCATCCCTACGACCACCCCCACACGGCCCAGGCACAATCCTCCGAGCCCGACCAGCGACGGGAGGCGAATCTGGCCCGACTGCGGAAGGAGACACCGAGCTGCGACGCACACTCACCCTCTACGCGGAAGCCATCCGCCAACTTGCCGTCGAGAACGAGGCCCTGCGCACCGGTGCCACCGTCATCCCCCTCCAAGCCCGGCCCCGGCGCACCTCGCCGCCATCCTCCTGAACTGGGGCCCCGCGCGACGGCACGGCTCAGCGTGCGCGAGAGTGCGGCACGGCGTAGATGCGGCGGTGTGGCCCTGACACCCCCGATCCAGCCGATGCTCGCCGAGGCCCGACATGAGCTGCCCCGGCCGGGGCAATGTCAGGACAACTGATCATGGAGGTCAAGCCGGACGGCTTCCGGGCCATCCTCGTGAGCTGGAGTACCACCCCGTGCACCTCGACCTGGTGGCCGAGTTCCAGGCCGATACCGCCGTCGGCGAGGGCCGTTACCGTCACCGGTGCGCTTCTTGCGGCTTCGAGAAGACCTCACACCGGGCGACGTGCCGCCGTTCGGCAACTGAATTGTCGGCACCAGGGCGCCCCGGCAGTAGAGGAGCTCAATGCGGTGCGCGCTGCGCCCACGCCCCTGGCCCCACGGGTGCTGAGGCAGAGGCAGCGCCGAGTCCTCGACGCCGAGGGCGCTCACTGGGATGCCAGCTGAGGGCACCAGGTGCCGTCGAGCGGGATGCCGGCGGTGGCTGCGATCCGGTTGCGGGATTCGAGCAGTCGGGTCCGCAGGGCCGCCAGCTCCACGTTCACCAGCACGCCGTTGCGCTTGACGACGCGGCCGGCGGCCAGGACGGTGTCCACCAGGCCGGGGTGGCCCTGGCTGACGATGCTTGAGGCGGGGTCGGTGACGGGGAAGATCGTCAGGTCGTCGGTGCGCAGCAGGATGATGTCGGCGTCCTTGCCGGGGGTGAGGCTGCCGGTGCGGTGTGCGAGGCCCATGGAGGCGGCGGCGTCGATGGTGGCGAAGTCGAGCAGGTCGCGTGAGCGCAGGCGTCCGTCGATGCCGCGCTGGGCGGCGAAGGCGGTGCGCAGGGTGGAGAACATGTCGCCGGCGACGGAGGGGACGTCGTCGATGGACAGAGTGGGGCGCAGGCCCGCGTCGAGGGCGAGGCCGGTCATAGGGGCGCCGAAGCCCATCTTGAGTTCGACGTCGGGGCTGATCGAGATGGATCCGCCGGCGTCGGCGAGCATGCGTAGTTCGTTCACGCCGATGCCGTTGGCGTGGACGCCGGTGAGGGTGTCGCGCAGCAGGCCGTGTTCGCGCAGTTCCGCGATGACGCCGGGGGCTTCGACGTGGAGGCTGATGCGCAGGCCGAGCTCGTCGGCGAGCTTGACCTCGCCGGCGGTGGTGTCGATGCCGGTGGCGCCGGGGCCGCGCATGCCGAGCGCCAGGTCGATGCGGCCGCCGCCGGACAGGATGGCGCGCACGCGGCGGATGTCGTCCTCGACTGCGGTGTCGCTGCCCCAGCCTGCGCCGAGGCAGAAGACGGAGCGGCCGGGGGCGTCGGTGAGGGCGGCGATGGCGGCGTCCTCATGCTGGTGGGTCTGGGCGACGTGGTACCAGTCGAGCATGGTGGTGACGCCGGAGTGCAGGGCCTCCAGGCGGCCCATGAGGGTGCCGATGTAGACGTCGTCGGGGGTGTAGTGGGGCTTGACGGTGTGGTGCATGGCTTGGGCCCACTGCGGGAAGGTCCAGTCGGATCCGGCGCCACGGAAGGCGGTCTGCCAGGTGTGGCGGTGGTTGTCGACGAAGCCGGGCATCAGGATCCGCTCGCTCGCGTCGATGACCTCGGCGTCGGGCGCGTCGATGCGCGAGGCGACCTCGATGATCTGTCCATCCTCGATGAGGACGTCGCCGCGGGCCAGGTCGCCGAGGGCCGGGTCCATGGTGACGACGGTGCCGCCGGTGATGAGGGTGTTCATGGTGTCGCTCCTTGCACGTGCACGGTCGCAGGGATGATGGGCGGCCGGAGGGGCCGTTGCAGTCAGTCGGTCAGGCCTGGGCGAAGACGGTGTCGGCCCCAGCGAGGGCGTCGGCGACGAGGTCGGCGGTGTCCTCGGTGCCGGCAGCCAGGCGCACCAGGCCGGGCGGTACGGCGTCGGTGATCTGCTCGTCGCTGAGCATGCCGCGCCACATCGAGGCGGGGTGGACGGCCAGGGACTCGACTCCGCCGAGGCTGGCGGAGCGCTGGGAGTAGCGCAGGTGGCCGAGGAAAGCGTCGGCCGCCTCGAAGCCGCCGGTGAACTCGACGCTCAGGACGCCGCCGAAGCCGCTCATCTGGTCGGCGGCGAGCTTGTGCTGGGGGTGGGATTCCAGGCCCGGGTAGTTGACCTGGGCGACGGCCGGGTGCCCGGACAGAGCCTGCGCGAGGGCCAGGCCGTTGTCGTTGTGGCGGGGTACGCGCAGCGGCAGGGTGCGGATGCCGCGCAGCAGCAGCCACGCGTCGATCGGGCCGAGAGCGGCGCCGGTGAGCAGGCTGGTGTCCCAGATCCGGTCCAGGATCTCGGCGGGTCCGGCGAGGGCTCCGGCGGAGACGTCGGTGTGCCCGTTGAGGTACTTGGTGGCGCTGTGCCACACCACGTCGATGCCGAACTCGGCGGGCCGCTGGTTGAGCGGGGTGGCGAAGGTGTTGTCCGCCAGCGTGGTGATGTTGTGGGCGCGGGCGAGTTCGGCGACGGCGCGCAGGTCGGTGATGTGCAGTAGCGGGTTGCTGGGCGTCTCCACCAGGATGAGGCGCGTCTTGGGGGTGATGGCCTGCTGGAACGCCTCCGTGTCGCGCTGGTCGACCAGAGTGGTGGAGACCCCCAGGCGCGGCAGGAGGTTCAGCAGGACCGAGGCGGTGCCGCCGTAGGTCGACTTCTGCCCGATGACGTGGTCGTCGGCGGAGACCAGGGCGAGGACAGCGGTGGTGATCGCGGCCATGCCGGAGGCGGTGACCATCGCCGCTTCGGTGCCCTCCAGCTCCGCCAGCACCGCGGCGACCTGGGCATGGTTCGGGTTGCCGAACCGGGTGTAGAAGCCCTTGCCGCGCGGCTCGGTCGCGCCCAGGGCGAACGCCTCGCCGTCGCCCGCGGAGAACGCGGCGGTCTGGTAGATCGGGGGTGCCACCGCGGGATCGGGGTGGACATGGCGGTCGGCGTGGACGGTGACGGTGCTGCGGCCCGGCATAGCTGGCCCCTCCGTAAACAAGTGGTTTGTCGCTAGCCAGCATGCGGGCCGTGACGCTGCCATGGTCCGTCTGCCAGCACATTCGACATAAAATTGCGCACCTCACAGGCAGTACCTGGTGCAAGAGGGAGTTTCTTAGCAATAATCTGCCTTCATGGATGAGATGGACCGGGCGATCCTGGCCGTGCTGGAGCGCGATGGGAGGATCAGCAACAGCGAGCTCGCCGCGCGGGTGGGCCTGTCGCCCTCGCCGTGCCTGCGCCGAGTACGACAGCTGGAGGAGCGAGGGGTGATCCGCGGCTACCGGGCGGTGGTGGACCCAAAGGCGGTGGGACGGGGCCTGCGCCTGTTCGCCGGGGTGCGGCTGGCGCGGCACGTGCGTGCGGACGTCGCCTCCTTCGAGAACGCGGTGATGCAGCTGGCCGAAGTGCGGGCGTGTCACCACATCACGGGTAGCTTCGACTACTTGCTGCACGTGGAGGTCGCCGATCTGGATGCCTACGAGGACTTCCACGCCACCCGGCTCGCGTCCCTGCCGGGGGTGGCCACCGTCAACACCTTCGTCATCATGAAGACCCTCGACAACGTCTGAACTCCCTGGTAGCCCCCCGCCGCGTCGCGGTGCGAGCTGTACCGTCGGCCGGGGCAGGGAGCGCACGGTCGGCCCGGCGGGGTGTCAGAGGATGACCGTGCCGCGAATCATGACGGCGGTGTCCCCGCCGATCCAGACGGTGCCGTCGTTCTCCGCTGTGACGGTGATGCCGGCGTCCCGGCCTGTGCGGGAGCCCTGGGAGACGCGGTAGGAGGCCGGGGCGGCGCCGCTGGCGGTGAGCCACTGGGCGACACCGGCGTTCATGCTGCCGCAGGCCGGGTCCTCGGGGACGCCGACGGCGGGGGCGAAGGTTCGCATCTCGTAGCGGTATTCGCTGCCATGGGGGTGGGCACCGATGGCTCCGACCATCGCGTCGGGGATGAGGGACAGGTCGGGTTCCAGTTCCAGGACCTCGCGGGCGGTGGCCAGCTGGATCACGGCCCAGCCGGGGCCGTTGTCGACCCACTGGTGGGCCAGAACCTGCTCGCGGGCGATGCCGAACGCTGCCGTGATCCGCTCCAGGTCGGCGTCGTCGAGGGCACCGTCGCGGATGCGGGGCGGGGCGGCGAACGCCAGGTCGTCGCCCCGGTGGCGGAGGGCGACGAGGTCGGCCGCGCATTCCTGCACGATCCTTCCGGCGTGGCGCGGTGTGTTGCCGGCTTCCAGCCAGGCCCGGGCCGAGCCGAGGGTGGGGTGGCCGGCGAACGGCAGCTCGGCCCCGGGGGTGAAGATCCGCAACCGGTAGTCCGCCTTCTTGGTGGTGGGTGGCAGCACGAACGTGGTCTCCGACAGGTTTGTCCAGCGCGCCAGGGCCTGCATCTGCTCGTCGCTGACTCCGGTGCCGTCGAGTACGACCGCCACTGGGTTGCCCGAAAAGGGGCGGGAGGAGAACACGTCGACCTGCATGAACGGACGGATACGCGGGACGCTGATCACAGCGGGAGCCTTTCGCGACGGCAGGCGGTAGGGGTGGCGCCGGGACGGGGTGGGGTGTTCAGGGGGTGTCGGGGAGGGCCTGCAGGGTGTAGCCGCGGTCGGTGGACATGACGCGGCCGATGCCGGGCCAGTCGAGGTGGGCTCCGGCGACGAAGTGGCCGGGTCCGGCGAGGCGCTTCAGGAGGGCTGAGCGGCTGGTGCGGGCCTGTGCCTGGTTGCTGTCCAGTTCCCAGGACACTTCGGGGGAGGCGAACTGCAGGGAGGGGACGTGGATGGTGTCGCCCCAGATCAGCAGGTGGTGCCCGGCTTCGTTGCGGGTGTCGTAGACGGTGTGGCCCGGGGTGTGTCCGCGGGTGGGCAGAGCGGTCATCCACGCGGTGACCGGGCGGGGTTCCCTGACGGTGACGACGCGGTCGGCGAAGCGGGCGAGGGTGCCGGTGAAGACGTGCTCGTCGCCGGCGCCGACGAAGACGCGCTCCAGGCGGGGGAAGGCGTCGGAGCCGTTGGGGTCGAGGAGGCCGTTGACGTGGTCCTCGTGGGTGTGGGTGATCGCGAGCCGGTGATGGACGCGCGGTCGACGCCGGCGGCGCCCAGGCTCTGCGGCAGCCGTCCCATGGTGGGGTCCCAGCTGTTGGACGCGCCGGTGTCCACCAGCACCCGCCGCTTACCGTCGTCGACGAGGAATGCGTTGACGGACAGCCGCAGGAGGTCCTCGACGAGCGGCACCTGCTCGGGCACGGGCTCAAGGACGCGCTCGCCGGTGTCGCGCAGCCGGGTGGGCGGAAGGTCAACGTAGCCGTCCAGGAGCGCGGTGACGGTCAGGCTTCCGAAGTCGAACACCGCGTGGTGGTCGCTTCCGGCGGTCTTACGCATGGCTCTCTCCAGATCAAACGGCTGTGCGGGTGGCGGTGGTGCGGCGTGGGCCCGGCGGCACCGGGAAGTCGGCGCTGCGGCGCAGGTCAGGTGAGCCAGCGGCGGCCCTGGGCCGCGAGGACGCGGCCGAAGCGAAGTTCGGGGAAGTGCGCGCCGGCGCCAAGGGTGTCGGGGTCTTCGAGTTCGCGGAAGAGGCGTTCACGGACGCGGCGGGCGAGGACGGGGTCGACGTCGCCGATGGAGTGCCAGGTCGGCTCGTCCAGCTGGACCGGGCACACGATCGCGTCGCCGAGGAGCAGAATGCGCCGGTCCCGGGAGGAGACGATGACGCTGAGGTGGCCGGGGGTCATCGTCACGTCCACGCCGGGGGCGACGGTGGTGTCCTCGGCGACCAGGCGCAGCCGCGTCCCGGCGGCCTCTGCGGTGCGCAGGCCGTGGCGGATGTGGTCGAACATCCACGCCTCGGGGCCCATGACGAAGTGGGCCCAGTCGGGTGCACCGAACCAGATCTCTGCGTGGGGGAAGACGGGCCGGGCCTGGGCGTCGAAGAGCCAGCCGCAGTGGTCGGCGTGCAGGTGGGTGCAGACGATGTCGGTGACGTCGCCGGTTCTCACCCCCACGGCGCGCAGGCCAAGCAGGAGCTGGCCGCCGAC
This sequence comes from Streptomyces sp. NPDC015171, assembly GCF_043079545.1. Classification (NCBI taxonomy): domain Bacteria; kingdom Bacillati; phylum Actinomycetota; class Actinomycetes; order Kitasatosporales; family Streptomycetaceae; genus Streptomyces; species Streptomyces sp. NPDC015171. Next base: position 42,922 of record NZ_JBIBUO010000025.1, read on the forward strand.
GAGGAGGCGGCGGGGGCCGTCGTCGCGCATCCGGGGGCCCATGCCGGCGTCGACGAGGATCGTGCGCTCCCCGGTGCGCACGAGGAAGCAGCCGATCGGCAGCCACGCCATGCCGTCGTGCGCGAACAGGTCGTCGTGGCCCTCGGGGCGGGCGTGGTCGCCGAAGTAGCCGGGCGAGGCGCGAAACGTCCCGTCGGTGAGTGGATGGATGTCGATGTCGCCGATCAGCATCGCCGTGGCCTCCTCGGTGGTGTCAGACGGCGGCTGCGCGCACGGTGTTGCGCAGCGTGCCCAGGCCGGTGATGGCGCATGCGACGACGTCTCCGGGCTTCAGGAAGCGCGGCGGGTCGAAGCTGATGCCGACGCCCGCGGGTGTGCCGGTGGCGAGGATGTCGCCAGGGCGCAGGGTCATGCCGGCGGAGATGGTGCTGATGAGCTCGTGGATGTCGAATATCAGCTCCGATACGGGGGCCTGCTGGCGGACCTCACCGTTCACTGACGCCGATACGACGAGGCCGCGGGGGTCGCCGACCTCGTCGGCGGTCACCGCCCACGGGCCCATGGGCGTGAAGGTGTCCAGCGACTTGGCGAGGAACCACTGCCGGTGGCGGCGCTGCAGATCCCGGGCGGTGACGTCATTGAGGATCGTGTAGCCCCACACATGGGCGAACGCGTTCTCGCGGCTGATGCCGCTGCCGCCGCGGCCGATGATGACGCCTAGCTCGGCCTCGTAGTCCAACTCTGAGGTGGCGCCCAGATGGGGATCGATGTCGACGCCGGGGCCGGTGACAGAGGTGGCTGCCTTGGAGAAGATCACCGGCGCCTCGGGCAGGTCCTCGGAGCGTTCGGGGGTGTCGTACCCGGAGCGGCCGAACTCGCGCACGTGGTCGCGGTAGTTCTTGCCGACCGCGAACAGATCGCGCGGCGGGTGGGGGATCGGGGCGTGCAGCCGCGCCGCCCCCACGACCGGCAGGCCCCGGACGTCGGTAATCGCCGGCCCGAACCGGTCCCAGTCGGCGATCACATCGACCAGCGACAGATCGCCCACCACGCCACGCAGATCGCGCACCGTCCTGTCCGCCTCGATCCTGCCGAGCGCACCGCGCCCCGCGTCTTCGAACGTCACCAGTTTCACCGTCCGCACCTTTTTTTCGACCTGAACCAATACGAATCAATTTACCTATTGGTTGAACATGGTCACTGAAATTGAGCCTAGGTCGGCTGATCCTTGCTATCCAACGCTGAGTGTGTTCTAAGATTGGTCGCAATTGGTTCGAAGAAGGGTTGCGGGATGGAATCGGCGCAGAACGGGCGGGCTCCGGGCGTGGAAGCACAGGTGCGGGCGCTACTGGAGGAAGGTCTGCGCTCGGGCCGCCTTGCGCCGGGCGACCGGCTGCCGACCGAGCGCGCCCTCGTGGAATAGCTCTCCGCCCCCCGCACCGCCGTCCGCCAGGCGCTCGGCGCGCTGGAGCGCGAGGGCGCCATCGTGCGCCGCGTCGGACGCGGTACCTTCGTCGCCAGCGCCGCCGACCGCGACGAGGCGGGCGGCGGTCTGCAAACCAGCCCCGCGGAGATCATGGCTGCGCGGCTCCTGCTCGAACCGGAGCTCACCGCCCTCGCCGCCCGCCACGCCACTCCTGCCGACCTCGATCGGATGCGACACTGCGCCACTCGCAGTGCCGGGGCCGGCACCCACGAGGAGTTCGAGTCCTGGGACGGCGTACTTCACCGCTCCATCGCCCAGGGGGCCCACAACACCCTGCTGCTGCAGATGTTCGACGTCATGAATGCCGCCCGCAGCCTTCCCGTCTGGGGCAACATCAAGCGCCGCTCTGCCAGTCCCGCCCGCCGCGCGGGCTACGAGCAGGCCCACCGGCTCATCATCGAGGCCCTCGCCGACCGCGACCCCGACACCGCCCGCGACCACATGCGCGCCCATCTCATTGATGTCCGCCTCAACCTTCTCGGACCCAACTGACTTGATCGAGTTTGGCGGGCTGGCCACCTTTTAGAAACTGGCGTAGCTGTCAGGAGTTTTGACAGGCCGTGATCCGTGCTGCCGCGTCGCCCGCCTGTCGTCAAACGATAAGTCGACCGCTCGACAGAACCTCGTCCTGGACGAGGCCGGGATCGAGAACTCGGTCGTCTTCGAGGAGAGCCCGGGCACCTCCACCCGCTCCAGCGGCCGAAGTTCCACGAACTACTCACTTACGCGCGGCCGGGCGACATCGTGCGCATCTCCGAGATGCTCCGCCCCGTACGCGGCACTGGGGCACATCCTCGACGGCGCGTTCTCCGCGCCTCGGACCGGTGAAGACTGCGCGCCGCTGGAGCCAAAGGCAGCAAGGCCGGGCGCCGCCCAGCCGTGGCGGCCTCGAAGACCGCCGACGTGCGCTCCGCATACCTGGAAGGCCGATCCATCGCCGCCCTCGCCCACGACGACGGCGTCAGCCGCGGCGCGGTTCGTACAGCCGTCGCCGACCTCCTGCCCATCTCGCCACCGAGGAGGACTCCCCGGCGCCGGAGCTGCTGGTCACCCTCGACATGCCGGGCAGGGTCGCCCACTTCCTGCGCGCCTCCGAACTGGATCCGTCGAACGGGATGCGCTCGACCAGCGGGTGACCGTACGGCGCGGCCAGGGCTACACCCTGCGCGTCACCGCCATCCCGGTCGTGCACCACCGACTCCTGGCCCGCCGCCAGCCGCTCGACGGCGGGCCGGGCGCTCAGGCGGTCCCGACCCAGCTCAAGGCTCGCCGCGAGTACGAGAACCGCGTCAGCACCCTCACGCCGACCGGACCGTGATCGTTCTCATCGGTACCAACGGCCGCTCACGCAAAAGGGACAGAGCCGGCCACGGCTGAGTGACTGATTACCGCGTCCCAGTCGAGGTGACCAGGAGGCCGCCGACGAAGGTGTGTGTGGGCCTGAGGTCGCGCAGGGCGTCGCCCGGGCAGCAGGCCGGGTCCTGGTCCCAGACGGTGAGGTCGGCGAGGCGGCCGGGAGTGAGGGCGCCGCGCAGGTGCGCTTCACTGGTCAGGCGGGCAGCGCCCGCGGTGTGCAGCGTGAGGGCCTCGTCGTAGGTGATGGCGTGCTCGGGGCCCTTGACCCCGATGACGGTCTGCCGGGTGGTCATACCCCAGATGGAGCGCATCGCGCCGAACTGGCCGACGGGGAAGTCGGATCCGGCGCTGACCTCGGCGCCCAGGTCGATCCAGCCGCGGGCGGGGAACAGCCGGGCGACACGTTCCGGGCCCCAGAAGCCCTCCTCGACCTCGGCGGTGTCGTGCAGCAGCGGCTGCTGGATGGTGACCGGGATGCCCAACGCGACGGCCCGGGCCTGCTGTTGGGGACCGGCCAGGCCGCCGTGCTCCATCACCAGCGTGCCGGCGGGCAGCCCCGGATTGCGCTCGAGGACGCACTCATAGACGTCCAGCAGGGTGCGCACCGCGCGGTCGCCGTAGGCGTGGGTGCCGACCCGCCAGCCGCGCCGGACCACGGCCTCGACGGCCTCGACCAGCGCGTCCGGCTCCCAGGTCAGCATGCCGGAGAAGGAGTGGTCGCATGCGTACGGCTCCTCGGTGGCCCCGGCCTCCAGGCCGCCGTCGAGGCCGAACTTCACCCCCCACACCGACAGCCACGGGTCGGAGTTGTCCCGCCACTCCTCCATGACGTCGAGCAGGTCCTCCACCTGTGCGTCGCTGGTCAGTCCGAGGGCTGAGATCAGCGCCCGCACCCGGGTGCTGAGTACCCCCGCCTCGCGGGCGGCCGTCAGCACCGCGTAGTCCTCGGGGGTGACCGCGCAGTCGCGTATGGTCCCGATGCCTGTGGCGGCGTAGTCGCGGGTGGCCAGGCGCAGTCCGTCGATGCGCTCGTCCCGGTCTGGGGCCGGGACGAGGTGCTCCACCAGGTGCAGGGCGTTGTCGATCAGCCGGCCGTCGAGCTTGCCGTCGGCGTCGCGGCCGATGGTGCCGCCCGGCGGTACGGGGGTGTCCTCGGTGATGCTCGCCAGCCGCAGCGCGTAAGTGTTGACGACGTCGTTGTGGCCGCCGCGCTTGACGAGGACCGGGTGCCGGTCGGTGGCCGTGTCGAGTTCGGCCGCGGTGGGCATGCGGCGCTCGGCCAGGTTGAGTTCCTGCCAGTTGGCAGTGGTGCGGATCCACTCGCCCTTGGGGGTGACGGCGGCCCGCTGCCGGATCAGGTCGAGGAACTCGGGGATGTTGCGGGCCCGGTGCACGGGGACGTCGTGAGCGCCGAGTGCCGCGAAAATCAGGTGGGTGTGGGTGTCGTCGAAGGCGGGCAGCACGGTGGCACCGGGCAGGTCATGGGCCTGCGTGTCCGCGCTCACCAGGTGATCGAGGCCGTGGGGGTCGGCGGACACGGCGGCGATGCGGTCGCCGCGCACGGCCACTGCCCGCTGCACCGCCTGACCGGGCACCAGGGTGTGCACCGCCCTGGCGCGGATCAGCAGGTCGGCTCCGTGATCAGTCATCATCTTCTCCCTCATCTCGCAGGTGCCGGATCCCGAACCAGTCGTTCGGCGACGAGACCTTTGTAGGAGGGATGCGGGACTTCACCGCCAAGCTGACGGCTCCTGCGCAGAAAGTCCGCCAGCACTGGGGCCTATCATGCGGATCATGCGACAGGTGCTAGACGACACCGACCGGCGGATCGCGGCCGCTCTGGTCGCCTCGCCGCGTGCCTCCTGGCGTGAGGTGGCCCGCTGCCTGGGGCTGTCCGAGCGCACCGTCGTACGCCGTGTCGCCCTGCTCTACGCCGACGGCACCCTGCGCGCCACCGCCGTACGTAACCCGGCACGCTTCCCACATCTGATCCCCATCGCCCTGCGTATCCGCTGCCGACCCAACAAGATCCGGCAGGTCGCCCAGGCGCTGGCCCGCCGCACCGACACCATCTGGGTCGACATCCTCGGCGGCGGCGACGAGATCTCCACGATCTTCTTCCTGGAAGGCACCGAAGCCCGCAACAACCTGCTGCTGCGCGACCTGCCCGCCACCGACGCCGTCGGCACTTGGACCTCCCACACCCTGCTGCGCGTCTTTCCCACCGCCTTCCGCTGGACCGCCGGCCTCCTCTCACCCGCAGAACTGGCCGAACTCGCCCCCGACCCCGCGCCCCCGACGGTCTCGGCACCGTCGTACACGCCTGTCGACGTCGACACCGCGCTAATCGCCGGGCTGACCGAGGACGGCCGGGCCACCTACACGGACCTGGCCCGCCGCGCCGGCACCACCGCCCTCACCGCCCGCCGACGGTTCGAAGCCCTCATAAAAGGTCAGGTGCTGCGCCTGGCCACCGAGCTCGATCTCGCACTGCTCGGCGCCAAGACCGAAGCACTGCTGTGGATCTCGGTACGGCCAGGAGCGCTGCAGGAGACCGCGCAGACCCTGAGCGCCCACCCCCACGTCCGGTTCTGCGCCGCCACCACCGGGCCCGCCAACCTGGTCGTCGCCGTCGCCGCCGAGAACCTCGACGCCCTGTACACCTTCCTCACCGACGCCGTCGGCCCCTTGGAAGCTGTCACCGCCATCGACACCACCGCGCTGCTGGCGACCGTCAAACGCACGGGCCTGATCCGGCACTGACGAAGCGTGAACTCACTGTCCGATCGGCCGCATCCGGTTGGGGACCCACGACAGAGACCTCGCAGCGGACCGTTGCGTTGGCACTGGACAACGGACAACAACAAACCCTGTCCATGACTTCGGCTCGCCGGCCCAACCGGGCTGCAGAGCAGGATCAGGCACGGGGGTCGCCAGCATCGGCTCCGGCAGTGTCCACGTCACGCACCACGCCCTCCACCCAGGCCATCGGCCGTCCAGGTGACGACGGCGGGCGGACCGGTCATGGTCGGGCGCGCGGGACTCCCCCGACTGGGCGATGTGACGCGCCTCAACCTCTATTGTTTCTGGAGAAGTTCACGCTGAAGGTGCTCGTGGGCTCTTAGCTCATGAGGGGCCTGCTGTGGGTCCGTCCCGACAGGGAGGGAGGCCTGCGTGGACTCGGGAACGGTTGTTGTCACCATCGTGTGGTCATGTCCCCTGTGGTGGTGTAACCGGGTCGGGGGGATCTTCGGTCGTGGGGTAGATCGAGTCCATTCCTTGATGGATGGATCCAGCCGAGACTGAATCCGGATCTTGAGCGGTGGGTGCCTCTGCGGCAAAATCGACATCTATGATCAAGGGGGAGTCAACTTTGGTGGGCGGCACGTTGGCAGGCCGCCTTCCCAGCCTGGTGCGTGTTGTGCTCGTGTCGGTGGTTTGCTGCATCGCAGCGGCCGGGTGCGGTGGGACTTCCGCGGGTCCGACCGGCAAGGGCGCTGCCAGCCCGTCCAGCGACCGCATACCGGTCGTGGACTCCACGCAACTGCAGTCCGTTTTGCCCACAGGTCGCAACATGCCCGCGGACTTGGGGGGACGCACGGTCGATGCCTGGGACTCGACGAAGGACCCTTCCCAGTGTCAGGACGAGGAGTGGCCGGATGCCTGGTGCGCCAGGGCTGGGGCGGTGGGCCTTTCTGTGTTTACCAACCTTGTAGATCAAGAGATCGGGATCCACCTGGTTTCTTTCCCCGACGAACGGTCGGCGGCTCAAGCTTTCAAAACGAGGGATAAAACGGACGATGTGGACCGCTATCCAGGTCCGACCGGAGAGCTCGTGTATACGCTCGACCTCGTTGCGCCAGAGGATCATTTGCTCTGGACGGGGAGGGGCACGACCTTCCAACAGGGCACGGTCATCGGCAGGATCGAGTACTCGTGGACGCCGGGAACGCACGTGCAGACCGGCCGTTTGTTGGCGGTGACGCGCATGGTGATCCAGCGGATCGATGAGAAGGAAAAGGGCTTGAATCCTACGGCCTCGGCGCGCTGAGGCTACGGACTTCGTACAGCATCGGTCACCTGCCGTCGGCGCGGAGGTGGCCGTCGCCGACCTCCTTCACGAGGTCTCGCAAACCTGTGGCCCCTGGGCGACGACGCCTACGAGCGGACTCGCACCAACCGCGCCTTCAGGCCCAGCACGCTCGATGACCTGCTCCGTGGCGAGAGCGAGAGGGTCGGCCCACACTGCCTGTGGCACAGAGCGAGCCGTCACCGGCAACCTCGACCACCTCGGACCCCGAGGCCCTGGCCAGCGAAGAGCGCGTGCCACAGCCGCTTTGGAAGGGGTCGACGACGAAATGAAGACCAAGGCCAATCGGGGGCTCCTCCTGCTCACCCGCGTGGTCATGTTCCCGGTGGTGGTCCAACCGCGTCCGGGGGACTTTCGGTCGTGGGGTAGATCGAGTTCATGGCTCCCTTAGAGGTCGTTTCATCCCGGTGTTTCATCCCGGAATCTGATGTTTGGTCTGTGGTGTCGGGTCGCGCCAAGAGATGGTGTTCTCGCCGGTGAGACGGCGGGCCATGAGGTCGGTCATGGCCAGGTGGATCATGGCTTCGGACCGGGCGGAAAGGGTCTCGTAGTCCCGGGCGAGACGGCCGTGGAGCATCAGCGAGCCGTAGGTCCGCTCGACCGTCCACCGCTTGGGGATGGGGGTGAATCCCCTGGTTCCAGGGGTGCGGGCGGTGATGTGCATGTCGATGCCGAGGGTGGCCGCGTGCTCGACGAGGTGCTGGCGGTAGCCGCCGTCGACCCACACCTTGCGGATGCCGGGGTGTTCGCTGGCGACCTGGTCCAGGAGGCGGGTGCCGGCGACGCAGTCCTGCACGCTCGCCGCGGTGACCAGCACCGCCAGCAAGAGACCGAGGGTGTCGGTGACGATGCTCCGCTTCCTGCCGACGATCTTCTTCCCGGCGTCGACGCCCTGGCCGGCAGCGGGGACGCTGGTGGAGGTCTTGACGCTCTGGGCGTCGATCACACAGGCCGACGGCTCGGCATCCCGCCCTTCCTTCTCCCGCAGCAGCCGCCTGAGCAGGCCGTTTAGCTGAGCGAACACGCCTTCCTGCTGCCACTTGGCGAAGTATCCGTAGACCGTGTTCCAGTGCGGGAAGTCGTGCGGGAGGTAGCGCCACTGCACCCCGGTGCGGTCCACATACAAGATCGCGTCCATGATGTCGCGCAGATCATGCTCGGGCGGTCGGCCGAAGTCCAGGGCCCTGCCGCGGCGCTCGAAGCGACAGGACGAGAGCACTGGCTCGATCAACTCCCAGCGAGCATCGGACAGATCACTCGGATACGGGCGTCGCGTCGGCATGCTTCCGGCGTACCGCCGCGAACCCGAGTGCGCCCAGGCGCACAGTAGCGGCGACCGAAGCACGCAGCCACGAAGACCGGACGTCCTGGGATGAGACAGGACCAAGCCACATCCCGCCCCACCTGTCACCCCGCCCAGCACACAGGCCCCGACCACACCTCGCCACGCCTTCCGCACCGCGCTCCCGCACTCCAAGGACCGCCCTTTATCCAGGCAGTACAGATGAAAACGACTTCTCAGGGACGACGCGCCGACTCCGCTCGCAGGCGCCAGCGCGTCCAGAAAGCACTGAACGACGCTGCGAAGAACGGCACGGAGATCCGCGTCTCGGCCATCGCCCGCAGCGCGGGCGTCGACCGGACCTTTCTCTACCGGCACCGGGACCTGCTCGCTCAAGTTCACGCCGCCGCATCCGAACCACCGGGCAGCCCAGACGCCGCACCACAGGTCAGCAGGGCCTCGCTGCAGGCTGACCTCGCGAACGCTCAGAGCCGCTCCGTTCGCCAGGCCGCCCGGATTCACCAGCTGGAGAACAAGCTCAGCGAACTTCTCGGCGAACAAGCCTGGAGGCAATCCGGACTGGGCGCGCCAGACGACATCGAGCAGCTCAAACGGCGCATCACCGCACTTGAGCAACAAGCCGTGGCCCTCACACGCCAGCTCGACGAACGCCAGCAAGAGCTCGACGCCGCTCGAGCCACCAACCGTGAACTGATTACCCGCCTGAACACGGCTCCCCGTCCGCGAGAGGCCCCCTGAAGGCCGTCACCAGTTGCCGAAGCAGCGTGGGCTCAACCGGGTGAACGGGCCTTTCAAGAAGGCTGTGACGCCGTGATCACACCAGCCACAACGCGATCACGGCATCACATCAGCGGAAACAGGAGATCATCCTCTTCCCCGCGGAGATCGAGGTCAAAAGGGCGGTTCGCTGCTGCAGCCGCCCGCCCAGAGGTCTTCGTCTTGCTCGTCCGGCAGCAGACCTGTCTCTTCGCCCCAGGACTTGAGGCCACGGCTGGCGATGGAGCGGTACGAACGGTTGTCGCTGGAGATCAGCACGTCACGGACCAGCGGCGCGAGAAGGGCACGCTGCTCAACGAGCTCTGGGGCGTCCAGGAGTGGAACAGCCGCAGCAATGGCTGCTTCCTGAACCTCAAGGTCCGGGGAGTGGAGGAAAGCAGAGACAGCCTGGAACAGGCTGGGACGCAGTGCCCGGACCTCGACGGACTCCGGATAGTCCACCAGGCCGAGACCCACGCGAGCCATGTGTGCCTCTGCCTCGCTGTCGACCTCAATAGCTACCGAGGTCACCCAGTCCATCGAGGCAGCCCGCAACGGGAGGGCCAGGCCGTCACGGTCGGTCACAACGGTGTCCGTGCGCGGGTCCCTGAGGATCTAGGCCACATATGCCGCCGCAGGCACGGTCGCTGAGTAGATCGTGTTCTGGTGACGCACCGGATCGTTGAGGTGTCGCAGAGCCCTGGCCTGCGTGCCGGCGTCGTCCGCCAGCAGCCCGGTCAGTAGAACAGGCGTTACTGCGGCCGGCCCACAGGCATGTTCGAGCGAAGCCCAGTCGGTTCCTGCCAGCAGATCCCGCGGGTCAGGCAGCAGACCGTCAACATCCGTGATCGTCACGCATCGAGTATGGCTGTTGCTCCCATGCCTGCCCCAGTCACCTCATGCGCATAGCGGGACAGCCCTTTGGGAGGAAACCGGTGAGTCCGCCTGCACCACACCTGTCGCAGACGCTACATTCCATATCCAAGCCGCTGAGCTGCAAGAACTTCGTGGGCCTGTATCACGCGTCGGGACCCCCAGAGAACATCTGCATCCTGCACGGCGACAAGCGCGTCGAGAACCGGCCCCGCACCTGGGCGCCGGCCTGGCGCCTGCTGCACGCCGGAGCCGCAACCGACCGGGCCGCCCTGCGCGCCCCGATCGTCGCCCGCACGATCCGCGGGCACGAGCTGCCCACCCGCGCCGTCCTCGGCATCGTCCGCATCACCGGCTCCCACACCGACCCCGGCGAGCCGTGCAGCCCCTGGGCGCAGACCGAGTGCGTCCACGTCGACCTGGACGACGTCCACCCCCTGGCCCTGCCCGTCCCGTGCGACGGCCAGCTCGGCCCGTGGCGCGTCCCGCTCGCCGTGTTCGAGCAGGTCCTCGTCCACCTCCCCGACCTCGCCCAGCAGCTCACGGAGGTCCCGTCATGAGCGGCTCGCGCACCGGCACCCCGAACACCCCTGCCGTGGTCGCCGACGACCGGATCCCCTTCCCCCACACCGACGGCCCGACCCGCTGCCAGGCCGACCCGAAGCTGTTCGCCATCGAGGACGTCACCGACCACACCGAGCGGGAGAAGGCCCTCGCCCAGGCCAAGGCCGCCTGCTCCGGCTGCCCGATCGTCAAGGACTGCCTCAAGTGGCCCTGGCCAACAAGCCGCTCACCCTGACCGGCGTGTGGGCAGCGACCACCGCCCGGGAGCGGAACAAGCTCCGCAAGGACCTGGTGCACCGCCTCGGGGACGACTGGGTCGGCGTCGTCGCCGAACAGGACCGCCGCCGCCAGGAGAAGCAGCGCGCGGCCCGCCTCGCCCCGCCAACCGTCCGCGAGACGGTGAGGGCCCGCCTGGAACTGGAGCTCATCCCCACCCGGCCCGCCCCGTACGAGCCGTGGAAGGAGCCAATGACCCCCGCCAGGCCGCCCGGGTCCGCGGCCACCTGTCCGAGCTGACCACCCGCCGCGCCGCCGACGATGCGCAGCGCGAGGCCGAAGAGCGCGTCGCCAAGCTCACGGCCGAGCTGGAACAGGCGAAGGAGGACCTGCGCGCCGCCAAGGCCGGCACCCCCACCGCCGCGCAGGCCGCACCGACGCCCATCCGGCCCGGCATCGGACGCACCCGGGAAGAATTGGCCGCGATCCGCACCTGGGCGCGCGCCCACGGCCACAAGGTCGCCGATCGCGGCAACCCGGCGAAGACCGTCCTGGAGGCGTACGACGCCGCCCACCAGGCCCCGACGGCGAAGGCCAGCTGACATGGGCGACACCGACGCGATCCTCCTGGACGGCTTCCTGAACGAAGAGACCGTGCCCGGCGACCTGCACGGCAGCACCGCCCGCTTCCGCCTCACCGTCTCCCCGACGGACGAGCGGACGGACCAGATGATCCTGCTGTGCACCGTCGCCGACCCCGAGATGGCCCGCCAGGTCCTGCACGAACTCACCCCCGGCGACCAGTTGCGCGTCACCGGCTACTTCCGGCTGCCCCGCACGCCGGACGAGCCGATGTGGCTGGTCGTCTCCGAGATGGTGCGGCTCCAGCCGGCCCCCACCTTCGCGGACGCCTTCACCGCGATGCTGGAGCGCTACGGCCCGTACGTCTGCTGCATCGACGCCGACACCGACCAGGTCCCGATGTGGACCGAGGCCGGGACGTGGGGCGGCTGCGCGGACACCCCCGGCGACCTCCGAGACCTGCTCGAAGCGTTCGAGCAGCGCCAGGCCGCCGACGGCGAGTAGCCGAAGGGCCCCTGTGCCGATCCGGCCCGAGAACGCCCACCGCTACCTGCGCGACTGGTCCCAGATCAGCGCGCGGATCCGGTTCGGGCGGGCTGGTGGCCGCTGCGAGTGGACGGGCCAGTGCGGCCTGAAGCACTCCGGCGGCCGCTGCCCCGCCGTCCACGAGCAGATCCACCCCGACACCGGCTCCGTGGTCGGCTTTACCACCGCCCACCTCAACCACACCCCCGAAGACGTGCGGGATGTTGGTAAGCCCGGCCATCAGAACCTGCGGAATGGTCGTCGTACGCGGAGCTCACTTGGCCCTGCGGCTCGTGGCAGGCCGGCCCCCTTACCGGTTTGTGGCCGGGAGGCGCAGGCGTCCGTCGTGGACTTCGGCGATCTGGTCGACGGCGGTGAGGTGCGTGCGGTCGTGGGTGACCAAAACCGTGGCGGTGGCCTGTTGGTGGGTGAGGCGGGTGATGAGCTCGAGGACGGCACCGCCGCGTTCGTGGTCGAGGGCGCTGGTGGGTTCGTCGACCAGAAGGACGGTGGGGTCGTTCATCAGGGCGCGGGCGATGTTGACGCGCTGGCGCTGGCCGCCGGAGAGCTGGTGGGGGTGGCGCACGGCCTGGTCGGCGAGTCCGACTGCGTCGAGGAGTCCCATCGCGCGGTCGCGTGCGGTGCGGGGTTTGCGGCCGTCGATCTGGGCCATGACCTGGAGTTGTTCGGCGGCGGTGAGGGAGGGCAGCAGGTTGGGCTGCTGAAAGACGATGCCGATCTTGTGGCGGCGTAGTTCGGTGAGTTCTCCGCGGGTGAGGCCGGTGGTGCTCTGGCCGTCGATGGTGACGCTGCCGGTGTCGGGGGTGATCAGGGTGGCGGCGACCGCGAGGAGGCTGGACTTGCCGGAGCCGGAGGGGCCCACCACGGCGGTCAGGCTGCCCTGGGGGACCTCAAGGCTGACCTGGTCGAGGGCGGTCAGGCGGGTGTCGCCGTCGGGGTAGGTGAGGGTGATGTCGGTCAGGGTCAGGCTCATCGGGCGTTCCCCAGGGCGATCAGCGGGTCGACGGAGGTGATGCGACGGATGGACAGGGCGGCGCCGAGCGCGCCGAGGAAGATGATCACGACGGCTGGGATCAGGACGGTGGCGGGGGTGAGAAGGAACGGCACGGCGGAGCCGGCCACAAGTGTGCCCAGGGCGGCGGCGATGCCGGTGCCGATCAGGGTGCCGCCGACGAGCAGGACGACTGCCTGGCCGAGGGCGTCCCTGAGCAGGCTGGCAGTGGAGGCGCCCAGGGCCTTGAGGACGGCGACGTCGCCGCTGCGTTGGATGGTCCAGACGGTGAAGAAGGCACCGATGACGAGAGCGGAGATCGCGAAGAGGAAGCCGCGCATCAGCTGCAGGGAGCCGTTCTCGGAGGTGTAGGAGCCGATCGCCGACAGCGAGTCGTCGGTGGAGACCGTCTTGGTGCCAGCCTGAAGGTCGGTGGCCGCCGTATCGCCCTCGGAGGTGGTGCTCAGGGCGATGACGGACGCGGTCGGGCCGTCGTCAGTGCTGGCGGGTGGCGCGATCTTCTGCCAGGTGTCCAGACTGGTCCAGATCACTGGGGTGTGACTGTAGTGGGCATCGCCCGCGACGGCGGCCACCTCCAGCTGCCGGCCTGCCAGGGTCAGGGCGTCCCCGGCTTTGACGCCGAGGTCGCCGGCGGCTGCGGTGGACAGCACTACCGCGCTGCCGGTGATCCTGTCGTTGTCCGGGGCCAGGCGGGAGCCGGGCTTGACGCCGAAGGCCGAGACCCCGGTGCTCTTGTCTCCCGCGATGGCCTTGGTCGTGGTGATCCCCAGCGGCTCGGCGCTTTTGACACCGGGCGCCTTCGACCACTTCTTCCACTGCTGTTCGGTGACGGTGGAGTTGGAGTACGACAGGTCCTGTCCGCCGCTGGGAGCCTGGAAGGCGATCTTGTCGGCGGGCAGGGACGTGATCGCGGAGATGTTCTGCTGGCCCAGTCCGGCCGTCAGCCCGGACAGCAGCCCGACAAGGAGGGTGATCAGTACGATGACGGTCCCCATCAGGGCGAAGCGCCCCTTGGCGAACTTCAGGTCTCTCCAGGCGACAAACACGGCCTTGGCCTGTCCTTTCCGGCGATGGAAGCAGCTATGACTCCACCCTCGCCGCCGTCCCCCTGCGTGCGCGTCTGGCGCAGGACGGCATTCGGCGGTCCAAAAGACGGCACGCGGGTTCTAACTTTTGATGGAGTCCCTTCCGGCGTGGGCTTTCGTAACCTGGGACGCACTGTGAACTCTGCCGCCCTTGCCCTGACCCCGACCACCCGGGCCCTGGCCTGGTGCCTGCACCTGCTGGTCATCGGCTTGCTCGCCCTGGCCGCTGGCCGGCCCGTGACCGGCGCGTCGCCCCACGCTGGATGGATCGTCGTCACGGCAGCAGCGTGCGGCCTGGCGTATGCGGCTGGCCCCGTGCTGCCTGGCGTACGTCGCTCGCGGCGTGCGGCCGCGCTGTGGCTGGCCGCCGTGGAGGTCTGCTGGCTGATGCTGCTGGCTTTCACCCCCGACGCCGTGTGGGTGGCCTTCCCGTTGTACTTCCTCCAGCTGCACCTGCTGTCCCGCCGCGCCGGACTGGTGGCCGTGGCCGCCACCGCCGCCGCGGCCATCGCGGGCTTCGCCGCCCACCAGCACTCCTTCAGCCCCGCGATGGCCATCGGCCCCGCCCTCGGCGCCGCCGTCGCCGTCGCCGTGGTGTGGGGATATCAAGCCCTGTACGGGGAGAGCGAACACCGCAGACGGCTGATCGAGGAACTCACCGCTACCCGCGCCGACCTGGCCGCAGCCCAGCACACCGCCGGCGTACTCGCCGAACGCGACCGCCTGGCCCGCGAGATCCACGACACCCTCGCCCAGGGCCTCTCCAGCATCCAGCTGTTGCTGCGCGCCGCCGAACGCGCCCTGCCCCAGGCACCGCAGAACGCGGCCCGCTACGTCGACCAGGCCCGGCAGGCCGCCGCCGACAACCTTGCCGAGGCCCGCCGCTTCGTCGCCGCCCTCACCCCGCCCACCCTGGAAGGCACCACCCTGGCCGGCGCCCTGGAACGCCTGTGCACCACCACGTCCACCCGGCACCGGATCACCGCACGCTTCCACCTCACCGGCACCCCCACCCCGCTCACCACCGCACACGAGGTCGCGCTGCTGCGCATCGCCCAGTCCGCCCTTGCCAACACCGTCCAGCACGCCGAAGCCACCGCCGCCGACGTCACCCTCAGCTACCTCGGCGACCACGTCGCCCTCGACATCGTCGACGACGGCCGCGGCTTCGACCCCGCCCGCCTGCCCGCCCCCGACCCCGAGACCGGCGGCTTCGGGCTGGCCGCCATGCGCGCCCGCGCCCAGACCCTCGGCGGCACCCTCACCATCGAAGCCACCCCCGGCCACGGCACCGCCCTGGCCGCTCAGCTGCCTCTCACCCCGCCAGCCGCCACCAAGCCCGAGGCCTGTCCGTGACCGACGACACCCCCATCCGCCTGCTCCTGGCCGATGACCACCCCGTCGTGCGAGCCGGACTGCGCGCCGTGCTGGAAACCGAGCCCGGCCTCCTTGTCATGGCCGAAGCCGCCACCGCCGAGGACGCCGTCACCCGCGCCGCCGAAGGCGACATCGACGTCGTCCTGATGGACCTGCAGTTCGGCAAGGGCATGGGCGGCGCCGAGGCCACCGCCCAGATCACCGCCCGACCGGGAGCCCCCCGCGTGCTGATCGTCACCACCTACGACTCCGACGCCGATACCCTGCCCGCCATCGAAGCCGGCGCCACCGGCTACCTCCTCAAGGACGCCCCACCGGAGGACCTGGCTGCCGCCGTACGTACCGCAGCCGCCGGCCGCACCACACTCGCACCCACCGTCGCCGACCGGCTGATGAACCGCCTGCGTACCCCCGGCACCGTCCTGACCCGGCGCGAGACCGAAGTCCTCACCCTGGTCGCCGAGGGACTGTCCAACCAGGCCATCGGCGCACGCCTCCACCTGACCGAAGGCACCGTCAAGTCCCACCTGGCCCGTATCTACGCCAAACTCGACGTCGAGTCCCGCACCGCCGCCGTCGCCGCGGCCACCGACCTCGGTCTCATCCGGCGTTGAGCCGGTTGCACATCACACCCGGAGCCACCCGTGATCACTGGCCCCTGATGCGGGTGGAGATTTCGGCGCCGCAGGCCGAGCTGAAGCCTCCGGACGCGGTGCCCCAGTTGTCGGCCGTGGACTGGCTGAAGCCCAGCGGCCTGCTGAAGACGTGAGCGGGCAGTTCAGAGGCGATGTCCGCGATCGGGTGACGCCGGCGGGGTGCGCAACGCACGAGGCTCCATGCCGTTGGGGGAGGTGTTCGAAGTCTCAACCCAGGGGCACAGGAGCCGCGTTGGTTGATATCCGCGATCTTCTGGACAGTGAAGGGAAAGAACCCGAAACGTCTGTGGGTTCTGGACGCGGACCTGTCGGCGGCATTTGACTGCATCGATCGCGACCACCTCATGACCCTGCTCGGCCTGTTCCCCGCCCGGCCACGCGCCGGGCTCGCGCCTGGCACGAACCGTGTACTGAGACCCTGCGGCCTGTTCCTGTCCATGCAGACGAAGAGCAGGTGCACCAGGTCAGGGCCCGGCTGGAGAACTGGCTTGTCTGCTCGGACTTCCCGGCGGCCGTCGGATAGCGCCGGCAGTAGAGTGGGACGGTGGATCTTCGACTGCTGAGCTACTTCAGCGTGGTCGCGCAGGAGAGGCACGTCGGGCGGGCCGCGCAGCGCCTGCACATGACTCAACCGCCGCTGAGCCGGGCCATCCGGCAGCTCGAGGACGAGCTCGGCGTCGTCCTCTTCGAACGGAACCGGTCCGGGGTCACGCTGACCGCGGCCGGCGAGGTGCTGCGCGAGGAGGCGGCGGCCGTGCTCGATCGGGTCGAGGTCATACAGAGCCGTGTCCGGCGCGAGGCCGGCACGCCCGCGCTGTCGGTCGGGTCGCTGGCCGACGCGGCCGACCTGGTGGGCAGCCGTCTGGTGGCAGCCTTCCGTGCGCGGCACCCGCACGTGGCGGTGACGGTCCACGAGTTCGACCTGAGAGGTCGTCCGCTTTCCGAATGCCGTGTGCGGATTCCGCTGGTCAGGCATGAGATTGCGGCTGTGGCGGGAGTCTCGATTCGTTGCTGATCGAGTCGGCGTGGGGGTGGCGGATGCCGTTGATGCGGGCGGTCCTGGAGACGCGGCGGAAGGCTGCTGCCGTGCGAGTGGAGGAGCTCGAAGCCGAACTGGATCGGTTGCGGGCGGCCTTGACGAATGCCGAGGAGGTTCTCAGGCTTCGGACGATCGGCCTCGAGCAGTATCTGGAAGCGCTCGCCGAGGAGGATCAGCCGGCCGAGACGGTCGTTGGCGCGTCGCCGAGGAAGCCGGTGGGCCCGCGCCGTGCGGTGCCGCATCGGGAGAATGCGGCCGGGGTCGAAGACCTGTCGGTGGACTACCGGGCGCTGATGGCTGCCGCGGCTGAGGCCGGGGGTGACGGGCTGGGTGCCCGGCGGGCGGCCGTGGTACTCGGCTGGGACAGCGCTTCGGCCTCACGCGTCGAGGGTGCGAGAGCACGGCTGAAGCGGCTGGTGGAACGAGGCTGGCTGGTGGAGGCAAAGCCCGGGAGGTTCACCCTGCCGGCAGAACAGCGCATTGATGAGGCTGTGCGGCCAGGCGGCGGTTCATCAGGGCGATCATCGACCAGCGGATGACGGCTTCGCTCGTGTCGGTGCGTCGTTCGTAGTCCCGGACCAGGCGGCGGCTGCGCAGGAACCAGGCGAAGGACCGTTCCACGACCCAGCGGCGGGGCAGTGGCTGGAACCCGCGGGCGTCCTCGCCGCGGCGGACGATGTCGAGGACGAGCCCGAGATGCTGGCTGGTCCAGTCGGTGAGGTGGCCGGTGTAGCCGCCGTCGGCCCAGACCCGCGCCAGCCGCCGGAAGCGGCCGGCCGCCGCCGACAGAAGGGACCGGGCGCCGTCCCGGTCGGTCACGGATGCCGGTGTGACCAGCACGGCCAGGAGAAGTCCGAGCGTGTCGGTGAGCAGATGCCGCTTGCGACCGTTGATTTTCTTGCCCGCGTCGAAGCCCCGTGAGCCGAAGGTGACGGTGGCGTCCGCCTTCACCGACTGCGAGTCCACGACCCCCGCGCTCGGCTCGGTGCTGCGGCCTTCGCCGGCGCGGACGGCTTCCCGCAGCCGGTCGTGCAGCTCGGTGACCAGTCCCTTATCCCGCCAGCGGGCGAAGAAGGCATAGACGCGCGGCCAGGGCGGGAAGTCCGCGGGCATCGCCCGCCACTTGATGCCGTTGTCGACGAGATAGCGCACTGCGTCGATCATCTGCCGGTGGCAGTAGCCCTCTGGACGCCCGCCACGGCCCGAAAGCCAGCCCGGAACCGGCAGCAGATCCTTCACCACGGCCCACTCGGCATCGCTCATGTCCGAGCCGTACCGGGGCCGGCGCTGCGGCCGGTCGACCGCGTTCCCGAACCTGTGGGCGAGGCAGTCACACCCACGAGTGGACGAACTGGACTCGGCAACCAGGACCACGCGACACTTCGACAACAGGGCCTCTTGCTTCTCGCTGGACTCGACATCCGCGAGCTACCAAGAGGCCCTTCCTCCATGCACTCACCCCGGACGACTCACCCGAACCAGGCTCCCGTTCGAACCTGTCCGACCGCGCGAACGGATAGAGAACAGGCAGTTAGGGGCGTGCTGTGTGGCCAACCAGGTGGCCTAACTGGTGGGCGAGCGCAGCCCGTTGCTCGTTGATGTTGCCACCCCTGTCTACCGAACTCGGGCAGTTCCCCGGCGGGCGCGCTCTGTACGACCCGCGCCCCGGCGAGCCGCGCACACCGGGCCCGGGCGTGAGCTGCCGCCTGTACTACTCCGGCGATGCACCCTGACCCCACCCACCAACAGCCCGAACCACGGCAGGCGAGGGTGAACGGGTCGTGTCAGTGCACGGGCACGGGCGGCACTTCCAGGGAGGCGTCGCTGCTACCCTCGCCCTCCACACGCCATTTGCCACCTCCGATTGGAACGGAGCGTGCCCGCATCTGCGAGGCCAGGGCATCAGGCCAGAGCGTTCGTTCTGACCAGGTGACGTGTATGAGATTCGCTTCGCTCAGGTCGGCGCTGCGAAGGTCGGCGCCGCTCAGGTCGGCGCTGTACAGGTCCGTGTCATTCAGGTTCGCGCCACTCAAGTTCGCGTCGTGCAGATCGGCGCCGCTCAGATTGGCACCTCTCAGGTCCACGTTGCTCAGGTCCGCGTCACTCAGTTTCGCGGCCAGCATGGTCGTTTGATGCAAGTCCGCGCCGCTCAGGTTCGCGCTGATTAGGCGGGCGCCGGTCAGGTCCGCCTTGACTAGGCGCGCGCCGCGCAGGTCTGCGCCCCTCAGGTCCGTGCCGACTAGCTGCGCGCCGGTCAAGCGGGCGCGACGCAGGTCTGCGATGCCTAGGAGCGCAAAATCCGAGTTCGCATGGCTCAGGTCCGCTCCCTCCAGGTGCGCGCCCAGCAGGATCGTGCGTCGCAGGTCCGCGCCGCTCAGGTCCGTGCCACGCAGGATGGACTTGCGCAGGTCCATCTCATGGAGGTCTGCGCCGCGCAGATTCGCCTGGCTCAAGTCTGCGCCCCGCAGGTCTAGACCGCTTAGATCTGTGCCGCGCAAGTCCATGCTGCGAAGGCTCTGCGGCCAGGGTGCTTGCTGCGCACCGGCCGCGAGCAGCACTCGGCGCCACCACGGGGAAGCACGAAGGTGCAGCCATGGCTGGGAGGGGCGAGCAGTCACGGCGAGACGGCCCAGCAGGCTGTCACGATGCGTCTTCACGAATCTCTCCCGGGTCGGAGGCGGTAAGGGATTGACTCGACGCTGGCTTATTAATGGGGGCAGGAGCAGCGCGAGGTGCGACTTCGACACCGGAGAGTAGGCCGCGAAGCGCGGCGGGGGCTCCGACACCGAAGGCGAAAGCCGGCCAGGCGCCGATGATCTGATCGTGTGCGGCCGCTGCCACCGCGGCACCCAGGACTGCCCCGGTGGCCATCACAAACAGCCGAGGTCCTAGCTCCCCGCCCCCGCGTCTGTTCTTCTTGCGCCAGGGCCAGGAATACCCAGACGACACCACGGCCGTCATGAAGGACAGGAGCGAGGCCGCTCCCCCACCGGCGAGGCCCCAGAGAGCCGCCTGCCAAAACTCCATAGAGGGACCATAGCGGCGCAAACCCAGGGAATGGGAGGAAAGTTGGGGAGAGCACAGACTGAATGGCGAGTCGCAAGCGCCGACGGTCAGGGGGCGGCTGTTAGGCGGAGATTTGGGGCGGTACTCCCCGCTGGAGCTTCCCGACCCCGACCACACCACCGAGTAGACCGTCCACGGCGCCGACCACGCTGTGGCCGCCCCGTCCATGACTGCGACCACGGCTGGTCAGCGCCCTGGCGAACCCTGACGCCGTGGCGGACAGGTGCTGCTCGGGTGCCTGGTGCCGGTGCTGCTTTTAGGCTGGGAGGGATCGGGGCGTACTGGAGGTCTGCCATGCCCCGGACTATTTGGAGCGGTGCCATCTCGTTTGGCCTGGTCACGGTACCTATCCACGTAGTAAGCGCTACCGAGCTGCTCCCCGCGCCCGCGGGGAGCAGGCAGAGCGCGCCGTCGCCTTCCGCAAGACGTCGGGACCATCCCCGCGGGCGCGGGGAGCAGGGTGTTTGTCGACGGGAGGCTGATCGGCACATGGGTCGGGGGTGGGTGGTCAGATGCGTTCGAGTCCGGTGGTGTAGTCGTAGCGGAGTCTGCCGAGGGGGCCGCTGAGGCAGGCGCCGTCCGGGGCGACGAGGATGACGGGTTTGTTTTTGAGGGCGGGTTGGGGGTGTTTGGGCCAGTCCATGATTGGTTGGAGGCGGCGTCGGCCGTTCCACCAGCGTTTGGGGATGGCGAGTGTGTTGGCGAGAAAGTCTTTTTGCTGGCGCCGGTATGCGCTCACGTTTCGGGTGGGGGAGCGTTGGGCGAGGTCGGCTTTCAGCAGGCCTGTGTGGTCGTAGGTGAGGGTGTTGTCGGGCTGTTGGTAGAGGATCAGGCAGTCGACGGATTCTTCTCCGAGGCGGGATACGGCAGCCATCCCGGTCATGCCTCCGCTGTCGCCGTCTCCTTGGGCGTGTCCGGAGGCGAGTTCGTAGGTGGCGGTTGGGGTGCGCCGCCGGCGGGTGTAGGGGCGGAAGATGCGCTCTTCGGCCTGGCCGGCCTCGTCGGCTAGTGCGTCTAGGTAGGCGGCGTGGGTGCGGTCGAGTAGCTTTTGCGCGGCGCCTGCGCCTTGGATGGGTTCCCCGTATACGTTTTCCAGTGCCCATGCGGAGTCGCGGGGGGTCTGGAGCCGCACGATCCCGTCGTCGTCTCGGTGTTGAGTGAGGGTGTGCCAGGTGGCTGCCAGGACGTAGGGGGCGTAGACGAGACCGTCGTAGGTGCCGGTTGGCCGCCCAGCCTGGAAGTCGGGGGGTTCCACGATGGGCAGACCGTACGGATCTTGCTGCCACAGCATGATGAGGCGTGTCGTGCGGCACCAGGGTGGCCGGTGCGGGTTGTTGACGGCGTGCCGGTGGATCCGGCCGCGGAACTGTACGGCTATGTCGAGGGGGCACGGGTCGGTGACACCGTGGTCGAAGTCCAGGTCCAGGGACTGTTCGATCACTCCTGTTGCGAATACCAGGAGCCGGTGCGGCCGGTTGGGGTTGCGGTGTCCTTCGGGGCCGGGGCCGAGGAGGTCGGCGAGCCGGGTTTCCAGCAGCAGGCGGTGACGGGGGAGCAGCATCCCGTGCAGGATGAGGATCTCGTCCGGTTGCCAGCCGCTTGCGCGGGCGAGGCGGACCGCTTCCCGGAATCGGGAGCGGCAGGGGTCGACACGCGTGCTGCGGACCACGACGCATCCGCCGTCGCGGGCTTGAGCCAGCAGTCCTGTGACCAGGTCTTTCTCGCCCGGATCCTCTCTCAGTTCGATGGCGGTCAGGAGCTTGGGTGTCTTGGGATCTTCGGGGAGCGGTCCGCCGCGGCGGAGCCGGCCGTTGTGGTCGATCACCATGATCGGCCCCCGGCTTCCGTCGTCGTCGCCGGTCTTTCCGAGGCCGCGCCGCCAGGCGGCCGTCAGCTGCTTGCGGATGCTGCGGGGAAGGGTCGCAGAGAGCACTACCAGCGACGCGCCGCCCTCCGCCAGCCACTCCACCGCAGCGCCCAGCAGGTTTTGCTGGAAGAGCTCGTAGGCGTGTGCCTCGTCGATGATGACGACCTTGCACATCAGCGCACCGAGCCGCAGTGCCCAGTGCCGTGAGCCTTGCGGGGCGAGAGCGATCTGGTCGATCGTCCCGACTCCGAACCCGGCTACGAGAGCGAGGCAGCGTCGCAGGTACCACGGGTCCAGCACCGCCAGGCCGCCGTCGGTGCAGGTGGCCGTTTCCACCGTGCTGGACAGGTCGGTCAGCGGATCTCCTTGCGCCTGGTGGGCGTCGATCAGCTGGTGTACGAGGTCCGTGGCCTGTGCTGTTCCGTGCACGAGAGCCATGTTCTGCACCTCGCCCGGTTCCAGCACCGACTTCAGGAACTTCCTCAGTTCCGCGGCGACCTGATTGCCGGCCGCTCGGGTGGGCAGCGCCATGTACAGGCCGCTGTACCCGCACGTGCGCGCCAGGTGGTGGGCTATCCACAGCGCCAGCCTGGTCTTGCCGGATCCGGTGTCCGACTCCACCACGACCATGGTCTGCTCCGCGGCCGGTACCAGCCGTATACCGTCGGCCTGGAACGGTCGGGGCACCGGGGTGTCGGGCCACATCTCCTCCCATGTCACGGGCCGCGCCTGCCAGCGGACGAGCCGCCGGGCCCGCACCGCCTGGTCGGCCTCCTGCAGGGCGGCCTGCCACCAGTCGGTGACCGGCGTGGTGTGGGTACGGAAGTGGAAGAACTCGGGGTCGGAGGCGATCCAGTCCGCCAGGTACACCAGGTAGAGGAAGGCGATCCGCGCGGAAGGCCGCACCGGGTCGACCACCTTTGCCACGGTGGCGAGGTCGAGTCCGATGGCGTCGGCCACCGTCTGCACGATCGCCGCGTGTACGTCCTCCCACTGTGCGACCGGTGCGGCCCCTCGGGCCCGGTCGACGGTCTCCGGGTGCGGGATGTGCCCGTGATGGCCGCCGAGCAGTACCGCCGCATCGTGCAGACCCTCATGGCGCTCGCCGGTGCCGCCGCACTCCGTGCACGCGCAGCCCAGCAGCCGGGGCAGCACGACGGCGGTGATGTGCTCGTGCCGTGCGTAGAAGGCGTGGGCCAGGTCGTCACCGAGGGGGAGACCCGCCGTGCGGGCCTGTTCCTCCCACGCCTTCGCCTGCTGCTTCGCCCGGGCATTTCCCCGGCCGTGCTGCCATTGCCCGAGGAAGCAGCTGGATGCCTTCCCGAGATCGTGGAGGGCCGCGAGGAGCATCACCACCTTCCGAGCGGTCGCTTCGCTTCCTGCGCCGAACGCCTGCGTCAGCCGCCGGCGGATGTGTGGGGGAAGGTGCAGGTCCCACAGGACGCCCGCTGTGGCAGCGACGTCCAGGAGGTGAGCGAGTAGCGGCGTCCACGATGGGCCGCCGCGCCTGGCACTGTCACCGCTCAGGTCGGTCTTGCCCCACGCCATTACCACGGTGCTGAGCAATTTTTGAAGACCGCTCACCCTCAACTCCGTTCGCTGCTACGGTCCTTGCCCGGCACACTACGGCAACCAACGATGCGCAGGATGACATTCATCCGAAGGAGGTGACGTGGTTCCGCACTGGGATCCCCGCACCCAAGCCTGCCTCCCGGCACTGACAACGGCCGGTCTGCCCAGCCCCCTCAGCCTCATCGAGGCCTTTGAGAAGGCCGACGACCACCAGGGCGTGGCGGGACGCCACCCCGGCGAGACCCTCGCCATGCTGGAGCTGCTCAGGGCCGTCTCATACGCGGCCGACGTCTATCCGGAGACCAGCAGCGAATGGCGGAGCTGGGTCACCGGCCGTCGGCCGTTCACCGATGTCGCCGACTGGCTCAGGCAGCAGCCCGACGAGCAGTGGAACTTCTTCCACCCGGAACGGCCACTGTTCCAGAACGCGCTGCTGGCCCCGTTCATGAACCGGCACGGCGTCGGCACCTCACAGATCGTCATGCACCACGTCGGCGACTACGTGCAGTTCTTCGACCGGCACCACCTCCACCACGGCGAGCCCCTCACCGCGGCCGACGCCTTCATGGCCGTCATCACCCAGCACACCTGCGGCAACGGCGGCCGGGGCATGATCCCTGGCAATCTTCTCGGCGCCGCCCTCAACAACCAGGCCATGTGCCGGGCCGGGCAACGCATCCACGTCACCGCGCTCGGCCGGACCCTCGGCGACACCCTCCGTCTGAACCTGCACCCCCACGACGGCGACCCCGGCAGCTACAACTACACCTGGACCGACCGGCCGCGCCGCTCCTTCACCGCCAAGCCCACCGCCCGCATCCCCGACGGCCCGGCCGACCTGCACAGCATCCTGGGCCGGTCCATCCTCACCCGCCCCATCCGACAGCCCGACGGCAGCTGGGGAGTCGACCGCGTCCTCATGGGAGCCGGCGACATCGTGGACCTCACCCACGCCAGCGCCCTCCAAGACGCCGTGATCGAGAAAAACACGCCCCTCAAGGCATCCGCCGCGCGCGCCTTGTGGCGGGAAGCCCACTCCCTGTACGCGGCCACCGCACGCCGGGAAAAGGGCATGGACCTCTACGGCCGCCTCGCCACGCTCCCCGAAGGCCACCGCGTCACCTTGTGGACCGTCGGCCTCCTCGCCAGGCCTGGCAAGCTCATCGCCTGGGTCAACGACGCCTTCCCCTACATTCCCGGCCGCGAGACCGCCCTGCGCCAGGCATCCGAAGAAGGCTGCGCCATCGCCGAGTACGTCGCCGCAGCCCTGGACGACGCCGCCTACGCCGCCTGGCGGATCGCCTACCCGAACCCCAAGCCGGCCGACAAACAGTCCCAGCTGGCCCGCTTCAAAGCCGCCGGCGAACACTTTGCCGCGACCGAACCCCTCTTCCACGAACTCCTGGACGAGACCGCGGAAGGCACCTCCGTCCCCGAGGCCCTCACCGCGTACGCCACCGAGGTCCGCTCGAACGCCGAACGCCTCCTCACCGACCGGCTCCGCTCCCTGCCCCCCAGCAGCCAGGGCCATAGAGCCTCCACCGAGGCCCGCGAAAAACTCGAAGACATCCTCAACAACCCCCGCAAGGCCCCCGCATACCTGCGAAAGGAGCAGCCCGCATGACCCTGCCGCTCTTCGAGATTTCCGAGCCCAGCCCCCCGCCCGACGCCGAACAGCCCACCCCGGCTGCCGCCGACCCGACGCCCGCGCCGGTCCAGTACGTCGCCTGGCTAGCCAGCCTCGTCCACACCCACCAGTACGGCAAACTGGCCGACCTGCGCCGTCCAGCGACCGCCGACAATCCCACCCACTTCGAAGCCCGCGCCTTCGCCCCCACCGAAGAACACCGGGCCCTCTACCGCCAGGTCGGCTTCCTCTTCGCCCGCTACCACGCAGGCAGGACCAAGCCCCACTACGGCCGCGGCAGCATGGGCACCGCGATCCGCGCCATCGGCTACGACGGAGCCCGGGGTCCCTCCAACCCCGGCGCCGAACGCCTCATGATGCGCATCCTCCCGGCCCGCCAGATCCCCTGGCGCCACCTGCAGCACGCTATCGAACGCATCCGCGCCGGCGAGACCACACCGCCCTCCTGGGCCGATCTCATCACCGACCTCACCCAGTGGACAGACCGCGGACGCCCCACCCCCCAAGAGTGGGGCGACGACTTCTACACCCGCCGCCGCAGCACGCACGCCCGCCCGAACGGAGCAGCCAAATGACCGACAGCACGCCCCAGTACCTGTCCCTGCACGCCCTGGAGACCTTCGCCGCCGCCCTCCCCGTCCGCGACGAAAACGGCCAGCCCAAAGCATTCGTCTACGGCGGCGCCGAACGCACCGCCATCTCCGCCCAGGCCCGCCGCCGCGCCGAACGCACCCACTCACGCCACCGCGCCAACCGTGGCGAAGGCCCCCTCGCCTCCTACAGCAGCGGCAGGCGCACCCGCGAATGGGCCCTGTTCACCCGAGACGCCCTGGTAAAGAACCACGACTGGAACCCCGACCAGGCCATCTACGCCGCCAAGGCCGCACTCGAGGGACTCGGCCTGAAGTTCGGCGAGAAGGAATCCACCGCCCTCCTCACCAAGGTGCTCTTCTACGCACCCGAGGACTCCGGCGACCGGATCGCCGATCACATCAGCACCCACGCCGACACCTTCAACGAGTGGCTGACCGAGTACACGGCCGCCAAGGCAGAAGCCGCCGCCAAGGAGGAGGCCAAGAGAAACGCGAAGAAGAACGCACGGAAGAAGGCCACCAGCGCCGACGCCGACGCGCCGGCCGAGCCCGCCACCAAGGAAGAGAAGGAGAAGGAGAAGGAGGAGGACGTCAAAATCCCGCCGCTGCCCAAAGATCTCCGCACCGGCATCCTCACCGCATTCGCCCCCCGAGACGCCGTCGACATCACCATCTTCGGCCGTTTCCTCGCCGAGGTCGCCGAGCTGCGCACCGTGGACGGCGCCGCCCAGCACTCCTGGGCCTTCACCATCGCTCCTGCCGAGCACATCGACGACTTCTACGCCGCCGCCGACGACGCCAAGCTCGAACGCCGCGAAAACGCCCTTGACTTCCTCGACGCCGCCGACAACGCCGGCGCCGGCATGACCGGCTACCAGTCACTCATCTCCGGCACCTTCTACCGCCACGCCGCCCTCGACCGACACAAGCTCCGCGTCAACCTCCAGACCGCCGGCATGACCGAGGACGAAGCCGAGATCGCCGCGCAGGCCGCCGAAGCCGAATTCATCCAGGCATTCGTGGACGCCGTCCCCCGCGCCAAGGCCAACAGCACCGCATCCACCGGCACCCTCCCCAACCTCGTCCTGGCCCACGAAGGCGCCCGCCCCTACTTCTACGCCGCCGCCTTCCAGTCACACATCGATGAAACCTCCGACGGCCCCGCCGCCCTCGCCGGCGCCAAACGGCTCCTCGACCACCACCGCCTCATCACCACCAAGCGCACCGACGCCACCCCCGGCCGCCTCCTCACCTACGACCTCGACATCCAAAACCTGATCGACCAGCTCACCGCCGACGGCACCCTCCCCGCCTCCGAGGCCACAACCCTGGAGGAACTCACCGCATGACCAGCACTCCTCCCCGCGCAGGCAGGGAAGTGGCCACGCTTCTCATCCGCCTCGCAGGCCCCCTCCAAGCCTGGGGCACCTCCGGCGCATTCGAACGCCGCGCCACTCACATGCGCCCCACCAAAGCTGCAGTCATCGGCCTCATCGCCGCCGCCCTCGGCTACGACCGCGAAGACCCACTCGGCCCCCTCGCCGAACTCCGCTACGGCGTCCGCGCCGACCGCCCCGGCACCCCCTACCGCGACTTCCACGTAGTCGGCGGCGGCCCCTACCCCCTACGCCCCCGCGACCTCATCACCGACCACCGTCGCGCCGCCAAAGCCACCACCCTGGAAGACGCCACGGGCACCCACTTCGGCCAGCACACTATCGACGGCTGGTACGGAGCGCCCAAGTACATCGAAGCCGACCCCGACACCGGCCACCTACTCACCGCAGCCAAAGCCGTCCTGCGAAACCCCGCCGTCACCGAACGCTGGTACCTCGCCGACGCAGCATTCGTCGCCGCCGTCCAACACCACGACACCACCCTCCTCAACACCATCTCCCACCACCTCGAACACCCCCGCAGACTCATCTGGCTCGGCCGTAAATCCTGCCCGCCCACCGGCGACCTCTCCGGCGGCGTCCACCCCGGCACCCTCGAACACGTCCTCACCCACACCCCCCTCCTCCGCGAAGCCACGACACCACGCCCCTGGGCGTGGATCGACGCACCGCCCGGCGCCCCCCGCGCCGTCCCCATCGACGACCAGCCCGTCACCTTCCACCCCGAAGACCGCACCCACGCCACCCGCTGGGAAATCCGCACCCGCATCACCCCCAGCCCGACCATCGAATGGACGCCCCTCCCGTGAGCACACCTACGCGCTTCGTCGCCACCCAAAGTGTCCTCACCCTCGACACCCGCCACCCCGACGTCATCCGCGCCATGAACGACGTCCACGACATGCACCGCCTCGTCATGAGCGGCCACCGGGGCTGGGTACCCGAAGGCGACGGCGACGCACGCTCGCAGATGGGCGTACTCTCCGCCTGGACGGTCAACCTGCGCGCTCAGACCCTGACCCTCATCACCCAGGCCCGCGTCACCCCCGACTGGTCAGCCGTACCCCGCGCCGCACGCCTGGAAGCCCCCCACCTGATCCGCGTCGACCAGACGATCAAGGCGGGCGACACCTACACCTTCCGTGCGTTCATCAATCCTGTCCGGGCTGTCATGCAGCCCGACGGCCCGAAGAAAGGCCAGCGCGGACGGCGTACGGCCACGATGTCCCCGCACCACGCGGCCGAGTGGTTCACGCAGCGGCTCCAGCCCGAAGGCGAGGCCCCCATCGGGCCGTCCAGCATCAAACGGATCGGGGCCGACGCCGATCCGGCCCGGATCACCACCGCGATGCTGCCGCCACTCGTCTCCACGGTGAAGAAGGGCTTGAAAATCGTCCGCGCAGAAGTGCGAGGACAGCTCACCGTCACTGATCCAGCCACTTTCACGCGTACCCTCAGTGACGGGCTTGGCAAAGCGCGCTCCTACGGAGTTGGCCTCATCCTTGTACGCAAGTAACATCCCACCGGCCGGACTCCCCGATTCCGGCCGGTCACATTCTCCGCGCAAGCGGAGATCGGCCAGATGCACACGAAGACATCGACCGATTCCCCGCGCTGGCAGGGACTACCACCAACCCGCGTCCCCTGACGCAGGGATGCCACGACCATCCCCCTCGCAGGGCGAGATGGTCCACGGTACTTATCCGGCTTCTGATCGGAGAAGGAGTACTGCACCACCCGAGAGGGGATGGTGCCCAGAAGCAGAAGTGTGCCGGGCCGAGTCGTGGCGTGCAACAGCTGCCTGCGACCGCGGGATGGTCCCTCGTGGCGGGCGTAGGAGTCGCGGCCCTGGTGAGTGCTCCCCGCGTCCGTAGGAATGGTCCCACGCTGAACGTCATCCAGGTGGAGTTGGTGGGGTGTTCCCCGCGCCCGCAAGGATGGCCCCCTGTGCGCACTGCTTGTCGGTGCGGGCCATATCTGCTCCCCGCGCCTGCGGGGATGGCCCCTCCTTCCGAATCGGCATCTGCACGTGCTTGTCCTGCTCCCCGCGCCTGCGGGGATGGCCCCAATCAGGCAGCTACCCCGGGTGGCCACGGCAACTGCTCCCCGCGCCTGCGGGGATGGCCCCGTCCCCGTTCACAAGCAGTGGACCACGGCCGCCTGCTCCCCGCGCCTGCGGGGATGGCCCCAACAGACCCGAAGCCGCTGGCGCGGCCTGGTCCTGCTCCCCGCGCCTGCGGGGATGGCCCCCCCGGGTCCGGACAGCACAGTGCGCCGGGACCGCTGCTCCCCGCGCCTGCGGGGATGGCCCCAGGTGTACATCAAGTTCGTGGACTACCCCACACTGCTCCCCGCGCCTGCGGGGATGGCCCCGCTACTCCGAACTGCGCCCCCGCCGCGCCCCCCTGCTCCCCGCGCCTGCGGGGATGGCCCCGACGCTGGTCCCGAGAAAGTCGACCACGCCCTCTGCTCCCCGCGCCTGCGGGGATGGCCCCCGCAGCGTGTGAACGCGCTGCGCCGCATCGGCCTGCTCCCCGCGCCTGCGGGGCTGGCCCCGTGATCTTCGAGCCGCGCGACGGCTCGAACTCCTGCTCCCCGAGCCCGCGGGGATGGCCTCGGGCGGAGCGCAGGCGGGGCGGCCTCCACGGCCTGCTCCCCGCGCCCGCGGGGATGGCCCCAGCTCCTCGTCCATGTCAGAAACAGAAACGTCCTGCTCCCCGCGCCGGCGGGGATGGCCCCTTCGAGACCTTGCAGGTCTATGCCGCGACCACCTGCTCCCCGCGCCCGCGGGGATGGCCCCGGTGCGAGACGGGTGACGGCATCGTGCACGATCTGCTCCCCGCGCCTGCGGGGATGGCCCCTGTCCGAGCCCGCGCCCCAGGGTCAGGCCCTGCCTGCTCCCCGCGCCTGCGGGGATGGCCCCATCCACACGCTGCAGCGCCGCGTCGAGGAGATCTGCTCCCCGCGCCTGCGGGGATGGCCCCGGTCCGACCGTCGACAACGAGGAGCAGCTCCTCTGCTCCCCGCGCCTGCGGGGATGGCCCCAGGAACGTCCTCATGATGGGCGGGGCTGGCGCCTGCTCCCCGCGCCTGCGGGGATGGCCCCTCCCAGCGTCGGCCGTCCCAGTGGACGCGCCACTGCTCCCCGCGCCCGCGGGGATGGCCCCGTGATCTGGGAGAAGCACAACGGCACTGGTTTCTGCTCCCCGCGCCCGCGGGATGGCCCCCGATACATGGCCGGCATCTATCGCGAGGACGGCTGCTCCCCGAGCCCGCGGGGATGGCCCCCAGCGTCGGACCACGGCCGCCAGGGAAGCGGGCTGCTCCCCGCGCTCGCGGGGATGGCCCCGCCGGCTACGACCGCACCGCGGCCCGCGTGCACTGCTCCCCGCGCCCGCAGGGATGGCGCCGACTGGATGAGCACGTCCCGAAGCGTGATGCTCTGCTCCCCGCGCCCGTGGGGATGGCCCCTGTCCCGACCCCGACCAGCGCGATGGGTTCCGCTGCTCCCTGCGCCTGCGGGGATGGCCCCGGCGTGTTCGGCAAGGACCACCGGGGGCAGTCCTGCTCCCCGCGCCTGCGGGGATGGCCCCGACGTGGTGCGCCATCTGATCTGGCGGGCCGGCTGCTCCCCGCCCCCGCGGGGATGGCCCCGGGACACCGAACCGTGCGATCCGCAGCGGCAGCTGCTCCCCGCGCCCGCAGGGATGGCCTCGTCACGCGTCCTTCAGGTCCTTGGCGCTCGCTCTGCTCCCCGGTCCCGCGGGGTGGGTCCCGGAGTGGGTGCTGTCTGGACGTCTTCGGCTGCGTGTTCCCTGCGCCTGCGGGGTTGGTCTCTTTGGCATCATTTGCCCGGTGGTGTGGCTGTTTCTCGGCGCTGTGTGCCGCCTGTAGGGGGATCGGTGGAACCGGCTGTAGCGGCGGGTACGGGCCGCTACGCTGGCGGGTATGGGGAAGAGGCAGATCAACGTTCGTGTGGACCAGGACGAGTACGACGTGATTGCGGAACGGGCGGCGGCGGCCGGCATGGACGTATCCGAATACGCCCGCCAGGTGCTGGCTGACGAGGGCAATGACCTGCGGCACCGGTTCCTTGGCGCGGCCGAGCACTTCGCGCAGGAGTGGGGCCCGTACTTCGCTGAGCGGTTCGGCCACCCAGCCCCGGAGGTCACGGATGAGACGCGCGGGCGGGCTGCGTGATCCTGCACATCGACCGTGCCTGGCTGCTGGACCTCGCGCACCGCAGTGTGCCCGGCGACCCGGACGTCCACGACTTCGGCACGCTTCAGGCGGCGGTGGCCCGGCACGCCGACAAGGTGATGGACCGGCCTGTGTACGCGCAGGTCCACCATGGTGCGGCCGCGCTCATGCACCAGCTGATCCGCGTGCCCGCGCTGGAGTACGCCAACGAACTCTTCGGCGCGATCGTCGCGGCCGCGTATCTGTCGGCGTCCGGCGCCATGGTGACGGTGGATCATAAACAGGCCGCGGACTTGGCCGAGCGGATCGCACGGGACGGGCTTGACGTGCGGGAAGTAGCGGACGAAATCAAGGGATGGACCTCCCGGTCACAAGGCTGAGACGTACTTGCGGAACTTGCCACGATGGCCGGGTGGAGCGCTCCTCGCAGCCGTGAGGGTGGTACCCACGCAGCCCGCTACACCTCTGCAGGCACACCGTGCTTCCAGCGCCTGCGGGGATGGCCCCGGCGCGGCCGGCGGCGGCTACGTGCAGTGGACCTGCGCTCCCCGCGCCCGCGGGGATGGCCCCGGGCCGAAGGATTCCGCGCTCTGCGACGTGACTTGCTCCCCCGCGCCCGCGGGGATGGCCCCAAGCTCGGCTTCCACGGCGCCACCCCCATCGCCTGCTCCCCGCGCCTGCGGGGATGGCCCCTCGCCCCGGGCGACGCGCTGCCGTCGGTCACCCTGCTCCCCGCGCCTGCGGGGATGGCCCCGTCCGGCCGACGGTGATCTCGGTGGCGCGCATCTGCTCCCCGCGCCTGCGGGGATGGCCCCGCCAAGCGGCTGCGCCGCCGCCCGCGCGAGATCTGCTCCCCGCGCCTGCGGGGATGGCCCCGCGGTCTGCCACGGGTAGGCGTCCACGTTTCCCTGCTCCCCGCGCCTGCGGGGATGGCCCCATCGCCTCCACGTACTTCGAGACCTTCCGCATCTGCTCCCCGCGCCTGCGGGGATGGCCCCGCGGTCTGCCACGGGTAGGTGCGATGTGCCGGTTTGGTGTCGGTGGGTGGGTGTCAGTGACGGCACATCAGAGTTGGGTGTTTTCGATGGTCGGGCGTTGAGGAAGAGCGTGGTCACTGTCGTGGGGCGGTTTCTGTAGCGGCGTGGCTGCCATCGGGCGGTACACCCCACTCCGCTCCACTGTCTTGAGAACGGCACTTCTGATCCTTCCGAGGGCTGCGCGGCGGCACGGTGGTCCGTG
The DNA here is from genome assembly GCF_043079545.1 of Streptomyces sp. NPDC015171. Taxonomy (NCBI): domain Bacteria; kingdom Bacillati; phylum Actinomycetota; class Actinomycetes; order Kitasatosporales; family Streptomycetaceae; genus Streptomyces; species Streptomyces sp. NPDC015171. Next base: position 75,445 of record NZ_JBIBUO010000025.1, read on the forward strand.
TCGGTCTTGCGCGGGCGGAAGGGGGCGGGGTGGGGGAGCCGGGCGCGTGGGGTGAGGTCACGGCGGGGCTAAGGGTGTCCAGACCGGTGCTGGTTGCACGGCTGCTGGAGCTCGAGGCGGCCGGGGCGTTGACCACGGCGCACGTGCGTGCAGGCGCGCAGGTCGGTGGGGTGAATGTGCGCACGGTGTGGCGCTGGCTGGATGCGGCGCGGTCGGAGGGCCGTGTCGAGCGCAGGCCGCGGGCCCGGCTGGAGTTGTCCGACCAGGCGTGGGAGGTACTGGCTCAGGCGGGCGGGAACGTTGCGGCGCTGCACCGGCATTTGAAGGCGGCCGGCGGCGACGTGCCCTCCCTGGCCTCCTTGCACCGGGCGGTGCGCCGGGACTTGGAGGCTGACCTCGCCCTGGCCGGACCGAGTGAGGGAGGCGCGGCGAAAGTGGCTGCGCTCCGGCTGCCGCCCTCCGAGCCAGGTGCGGTCGCAGGCTCGTCGGCGGGGGAGAGCGGCGCGGTGGCGGGTGTGGCGTTGCCGGCGGGAGCGCGGCTGGTGCGGACGTCGTCGGTGCGGGCCGTGGGCGAGGCGGTCGGGCAGGCGATGGCGACCCAGGGCGCGGTGTGTCTATTCGGCAATCCGGGCCGGGGCAAGACCGCCGCCGTGCGGATGGCGCTCAGCGAAGTGCCCCCGGGCTGGAAGGTGACGTGGGTGCCGGTACCGGTGCGCCCGTCGGTGGCCGGCATGAGGCGTGCGGTATTCGACGCGCTGGCGCTGGCGGGCCGCTTCCCGCACACGTCGGCGCTGGCCGATGCCGCGGTCGTGGGGGCTCTGGGTGAGGTGCGGGTGCTGGTGGTCGATGAGGCTCAGCGCCTGCCTGTGCCGTGCCTGGAGTATCTGCAGAGTCTGTGGGACCACCCCGATACGCGGATCACGCTGGTGCTGTGCGGGGCGGGCAGCGAGCGGGCGCTGGCCCGGCTGCCGCAGTTGGCATCGCGTATCGGCGCGTGGCAAGAGGTTCCACGTCTGGCCGGAGCGGAAGTGGCGACCGTGGTGAGCGGCTTCCATCCGCTGTGGCGCACCGTACCGGCCCAGGATCTGACGTGGATCGACCGGTCGTGCGCGCACGGCACGTTCCGCACGTGGGCCGCTTTGACTGCGCACCTGCAGAACGCGCTGCTCACCATCGCTGATGCATCCATCGACCGGCCCTTGCTGAGGCGGCTGTTCCAGCGGGTCGCGCCGCCACTGTGAACGGAGCCCGCCTGCAAGAGACGGGAGGGCGATCGCATGCTCCCGGCCACCGGCAAGCACACGACGTCCCACTCGCGTGAGGGGAGCTGACATGAAGGACGGCGACGCCATCCGCCCAGACGGCGGACTGCCTGCGGCGTCGAGGACGGCGCTGCGCGGCCCGGCGGTGCGGCGGCTGCTCGCCCTGCGGGCAGGGAAGAAGCTGACAGCAGTCCACGTACGGGTGGCCGCGGATGCGCTCGGAGTGTCGGAGCGCACGGTGTGGCGATGGCTGGCCACCGCTCAGAGCGATGAGACCGCAGCCGCCTACCCCGGCGCACGCTCCCGGGTCGATGCGAGGTTCACGGTCACGCCCGAGGTCCGTGGACTGTTGGCGCTGTGGAAGGGGAACGTGCGGGCGGTCCACCGCGAACTGGTCCTGCGTGCTGCCAGGCAGTCTCCGCCTGCAGACGCACCGTCGCTGACGACGCTGCACCGGGCGATCCGCCGTGATCTGACGCCGGGGGAGCGGGCGGGTCTTGCGGGAGGGGAGCGGGCGGCGCGCAAGCACGACGTATTCCTGGCCCGGCCGCGTGGCTGGCGCAACCAGGTGTGGGAGACCGACCACACGCAGGCCCCGGTGCTGGTCGACGTCGAGGGCAAGGCCCGCAGGCCATGGATCACCTAACCGACGGCGCGACGAACGCGATCACCGGCGTCGCGGTCACGCCGGGAGACCCGTCGCGGGAGTCGGTGCTGGCCGCGCTGCGCTCCGCGGTCCTGCGTGAGGAACCCTACGGCCCGTTCGGCGGCGTGCCCGAGAAGGTACGGGTGGACCGTGGCAAGGACTTCCTGTCCCGGACAGTGACTGCCGCTTTCGATCTCCTGGACGTGACGGTGGAGGACCTGCCCGCCTACACCCCCCACCTCAAGGGCACGGTGGAGGGCCTGAACCGGGCGGTGGAGAGCATGTTCCTGGCCTCGCTGCCCGGCTACGCCCGCCAGCCGCTCCCCGGCAAACGCTCCTCCCGTCCGAAGGACGAAGTGCTGCTGGGCTTTCAGGACTTCACCACCCAGCTTCTGGCCTGGACGCTCTGGTGGAACACCGAGCACCGCCCGGCGCCGTTGCGGGGCAAGACCCCGCTTCAGGCGTGGCAGGACGATCCCACCCCGCTGCGGGATGTGCCGGCCGCTGACCTGTGGACGTTCACCCTGGAGGACGCCGGCACCCGCACGCTGACCGCCCGCGGCATCCGCTTCAAAAGGCGCGACTACGTGGGGCCGTGGATGACCGGCCAGACCGGGATCCAGGTCCGCATCCGCTTCATGCCCCACCACGACCACCGCATCGAGATCTACCACGCCACCACCGGCCGCTACCTGGGCCCTGCGGACCTGGCCGACCAGGCCACCGACGAAGAGATCAGCGCCGTACGAAGGGCGCGGGCCGCTCGCGCCCGCCGTCTGAAGAAGGACCTGGAGGCCTCGCAGCGTGAGCGCTACGCCGCTGTGAACCAGCCCGCCGCCCCGCAGCGGCTCGGCGCGCTGACCAACACGCAGGTCGAGGCCGAACTTGCCCAGACTGCCGACTCCGACCTCGCGCAGCTCGCGCTGCCGGACGTCATCCCGCCCGCCGCGCCCCCGGCCGACTGGCGCACCCCGGCTTCCCTGGCCGCGCTGACCACGCCAGACCCGCCCGTCTGGTACCCGCCCGGCCGTGCTGGCGCTTCCGCCCCCGACGGCCCGGGCGGGCGGGCCGCACGTCCCACCACCGATGGAGACGGAGACGCCTCGTGACCGCGGCCACCTACCAGTACGTCGACCTGCCCGATGCGTCCGTGGTCACCACCCGGGCTCTGCTCACCGCCCGGGAGAACATCTCCGACACGGTCGCCGCCCGCGCCATGATGTGCATCCACGGCGGGGCCGGCTTCGGCAAGACTCTCGCCGTCAACACCTGCCTGCGGGGACTCGAGCCCGGCGAGGACGTCCGCAAGATCACCTTCCGGGCCCGGCCCACGGCCCGCGCGGTGCGCTACGAGTTGTTCACCGCGCTCGACCTGGCCGGCGAGCCACCGCGCCACCCCAGCGAGTTCGACCGCCTGCTGAAGACGGCCCTGGCCGAACGCCCCCGTACCTTCCTCGTCGACGAGGCCCAGTGGCTCAACGGTGAGGCGTTCGAATACTTCCGCTACCTGTGGGACGAACCCTCCACCCAGCTCGCCATCATTTTCGTCGGCGGCGCGGGCTGCCACACCGTGCTGCGCCGCGAACCGATGCTGTCCTCCCGTGTCTTCATCTGGCAGCAGTTCACCTGCCTCACACCCGACGAGGTCCTCGAGGTGATCCCGCTGTTCCACCCGGTCTGGGCCGACGCCGACCCCGAGGACATCACGTTCGCCGACAGCCACGCCGCACATGGCAACTTCCGCGCCTGGGCCCAGCTGACCGCGCACACCCGCACCGCCCTGGCACGCACCGGCCGCCCCCGCGTCGACCAGGAGCTGCTGCGGTGGGCCTTCAGCCGCCTCGCCTGACCACCGCACCGCCATGCCGCTCGCCGCGCCACCGTCGCCTGTCACCGTGGTCATCGACCGCGATGACGACGTCATCCACACCCACACCGCCCTGGCCGCCCACCATCCGCCGTCCGGCCGGATCACGCTGCACCCCGCACCGGGCACCACCAGCGAGACCGGCCTCGCCCACGACCTTCTCGCCGCCCTGAACAAACCGCCCCTGCTCACTGGCCGCTTTCCAGGCGGTCGTCAGCCCGCGTGGGAAGCCGCCACGGCCTGGATGACCGCTCTGTCCGTGAGCCGGCTGACCGTCCTGCGCGCCCACCGCCTCACCACCCACCGCACAATGCGACTCCTGGAGCTGCGTGCCCTCACCGGTATCCACCTGACCCTGGTTTGCCACCGTCCCCGCCTTCCTGCCGCCCTGCACCAGGCCCTGCAGACAGCCGACTACTCCCTCACCACCGACCTCGACGCAGCCCGCCGCCACTACTACGGCATGCCTATCGCCGAACCCCCGCTCGCAGATGAGTCCGCCGGGACGGCCGGCCGGTGGCTCACCCTGCCCGCACTGGAACGCCTCATCTCCTACGACAGCCCTCGCCCATGCACCGATCCGTGCACCCCGCCCCCGATCATCTGGCGGCACCGCCCACCGCCCGTGTCTCTCACCGCGCACACCGCCCAGAAAGTCGCCCACCGACTGCACGCGGCGACCGCACATCCTCGCCTGGCTGCGGCCGTTGCCGCCGCGCTTTTCACCGGCGCCTCCCTCCAGCAACTCGCCACCGCACGCCCCCGCGACTACGACACCGCCGCGGCCACGCTCGCCCTCCATGACCGCGCCCGCTACACCGACGGCTGCGCCGCCCACCCCGTACCACCCTGGGCGGGCGCTTTCCTGCGAGCGGCGGCCTGCTTCACCCGGCTCGTCTCCGGCGAGGACCAGGAACTGCTCGCCGCGCCAGGTGACCGTGCGCACCTGTTGCGCGTGGCGGAGACGGCCAAGCTGCGCCCGCCCCAGCCGCCCACAGCCCGCCGCGAAGGCCCGGTCGGCCGTGTGGAGTGGGACTGGCGCGAGCGGCAGGAAGCCGAGCATTACGAAGCCATGCCGGCCAGTCGCGTCAGGCCCTCGCGACGCTGAACCCCCTGACGCATTTCGCTCGAAGGGGAAGGCTCAACCGATCGAGAAGTCGGCGAACTCGACGTCGCTGAAAGCGATGTGCAGACCGTGGGCCCGGCGGCCCCATTCGCGGAAGTAGGCGTGTCCCAGAGCGCGGGCGAGGATCACCGTCTGCTGCTGCTCGCCCGCGCCGGCGTCCCGGGCGGCGAACAGCTCCCGGGCTGCCTCTCCCGGCAGGTCCTGGGTGATCCACCGCACCCGCGGATCGTCCGAAGACCCTGCCGGCGCGGCGAACCCGAATCGCGCCCTGGTATGGAAGACGAAGCCCTCCGCCTCTGCCTGGGCGCGTCGACGGGCCCGTATTCGGGGCTGCCACCGGGCCAGGACCGCTTCCTCGATCGCCTGCACCTGCAGCGGACCCGGCGGACGACGCGCTCCTGGCTTCTTCGTCACCCACCGCTGCACAGTGCGCTGCGACACCTCCAGCACGGTGGCGACCTGCCGAGTGGAACCACCCTGTGATGCCAGCAGAAATCGCAGGCGGGCCTCGGTGCTTGCAGGAACGGGCCGGGTGCTTAACGCGCGCTCCAACCCCTGCTCGATATGTCCCACATCCGCCTCTCGAAGCGGCCAGGGCCGCCATCTGCAGTCCGTCGTGTCAGTTCTCCCACGTCGCCTGCCCCTGCCTGCCCGTTCTTGCATTCTCGGGACAGCACTGGCTGCCGCAAGATATGAGCCCTTGGAGAGAACCGGCGACAAGCCGACGGCACGGATCACGACGGAGTCGCCAGCATCCCGGTGCTGTCCTTCGGCACGCACATGAGCCATCGATCCGTATGCGGACAGCGCCACCGCCCTGGTCGCCCGCATCTCCGGCGAGGGCGAAGAGCCGGCGGCCGAGCCGGTATCCTGCCCGCGGGGCTGACGCCCTGGGCTTCGCCGACGCCCACACCGCATCCGGACACCCACACTGCCCGGACCACTGGTGGAAGGTCTTCCGGGATCGACGGACCGCTTGACGAGCACCTTGACGATCCATCGAGCGGGGTTGCCGTGTGGGGGCGAGGACCCGGTGCCGAGAGGACCCGTCCATGACCAAGCGCACCACTGAGCAGCAGCGCGCCCGCGAACTCCAACGCACTGCACGCGAGCAGGGCACAGACCTCCGCTACCACGAAGCCCTCAACTGGGTACGTGATGCCGCCGAGGCGCAGGCCGAGAATCCGGGCCTGATCGCTGTTGCCGTGCCGCACGATCACTGCGTCATGCTCTTTCCCGCGGACGAGGACCCTGAGAGCATCCGCAGGGCGGTCACGCCGACTCCCGCAGCCGAAGTCGAGCTCGCCAATGAACTCCTGCAGCGTAGGAACGCTCTGATGGACAACCACTCCAAGACGGAGATCATGGCCATGATCCTCAGGAGGTGCCGCATTTCGCGCGCGGATCTCGCACGCTGCACCAAGCAGGAGCTGGCCAACGATCTGGTGCAGAGCGAGGACGGCCGCGAGCGTTACGAGGCGTACGGGCGGGTGGCACTGCACAACGGAAAGCCAATGCCCGGCTCACGCTCCCTTTGCGGAGGCGCCGGCTGCTCCGGCCACGACAGCGCGACGCCCTGGCCGGAAACCCGCGCGCGCTTCCGCGCCTAACAGGTCGTTTCACAAAGAGGTCCGTGAGGGACGGGATGCTGGGACGCCTGGCTTCGTCCGTAGGATCACTCCATGCCTGCTGACGAACGCGTAACCCGGTCCACGTTCTCCGGTCGTATCCAGCCCATAGCGGCTCCTCAGCCGATGCCGGAGCTGCCTCAGCGGATCTGGTCCGATGACGACTGGAAGCGGATCCAGCTCGGCTATGCGTCGCGGGACATGGACGAGAAGTGGGACGTCTTCACGGAGGGCAAGGTCGTCTTCCTGCACCGAAGCTGGACGGGTAACGGAACCTTCGCGGCGACCTTCGCGCCTGTCGATGGCGGTGGATGGCGCATCGGCAGTGCCGTAGTTGAACGGGACGCCGAACGCTATCGAGGAACGGACGACGCCTACGACTGCGTCATGCTTGAGCTGGTGATCAGCGCCATCGTGCTTGGCGAGCCGGCGACAGACCTCCGTACGAAGTTGGTCGAGTTGACGCGCCGGGAGTCAGGCTCCGATGCTCCAGCCGGCCTCATTCAGCACAGCGCCCTGGGGCTGCGCTCGGACTCCTAACCCATCACCCTGGGAGCGCTGGAAAGACGTCGAATGCAGATCAGGCTGCAGGCCAGTTCGAGCAGGCCCTGGTGGAGATCGGCCCGTCGTTCGTAGCGGGTTCGGAGCCGTTTGAATTGGTGCAGCCAGGAGAAGGTGCGCTCGACCACCCAGCGCACCTTGCCCAGTCCGGAACCGTGAGCGGCGCCGCGTCGCGCGATCAACGGCTTGATGCCACGCTTCCACAGCAGGCGGCGGTACTTGTCGAAGTCGTAGCCCCGGTCCGCGTACAGGCGTCGAGGTTTACGGCGGGGGCGTCCCCGCAGTCCCCGGATCGGCGGGACGGCGTCGAGCAGGGGCAGGAGCTGGGTGACGTCGTGCCGGTTGCCGCCGGTGAAAGTGACGGCGAGTGGGGTTCCTTGTCGGTCGACGATCAGGTGGTGCTTGGAGCCGGGGCGGGCGCGATCGACGGGTGAAGGGCCGACGTGATCCCCCCTTTGAGGGCCCGGACGTGCGATCCGTCCACGGAACAGTCGTCCAGGTCCAGTAGACCGGCGCGGCGCAGCTCGGTCAGCAAGGCAGCATGCAGGCGTGGCCAGACACCGACCTCGGTCCAGTCCCGCAGCCGGCGCCAGGCCGTCACTCCGGAGCAGCCTATTGTCTCCGCCGGGACGTCCCGCCAGGCGACACCAGTCCGCAGCACGAACAGGACGCCGGCCGAGTGCTGTTCGGTCAGGAACACGCAACCGCCCGGGATGCCGGTGGCGTCGTTCGGGAGCGGGTGGCAGCAACGGGGCCACCCGCTCCCAGAGGTCGTCCGGAACAAGATCAGCATGCACTCGGACACCCTGCCGACCAAGATCGTCGAGCACAAGGTCCGCAGCTCAACTCATTCTGAAACGATCAGTAAGGGCCCTGCGTCGACGCGCAATAGCTTGCACTGGCCTCTACGGCCCGCGAGCCTGCAACACGACGGACCGTGCCTCGGTGGCCTCGTGCTGGTGTGGCGCGCGGCTCCTGGCCGTCCGCGTGGCCGCCGTGCTGCTCGCTGCCTCCCTTGGTTTCCCGGGCGCGGCGGCCGGCTCAGTCCGGATCGCGTGCCGGCACCCTGGGCTCAGCGGCCGGGGCGCGCATCACACCCAGACTGGTGCGCGGCGCGGTGACGGCGTGGGCCAGGACGACGACGGCCTGGCGGGCGGCGCCGCTCCGGACCCACGCCCCGGTGAAGCGGACCTGATCGCCCGCCCGGTCGCCCAAGTGCTGCCACGGGCGAAGTTGCCCGAGCAGATAGCCGCCGCGAGCGCGGCGGCCGCGGTGGGCCACGAGGCCCATCACACCCACCGCATGCCGATCTTGGAGAGTTGTTCCATCCGCTCGGGTGTCAGCGTCGCGGCCCGGCTGCGCTGGTTGTTGATCCATGCGCCAAGCCGCAACTCCCTCTCCTCCTGGTCCTCGCCGACGATCCGTTCGACGTGCTTCCTGGGGACCTGGAGGTGCCCCTCGCGCTCGTAGAACTGCTTGGCGGCCTCGTAGTTCAAGGCCCATTTGTCGGCCTGCGTGCGGCGCTTGGGCTTCTCGTCCTCGGTCGCGGGCTCGATTCCGAGGACGTGTTCGCACATCCACTGCTGCACGGCCGTGAGCTCGTCCCAGCCGAGCCGCACCGACCCCACCCATCGTCCGAGATCCTCGCCCTGGCGCAAGACCTCGCCTACCTCGGTGGGCAGCGGCTCGCTGGCGTCCAGGTGCATCCGGACCAGGTGGAAGCAGCGCTGCCACGTCACGGGCCAGCTCGGGCACCATGATGCGTCGATCTCCTCCAGCTGCTCGCGCCGCTCGTCCGACAGCGCCCCGGCCGACGACTCCACCGGCAGCCCCTCTGCGCGCCGTTGCTCGTTCTCGGTGGCCTTGCGGGCGGCAGCCCGCGCGTTCTTCAGGAAGATGCCCACCTTCGCGCCCTGGTAGGTGGCGTCCAGCGGGGCCAGGAGGTGTCCGTGTTCAGCCGCCCACCCGCGCGCGGCGGACAGGCCCTCCTCCCACGCGACGTCGAAGTGCGACCACACCATGCCCAGCTTCTCCAGCTGCGCGACGCGATCCTCGTCCATATCCCCGCGGGCGTAGAACCTCCTGGCGTCAGCGGTCCACTGCCCCAGCGGGAACCCGGCGAGCGAGGCCGGCCACCCGGTGGCTTCCGCCTCGTGGTCGTCGACGGCGGGCACGCGGAACGTGAACGGCACGCGGAGGTCGCCGTGCTCGCGGGCGTAGATGACAGCCGCCTCCACCCCGCGCCGCCAGTGCTGATGCTCAGGGTGGAGCACCCGCAGGTTGATGAACGTTGCCAGCTGGGCAGGGTCACGGGGCGTGCTGAACTTCAGCAG
>NZ_JBIBUO010000026.1:0-17251 GCF_043079545.1 Streptomyces sp. NPDC015171
GTCGATCCGGTTCAACAGGCGGTGGATTCGGTCCGGACCCGCATGACCTGCCTCCTCCGCCAGCGTCCAGCCGTTCTTCCGCTCCAGCGGAGCGATCAGCCCGCGCATATACGCCAGCGCCGATGCGCGCGGCTCCGACCTTGCAAAACGGTGAACGAACCGCTCATGCAGAGCCCTCAGTTCACCCGCCCACGACCGAACATCAGACGGTTCCCCACCCAAGAGCAGACCAACGAACCAGCTGCCCAACCGTCACGGCAAAGACCGTTGCAGTACTAGGGCCTGTTATGAAAGTCCTGGTTCACCGGCACTGGCCTCGCAGCGCCGCACGGTGAGGCCCCAGGTCGCGGCGGATCTGGGGCCTCGTTCAGTAGCAGGTAGCGGACGTCAGGACATGGGCCATCCGGGTTCGGGACTGTGGGGGCTGGTCAGCGGTTAAGGACCGTCTCGATCTTGGCGGCCACGCGCTGGGCCTGGATGTCACGGCCCTTCTCGTTGGGGTGGGCGTACCAGGGAATCGGCTGGCCGAGTTCGAGCTTGGAGTTCTCCAGCAGGCCGCCGATGCCCCGGTTGGCGCCGTCGCACGCCGTGTTGCTGCCGGTGTGGTCGTAGAGGTCCACGAAGTCGGCGCCCTCGTCCGCGGCAGCCTTCTTCATGACGTCGTCAAGCCGCTTCTGGACCTGGTCCAGGACGGGCAGCGCGTCCTGGGGGATGTCTGCGAACGGCAGTTCCGTCTGGCCGGGGGCCGCGGTCGCGCACTTGGTCATGTCCTGGGGCACGAGTCTGGGATAGCCGACCAGGACCCGCTCGGCGTCCGGGGATCGGTAGCTCGCACGCAGGAGCATCTCGTCCAGGCCCCCTTCGACCTGCTCGAACTTGTAGTCCAGCCATTCCTTTCCGTCTCCCGACGTGAAGAAGTCCCGGCACTCGCCGGCTGGTGAGTCCGGGTCCACCGGCCCTCCGGGCAGCAGGGCCTGGCCCCGGAGCTTGACGGAGCACTGCTTGAGGATGCTGTTGAAGCCCAGCGTGTTGCCACCCATGCTGCCCACGATCAGCCTGGTGTCGTCCTTGAGCGCGTCCTGCTGTGCCGGGACCTTCATGCCACTGCCGGGCAGCAGCTCCTGCTCTTGCCAGAAGTGGTGGATGAGTGCCCCTCCGCAGGAGACGTCCGACTGGACGTTGAGCGTGATGCCCTTGTCCGCCAGGCGCCGGGTGGCGACGGCGGGATAGTTCTCCTTCGCCTGGAAGCACCAGCCCCTCTCGCTGTCCTGGTTGTTCACGGGGGCGATGCCGAAGTTGGCGGTGTAGGAGTCGCCGAAGAAGACGGTCGGCACCGCCTCGGTGGGCGCCGCGCCGGCGGTGCCCGCCGGGACAGCGAGCGCCAGGCAACTGCCCAGCGCGGCGGCCGCCGCGGCCAGCCGCCGTGCCCGTGAAGTGGTCGTCGTCTTACGCATGGCCGAAGGCATGCCTGTGCCCTTTCGTCGGGACCCAGAAGGTGAGCGATCAATTCGTCACGCATCGTATTCATACACATTCGGAACGTGACGATCCAGGGCCGTGGAGCACAACCGGGCGTTCTCGGCCAATCCCTACGCCTCTGCTCGTCTGACCTGGTCAGAACGGGCGTATGACCGACGCGCCGGATGTGATCGCAACCCGAAGGAGGCGGGCCCCCGCGCACCTGCTGTGCGGCGAGGCCGTGCGTGAACGGGTCGGGGCCGCCTCCCGGCGGCCGATGACGCCGCACGCGCAGGCGATCGTCGAAGCTCAGCTCCAGGGGCGCTACGCCCGCCTCCACGTACTCGGCCGGAAGCCAGCCTGCGGTAGCCGGCCGGGACTGGTGAACGAGGGCCGCTTCCGGTCAGAGCCATTCGTTGACAGCTGCGATGAGCACGGTCGCCTCGTAGCGGACGGCGAGCTTGTCGTAGCGCGTGGCGACAGCACGGTGCCTCTTGAGGCGGTTGATGCCGCACTCGACCGCATGGCGCTCGCGGTAGTCGACCGGGTCGAAATGCGGCGGCCGGCCGCCGCGAGAGCCGAGCTTCTGGCGGTTGCGGGCTTGGTCGGCCTTGTCCGGGATGGTGCAGCGGATCCCGCGGCGGCGCAGGTAGGCGCGGTTCCTGCGGGAGGCGTACGCCTTGTCGGCCCGCACCCGGTCGGGGCGGACGCGTGGCCGGCCCGGCCCGAGGCGGGGCACGCGGATTTTCTCCAGCACGGTCTCGAACTGCGGCGAGTCGCCGCGCTGGCCGGCCGTGATCATGATCGACATGGGCTTCTGGCCCCGCTCGACGGCCAGGTGGAGCTTGGTGGTGAACCCGCCGCGCGAGCGTCCCAGCCCGTGATCACCGGGTTCGGTGAAGACACCACCCGGCGGTTCCTTCTGCAGGTCGCCCTGCTTGCGGGCACCGGCCGCATGCTGGTGGGCACGGCACACCGTGGAGTCGACGCTCAGGTCCCACACGATCGCACCTTTCGCGTCGGCCAGGGACTGGAGCCGGGCGAGGATCCGGTGCCAGGTGCCGTTCCGCTGCCACCGGCGGAAGAGGTCGTAGACCCGGCTCCATGGCCCGTACTCGACGGGAACATCCCGCCACGGAACACCCGTTCGGACACGGAACCGTATGCCGTCGATCAGCTGCCGCCGAGGCCAGACGGGCGGCCGCCCCGTTTTGGCGCCCTTCGGCAATAGCGGCTCCAGCACCGCCCACTGTTCGTCCGTGAGATCTCCCCGACCCATGGGCCGTGATCATTCACAGCCCAAGATCCACTTTCGATACACGGCCTAGGCCGTTTCCTTCGGATCACCGCGCCGACCAGATGAAGATGGCGGCGAGGTGGAGTCCGGTGAGGTGGACGGTGGCTGTCTTGTCGTAGCGGGTGGCCAGGCCGCGCCACTGCTTGAGCTTGTTGATGCGCCGCTCGACGGTGTTCCGCTGCCTGTAGACCTCACGGTCGAAGGCCGGAGGACGGACCCCTGCACCGCTATCCAGGAGAGCGGATTTCACCGGTAAGGGTGAAGATCAGGTTCCCTGAGTGCGCCGGATCGTCCTGATCTTGCACTGTTGGCGTGCATCCCAACCTTGCGGTGACCGGCCGTGAGGTGGACTCGATCAAGGAGTGGCAATCATGGCGAGCAGCAGTGCCCCCGCCGACCTGCGCGCTGACATCAGGTACCGCGATGACGGCAAGTACACGATGTACGGGATCAGTCTGCGCTGGCAGATCGGGAAGAACTACCCTGACAACGGGTCCTGGCCCCCTCCGGCGGACTGGGACGAGGGCAAGGCGCCCTATCCGCACGTGTATGAGGTGTGGCTCAACGACGAGCTGCGGCAGACGGTCTTCCTCCACTGGTCTGCCTGGAACTGGTTCCAGTCCAACTCCCACTGGGTCGATCTCGGCGACGAGGAACCGCTAGGGCTCTTCCATGTGAAGATCCGCGCCAAGGTGGGCGACGAGTTCACGCCGTTCACCAACACGGTCACCGTCGGTTTGGACCGGGCCGGCTTCGCCAAGTGGGCGGTGCGTCAGCCCCGCCGACGAGGCTCCGCGGCATCCAGCCTCGCCGCGGACCCGCGGCACGGCACGGCCAACCATCCGCGCAGCCGGGCCGGCGCCGCGATCAGGGACCAGGACTCCTCACCCATCTGCGCCGAGGCGCGCCGCATCAACACCAGTACCGACTGGCAGGAGGTGGTGCCGGGGGCTGCCAGGATGCTCGCCGACTATCCGTGGAACCACGCTCAGAAGCACCTCGAATTCCGCAAGTTCTTCGAGTACGGTGCGCTTGCTTCCGCGGGGAACCCGGCTTTCCGGGGTCTGGATCTGGCGCCGGACGACACGCTCGGGGACTGGCCCGTGACGGAGCTGGACACGTCGGCCCCCACCCAGACCTTCACCTACGACTACATGGCGTATCACTGGGGCGAGAGCTGGTCCCACCGGTGGTTCATCACCCGTGCCGACTGGGACCCCTCCGAGGGCTTGAGCTGGCAGGACCTGGAGCCGATCCCGTTCCTGGTCGAGGTGCACGGTGAGCCCCGCGAAGAGGAGTCCACCAGCTGGGAGTTCGCGTCGTTCCCGCGCCGGACGGGTCGTGCAGCGATCGTGGAGATCTGGGGTGGCCACGGAGGGCCGGATACACCGAACGGTGAGAACGGTGGCAAGACGGGTGAATTCTTCCTGTCCACCTGCGATGTGAAACTGCGCTAGGGCGTTTCCTTCAGATAATCGGTTCGTTGGCCTGGCGTGTTGTTGACTGATGCCCAGTGGGCTCGCATCGAGCCGTTGCTGCCGGACCGGACACCGAAGCGGGGTGGCCGGTGGCGGGACCATCGGCAGGTGATCGACGCGATCGCCTTCAAGTACCGCACCGGCACTCCGTGGATGGACCTGCCCGAGCACTTCGGCTCGTGGAAGGGCGCCCACAACCGCCTGCGGAAGTGGGCTGCCGACGGCACCTGGGAGAAGGTCTTCACCGCCCTGCTCGCCCAGGCCGACGTCGAAGGCGACCTCGACTGGGTCGTCGCGGTCGACTCGACCATCGTGCGCGCCCACCAGCACGCCGCCGGGGCCCGTCAAAAGGGGCCCCGGCCGGCGAGCCGTCCGACCATGCCCTCGGACGGTCCCGCGGTGGACTAACCACGAAGATCCACCTCGCTGCGGACGGCCGCTGCCGACCGCTGGCGTTCGTCATCACACCCGGGCAGGCCGGCGATGCACCGGCGTTCCCGCAGATCATGGCCCGATTACGAGTACCCCGCCGAATCGGCCGCCCCAGGATCACACCCGACGTGGTCCTGGCCGACAAAGCGTATTCGTCCCGGGCGATCCGCCGGCATCTACGGCGGCGCGGGATCCAAGCGGTGATCCCGCAACCGGCTGACCAGGCCGCTAATCGCAAGCGGCTCGGCCGCCGTGGCGTCCGACCGCCGACCTTCGACCGCGAGGCCTACAAGCAGCGGAACACCGTCGAGCGGTGCATCAACAAGCTCAAGCAGTGGCGGGGCCTGGCCACCCGCTACGACAAGACCGCAACCATCTACCTGGCCGGACTCCACCTCGCCGCCATCTTCATTTGGTCGGGGCGGTGATCCGAAGGAAACGCCCTAGGTGTATTGACCCGCAGCGTTGTTCACACGGCTGATGGGTGGCTGGCCGCCGAGTGCGGTGTGGCAGCGATGGTGGTTGTAGGTGTGCAGGAAGTCTGCCAGGGCTTCGGTGCGTTCTTGGTTGCTGGTGTAGGGCCGCTGGTAGGCCCATTCGTCGAGCAGGGTGCGGGTAGGGTCGGCCAAGCGGCGAGGTCCCTGCTGAGTAGGGTCTTTTCCGCCTGGCCTCCCACCGAACCGGACAGGCCCGATTTCCGAGCACCCGGCTCTCCAGTGACTACTGCGTGAGCGCCGTGTTCAGCTTCCCGGTGTGGATGCGCTCGTGGCAGGCGCCGCAGACCACGAGGGCCTTCCGCCGGCGCTTGGCCATCAAGTTCATCCAATCGGGGGACGGTCCATCCAGTCGGCTGAGGTCGTTGAGTGACCTGATGTGGTGAACCTCCACCTCACCAGCCCGTTCGCAAACTTCGCACCGACTTCCCTGGAGCCGACGGATCAACTCCTTGTGGGGATAGACGGGACCAGTCAGACGGTCGGTCAACTCCGCCGTCTTCTGCCGTTTGAGGGGAATCCCGCCGAATCGGGCCACCAGTTCCTTCCTGTTGTCCCTCGGCATACGAGCCTCGAAACAGGTGCGTGGCCCGTAGGGCGTCTGGATCTTGGCCTTGAAGCGGGCCGCCATCTTCGACACCGTGGAGCCGTGCTTTCGCGCCAGAGTTCGGAGCATGGAAGTCTCCATGACCCAGCGCAGCCGGTGAAGCCGGAAGACGTCACTGGCCATCAGGTAGTACTGGACAACACCCCTGTACTCGGTGGCGAATTTGCCGACAATGACATGGTCGGACTCGTTCACGAGCGAGTTCTGGCAAGCGGGTTTCCCTCGCGCCATGTAAGGGGTGTATCTGGCTTTGATCGCGCTGACGGGAACGTGCAGGACGATCGTCCCGTTCACGGAGCGGCGGTTGCGCCGGTCCGATGCGGACGGTCGACGTGTTCTGCGGTCCGTTCTCGCGGTTGAGATCTCGTAGCCGAGGAATCGTGCCCTGCCTGTCCGGGCATGGGTGATCAGCGTTTTCTCCTGGGAGAGTTCCAGCTTGAGGTCATCACGCAGGAACGTCGCCAGACGCTGTTTGATTTCTTCGGTTTCGGCCTTCGGCCCGACAAACCCGAGGAGGGTGTCGTCGGCGTAGCGCACGTATCGCAGCCTCCGATAGTCAGGATCGTTGGGATCCTGACTGGGGAGGCGATGCAGCTGCCGGTAGAGCGAGCGCACTTCAGCGCGGTCGCCCTTGCGGCGAGCACGTGCGATGGCCGATTCCACCCGGCGGTATTCTGTGCTGCGTGCTCGGAGCCTGCCTCGGGTGTATTCCGGGATAAGGGTCTGCTCGACGTAGGTGTCCAGCTTGTGCAGGTAGATGTTGGACAGGACCGGTGAGGCCACGCCACCTTGCGGAGCCCCGCTCAGCGTCGTGTGCCAGGTCCAGTCCTCCAGGTATCCGGCCGTCAGCATGTTGCGTACCAGCCGCAGGAACCGGCTGTCGTGGACCTTCTCGCCGAGGATCCGGAGCATGACCTCATGGTCAAGGCTCCCGATGCAGTCGGCGATGTCGCCCTCGACGAACCAGGTCGTCCCCGTCCAGGTGTTGACCACTTCACGCAACGCGGTGTGGCAGCCTTTCCGGGGACGGAATCCGTGGGACCTGCCAGAGAAGACCGGTTCGTAATACGCCTCTAGTAAAAGCCGCACCACTTCACCGACCAACTTATCCGACCAGGTAGGCAGGCCGAGAGGCCGAGTCTTCCCCTTCTGCTTCTTGGGGATATGAACTCGCCTCACGGGGTGGAACCGATAGCGCTCGTGACGCATCGCATCGATGATGCGATCGATCCGCCCCATCGACATGCCATCCACGGTCTCCCGTGTGGCCCCCGGCGTCATCGCCCCCTTATTGGAGTAGATGCGGCCGTAGGCCAGCAGATACAACTGCGGGTTGAACATCTGTCGATACAGCTCCTCACACGGCAGACCGCGGCTGCCGCGCGCACGCAGGACACCCAGCACCGTTTCGGCGCTCTGCATTTCGCATACCTCCCGACTTCGGGTGTCCGATCACCTGGCCCCCTTCGCCCGATGCGGACGGCTTTCCCGTCCTCCTTGGCCGGTCGTGACTCCGGCGACTACTACGGGGCCTCCGTCGCCATGGGGCTCGCGCCCGTTAGGCGATCCCACGTTCGTCTCTGTCGCACGTCCTAGCGTGACTTAGGCGCCCCACTCATCTCCTTGAATGCCCTCATTGGGCATCGCTCCTTGCTCCGAGAGTTGCAGAGTCCGTTCAACGCGAACTCCGCAGGGCTGGCGTCGGTTTCAGGCATCTTCCGACGGATGTGAACTTCCATCTCCTGGAGATTGGGATTCAGGCAGTCAAGCCTTCGCCGTATCACGCGGGCCTTCCCAGCACAGCGTCCCTGACGCCTGGGCCCGGCTGCTGGTTTCCTGGCATGCTCTGGTCCCCTTCACCTTTCGGATCCAGGTAAGCCATCAGGCCCAGAAACCTCCTCTCAAATTCCTCCCGGCTGTACCGGGGATACGACAGAGCGCCTCGTGGCGCACTTGAAGCGTTCGACCTTGCCATTGGTCTGCGGCCGGTAGGCGCGGGTGAGCTTGCCGGCCGCGCCGAGGTCGGCCAGGGCCTGCTGCCAGGCGAAGCTCTTGCGGTAGGGCCAGGCGTTGTCGGTCAGGACCCGCTCGATGCGGTCGATGCCCGAGGTGGCGAAGAAGGCCGCGGCCCGGCGGAGGAAGTCGGCGCAGGTGGCGGCTTTCTCGTCCGCGTGGATCTCGCTGTAGGCCAGTCGGCTGTGGTCGTCGACGGCGGAGTGGACGTAGTCGAAACCCATGCCGCTGCGGGTGGCCCGGCCGGCCTGTCGGCCCAGGACCTTGTGGCCGCCGCCGTCCGGGATCCGGCCGAGTTTCTTCACGTCGACGTGGACCAGTTCGCCGGGCCGGTCACGTTCGTAGCGGCGGATGACCTGACCGGTGGGCCGATCCAGGAAGGCCAGCCGGTTCAGACCGTGCCGGATGAGGATGCGGTGCACGGTGGAGGCGGGCAGGCCCAGGGCCGGGCCGATGCGGGCCGGCCCGAGCTTGCGGGCCTGGCGCAGTTGGCAGACGCGAGCCTCCACGGCTGCCGCGGTGCGGTGCGGCGTCGTGCGCGGCCTGCTGGAACGGTCGGCAAGGCCGCCTCGCCCTCGATTCGCCAGCGGCGGATCCACTTGTGGGCCGTGGCGCGGGAGATGCCCATCTCGGCGGCCACATGGGCGACCGGGCGGCCCGAGCGGACACGCTCGACCCGCAGCCGCCTGCTGTGAACGGTCAGCCGGGCATTACGGTGGGACACGAAGACCTCTGTGCGGTGTGTTCCTAGACAGCTCCACCACATCGGAGGTCTTCGCCATGATCAAGACCCCGGCTCTGTTAACAACGCTCGTGATCAATACATCTAAAGGGTGTTGCAGAAGGCTTAGCTTTGGGCATTTTGCCTGTATGGGTGGGGTGTTGAGGGCTGAGCCGTTGTAAGTGGAGACGTTCACCGGCTTGCGGATGGACCGGTTCGCGAAGCTGGTGAAGGCGGTACGCGAACGTGGCGGGAACGGGCCCGGCGGCGGCCGGCCGTGGTGTCTGCCGCTGCCGGACCGGGTGCTGCTGGTGGTCGTGTACTACCGCACGAACCTCACGATGCGGCAGCTCGCGCCGCTGTTCGGCATCTCGCCGGCGACGGTGTGCCGGGTCATCCAGCGGCTCCGTCCGCTGCTGGCGCTCGAGCGGGCTCCGCGGCCGGTGGCGGACACCGAGCGGCTGTGGATCGTAGACGGCACCCTCATTCCGGTCCGTGACCGCGAGGTCGGTGCCTCGTCCCGCAACTACCGGTTCTCGGCGAACGTGCAGGTCATCATCGACGCGGACACCCGCCTGGTCATCGCGGCGGCCCGACCGGCGCCAGGTAACAAGGCCGACGCGCATGTCTGGCGGGAGTCGGACCTGCCCGCTCTGGCGGCGGGCACGACGGTCATCGCGGACGGCGCCTACCTCGGCACCGGCCTGATCGTCCCGCACCGCAAGAGAGCAGGCCGCCCCCTCCTGCGCGGGCAGGAGGAGGACAACGCCGAGCACCGAAGGGTGCGAGCCCGTGTCGAGCACACCTTCGCCCGGATGAAGAACTGGAAGATCCTGCGCGACTGCCGCCAGAAAGGAGACGGCCTTCACCACGCGGTCCAAGCCGTCGCCACCATGCACCACCTCGCCATGGCGCGGTGAAACACCAGGTCAGGCGTCACTTCAGCCTGCCGAAGCCGGCTCTTCTGCAACACCCTTTAGTACTCCAGCTGTAGATCGCGTTCTTCGTAGTGCGAGGTCTGCCGGGTGGCGGCAGTGGTCAGCTGGGGCTTGGTGGCTGCGGCGGGCTGGCGCGTAGGGTGCCGGGTTGATCACGATGCCAGAGGAGTTTACACAGAGCACCGTCGACCGCGAGGGGGAGGCCGGGGCGGCGTGGCTCGCGGAGCTGCCCGGGATCGTAGAGGAGTTGCTGGGGCGCTGGGAGTGCGTGCCGGATGGTGACGTCATGCACGGGGGCGTCGGTGTCATCGTTCCGGTACGGCGGCGGGCTGAAGGGAGCGCCGTGCTGAAGGTGTCGTTTCCGCATCCTGGCAACGTCCATGAGCCGGATGCGTTCGTTGCGTGGGGCGGGTGCGGGGCCGTGCTGCTGCATGAGCGCGACGACGAGCGGTTCGCGATGCTGCTGGAGCGGGTTCAGCCGTCGACCCTGGCGGAGGTCGAGGACGGCGATGAGGTGGTGACGGTCGCAGGGCGGCTCAATCGCCGCTTGGCCATCCCCGCACCGCCCGGCCTGCCCCGGCTGTGTGAGCAGGCCGGTGCCTGGCAAGAGCAGTTGTGCAAAGACGCCGAGGAGTTGCCTCATGCACTGTCGCGTCAGGTGCTGGATGCCGCCGTGGCGACCGTTCGGGAGCGGGGCCGGTCCCAGCCGGACACCCTCGTCCATGGCGACCTCCATGCCCGCAACATCCTGCGTGCCGGCCGGGAGCCGTGGCTCGCGGTCGACCCCAAGGGGTACGCGGGAGATCCTGCCTACGACGGCGGCACACTGCTGAAGTCCCGCGCGCTGACGCTCCTCGAAGCGGATGACCTGCACAAGGCTGTCCAACGCGTCGTGGACGTCTTCACCGAGGCCGCGGAACTCGACCGTGAACGCGTCCGGCGGTGGGCCCAGTTCCACGCCGTCCAGGCTGCGTTCTGGGGCCGCCGCCACGGGTTTCGTATCGCCCGCACTGGACCACGGCTGGACTGGCTCACCGAATTCGCCGACCGCCTGGCGGAGTTGCTCACCAGACACTCGTACAACGTGTTGGTGCCGACCGGGTCCGGTGAGTGGACGAGTGCGCCCATCGTTGATCATCGTGAGCTGTGTGTACTGACGATGAGACGGTGGCTGCAGGTCACAGCATAGATCCCGCCTGGTGGCAGGAGGCGTTCGCGGCGGTCTTGGGCCGCATCGCGGGCCGGTTCGTCCGATACGAACCCCGCCTGCGGGCCGGGCGGCTGGTTCTGGGCCTGCTGTCGGACCTGCCCCGCAAGAACTGCTGGACGATCGCGGAGTGGGCTGGGGAGGCCAGCCCGCACGGTATGCAGCATCTGTTGTGCCGGGCGGCCTGGGATGCCGAGGCCGTCCGCGACGACGTGCGCGAATACGTCGTCGAGCACCTCCACCACGGAGCCGGGGTGCTCGTCGTCGACGAGACCGGCGACGTGAAGAAGGGCATCCACACCGTCGGGGTCCAGCACCAGTACACCGGCACAGCTGGACGGATCGAGAACTCCCAGGTCGCGGTCTACCTCGTCTACGCCGACGCACGGGGACACGCAGCAGTGGACTGTGAGTTGTACATTCCGCGCTCCTGGACGGGCGATCCGGATCGCTGCCGGGCGGCAGGGCTCGGCGAGGACATCGTCTTCGCGACCAAGCCGGACCTGGCCCTCAGGGTGATCGAACGGTTCTGGGATGCCGGCCACCGCGTCGGCTGGGTCACTGGGGACGAGGTCTACGGCGGCAACCCGAGACTACGCGCGGCGCTGGAGGAGCGCGGCATCGGCTATGTCCTCGCCGTGGCCTGCTCTGCCGAAATGGCCATAGGTGCAGGGGGTTCCGTGCCGATGTCCTGGTGAAGAACGTGCCGAAGCGGGCCTGGCAGAAGCTCTCGGCCGGACGCGACGCGAAGGGACAATGGTTCTACGACTGGGCCGTCGTCGACCTCGTCGCCCCGACGCCGGGCAGCCACCAGCTCCTGATCCGCCGCAGCCGCACCACCGGAGAACTCGCCTACTACCGCTGCTACTCCACCGAGCCAGTCCCGCTGACTGCGCTGGTCAAGACCGCTGGCTCCCGGTGGCGTGGGGAAGAGACCTTCCAGGCCGAGAAAGGGCTGGCAGGACTCGATGAGCACCAGGTCCGCCGCTACCACTCTTGGACCCGCTGGGTCACCCTCGCGATGCTCGCCCACGCCTTCCTCGCGGTAGTCCGTGCCGACGAACACGCCCGCAGCCCCGCCCCGGACGGACTGATCCCGCTGTCCTGCAACGAGATCCAGCGCCTGTTCATCACGATCGTCGTCCAGCCTCGCCACGACCTGGCCTACCGGCACGGCTGGTCGCACTGGCGGCGGCGCCATCAGCAGCGATCCCTCACCAGCCATTACCGGCGCCAAGCCGCGTCCCAACCTGAAGATCGCGTTCTACAGCTGGAGTATTAGCCATTCAACGATTTCGGGCAACAGAACAGGGCTCGCATAGACACGCCAACTTCTCCGCGCGTTGACCGCGGTGGCCGCCAGCCCTGCGCCACCGCGGTCGCCAGATTCGCCACGGGTTCAGTCCGGCCATTCTTCACCCCGGCACACCACCCGGACGGACACTCATATGTTGATCTTAATAATGATTTCCATTGAGGTGAGAACACCCTTTCGAGGGACCCCGCCCAAGCCCTGCCGCGGTCTAGAATCTTGATTGTTCTCATACCCCGTGAAAATTTCACTTTGGCGTGAAAACGCTCGTGGGTGTACCCAGTTGAGGCAGCGCGGCGGTGATGCGTCACCGCTGGCTACGCACGGAAGGTAGACGCGGGATGGGCAAGTGGGAAAACGGCATGGCGGCCGACCAGATCACCGGCGCTCGGTGGCAGAAGGCCAGGGCCAGTGATGCGAAGAACGACTGTATCGAAGTAGCGCGTCTCAGCGAAAATGAATACGCCGTCCGCAACTCGCGGTTCCCCGCCGGGCCGGCACTCATCTACACGAAGGACGAGTTCGACGCGTTCGTCGACGGAGCAGGCAGGGGGGAGTTCACCAACATGCCTGTCTAAAAAGAGGCGGGTAGCGCTTGCCCCTGGGCCAGCGGACTGTCCATCCTGAGCGGGCGACGGGAGGCCGTCGTTCACCGCGAGGAGTTTGAATGTCCGCTCAGGTTCTGGCCCTGGTAGGCCGGGAGGGGGAGGCGCCCCCTGCGACGCCGATGGCCGCAGCACAGCTCATCGGGGCTCTGCTGCGGCATCTGCGTGTCCAGTGCCGCCTGACTCTGGAAGAGGTGGTCGCCGCCACCCGCAACGACCCGGAGATCGGGTCCCTCGCGACGGTGCAGCGGTGCGAGAAGATCACCACCAAGAAGCTCAAGGAGGAGCGCGTCTACGCCCTGCTCCGCTTCTACGAGGCTCCCGCGGAGATCTGCCGGGAAGTGGAGATGTTGTTGAAGCAGTCACGTGGTGAGCAGTGGTGGACGCACTTCTCCGACATCGCCGGCGACATCATGATCGGCCTGCTGGCCCTTGAGGCACAGTCCAAGGTGATCAAGACGTGCCACTACCTCCTCGTACCCGGTCTACTCCAGACCGCTGGCTACGCCTGGGCGGTGATGAAGGACTTCTACGACACCTACCCGGACCCGAAGACGCGGGAGAAGAACCGGGCGGTGATGGACCGGCGGCTGGAGCTGCGCCTGCGCCGCCAGCACCTGCTCGACCAGCACGACGGGCCCCAGTTCACCGCGGTGATCCACGAAGACGCCGTGCGGAAGGTGCGGGGCGGCAGGAATGTCATGCGTGAGCAGCTGCGGCAGCTGCACAACTTCGCCGAGAACAAGCAGAACGTGCACATCCGGATCCTGCCGGCCTCCGCAACGCGGTCCAAGATGCCCGTCCATCCGGCGATGACGCTGTTCAAGCCGCACGACAGCGCGACCGGGCGGACGATCTACCTGGAAGACATGAACCGCGGCGGCACCTTCCTGTCCGAGCCGAGCGAGGTGGAGGTCTTCCAGGCGTCCATCGACGAATGGTGGGGCAAGACGTTGTCGAAGCAGGAGACCCTCGACTTCCTCCTGGAATGCGCCGCCGACCTGTCCGCCGGTCCTGCCGAGTAGTCACCTGATCCGGGCCACGGCGCCGAACTCGATCCACTCCGGGTCCGGGTCCTTCTGGCGCGGGGCGAAGTCGCTGTCCGGCAGCCAGCGCGAGACCTCGACGGGTCCCGGCGTTTCCAGCACCTCCAAGTGCTCGAAGTACCGCTGAACCTCCTCTATCGAACGGACACGGCCCCACTGGCCGCCGGTGGCCCGCCGCATGAACTCCGTCACCCGATGCCGCAGTTCGGGGTCGTCGCTCGCCAACTGCGAGATCACCATGAAGCTGCCGGGGGGCAGCCGCCGGGCGACGTTGTTCACCAGCGCCCACGGATCATCGTCATCAGGGATGCAGTGCAAGACGCTCACGAACAAGGCCGCCACGGGCTGACCGTCCCGTAGCAGGCGTCTGACTTCCTCACTCTCGAAGATCGCGTCCGTGTCGCGCATGTCGGCACCGAGGACTGCCGTCGTCTCCGGATCCTCCGCCAGCATCATGCGGCCGTAACTGAGGACATCGGGATCGTTGTCGGCGTAGACCACTTCGCTGGTCGCGTCGACCTCCTGCGCGACCTGGTGAACGTTCGGCCGGGTCGGCAGGCCGGAGCCATGGTCGAGGAACCGGCGGACGCCGTGTCGGCGGGCGAGATACCGGACCGCACGGACAAGGAACGCCCGGTTTACTAGCGCTAACTCGCGTGTACTAGGGGCAAGACGCAGTAATTCGTCGCATGCCTCCCGGTCCACGGTGTAATTGTCGGTACCGCCGAGGAGGTGGTCATACATTCGGGCAACGCTGGGTTTGCTGGTATCAACGATGAGCTGCTCCCCACGCTCAGTTCCCCGCGCCTACCTGCGCTGACGCGGGGCATTAACGGTGGGCCCCATGCTAGGAGAGTTGCTCGCCTGTTTGCTACCGGCCATCACCCTCTGGAGGTGCACCTACGAATCAAATCAGCCGCCCTTTACCGTGCTTGATGCTCCGGCGCACACCGGTTGGCATTCGACTTTGTCATATTCACCGCTCGATGCTCATCATGGCCCGGCTGCGCAGCAGCTCGAAGTCCGCCTCCGCCAGCCCCATGGCATGAGCCGCCTGGCGCGGTGTCAGGCCCATCTTGTGGCGCAGCACGAGTGCGTCGGCCTCAAGGCGATGGAGCACACGGTGCAGCCGGGCCGTGGGCCCCGTCAGTCGGGCCGCGCACTTCTGTGACAGCAGGTCCCAGGACGCCGCCGAGGGGGATGCGCTTCCTAGTACCGCCGGCCAGCGGGCGGCGACCTCCTGCAAAGCGGCGCTGGCGAGTTCACCGCCGCGGTGCGGCGATCCTTCGGCGAGGCTGCCGAACCTCCAGTAGACCGGCCAGTGGTCGTGGCAGAAGGCCGTGAAGGCGAGGGGAGCTCTCACGGGCGGCGCCAATGGTCGGTGAGCCAGTACGGGGTGGAGGTGGCCCAGGCGGCCCGGTGCAATGGTCGCGAGCGACCCGCCGGGGTCGTGGCGCTGCAGCATGGTGTTCACCCCACAGGTTCGGAAGATGGCCGCGGCAGCCCCCGCACGAGGGCAGGGCCGGAGGCCGGCGCGCCACGGTGGTGCATCCATCGGGGAGGAGACCAGAGGGCGTCTGCTCGAAGGACTCCGAGCAGACGCCCTGGCCCCGCGCCCGGCCCATTGCGGTCGGAGCGCGGGATGGCCGGCCGACCGGTGCGTCAGCTGGCGTAGCGGATTTTCACGAAGGAGACGGCACTGCGGTCCGACAATGCCGACGCCGTCATCATCATCTGCACTTCCGGTGGCAGAGCCCCGGGCCAGATGACGGCCGCCGCCATGACCGCGGTGGTCAGCGCGGAGCCGAACCGGAACGTGAGCAGGAAAACGCTGGCAACGGCCGTTTGGAAGAGGGCCGGCAGCGGAATGCTATCCACGGGCGCCGCCCGTACAAGGCGTGCCAGCCCCCTGCGAACGTGCTGAATCAACTTCCGTACCTCCTGGTGCGTTGGGTGACGAAGCACGAGGAGAAGGGCCCCGACGCGACCACCAGCCAACTTGGGGCCCTTCTTCGTGCATTCGCACGCTAGACCCGCCGCGCGGACTACAGCACGAACTGACAATCGTGAAAACGGAGTCGGGAACTCTTGGCGAGCACGAAATCGGACGCCCTTACCGGCCACTTCACGCCAGAAGGACGCCCTCATGTTCTCACTAGGTGCCAGGGTGCGATCAGATCCGGACAGAGAATCTCCGCCCCCGTGAAAAAGCCAGCCCCATCCTGCCGCGAGAATCACTCTTTCAGGGGAACCGAATCTCCGTCGCAACGCGAAGCCTGAACTTCTCCAGACACACGCGCCAGACGAGGAAGGAGGAGGGGAAGACCCGTCGAGTCGCATGCGACGCAAGGGCAGTGGGCCAGCAATGGGCCGGTCTCAGCCGCCGGCCGCGCCAGCCTCCGGCGAGAGAAGGGGGCAAGATAGCGCAGGAGCGCTGGTTGGTCAAACCGGCGCTCCCGCGCACCATTGCAGTGTGGCCGCCGGGCCGGACGGTCGTCGGCGGCGCGGGGCGCTTACGAGTTGGTGCGTGATAGCGGGTGAGGTGTCGTGCCAGGTGGATGGCATGATCCCGCTGTGGCGATCATGGTCAATCGGGCGATGCTGGCGCATCGGCTGTTCACGGGGCTCTCTCGGTCTCATCTTGCTTGTCTGGTCGAAGAGTTGGCCGAGCCGTGGCAGGCCGGGGTCGAAGGTCGTCGCCATGCGACGCGGGGCGGGGCCAGGAAGCGGGCCGCGGGTGCCGGCGCCAGCCATCAGCTGGTGTTCGTCGACAGGCTGGTGGCCACGCTGATCCATCTGCGGCACGACCTGCCGCACTCGGTGCTGGGCCTGCTGTTCGGTGTCGACCGCTCCACCGTGACCCGGGCGATCGGAGAGGTGCGCACGCTCCTGGCGGAACGGGGGTGCGCGGTTCCCGACCGTCCCGGCCTGCGGCTTCGGACGCTGACGGATGTATTTGCCTATGCCCAGGCCGAAGGCGTCGAGCTGCGACTGGACGCCACCGAGATCCAGGTTCGCCGGCCACCGGCCGGCCGCGGCGGACGTCGTGCCTTCGTCTCGGGCAAGAAGAAGCAGAACACGATGAAGGCCACCGTGATTGCCGACTGGCGCGGCCGCACGTTATGGACCGATGCCCTGCGACCTGGGCGTATGCACGACGCGACGGCTGCCCGCAACGAGGGCATCGCCGTCTGCTTCCGACACTTCCCCGACGCCGAGGTCCTGTTGGACGACGGCTACCTCGGCCTGAGCCGCGACCACCGCGGCCAAGCGATCACACCGCCCAGAAAACCCCGGCCCGGAGCACTGCCCGGCAGAGTCGAGCAGTGGGAACGGGACCGCCACGGGCACTCGTCCGACCGCATCACCGTCGAGCACGCCCTTGCCGATCACAAACGCTGGAAGCAACTGATCCGCTGGACACACCGGCGAGATGTCCTGCCCGACACCTACCGCGCCATCGCCGGCCTCGTCTCCGACCGCACCGCCAACGCCTGAAATCCGGCCACGGCCAGGCCGAACACGCCTCACCCGCTATCACGCACCAACTCGTAAACCGGTATCGTAGGCCGCATCTCCCGCTCATCGGCTCCTCAGAAGGGTTGCCTCGCCGCTTGAAATGCGATAAAGCGACCATAGCCGC
>NZ_JBIBUO010000026.1:17349-22258 GCF_043079545.1 Streptomyces sp. NPDC015171
CCGAGCCGCGAGCCGCGAGCCGCGAGCCGCGAGCCGCGAGCCGCGAGCCGCGAGCCGCGAGCCGCGAGCCGCGAGCCGCGAGCCGCGAGCCGCGAGCCGCGAGTGAAGCACTACTCCCCCGAGAGCAACCGCGGGTAGTCGTCAGAGGTGGCCGTGAACGGTAGGAGCGGCCCACATCTTCGTGTACCCGTGGGTGACGATGCCCATCTGTGGAGCACCTTCCGCGGCGAGAGGACGCTGGTCGTGGCCGCGCGTACGGTCACATCGACCGCACGCGTTCTGGAGTGCCTACCCGCCCTCCTGCGTGGGGACAGCCGGGTCACCGTCGTCTTCGGCTACGATCCCACGTCCGCCTTCAACGACGGCGTTCTCGATCTGCTCCACGACGCCGGCTGCCGGATCATGCCCTGGTCACAGCTGGGGAGCATCGCACCCGACCTGATCCTGTCCGCCAGCGAGAACATCGACGTACCGGAAGGCGACTGCCCCGTATTGGTACTGCCGCACGGCGTCGGCTTCCAAAAGCTCGTACCGGACTCCCGGGCCCCACGCTCCCGGCTGTCCGGCGTCGTACCGGACTCGGTGCTCGAGTCCGGGCGCGCCTGGCTTGCCATCTCGCACCCTGATCAGGAACAGCAGCTGCTCGCCACCAACCCCAGGACTGCGAACCGCACACTGCTCATCGGGGATCCATGCTTCGATGAACTGACGGTCAGCCTGCCGCAGGCCGCTGCCTATCGGCGTGCCCTGGGTGTCACCGACGGCCGGCGTCTGGTGGTGGTCAGCTCCACCTGGGGTCCGACGTCGCTGCTCGGCCGGTACCCGCAACTGCCTGCCGAGCTTCTCGCCGCGCTGCCGTATGACGAATACCGGGTGGCCGCGGTCATCCACCCCAATGTGTGGTCGGCGCACGGGTCCTGGCAGATCCGTACCCTCCAGGCCGCGGCGCTGGAAGCCGGGCTGCTGCTGATGCCGACCGTCCACGCTTGGCGATCGGCGCTCGTCGCAGCGTCTGTCGTCGTGGGCGACCACGGATCGGTGACACTCATGGGCGCCGCACTCGGCAAGCCGGTGCTGCTCGCGACTTTCGGCAGTGACGCGGTACCCGGCACAGCGGGCGCGCACCTTGGACAGACCGCACCTCGTCTCGATCCGCGAGGTGACCTCCGTCGGCAGGTCGAGGCCGCCGTCCAGGGCCACACTCCCGAGAGCTACCCCGCGATTTCCGATCTCGCTTTCGCGGAACCGGGGCTGGCGCTCGCTCGACTCCGTGCGGCCCTGTATCGCTTGCTCGAACTGGCGGAGCCGGCCGCCGGCACACCGCCGGTGCTGTCGCTGCCGTACCCCGATCCCCCGGCCGGGACCGTGACCTCATGGATGGTGACCACTGCCGTCACCGCGGCTGCGGCCGGGTACTCAATGGTTGCCGTTCGCCGTCACCCCGCGGCCGTTTGCGGTGACCGTCAGGAAGCATCTGACACTTTTCTGCACCTGGCGTGCGACGAGGAAGAACGAGACCACCGGCTGACCGAGAGTGCCTCGGTAGTGGTGCGCCGGCGCCCCGCTGGTACCGCGGTCAGCGCCCTTGGCTGGATCCGGGAGACACTGCACCACCTCCCCGGCAGCCTCATCGCCGCCGTGCCCCTGAACGGGAACAGCTTCCTGCTGGGCACGCGCGACGGGCCGATCGTGGAGGCGACGGTCACCGGACCAACCATCGACCCCGGTCTGCCGGCGGCACTTGTCTACACCTGTCTACGTGCTGGTCTCCCTCTCGACGGTGTGTTCATGACGTTGCGGATCGGTGACGTGTGGGAGGAGGAGGTCGGACTGCGCCTCCGGCCTCACCTACCGTCCGACTCCAGGCAATGAGGCAAGCCCTTCCTCGTCAGGCAATGCCGTCGCCCTCACCGTCCGCTCCGGTCATGCGGTTCAGGCGGTCCCGCAGCATCTCCGCCTCCGGACTGCCGCCTGCCTCGTAGATCGCGCAGGCCCGTGTGAGGTGCTCTCGTGCGGTTTCGCGAGCACCGCCGGTCCGCTCAATGATGTCGGCAAGCCGAACCCGGGCCTGTGCCTCGTAGTGGCTGGCCTGCTCCTCCTCCAATGCCCGGACGGCGTCGCTCAGCACACGCACCGCCGCATCCGTGTCACCCAGATGCTCGTGGACGGTACCGATGGCAGCCAGGACCCGGGCGGCCATACGCCTGTCGTGGCGATCCATGAGCCCCTGATGGGCGTTGTGCAGAGTGGTCAGCGCCGTCTCGTGCTGGCCGGCAGCGTCCTGTGCGCAGCCCAGGAAGTACGTGGCGATGGCTACCCCGCGCCACTCTTCGGCCTCGATGTTGAGTTCGACGGAGCCCCGGTACGCCTGGACGGCGCGGTCGGCGTCGAAGCGGTCCCAGTAGCGGCCGAAGAACTCGTGCACGGACGCGTTCAGCGCGGTGTGGGCCGACACCTCCGCACAAGCAGCGGCCTTCTTCAGCTCCACGCGCGCCTGATCATACTGGCCGAGGTCCATCAGTGGCCGCGACAGCAAGCTGCGCAGCCGTGCCTCCGCCGCCGGCACCACGGCCTCGGCAGCCGCGGCCGCGCCCAGCTCCAAGGACTCCTTCCACTCCCCCAAGTAACGGCGGTGCAGGAACAGGACCGTGAAAGCTTCCGCCAGCTGCCACACGTGCTTGTGCAGAGCCAGTCGCGATGCCTCCCGCAGCACGGCGAGGATGGTGGCACGCTCGGCGTCCAGCCACTCCAGGGGCGCCGGGCCATCGCCAGTTGAGAAGGGGTTCGGGGCACCGCGAAGGAGGTCGGTCAGGTCTGCGATCCGCAGCCGGTCTTCGCGCACCGCGCGGTCGGCGAACGCGGTGAGAGCGAGATAATGGGTGACCACCCGCTCCACCACTGCGCGCCGCGCGAGCTGCGGCTCTTGTTGGCCGGCGCGCTCCCGGGCATGGAGCCGCACAAGATCGTGGAAGCGGTAGCGTCGGTCCTCTGTCACATCGAGGAGGTTCGACCTCACCAAGGTGGCCAGCAACGACCTCGCTGTCGATACGTCGATATCCGCGGCGACCGCGGCCGTGCCCGCGTCGAAGGTGCGGCCGGGGAACCACCCCAGGATCCGGTACAGGTGCGCGGCATCTGCCGGGAGATCGCGATAGCTCAGCTCGAGTACAGCGGACACGGAATGATCCCCTCCCAGCGACAGCCCCTGCAGGCGGCGGGTTTCGTCAGCCAGCTCCTCGGCAAGCTCACTCATGGTCAGATCACCCGTGGGCAGCAGGCGGGCAGCCACCAAGTGCAGGGCCTTGGGCAGGCCATCGCAGAAGTCGACGAGCCGTTCGGCCGCGTGCCGCTCGGCCTCCACGGCCGCCTCGCCACACCGGTCGGCCAACAACCGCAGGCCGCTGTCCATGTCGAGCGGGTCCAGGTACACCGGGCGTGCCCCGTCCAGAGCCAGCTCGGAAAGCTTGCCGTTGCTCGTGACGAGCACTACGCTCCCCGGCCCCTTGGGCACGAGGGGCCTGACCTGAGCGGGCTGGTTGACGTCATCGAGAACCACCAGGACGCGCCGGTCCGCGGTCCTCGAGCGGAACAGCGAGGTCCGCTCCTCCAGGGACTTCGGGATGTACGCGTCGTCCACCCCAAGGGCTCTCAGGCACATGGCCACCGCCTCCGACACATCACCCCCCGCCCGGCTGCGCAACATCGCGTAGTCGACGTACATCTGCCCGTCCGGGAACTGCGCCCGGGCCTTCTCCGCCCAGCGGCAGGCGATAGCGGTCTTACCGACCCCAGGCATCCCTGAGATCACGCCGTACCCAACCCTGCCCGCTCCGCTCCCTTCCTCACTCACACAGTTGTCCAGCAGAGCCAGGTCCGCCGACCGATTGATGAACCGGATTGTCAGAGGGGGCACTTGATCCGGCCGGACCGCGGGATCGGACGGGAGCGGCGCCTGAACGTTGAACGTAATGCCGCCATGAATCTGCTGGGCCTGAACGCTCGGCCCGGAGACGCTCCCTGACAGTTCGTTCCGGACGTACGGCCCCGCACGCCGATCGTCGAAACTCTCACTCATTTGGCTGCCCCGCGCTGGGCCCCTGAGAGACAGAACCCGAGCTGTAGAACGTCAGGCTGGAGAACTGCTGCCCCTGGATCACGGGCCCGTGCTGCACGCCGCCATTGACGCTGTTGTGCACGGTGACTGCCGCGTCACTTTTCGCTGCCGGCGCAAGTTCCGCCAGCAGCAGGCGCAGCTCCTCCGCAGCCCCGGGGTCCGCCTGGAGAGCACGACGCAGCCTCAGCCGCCATCCGGCCTCGATGTCCGACACAGCCAGTTCGTCCGCCGACGCCCGCGCCGCCACGAGCTCCTGCTCGGACAACCGCAGCTCCTCGGCAACCGCCTCCTCATCCGCACCCCGGGCAAAGAACCGTGCCACCCGTTCACGCGCCTGCGACCACGTCTCCGACACCATCAGCCCGACCAACGTCGACGCCCCCGACGCCGCCAGCGCCGCCAACTCCGCCTCCATCAATCCCCCTTGCCGCAACACAGGACAGTGAACTCGCTGAAGCCACCGTAGGGAGATCACGGAGACTTGGGTAGTTGGGTAGTCGGCGTAATCATCGCCGTCAATCATTTCGGTCGCCTCTGGCCGGCCGCAGAACCCCTCCGGAGGACCGCCGTGCTCCCTCTCTGCAGCGCTGACTACATGAAGAAATCGGCGCCAGGGGTTAGCAGAGGCAGCAGCGCACCAGACAGATACTGGAGCACGTCGGTGGCGCGCAAACCAGCTTGAGTCGCCGGTACGATCAGCTCCATGGCGCAAGAGGCCCCTGGCTATGCTTCCCCACCGGGTAGGGTCGATGCACCCCTCTCCGAATCTTCAGGTATAATGGATAATTTGCGGGC
>NZ_JBIBUO010000026.1:22353-83684 GCF_043079545.1 Streptomyces sp. NPDC015171
CGTGCAGCGGGCAGCGGGCAGCGGGCAGCGGGCAGCGGGCAGCGGGCAGCGGGCAGCGGGCAGCGGGCAGCGGGCAGCGGGCAGCGGGCAGCGGGCAGCGGGCAGTACTCCTTGCCGTTCGTTCAGCGGGAGCTCTACACCGGCTTCTCGATGTACTGCCCGTCTTCGAGGGTGACGAGCGCGTCCTCGTCCGTTTCACGCTGGTGCCAGGGTCCGTGTTCGACGCAGACGCCTTCGCAGCCCTGGAGCGCTCCGGTGCACGTACGGTCAGCTGGGAAGAGGCGCGATCCAGCGAGCACGACCTGATCCTGACCGCGAGTCCGAAGGGTGCGTTGCGGGTTCTTTCCGGTCCCGGGGTGTTGCTTCCGCACGGTGCCGGCTTCAACAAGACCGTCAGCGGCGACGGTTCGCCATGCATTCCGTCCGGCCTTGACCCCCACTACCTGCTCGTGGACGGCGAGCCGTGGGCCGCGCTCCATGCGCTGGCGCACGACGAACAACTCATCCGCCTCGCCGAGTACTGTCCTTCGGCCGCCGCGCGGGCGGCCGTGGTGGGTGATCCGACTCTGGACCGGCTGATCGGCTCGCTCGCTCACCGGGAGAACTACCGCTCCGCACTGGGAACGGGCGAGCGCCGGCTCATCGTACTCACGTCCACCTGGGGGCCTGAGTCGCTGCTGGCCCGGCGGCCCGAGCTGCCGAAGGAGCTGATCAGCCGGCTCCCGTACGACGAGTACCAGCTCGCCCTAATCCTTCATCCCAATGAGTACAGCCGGATCAGCGCGTTCGACCTTTCCCGTCAACTCGCTCCCGCCCTGTCAGCAGGCCTGGCCCTGGCCAGACCATACGGGGAATGGGCCGCCCTCCTGATTGCGGCCGATGCCGTAGTCACCGATCACGGATCCACCGCCCTGTACGCAGCCGCCCTCGGCCGACCGGTCATCGGGGCGTACGACGGCGGGAGCGAACTGATACCCGGCAGCCCGATGGCACAGATGCTCACCCAGGTTCCCCGGCTGGCTAAAGCCGCCGATCTGGTGCGTGTCCTCCCGGCCGCCGAAGCCCACGACACCCGGGGTTCCGCCGAGGCAGCCTTCGCCCTGCCCAGCCAGGCCCTGCAACGCCTCCAATCCGAGCTCTACTCTCTACTGAGGCTCCGGCCGCGGACCGTCCCAGTGGCCCCGCATCCGCTTCCTCACCCAGCCGCACCCCGACGTCCTGCGGCCTTCGCGGTGCGGGCCGAGGTGGCCGGGTGCCGGATCAGCATCGAACGGTTCCCCTCGTTCACCTCCGAGGCGGTGCACCACCTGGCGGCCGAACACCCGGAAGCCGACCAGCGCCACGTGCAGAGCGCGTCGGTGTTGTGGCGCCGTGCACGGCCTGCCTCCCCCGCACCACACACCAGCACATGGACGGCGGCCGGCTGGACGGCCCGGGTACTGGAAGACGCCCCGGGCTGCCGGACCGCCGCTGCGATCCTCTCCCCAGAACGGTGCCTGGTCCGGCACCGATCGGCCGGGCCGTTCAGCGTCCGCATCGAGCCCTGCACAACCAGCGACCGCGTCCTGCGCACCGACCCTGGGGCAGTGGTGTCGGCAGTCCACGCCTGGCTCAGCTCCACCCCGCAGTGGACGCTGCCCGTATCACTCGTCTGCGACATCGGTCCCCTCACGGTCCGCGTCAGGTTGGCTCCGGCCGACGAAGCCGACCTCACCTACGAGCTCTGACCACCATCAGGCAGAGCGCCCGAGCGTGCGGCCAGCAGCTGAGCAGCCGTCCGGTACTCCTCCGCTTCGACGGCTTCGCCCAGCTCATCAGCGAGTGCAGCCAGTTCCTCCAGGACACGCGCCTCATCGAACGTCGAACCCCGCTCGCGGGCGTTCCCCAGTGCTGCACGTACCAGACCGCCCGCTTCCGCCGCACGCCCGGCGCGCCTCAGCGCACGGCCGAGCTCGAAGCCGGCCCGCGACGTCATGCGCTCCCGCTCCTGCTCTCGCGCCATGCTGTGCGCCGCGCTCAGCAAGGCAACCGCCCGCTCAGGCTCGCCCTGGCTCAGGGCGGTGCGACCCAGCAGGTAGGTCTGGAGCAGCACACCGTAAGCGTTCTCGATCGCCTCGTGGACTTGCCTGGCGGCTTCGAAGTCCGCGGTTGCCCCTGTCCAGTCCCGCTGCGCGGACTTCAGCAAGCCCTGGAACTCCATCACGGACGCCTTCAGTTTGCGTTCCTGCGCAGAATCGCCCAGAGCTTCGGATGCACCCAGAGCCTGCCGCAGATGCTCAGCGGCCTCGTCATACCGTTCCTGCTCCCACAACGGCCTGGCGAGCTGGCACCGCATCCGCACCATCGCCGGCAGGCACTCCAGGCGATCGGCGGCTGCTACGCCTGAGCGGAAAGCGTCCGTGACGTCCGCGTAATGCGGGTGGTCAAGGAAGTGTGTCCACAGCGGTTCGCACAGTGCCCAGGCGTCTTCATACAGCCCGGTCTCGAAGGCCAGGCGAACACAGCCGTACAGAGCCAGCCGCTGCGATTCCAGCCACCTCAGTGCCTGCGCCTTACCAGTGAAATCGATGTCGGGTACGTCTTCGACTACCGCAACGGGGTATGCGAAGGTCATGCGTGGGCCAGCGGCCAGCAGATCCGCCCGGGCTGCCTGGCGCCTGTACCAGCGGATCAGCCTGCGGCGCGCCTCGACCCGGCCCACACCGTCAGGGTCCGTCTGGCGTGCGCGGCGCTCAGCATGCCCTCGCAACAGCTCGTGCATCCGGTACCCCCCGGGCCTGTTCTCCAGCAGCCCCGCCGACTCCAGCTCCTCCAGCGCGTCCTCCGCCGGCTGGAGACCGCCACCAAGGAGCGCGGCGGCGGCTGGGCCCGTGATGACAGGAGCGAGGTACTGCGGCAGCAGGCAGTAGAGGCGGCCAGCCTCCGGCCCCAGCCCTGAGCATGCGGCGTCCCAGACTGCCTCGACCACGGGAATGCCCCTCTCGTGCAGCTCTGTGGTGAGCTCAGTGACCAGCCGGGACAGACTGCGCCGACGGTACTTGCGGACCCACTGGCCAGCCACCTGGAGGGCTGCAGGCAGTCCACCACAGCTGCGGGCGAGCTCCGCCACGACGTCCGGCTCCGCCTCGAGTCGCGGGTCGTTCACGATGTGCGCAAGCAGGCGTACCGCATCGTCTACGGCCAACGGGTTCACAGGTACCTCGACCGCAGCCACGCCGTCGAGGTCGTATAGCAGCCCCTGGCTCGTCGCGATCGCCAGGCTCTGCGCGGAAGCCGGGAGCAGTGGTACGACCTCCGCTCCATAGCGGGCGTTATCGATCACCACGATGAGACGCTTGTCCCGAGAGCGCGTCCAGTACTGCTTCGAGCGGCCGGCAAAGGACCGCTCCAGCCAATCCGGCGAGACACCCAGACTGGTGAGCAGTTCCCCGACGGCGTCCGCCACCTCCACCACCCCGTCCCGGCGCAGGTCGTCGAGATCGACGTACAACACACCGTCGGGATATCTATCTCTGAGCTGACGCGCAACCTGGAACCCCAATGCCGTCTTGCCGATCCCGCCAATCCCAGTCAACGCCACCACGAGCGGCCCAGCGTGGTCCGCGTGACTCTCCGCAGCTTGAGCGATGCGCTCCTGCTCTGCCTGCCGGTCGGCGAAGTACGCCAACGCGGGCGGCAACTGAATTGGCGTTGGCTGAGGCGGCAAACCCACCTCGTGCAGGTGTTGATGCACCTCTCCAATACGCCCAGCCTGGACTACCACATCCGCCCGTCCGTCCAGACTGTTATACGTCTCCTCGGTCATCCTCCAACACTAGGGCGTTGGAAGCTGTCTGACGGGACATAGCCTCGACTCAAGGACCGCCTGACGGCCTTCTGCGCTCCGGCCGCCAGTGCTCCCGCCTCATCCCACCTCGCGGGCCAGTCGCCCACTGACAGTGAGACTTGCTGCGTTGCTGCCTGCTGCATTTCGCGCGGTCCCTGATGTGCACCTAGGATTGCGAGGATGACGGCAAGCACCACTGACATTGAGAAGGCGGCCGGTGTGCTAGGAGCGGACGGTGTGACGCTGGCTCGCGCCGCCGAAGCCGGCTGTCCGGCCGCGCCACGAGCTGACGTCGCCCTGTCCACGACGAACAGGGCGACGGCTCGCTTTATGCGGCAATGGTGAGGGGGTTTTCCATGCGCTCCCAGGCGCTGAGGACGGCCTTATGGGCGTCCGGCTGCAGGTGGGCGTAGCGCTGGGTGGTCTGGAAGCTCTCGTGGCCGAGAAGGTGCTGGACTTCGTAGAGCGAAACCCCCCTCTGGACCAGCCACGAGGCGCAGGTGTGGCGCATGGAGTGCGGCGGGTAGTGCGGGACGAGCTGCAACTCGCCGTCGTCGCCGAAATGGTAGGCAGCCTCGACAGCAGGCCACCAGGTCTGCCGACGCCAGTTGCTGTCGGCGAGGAGGCGTGCGGAACGGCCCTTCGTGATGGTCGTGAAGACCACTGCGTCGCGGTCGAGCCGGTGGATGTGGCGTTCGAGGGCCTCCAGGACGTGTGGCGGGAGCGGGACTTCCCGGCGGCTCTTGGAACTCTTGGGGTACTCCTTGATGCCGCTCTTGCTGTTGACCTCCACCACGAACAGGCGGGAGCGGCGTGTGTCGATGCGGTGGCGGTGCAGGCCGGAGAGCTCTCCCCAGCGCAGTCCGGTGTAGAAGCCGAGGAGGCACATCGTCCGCCAGGCGGGGGCGAGTCCGTCGAGGATGCTCTGCGCCTGGTCGGGCGTGAACCACTGCGGCGGTTTGACCGCGATGGGCGGCAGATCGATGCTGCGGCACGGGCTCACCGCGATCACATCGTCGTCGACCGCCGCGCGCATGATGGACGACGTTAGGCTATAGGCCCGCTTGATCGCGGCAGGGCCTGCGCCCTTCTCGACCAGGGAGCGAATCCAGCTCTGGACATCCATGCGGGTGATGGCCCGCATTTCCCAGTCCGCCCAGTAGGGCATGACATGGTTCTTGATGCTGGACGCGTCGCCCCGGAGGGTGTGGGGTTCGACGATGCGGGCGTTCCACCACCGGTCGTGCCACTCCTGGAAGGCGATCTCGCCGGCCCGCGGGTCGCGCATGCCTCCGCGGGCGAACTGGGTCTCCAACTCAATGCCCCAGGCCCGCGCCTGGGCCTTGAGAGGGAAGGACTCGCTGAACCGGACTCCGGCCCGGTTACGAACGGTCGCCTGCCACTTGCCGGACTTCAACTTGCGCAGGTACGCGGTACTACTCCTTCGTTCGGAAACGGTGAGCGCCGGACTTGCGGCGAGAGATCACCGACGGGGGCGTGGGGAAACAACCAGCCTTCTGGCGATGAACTCCTCTAGCCCGGCAGCAGGGACACGAACGCGGGAACGTTCCGTCCCAGTGCGTAGGTCGACGACGGGGAGATCTCCGGCGGCGATGAAGCGATAGACGGTGCGGCGGTCGACATCTAGGGCGGCGGCGACAGCGGGGATGGACAGCAAACGGGCAGGCATGCGCGAGTCCTCGGAAACAGTAGTGGGATGACCAAGCCGGCGAATCGATCCAGCGGCACTGCCCGCGATCCAGGACGAGGGTCTACCAGCCCTGTCAGGACAGTGGGACCACATCGCTCAGGGGAGAGAGTCACGTAACAGGATCGCCGCCGCGGCGAGGCGTGGACCGCCGACGTTCGGGATTTGTGCGGCCGGAGGGCCCATGCTCGGGCCGTAAGGCCGAGCACGGGCACAGAACTTACCGCTTCAGAGGGCAGGGGGTATCACGGATCGGCACATGAGGGGTTTCCTTGCGGAGGGCGAGGAGCGACAGGGGCGCAGCAGCATCACCTCGCGCGGTTTACGCCAGGACGGCCACCTGCTGGCGGCACTCGCTGCCTACGGCATAGGCGCCGCAGCAGAGTTGCCTCACGCCTCCTCTTGCCAACGCGAAGCTATCTGCATCCGCCACGACCCCACCGCCAAGCGCAGCCGAAAAGCGAACACCTCAATGGTCGTGACGATCGCCGGTTTGGCCAACCGGCGATCGTCGGCTATGTTGCCCGCCACATCACTCGCTCGACATCTGCTTGACCTCGTCATCGATGGACGAGAGAAAGTAGTACGAGCACGGGGCTCCGGAAGTGCTGTCTGAGGCCCCCGTTAGGAAACTGTCGACGGCGAGCCGGGTCGACATTCGTCGTGATACGACGCTCGAAAATCTCGATAGCCCAGGCCACTTCCCTGGTTGCGGCACCGGGATGCCTGGCCACGTGTGCAAGGACGACACGGTCCCCGCGGTGCCCCGCTGCCAGAGATCCTGACCGACTGGGCCGGCCACGCAGATGGACGCATAACCCGGTATAGACAGCGAAGTAGTCACTTGCCGTTTGGCCCACCCGGGCGTTCGCCCGTCGAAGGCGAAGAGCACCGGTGAAGTGAAGCGAGCACACCGTATAGCGGACTCAGTCAGGGGGGCCTCCTCGGCAGGAGCTACCACAACGGGCCAACAACCCAACGCGCAGTCCGAATGGTCAAGAACCGCCGTCGAGCAATGGTGCCGTCTGGTCTGGGTTTTTGGGGGGACGTTGTACGTTGACATGCCCTCGCCCAGCTATCCAGTGTTTCCGTGGTCTTTCTTGTCTGCCGTAGGCGAATCCGTTGCTGAGGCGATCCCGGAGGCATCGCGGAACAGAAGCAGGCGGAGGAACAAGCTGCTCGCCTGAGGACACAGTGACGCCAGTAACCTAGGGCATGGGGCCCAGCTGATAATTGTGGCGCGTGCCGAGCCGCCGGCCTCACGGCTGGCCGTTGGCAAGGGACGTTCTGGGCTTAAACAGTTCGCTCTGGTAGCCGACCCACCCTACGTCAAGCCGGGGTGGAGTCGAGCAGAAGAGAGTCCAGAGTGGCCGCAGTAGCTGCAGGGTTAGTGGTGTGGTGAACAGTTCGGATACCCAGAGCTTCGGCCGGCGGCAGATTCTCTGCATGGTCGTCCACGAACACGCACTCTGGACCGGTCAGCCCCAAAGCGTCGAGAGCCCGCTGGTAGATGGCTGGGGACGGCTTCCGCACACCCTCCAACTCCGAGAGGATCACCGCGTCGAAGAAGTCGGTCCACATGCCCTTGTCGGCATATGGATTGTAGGGGTAAATCCCGAAGCTGTTACTGAGCATGGCGACTTTGACGCCCGCTACGCGAGCACGTTTCGCCACCGCGACGATTTGTGGCTCAGGGTGAAGATTGGCGAGTGCGCGCTGCATCAGGTTAGTGGGGTCGACTCCGAGGATGCCGCCGATGACACGGTTCCAGTCCTCTTGGGTAGCTTTGCCCACCTCCAGCGCTGCGTAAATAGCCACTCCTTCTGGATTCTCGTTAAGGGCCGCGAAGTACTCGCCGGGTTTCAGTCCCTCTGACCTCTCGAACGCCTGCCCGTTCAGCCTCATGCGGGTGGTGAGTACACCGCCGAAGTCCAGGATCAGGCCACGGTACGGGGCTGCCAAGGCGGCCTCCTTGCTCTGCTCGTACTTGTACGCGGTCCCCCGGCCGCAGGAGCGGCCGGGGGACCGTTAAGTGCCCTCCCCGACGGGAGAGACCCCCAGTATCGCCCCTGCCCGACTCGCATGGGCATACGCTTGACACGAGTGCTCTGTCCCCTACGACGGATGGTCAATCCATGGCATACGACGCGGAGTTGTTCAGCATCGGCCAGCGGATCAAGTGGTACCGAGAACGCCGAGGGATGTCCCAGAAGATGCTGGGCGACCTGATCGGCCGATCGGAGAACTGGGTCTACAAGATCGAGAATGACCGCATCCCCTTGGACCGGCTTCAGAACCTGATCGCGCTCAGCAGAGCGCTGCGGTGCACCGTCGGGGA
Organism: Streptomyces sp. NPDC015171; assembly: GCF_043079545.1. Classification (NCBI taxonomy): domain Bacteria; kingdom Bacillati; phylum Actinomycetota; class Actinomycetes; order Kitasatosporales; family Streptomycetaceae; genus Streptomyces; species Streptomyces sp. NPDC015171. The sequence continues at coordinate 30,226 of NZ_JBIBUO010000026.1, forward strand.
CCTGACCGGTGGGTACGTCTCCGGACTGGATACCGGAGGGACTGAGCATGCCGGCGTCCCTCTCATCCGGCAGGCCCTGTCGCTCCCTTCGTCACTGCTCCCCCAGCGCGTCGGCTCGATAGACGCGGAGGACTTCGAAGCGTCAGTGGCAGATGCATGGACGGTTTACGAAACGCAAGCCGAGAGGCGCTACCGCGATGTGGGAGAGCGACTTCCCATTCTGCTACGACAAGGGCACGCGGCGCTCCGTGATGCCCCGTCCGAGCAGGAGGGTACTGTCCTGCGTCAGCTCATCAGCCTCTACGGCTTGCACCAGATCTGGCTGCGCCGCGTCGGAGAACCGACCCTGGCGCGCATCGCTGCAGACCGAGGACTGTCCCTAGCGGACAACGCTGGCGACCCAGCTCTCCTCGCGGCAGCAGCATGGAATTTGGCATGCGTCCTCACCTCCGCCGGAGAGGTCGACGACAGCTACGAACTGGCCCAGCAGACGATCGCCCAGTGCCGACCGACGGACGACTCCACGCTGGAGCATTGGTCTGCTTATGGCGCGCTGCACCTGCAGGGTGCCGTGGCCGCCGTACGCGCGACCAAGGGCCCGAGGGCATGGGACCTCTACCGCGGCGCTCAGCAAGCCGTAGAGAGGGTGGGCAGGGACGCGAATCACTGGCACACATGCTTCGGGCCGACCAACTTCGCGATGCATGAGGTGCACCTGAAGGCCGAGGAGGGCGATACCAACGAAGCCCTTCGCGCGGCCGACCACGTCCAGGTCAACCCAGAGGTGCCGCTCGAACGCCGAACTCGGTACCTGATCGAGGTGATGAACCTGAACCGAATCCAGCACGACGACTACGCGACGGTGCACATCCTGGGCAAGCTGCTGAAGCAGTCTCCAGAAGAGATCGTGTTCTCTCCGCTGGTCAGGGAGGCGGTAGCGGATCTACTGAAGAGGGAGAAGCCGATGTGGCGTGACGACCTGCGTTCGGTCGCCGCCCACATCGGTCTGGCCGCATAGGCATATGACAACCCTGAGAGCCAATCAGCCCTGATTTTTTCTCAGGGGCTGCCTGCCGAAATGGCTCTACGTTTACGGACTATGACGTCCAGTCACGTTGAGATGGAACACGGCGTGGCGCCCGTACCGCCCGCCAAGCGTCACCTCCGCCTCGCACGCGAGGTGGAGGTAGCGCCCACGGAAGCCGGCCGTTTCGCGGTCCCCCTCGCCCTTCACGAGGGGGCTGCGGAGCCCACTCCCCTCCCGCTTGTCCTGACCGCTGACGAAGCGGTGGCCCTGCATTGCAAGCTCGGCGCCCTCTTCCCGATCGTGGAAGGGGCCGCTCGGTGACCACAAGAACTCCCGGAGACCGAAAGCGTCGTCAGGACCTTGCCGACGCCTCCATCACTCCTCTGCCAAGTGGAGACGGGCTGCTTCGACGATCCCCGAACCGGCGACACCGCTTGGGCCCCTTGTCCCCGTACGGGGTATCGGCCACCCAACAGGAGCGGGCGGCACAGATCGGAATGGAGCGGTGACCGCCCCGGCGCCACAGAATCCAACCGCGCCTCATGATGGCGGCCTGGTCGAGGAGCACTTCGCCATTACCAGACTTCTGCCCGGGGAAGCCCCTCCAACCCGAGACAGAGTGCGAGTGCGCGCCATGCGGCGCGTGACACGAGACAGTCTCGTTGCCCGCGGTCTGGAATGTGTCGCCGACGACGCCACGCTCGTCGTCTCCGAACTGATCACCAATGCAATCCGGCACAGCGGCGGCGAGTGGATCAGTCTGACCCTGGAACTCCGCAGTGGCGTACTGCGTATTCGCGTGCACGACGGAGTGGCCACTTCCCGCTCCATCAGTCTGCGAAAGCCTACTGACGACGACGAGACCGGCCGCGGCTTGGACCTCGTGCGGCACATCGCACGCAACAGACGAGGAGCCTGGGGCCTCAGCGATGGCGGGGCCACTACGTGGTGCGAGCTGGCCTTGGAGGCTGCCTGATGCCCTCCACCCAGACCTCAGCATCCCTGCTCAAGACCTTAAAGCCCGGGACGCTCCGCTGCGTCGCGCCAGTAGTCGGCGAGCATCTCGCCCGGCCAGGCCGGCTGACGGACGGAGCCTCGGGGTCCCATTTCCTGGAAGTACGGGGCCACGTCAACCACCGGTGTGCCGTCGACCGCGTCGAGGTCGGTCACCAGAAGGTCGCGGCCGTCCCGGCGCAGCAGCCTCGGGTAGCTGACAGCCAGTTGGTTAGGGCGCCGGTGGTTTCGGTGGACGAATGTTCCGGTCGCCGGCCACTGCGCGTTACCCCTGGGGCTGCGAGCGTGGAGCTGCACGTCCTGGGGCGATGCCAGGTGGAAGCGCCAGGTCACTGTCAGGTGGGAGAAATCCTCGATCCCCTGCAGCGTTTCGAGCGGAAAGGCGTCGTTCAATCGGATGATCGATTCAACGCCGCCCTGGTAGTCGTCCTGCACGCGGGTATGACCGCCGACGACCATTGCGACCGCTCCGATCTCGTACGTCGTCATCGGCACTGGTTCCTCTCCTCGGGCGATTCTGGTCCGCGGGATGCCGTGGGGTCTTGGGTGTCCGCGTCGCGATCAGCCTATGGCCCGGAGCAGGCCGCGTGCCCGGCGGTCCAGCGCGGTGACATGGCGACCTCCGCGTTGCCGGACGGGCGAGAGGTCGCTCTGGATGCGGACGATGACGTCACGTGCCCGGCCGGACTGGACACCCGTCATGGCGTCGAGGGCTTCGTTCCAGGTTGCGCACGCCTCGTCGAGGTTGCCCCGCTGGACCTGGACGGCGCCGAGGTAGCCGAGCGTCACGCTGTGGGTGCGGGCGAACTGCTGACGGCGGCGCGTGGCGACGCTCCGCTTGAAGTGGATCTCCGCGTCAAGGGGCTGGCCTATGTCGCGCAGAGCGCAGGCCGTCTCGTGGGCGAGGGAGGCTTCCTGGAAGAAGCCGACGCGGGCTGGCGCCTCGTTGGCGTCGGCGCGGGCGAGGTCCCGCTCCGCTCGGCTGATGGCCGCCAGGGTGCCGGCTCGGTCACCGTCGGCCGCGAGTGCACGGGCGTGGACGATCGCCAGCAACGCCTTCTCGCGGTGGCTGGCCTGGCCGTAGCGGTCGCGGGACATCGATGCGTCGGCCAAGGTAAGCGCCCTGCGCGGGTGTCCAAGGTCGACGGCCTGGTGGGCGAGGGCACGCAGGACGTGGCCACCGAGCGGTCCGTCGTCGGCCTCCGCCGCGATCCGGGCGGCGGTGGTGAGGTAGCGCTGGGCTGGGCGGTGTTCTCCGGCGTCGAACGCCATCCAGCCGACAAGATAGGTCATCTCCGCGACGGCGGAGTACGTGTCGCGGCGAAGCTGATCTGTACGGAACCGGCCGCCGAGCAACGGCTCCGCTTCGTCGATCAAGTGGCTGGCGAGGGCCTTGCGACCGGATGCGCCGCCTCGCTGCTGGTCGCGTGCGGAGTAGTAGACCGTGAGGTCGCGGATGTCGTCGATATCGGCCTGGGTCACCGAGCGCGAGGAAGTCGGTCGGCGGCTCGCCGCTGTGGCGGGGGCGGCTGCCCACCACGAGGGGGCGGGCAGAGCGAGGCCGGCCGCCGAGTATGCTGCGGTGGCCAGCAGCTTGCGTCGGTGCATGTCGAGATCGTCGCTTCCCAGCTCGGCCAGTGTGGTCAGAGGGTCGACGCTCCAGTCGGATCCGGTGTCGGTCGTGCCTGTCGGCTCTTCGTCCAGCCCGAGGTCGGCCAGGGTGAGGCGGCGGCCGAGCCTGCGGGACAGCGTCTCCCGCAGGATATGTGGCGCTCTGCCACTCGGCTTCGTGCCCAAGACCCACATGGAGACGTGCGACCGGGTAGTCGTCTCCAACTCGCGCACTCCGCATTCCGTGGCTACACGGACGACTCCTGCGGCTGCTTGCGGCTGGGACCAGCCCGCTTCGCGAATGAGCGCGGCGAGAGCGACGTTGCGTTCACGGGCCATGGTATGCCCCTCGGTTCTGAAATGAGCTTTGGCGCCTTTGGCGGCCTTCCCGTCCACGAAGGCATACCCCTCGGGCGGGATTCGCGGTTCGCTCAACGTAGCTGCCAGATCACTCACTTCGCACGCCAGCCGTCGGTTCCAACCGGCACCACTGGCTCACTTTGGCTTGATCCGAACAGGAGTTGCGTCATGCGCCTTTCGCTGGACCTTCGCCGAGACGGCAGCCAGCTCGTGCGCGGACGCGGGCGGCATGCGACCGCCACCCAGCCACGGGAGCGCGATCCCGTCGTGGCCGCGTCGGAGACCGTGACCCTGGTGCTGGGCGAGGACTCCCCACTGCCCGAGAGTGCTGCCGACGTGGAGGACCTCGTGTATCGGCTGCGTGGCCACGTTGCCCAGCTAGGCGCACGGACCGATCCGGGGACCCCGGCCCTGCTCCGCGCGCAGCGGCTTTCCTCCTACAGCATCCCCGAGGGCTACGTGCCGAGCCGGGTGTACCTGGTTCGGCTCGCCGAAGCCAGCCAGGAGCTGGTGGCTTACGTGGAACGCAGCGGTCCCGGCCCCAGTAGTTGGCAGAGCAGGCCGCACTGGCGGAAGCCACCAGTCAACGTGCTGCGCGGGGCTGTCTTTGCCCTCGCCTTGGCCCTTCTGGTCTTCGCCGCTTCGGTGCCGCGGACATGACGATGACCGGTGCCGTCGTGATCGCCTTGGTGCTCGGACCGACAGCCTGGCTGGTGCTTCGCGGCGAGCGGGCGGCCGGCCCTGCACGAGCCGTCGAGACCCTGCCACCGCCGCCCGGCAACGCTCCCCCCAGCTCGGTGACCGCCGAACTGACTTCTGCCCACCGTTCCCGGCCGCTGCAACGGCCCGATACCACCCCGAACCCGCGGGGCTCACGGAGATCCACACGATGAATCGGCTTCCGCGCATCGAACAGTACGGCCTGATCGGCGACATGCAGACCAGCGCCCACGTCTGCGATGACGGTTCGATCGACTGGCTGTGCCTGCCCCGCTTCGACTCTCCGGCTGTCTTCGCCAGGCTCCTGGGCACACAGCGGCATGGCACCTGGCAGATCGCTCCAGCGCAGCCTGCTGACCAGACCGGCTTTGGCGCGGTCGCCGAGCGCCGGTACCGCGGCGACTCGCTCGTCCTCGAATCGCTGTGGCGCACCCCGACGGGTTCGGTCCGCGTCACGGACTTCATGCCGCCGCGCGACGGCACCCCGCAGGTCATCCGGATTGTCAAGGGAGTGGACGGCGAGGTGGAGATGGTCTCGACCATGCGCCCGAAGCCGGGATACGGCAACGTCAGCCCGTGGATCCACGAGGCCGGTGGGCGCATGGTCGCGGAGGCCGGCGCGGACGCGTTGTGGCTCGACACCTACGTCCCGCAGGTGGAGAAGGACGGCGTCGTCGTTAGCACCTTCGCCATCGGCGCAGGGCAGAACGTGACGTTCGTGCTCAGCTGGTGCCCGTCCCACGCCGCAGCGCCCGACGTTTCCGACCCAGAGGCCGCGCTCTCCGAGACGCTCGCCTTCTGGCAGGGCTGGACGCAGGAATGCACCTACGACGGGCCCTACCGCGAGGCCGTAGTGCGTTCGTCGATCGCGCTGAAGGCAATGACGTACGGGCCGAGCGGCGGGATCGTCGCGGCGCCGACCACGTCGCTGCCCGAGGAGATCGGCGGCGTTCGGAACTGGGACTACCGCTTCACCTGGCTGCGCGACGCCTCGACGACGCTGGCCGCGCTGCTGGGCACTGGGTATCGGCAGGAGGCACAGGCATGGCGGCGCTGGTTGCTGCGGGCGGTGGCCGGCGACCCGGAAAACCTGCAGATCATGTACGGGATCACCGGGGAACGTGACCTGCGCGAACGGGAGGTGCCCTGGCTTCCCGGCTACGAGGGCTCAACCCCACTACGCATCGGCAACGACGCGGCAGACCAGCTCCAACTCGACGTGTACGGCGAGGTGATCGAGACCCTGTACCTCGCACACGAGAGCGGTGTGGCCCACTGCGCCGACACCGCGGTGCTCCACCGGCGGCTCATCGAGGATCTGACCCGGCGCTGGCAGGAGCCTGACGAGGGGATCTGGCAGATCCGGGGGGCGCGTCGGCACTTCGTCCACTCCAAGGTGATGGCCTGGGTGGCGGTCGACCGCACCATCCGCCTGGCCGAGGCCGGCGCGCTCGACGTGGACCTGGCAAGCCTGGTCGAGCTGCGGGCCGCGATCCGCCACGAGGTCTGCGCCAAGGGATTCGATGCGAACCGCAACACCTTCACCCAGTCCTACGGCTCGCAGGAACTGGACGCCGCCACGCTGCTGATCCCCCGGACCGGGTTCCTACCGCCCGACGACCCACGCGTCGTCGGCACCGTGGACGCGGTACGTCGTGAACTGTCCACGGAGAACGGGCTCGTGCATCGGTACCGGACCCGCGGAAAGCGCGCCGGGGTGGACGGCCTGAAGGGCAATGAGGGCACCTTCGTCCTCTGCTCCTTCTGGCTCGTCGATGGCCTGGCCCTGACCGACCGCCTCAATGAGGCTCGTGCCTTGTTCGAGCGCCTCCTGACTTTGCGCAGCGACCTCGGTTTCCTGGCAGAGGAGTACGACCCCGTCCAGCAGCGCCAGCTGGGGAACTTCCCGCAGGCATTCAGCCATATGGGCCTGATCCAGAGTGCCCGGCTCCTTCAGGTCCTGACGACGGGGCCCTCCCACCACTGCGGCGCGGCCGCGGTTCCGGCACCCCACTCGACCCCCTGCAACACGCCCCACAACGCCGCAGACCTGACACCGCAGCACGCCTAGCCACCCCACCCTTGACGAGGATTCCCATGTCTGACAGCGCCTTCCCGGCACGGCCGGCCGCTACCGGCCACCGCAGACGGCGGCCCCCGGTCGACGCCGTCACTCTGCACCGTGCCCGCCGTGCGGTGACACTGCCCCTAGCGCTCCTTGCCGCACTGCTTACTGCCGCCTTCGCGCTGCGATCGGTGTCCGCCGTAAAAGCCGGCTGGGTCCTAGTCGGTCTGGTCTGCGGGCTGGTGGGGGTCGCCATCGTGGCGGCTCGTGGAGCGCGCACCGTCGCCGGAGCGGTGCAGTCGGCCGCGCAGGAGTCTCAGGTAGCGGCGCTGACAGCGGTCGCAGCGGCGGCAGCAGCGGCCGAGAAGTCAGTGCAGTGGTCGGCGGACGAGCTGTGCCGCGGAGGACGCCCACCGATGCCAGATCTTCAGGTGTCACCGTCGACCAATCCGAATGCCGAGATCAACAACGTGCTGAGTGCCCTTCAGGCTCAGGCAATCGCGTCGCTGATCCGCGTGCATGACGAGTCCCAGTCCGTTGTCCTTCTGGAAGTGCTGCGCCGCCTGGCCATGCGCGAGCACGCTCTGGTCGGCAAGGCGCTCCTGGCGCTGAGCGAGCTGGAGATGCTGACCGACGACCCTGAGCTGTTGGCCAAGATCTTCGAGATCGACCACCTCGTGACGCGGATGCGCCGCCAAGTCGAGAGCACGGCTGTCTTGGGTGGGCAGTCCCTACGCAGCGTGCGCCGACCCGTTCCTGTTACGACGGCACTGCGCGGCGCCGTCTCCGAGGTCGTGCAGTATCCACGGGTGGCCGTCGCGGCCGGATCCGTGAGCGCCGAGCTGGGGCTCCCCGGCCATGTGGGTCCGGATCTGACGCACCTGCTGGCCGAACTGATCGAGAACGCCTGCGAGTGTTCCGATCCGGCGACCAAGGTGATGGTGCGTGCGCAGCGGGTGGCGCACGGCCTGGCAGTCGAGGTCGAGGATCGGGTCATCCCCATGCATCCGCAGGTCCGTGCACAGATGAACCACTTGCTGAAGGCTCCGGATGAGGTCGACGTCAGCGGCCAGGTCAGGGCCGGTCAGCTCGGCTTGCTGGTCGCCGCGAAGATCGCCCAGACACACGGGTTGTCCGTCCTCCTGCAGGAGAACGTGACGGGGGGTACCACCGCTCTGGTCGTCATACCGGCACGGCTCTTGGTAGCGATTCCACCGGTCGAGGATGCGGGCGAGCTGCCGCCCCAAGAAGTCCGCCCCTCCGAGCGGCAGCAGCAAGTTGCCTCGTCTTCTGCCGCGCCGAGGGCTGGTCAGGTCGCACACCCCGTCAGCGAAGGGGCGCCGGGAGCCGCAGCGGCAGGCCACTCGGTCGACGCACCCGCTCTTCCCACGCGCACACGCCGGACGGGATCCTTCCGTCCCCCACGCGAGCAGGAGCAAGCCCCCGTGGCTGCGGCAACGCCAGGGCTCGCAGCCGCCTTCCGCAACGGTCTCCAGGCCGGCGGCACCGCCGGTTCCCCTCCCGCCTCGACGGAGTATCCCAGGCCCTGACCATCGTCCTTCCGCGTTCCCAGTGGCCCGTTACATCCGCTGGCCCTTCCCCCCTTCTGGAGCGATCTCTATGAGCACCCACCCCGCGATGAGAAACGTAACTGGTGGCACGCCCGCATCCGCGACATCGACAAGCGGACAGCGGGACAGCATGGTCTGGCTGCTGCGGCAGTTCGCCTCCGAGACGCCGGGCGTCACGCACGCCGTCCTCATCTCGCGCGACGGACTGCGGCTGCTGGACAGCGACGTCGACAAGGACTGGGCGGACGAACTGTCTGCCGCCTTCAGCGGGGTTGCCTCCCTAGCGGCGAACATCACCGGCCCCAGTCACAAAAAGCGGCCGGCCCGGCAGGTCATCATCGAACGGGACGACTGCCTGTTCTTCGTCCAGAGCGCCGGACGTAGCGCCGCCTTCGACAACCATCCCGGCAACGAACGCGGCGAAGTGGACACGATCCTCGCCGTCATCGCTGCCGGGGACGCCGATGCTGGCACCGTCGGGTTCGAGATGGGCCGCCTCGTCCAGAAGTTCTCCCCGTACATGCTGATCCCCGTCCGTGTCGGCACGGGCGGAGAGGTCCGGTGACCATGCACGGTCGCGCGGCCGAGGAGTCGGCTTTCGTGCGGACCTACACCCTGACGCGCGGGCGCACCAAGCCCCGACACCTGCTCGGACTGGAAACCGTGCTGGAGCCCGGACCGGGAAGGCCGGGCCCGGCACAAGCCGAGGAAAGCGCGGAGATTCTCGCCCTGTGCCGGGAACGTCGGCGGTCGGTGGTCGAGCTGGCGGGCCGACTCGGCCGGCCCGTCACCGCCGTCAAGATTCTCATTTCCGACCTCTTGGACGCCGACGCCCTGGTGGTCCCCCTGACCCGCCCCTATGCCGACGCCGGTGCGGGATCCGGTCCGTCTACCCAATTGCTGGCAGCCCTCTCCGCGGGCTTGAAGAGGAAGTGGCCTGATGCCGTCGCCTATCCCCAGGCCGGATGAACCGGCCGCGGTGCCGCGTAGTTCGCCGTACTCGCAGGCCGGTGCTCCGACTGTGCTGAAGATCGTGATCGCCGGGGGCTTCGGCGCGGGCAAGACCACCGCCGTGGGCGCCGTCAGCGAGATCACGCCGCTGAGCACGGAGGAATACCTGACCGAGGCGAGCGCGGACGTGGACAGCCTTTCGGGCATCGAGGCGAAGCAGACCACCACAGTGGCATTCGACTTCGGCCGCCTGAGCCTGCCCGACGCACCGACGCCCCTGGAGCTGTTCCTGTTCGGCACGCCGGGCCAGGACCGGTTCGTCGACCTCTGGTACGACCTCTCCCGCGGCGCCGTCGGCGCGGTCGTCCTGGTCGACACCCGCCGCCTGGAGAGCAGCTTCACCCCCGTCAGCTTCTTCGAAGACATCGGCCTGCCCTTCGTCATCGCCATCAACCAGTTCGACGGCGCTCACCGATACCACCCCGAAGAGGTCCGCACCGCCCTCGAACTCCCCGCAGCTGTACCGGTGCTCACCTGCGACGCCCGCGACCCGAACCACATCGCCGGCGCCCTGCTGACCCTCGTCGACCACGCCGTGAACACCGCCGCTACGAGCCGCGCTAGTCACGCCCCTTCCACCACCCTCCAGGACGCCTAATGTCACAGCACCCCAGCGGCCCCTACCGCACGCTGCATGCCACCCCGACCGCAGGGTCTTTGCCGCGACGTGACACACGGGAGGCCACTCGCGGCCCCTTCACCCCGCTCGCCGCCGACCTCGCCATCCAGCCGGCCCAGCAGGCGCCGGAGCTGGCGAAGCGCTACGAGCTGCTCGCTCGCCTGGGCGTCCCGACCGTGGCCAACGACGACTTCGACGAGCTGGCACGCGACATGGCGGAGAAGGCCGGGTTCCTGTACGGGTTTGTCAACCTGTTTCTGGAGGAGCAGACCTTCGTCGGACTTCACCAGCCGCCCGCGGACAGCGGGTACGTCATCGTCGGCCGCACCATGAGCCGCGACCACGGCTGGTGCCCGGAGGTCATGGCCCGCAGGAAGGCCCTGCCGCTGCACGACGTGCACGCCAGCCCGCGCTTCAGCGGCAACGCGGTGGTCGACGCCGTCGGGATCCGCTCCTACTTCGGCGCTCCGCTCATCCACGACAGCGGCACTGTGCTGGGCACGGTGTGCGTGATCGACCCCGAGAAGCGGCCCCTGGCCGAGGCCCGCCGTCTGCGGGACATCGTCATCAACGCCAGTGCGCAGGTGATGGACCACATCGCCCCCGCGCCCACCCGCTAGGCCATTCGTTCCCAACCCCCCACCCGGGAGCCGTAGACGATCCCCGGCCGCTCAGCATTGCGACCTTCATCCAGGGAGAGGGAGACCATGTCCGCCACACCCACCACGCCCCCACCGGCGCTGCGTCCCTACCTCACCGCCCGCCACGACATGCTGTGGCAGGAGGCGGACGCCTTCGCGGCCGAGCACGTCGCGGCGCGCGCTGCGCGAATGGAGGCCGCTCCGAGCAGGGTGGAGCGCAAGGTCGCCGGCCTGATGGCCGCCCGGGGCTGGTTCGCCGTCACCGTCCCGGCCGTCTTCGGCGGACTGGGCGCCGGGCACGTGGCCAAGACCGTCTTGATCCACCGCATCGCGCGGGTCTCGGCGGCTGCCGCGGCCATCCTGCAGGCCACATTGATTCCTGTGGGCGCCCTGCTGCACTTCGCCACCTACGAGCAGAAGGGCCGATGGCTGCCCGGGGTCGCGGACGGTTCCCTGCTGCTGTCGATCGCCGTGACCGAACCGCTCGCCGGAGGACACATCGGCGGCATCGAGACCACCGCCGAACGCGCCGGCAACGAGTGGGTGATTACCGGCAGCAAGATCCATATCGGCAACAGTCACCTCGCGGGAGCCCACCTCGTCGTCGCCCGTACCGCCGCACCCGGGGTGAGCACCTCGCAGGGGCTGACCGCGTTCATGGTCGAAGCCGACCGCCCCGGGCTTTCCGCCGCCGACCATCGTGCCGGCCTCGGTCTGCATGGCTTCTCCGCCGGCCGCCTGGACCTCGATCACGTCCGCGTCCCCGAGGACAACATGGTCGGCGAGGTCGGCCAGGGCCTGGCCGTGGCCCAGAGCAGCAGCATCCTCTACGGCCGCCCCAACCTGGCCGCCGTCAGCCTCGGCATCCACGAAGCCGTCATGGCCACCACCACCAGTCGGCTCAAGGCCCGCGCCCGCTACCGTGGCGCCCTGTCCGACCTACCCGTCCTGCGGGACCGCGTCGGTGGCATGGAGGCTCGCCTGCGCGCCGGCCGGATACTCGCCTACCAGGCCGTGCACCTTCTCGATCAGGGCCTGTCTTGTGACGCCGACCTGATCAACTCGAAATACCTCGGACACCAGTGGGCCGTGCAGTCGGCCCAGGACGCCATGGAACTGCACGGCGCCCACGCCCTCGATGGCGGCTACGTCCTCCAACGCCTGTGGCGCGACATCCAGCACACCTACCCACCGGCCGGCACCGGCGAAGTCCAGCGCATACGCCTGGCCGACGCGGCCTTCGATGAAAACCACATCGAGTGGTCCGAACGCCTCGCCGCCGAGGCCGCCTGGGCCCGCACCGACCCGACCGCCGCATGAGCCCCCGTGCGCGGCACCCCGTGATTCTCCACTGCCGCGCACGGGCCCGTGCCGCCGGCCCTCGTCCCCGCGGGGGCCGGCGGCACCCCTCCCCGTGACCATCCGCCCAGCCGAGGAAGAGACACCGTGACCCCGCCCGTGCCGACTGCTCACGCACCGATCACACCCCTGACGCCGGCCCTGAAACGCGTCGCCCAGCACCTCGCGAACGGCCTCACGGCGCAAGAGATCGCCACGCAGACCGTCTTGTCGCCCGTGACCGTCCGCCAGTACCTCCGCGACATCCGCGAGAGCCTGCACTGTCCGTCCCGCTGCAAGTTTCCGGTGATCGTGCACCGTCTGTTCACCGCGCAGCAGGTGGCCCCTCCTACGGTGGACAGGCCGGCGCCGGAACTCCGCCCGGAGCAGTTGTTGCTGCTGCGAGCCGTCGCTGAGCACAGCGACGCCCGCGCCATCGCCGTCGCCGCCAAGATCGCCCCGGCCGACCTGCGTGCCGCACTCGACCAGCTCCTCGCCGACACGGCCGCACAGGACACCACCCGGCTGGTGATCCTGGCGCACGGCTGGAAGCTGCTGACGGCCGGGCAAGCCCACGCGACGCGGAGCGGAGCGGACCGATGAGCAGGCCCCCGGCTCCCACGCATGGTGAGGAGCGAACGGCTGCGGCACCGCTTGCCCCGGCGCCCCTGGCCGCCGTATATGAGGTGCGCTCGTTACGCACGGACGCAGAGCGGAAGGAAGCTGCCGCCCTCGTCGATGACCGGCAGCGCTGGCTCACCCTGCGTGGTCTGCCGGTACCGGCCAGAACCGACGTCCCGGCGCTCTTCCGCGACCCTCAGACGCGGCCGGCCGGCATGTTCGAGGACGGGAAGCTGCTGGCCTGCATGATCCCCGAGCGCGACCCCGCCCTGGGATGGGGCGAGGGGCCGTGCCTCTTTTTCCGCTGCTTCCACACCCTGCCCGGCCAGTCCGACGACATCACCCGGCTGATCACCCTGTGGGCATCCGACTTCGCCGCCCGCCTCGCCCTCCCCCTCGTACGGGCCGAAACACTGGCCCGTCACGCCCTCGACGCCCAGCCCACCTCCATCCTGCTGCGCCGGCTCACCGACATGGGCTGGGATGCACAGGGGACCGGCACCGGACGAGAGGGTGACCGAGTCGCCCGCCTTCAACTCGCCGCCGAGCGCCGGTCCGGGCTGAGTGCGCTGATCGGCTGCCGCGTCGACGAGCCACGGGCAGTCTCGGACGATCGGGGCAGCGCGTGAGGACCGCCGGACCGCAGCGGCCTGACCTTGCCCGCGAGCTGCTCGCCCGCGCGGCAGAAGCGGCCACCCGCCGGGCCCAACGAGCGCGCAACCAGCTCGACGCCGTCCAACTCGGCCAGGGCCGGCACTCCGACCACGCCAACACCAACGTGCTGCGCCGCATCCTGGCCGAGCACGACTGGCCCGGCCACCGCCTCGTCGGCCCTGCCGCCGCCCGCGCCGCCTGGAGCATCGCTCTTCACAGCGACGACGCACCCGACTTCCAGCGCGCCGCCACCACCCTGCTGGAGCGGGCGGTGCGGGCCGGCGATGCGCTCGTCCAGCACTGGGCGCACCTGCACGACCGCGCCCTGGTCAATAGCGGGCGCGTCCAGATATACGGCACCCAGTTCCTCCTCCGCGCTGACGGCGTCGTGCTGTGCCCAGTGCGTGCGCCGCAGTTGCTGGACGAGCGAAGGGCCAGCGTGGGGCTGCCCCCCATCGCCGTCGCCCTGGAAGCGGTGCGCCGCCGGTACGCCCCGGATCACCGCGCCGAGGACGCCCTTGCTGTCGCGCTCCGGGAGGTCGCATGAACGCAGCCGCTGCCCCTCCGTCGGCTGGACGCTCGTCCACTACCTCGCCTTCCGAAAGGACTGTTCTCCTCGTGAAGCTCACCACCGCCGTCCTCACCGTCGGCGCCGCCCTCTCCCTCACCAGCGCCGCGGTCGGAGTCGCCCGGCTGAATCAGAACGCGCGGCACCAGAGCGAGCGGAACGACGCCGTCCTCACGCGCAACCAGCTCGACTGGCTGGCGCAACTGTCCACCAACCCCGACCTCGCCAAGCTCTGGGCGCCCGAGGACATGGACGTCGAGGAGTACATGCAGCTGGTGAAAGCCAACCAGCTCGTCTGCATCCTCAGCCTGCGCGACCGCCTCGGCTTCGTCCGTCACGGCCACCTGCCGTTCCAGGCCGCGAAGCTGATGGAAAGCGACGTCTGTCGGCGCTACTGGGAGCGCTTCGGCGACCTCCGCACCCAGGAGGCCGAAGGTGATGAGCGCGCCGAGCACTTCACCAAGGTGCTGGACCAGGCCGCGAAGCACCGCGCGCAGGCGCAGCCCGCAGCGGCCTGACGGCACCGCACGCCTACCCCAGACACCGCGGGTCAGGCGACTTCGCCGGCCACCGCCGTCTGGCACCGATCTCCGGGACCCGACCGGGTCTCGGTATTCCGCACCATCCACCACTCCTAGGAGGCAAGCGTGACCGCCATCCAGACCGAGAGGCCGACCGCACTCGTGCAGGCGGACCTCGTGAAGTCCGACGACGACCCGTTCGGGCTCGACATCACCTTCATCGAGGGCACGCCGGCGACCGAGACGGCCCTGATGTGCAGCACGGGCGACACCTGCGGCAGCTCCTGCCCCAGCGCCTGCACCACCTCGTAAGCCGGGCCGCCCCGGCAGTGCGGGCCGGACGGGGCTCTGCCCCTCCGGCCCGCACCGCCCGCCACGCCAGAAGAAAGGAGAGCGTCGATGACACGGCGACGGCCCAACCTGTACGAGGGCACCGGGCAGGCCCTGCTGCGCGCCGCGGTTCACACGAGCGAGCCCGCCATGCCGCCCTGGCCGACGTCCACGCAACCCGTGGAACAGTGGCGCGCATGGCTGAGCACGGTGTGGTCCGACACCGCCTTTCGCCGAACCGTGTCGGAGGCAAGCCCTCACCTGGCCGAGCAGGTGCAGGCCATCCTTAACGGCCGCACACCGAAGGTGCGACGGATGCGCCGGGCGGCCCTGGCCACCGCCCGCTACGCGATCCGCTACGCCCGCCGCTCCACCCCCTATGGCCGCTTCGCCGGTGTCGCCCCGCTCACCTTCGGCCCGGCCGCCTCCGTCCGCTTCGGCGAGGAGCACCAGGCCGTGCCCCGCCCCGACCCGGTCGGGCTCGACGAGATGCTCCGTGCCTGGGAGAGCAACGCCGCGCACATGGCCGACACGGAGGTGTGCGTGAACACACTGACCCGGCAGCGCGGCCAGCACATCCACGTGCCGTCCGAGGGCGACGCCGAGTTCCGCCTCGTCCTCAGCCCCGCGCTGCGTCTCGTGCTCGACCTCGCCCGCTCTCCGATCCCGTACCGGCAGTTGGTCGACAAGCTGGCCGCGGAGTTCCCCACCGTGGGCGAGAGAGCATGCCATCAGCTCCTGGGCGAACTGCTGCGGGTGCGGCTGCTGCGCTCCTCACTGCGCGCACCCGCCACCGTCGCCGACCCCACGGTCGTCTTACCGCATGCGGCGCACACCACGGCAGCCGGCCTGCGGACAGCCTGCGACCTGCGGCTGGACGCCGACGTGCGGCTGCCGAATCAGGTGCTGGCCGAAGCGGGGACCGCGGCGACCGTCCTGGCTCGCCTGGCCACCCATCCGAACGGGACACCGACCTGGAGCCGGTGGATCGAGCAATTCACCGAGCGCTACGGCGAGAACACCAACGTTCCGGTGGAGATGGCCACGGACCCCGACCGGGGGGTGGGCTTCCCAGATGGGTTCGTCACCGCGAGCGAACCGCCCCGGCCGATGTCTCGGCGCGACCGCCTGCTGCTGGAGCTGGCCGGCACCGCCGCCGCCGAGGGCAACCGCACCGTCGCGGTGACCGGGGCGATGATCGAGGAACTGGAAGCGGCAGCCGGCGACAAGCCCCACGCCCTGGCGCCCCACCTCGAACTCGCCGCCCAAGTCCACGCCGCCTCTCTTCCAGCCCTTGACGGGGGCGACTTCCGGCTGCGCGTTGTGACCGTCTCCCGCTCAGCCGGTTCCATGACCGGTCGGTTCTGGCACCTGTTCCCCGGCACCGAGGCGACGTACACCCACCTGCCCACCGTCGATCCGGAGGCACAACTGGCGCAGCTCTCCTTCCACGCCGGGCGGATCCCGGCCGACCTGCTCACCCGCGCGCCGCAGGCGCTGCCCCGGATCGTCAGCGTCGGCGAATTCCGCCATCCCGCCCCGCACGTCCTCTTCCCCCGCGACCTGTCGGTCACCGTCACCGACGGCCGCCCACAGCTGGTGGAGTCCGCGACGGGCAAGCGACTTGAGCTGCTGGCCCCCACCGCCGTCAACTTCCTGTGGAACAACTACACCCCGCCCATGGCCCGCTTCCTCGGCGAGATCAGCCGGGCCGCCACCCCGCAGGTGACCTGGTTCGACTGGGGCGCCGCCTGGACCCTGCCCTTCACCCCGGCCCTCACCTACCGCCGCACCATCCTCACGGCCGCCCGGTGGAAGATCCGCAGCCGGACACTGCCTGACCGCACCGCACCGCTTCAGCAGTGGGCGAACCAACTCCACGCCTGGCGGGGCCGCTTCCGGGTGCCGGAGCAGGTCCTGCTCGCCGAGGATGACCAACAGCTGCCTCTTGACCTCACTCGCGACGTCGACCTGGACCTGCTGCGCGCGCACCTGGACGCCAACCCCTTCGGCATCGCCACTCTGCACGAGGCGCCCCCGCCGGACGCCGACGGGTGGATCGGCGGCCGGGCCCACAGCATCGTTCTGCCCCTGGCCAGGCGCTCATGACAACGACGACCGCTCCCCGTACACAGGACCTGTCCGAAGGCGCCCTGGGGATGGCCCTGCTCGACATCGAGCGCCACGACCTGTCCACCGCCCGCCGCCACCTCGCCCAGGCCACCGCCCGGGGGGTGAGCACAGGCAGCAACGCATCCCTCTTCCACGGTGCACCCGCCATGGAGTTCGTCCTCGCCCGCGCCCACGCGGTCGGCGACCACGTCCGCGCGGCCGTCGACCGCGTCGTGGATGCCCGGCTCGCCGCCGCTCACCGCCGTCAAGCGGCCGGCGCGCTGCCCCACCTCGCCGAATGGGGCCTCATCCGCGGCCTGACCGGGCTCGCCGCGCTGCTGCTGGATCGCCGCCCGATCGCGCCCCGGCTGCCCGACGTGCTCACCTGCCTGGTCGCGCTCGCGCACCCCGCCCGTGGTGACGGCCGCATGCTGCCCGGGTGGTGGTCGCCGGTCGGCCCGGACGGGAAGGAGATGACCGGCGGGCACGGCAACAACGGCATGGCCCACGGCATCGCGGGACCTCTGGCCGTGCTCTCCCTCGCCCTGCGCGCCGGCGTCAGCGTCCCCGGCCAGGAGGAAGCCGTCGGCACGTTCACGACCTGGCTCGACTGGCACGGCGCCCACTACTGGGTCACCGCAGCACATGTGGACGTCCAACAGCCGTCCGCAGCGGAACCGGGCCGACCGTCCTGGTGCTACGGCCAGCCCGGCATCGCCCGCGCCCAGCAACTCGCCGCGCTCGCCCTCGGCGACACCGCCCGGCGCCAAGCGGCCGAGGACACCGTCGAGACCCTCCTGACCGACCCGCTGCAGCTGGCCCGCATCACCGACTCGACCCTCTGCCACGGCTGGGCCGGCCTGCTGACCCTCACCCGCGCAGTCGCCGCCGACAGCCCCGCACCCGCACGCTTCACCCCGATCATTGCGGACCTGCACCAACGGCTGGCCGCCGACTGGGAACGCCTGCCCAAACCCGGATTCATGGAAGGCCGCGCCGGAGCCCAACTCGCCCTGAAGGGCACCGACACCACCGGCTGGACCCGCGTCCTTCTGCTCACCTGACCCTTCCCCGCCGCCTCGCAAGGAGATTCCTGTCCATGGCCCTCGACGACGAGAACCTGCCCATCCCACCGGACACGTCCTGGTGGCACGCCTCCGTAGCCTTCCCAGACCCGCACACGGACGCCGCCCACGCCCTGGCGACCGCGCTGACCGGGCGCCGTTTCCACTTCCTGCGCAAGGACGCCGGCGTGCGCCTGCGCACCGAACAGCCCGCCGCCGACGTGCTCGACCAACTCGTCGCCGAGCAGCACATCATCGGCTGGACGAGCGGGATCTACGAGCCGGAGACACACGCCTTCGGCGGGCCCGAGGGCATGCAGGTCGCGCACGACGTGTTCTGCGCCGACAGCCCGGCCGCGCTCGCGGAGACCGGCAGCCCCGGTGCCCGCGAGAGGAGCGTGATGCTGCTGTCCGCCATGATCCGCGAGGCCGGGCTGGACCCGTTCGAAGCCGGAGACGTCTACGCCCGGTGGGCCGCCCTGCGGCCCACCATCTCCCCGCGTCAGGGACCCGCGCTGGAAAAGGCCGTCTCCGCGATGCGGCGGCTGATGAATGCGGACGCCGCCCGGCGCCCCGACGCGGAGGCGGGCTGGGGCGAACGTGTCGCCGCGTTCGAGGACGCCGGCCGCCGCCTGCGCCGGCTCGCCGCCGACGGCCGACTGATACGCGGAATCCGGGGCGTCATCGCCCACCACGCGATCTTCGCGTTCAACCGTGCGGGCGTGCCTGCCGACGTCCAGGCCGCCACCGCATGGCTCGGCCGTCACGTCGCCTTCTCCACCGGAGAAGGAGCTGACGTGTCTACCCGCAAGTCCGCCCCGGCGGACCCTAACCTCCCTCGGATGGAAACCACCGTGACACCCGTAACCGACCCCAACGAGCTGCGCGAAGCCCTCACCCAGCGACTCGTCGACAGCGGTCACCTGCGCACCAAGGCGGCCATCGACGCCTTCCGCACCACCGACCGGCACGCCTTCCTGCCCGGCATCGACCTGGACGCCGCGTACAAGGAGGACGCGGTCCCGATCAAGCACGACGAGCACGGGGAGATGATCTCCTGCATCTCCGCGCCGTCCATCGTCGCCACCCAGCTCGAACAGCTCGGCGCCCGACCCGGCCACAAGGTCCTGGAAGCCGGAGCCGCCACCGGCTACAACGCCGCCCTCCTCGGCAAGATCGTCTCCCCCGGCGGACAGGTGTGGACCCTCGACGTCGACCAAGACCTCGTCGCCGGCGCGAACAAGAACCTCGCCGAGGCCGGCGTCGACAACGCCACCGCGGTGATGGCCGACGGCGCTGCCGGGCTGCCCGAACACGCCCCCTACGACCGGATCATCTTCACCGTCGGCGCCGGCGACGTCCCCGTGAAGATCCTCGACCAGCTCGCCCCCGGCGGACGCCTGGTGCTGCCGATGCGCATCCGCGGCAGCATCTCCCGCTCCTTCGCCTTCGAACGCGACGGCGACACGTGGAAGACCGTCTCCTGCGAGATGGCCACCTTCATCCCGCTGCGCAAGGGCGTCTGCGACGACGTCTACACCCTCGTGCCCATGGCCGGCGAAGGCAACGTCCGCCTGGAGACGTTCAGCGAGCAGGACATCGACCGCGACGCTCTGCGCACGGTCCTCGACCAGCCGCAGACCAAGCTCTACACCGGGGTGAAGTTCCGGCAGGGCTCCCCTTGGGAGTGGCTGTACCTGTACCTGGCCTGCGTGCTGCCCAACGGCCTGTCCCGACTTCCGGGCCAGCGCCCCGGGTTCACCCCGCACTTCGGCTGGGGGTCCATGGCCGCCCTCGACGGCGGATCGCTCGCGTACCTGACCATCCGCGAGGGCGAGGACGAGAAGGGCCGGTACTGGGAGGTCGGCGTGATCGGCCACGGGGCGGACGGCGCCGACCTCGCCGAGCACGTCGTGAGCGAGATCCGTGCCTGGGACGCGACCGGCGGCAACGACGCCCCCGAACCGGGCTTCCGGATGGCCGTCGCCCACTCCCGCGACCGGCTGACCGGGGACGATGCGCGCTTCATCGTCGACAAGCCCTACAGCCGACTGGTCGTCGACTGGGCGCGCAAGGGCTGAGCCGATGATCCCCGCGATAGCCAGCCGCATCCCCCTGGTCCGCCGCACCAAGGCGCCCGCGCTCCCCTTGGATGAGCGCATCAACCACCTCACCGGGCTGACCGTCGCGCCCGCAGGTGCGGGCCACCACGACCTGGTGGCCCGCACCTGCGGAGTTCTCAACTACGCCGCGCTCATCGCCTCCGACATCGGCCAGCCCGACCTGGCCGAGGACCTGTGCTGGCGCCAGCACCAGGTCTTCGCCAACGCCGGACGCCTCAGCGGACGGACCGCCGTCATGTCGCTGATGCCACTGGTCAACCTCGCCCGACTGCAGACCCGCGCCGGCCACGGCAAACTCGCCTACAGCTTGTTGAACTGCCTCAACGACGCTGCCCGACACCGGAACAAGACCGGCATCGACGGCCGCACCGTCGACCTCTCGGCCCTGACCGGCACAGACGAGGACCACCGCACGGTGTGCCAAGAGCTGTACGTCACCCTGCTCGTGGACGGTGCCCGCGCCCTCGCCCAGATCGGGCGATGGACCGAGGCCGCCGACGCCATGGCCCAACACCGTGGCATCGGCAACCGGCTCCTCGACGGCCGCCAAATCAAGATCATGGCACTGATGGAGCAGGGCCTGAATCAGCAGGCCCGCGACTTGATCGACACCACCCAGCCCGTCGAGCCCTGGGAGAGAGCCATCGCCCTCCTCCTGGACGCCCACTGCCGGCCCGCAAACGCTCCTCTCCCGGAATCCGACCTCGACCGCACCCTTGATGAAGCCGTACAGCTCCTCGCCCAGCCGGATCCACCGACCGCCGCCTTCCAGACACGGACGGGCCTATCAGCTCTGGAGCTGGACCGCACCGGACGCCATAGCGCCCGCGTTCTCGACTCGGTTGTCAGCGTCGCCCGACTCGACGCCTACGCAGCACGGGAGGCGCTACTCCACCCCGTCGTCGCGTCCGCCCTGGAAGACCGGGTGAGGGACGCGCTCCACGCAGTGATCGCCGCAGCCGGACTGGGATCCGGTGCCCTGTCCGCCCGCCACCACGAGGCTCTGACGGGCGCGGTCGGCTACGCGGAGACAGAGCTGGAGAAGCTGCTGCAGGCCGATCCAACTCCCGGCTAGGAGGAGGCGATCCGGGATGCCCCGCCGTACGGCCCACTCGGTTTGGCGGTGTCGGCGTTTCGGCCATTCCATGCCCGCAGCCGCTCCAAGCCAGACCAGGGATCCCGCGTCCATGGGCCTCCTGGATGCAGGAAATAGCGGGCTCCCCAGCACGACCGAATGACGTGTGTTCGATATCGCAGCCGTGTCGTTAGACCTCATGACTCTGCCGCAGCGACCGTCCTAGGGGGAACGATGACCTCGGCCATTACGCAGGACCAGCCGCCGCAACCACCCAGGGGGACCGCGCCTAACGACGAACCGCAGGAGGCCGGTGTTCGAGAGGAGGAATACCTCTACCGCGACGAGTCGAGACTCCAGGCCGGCTCCCTGCTGACCTCCCGCACCATGGCGCGGCGCCTTCCTTCCCTCGTGCGGCGCTCGGTGCAGATGGCCTGGCGCGTGGACCGCAGCGCGACCATCGGCCTGCTGGTGTGCCAGATCGCGACAGGTATCCTCGCCGCTCTCGGTCTCCTGGCCGTCACGGGCACGATCACCGCGCTGATCTCTTCGGGCGACATCACCGAGCGGCTGTGGGACGCCGCCCCGCAGCTGACCGTGATCGCCGCCGCCACCGGCCTGCGCTCCCTGCTGGGCATCACCGTCGTCTGGCTGACTGGCCGTCTCCGCCCCGTGCTCGGCCGGGCCGCGGAGCTGACGATGATCGAGGCCGCGCTCGGCGCGGAACTGGCCGCCAACAACAAGCCCGGCTACAACGACGCGTACGACATCGCCGACCGCGGCGCCCAGGTCACCCCCGACCTCGTGGAAGAAGCGCAGGACGTCCTCGCGGCCACCGCCACGCTCGCTGCTGGCGCCACCGTGCTGACCGTCCTGCACCCCGTGCTCCTTCCCCTGCTCTTCCTCGCCTGCCTGCCGCAGGCCGCCGCGTACGTCCGTTCCGCCCGCGTGCTCTACCTCGCCGGGCTCGAGACCTCCGGGCGGCGCCGGATGCTGGGCAAGCTGCGCTGGCACATGGCGTACATGGAGTCCAGCGAGGAGATGCGAGCCTGTCTGGCCGGCCCCTTCCTGATCGGCCGGTACCGGCGGCTGGCGGCTTCGGTCAACGCGGCCGAACGGACGGCCGCGAACACGAGAGCCTGGATGGGGCTTGCCGGAGCGGTGGCCGGTGGGATCGCCTCGACCGCGGTGTGGGCTGCGCTGCTGTGGCTCCTGGCCTCCGGACGGATGAGCCTGGCGGCCGGCGGCGGCGCCGTCTTCGCCCTCCAGACCGCCACCGGCTCGGTGCGCGGCATCATCAACGGCGGGGCTCGCTTGGTGCGCACCGGTTGGTACGTGCAGGACTGGCAGAACTTCCTCGACAACGCCCACGGACAGGCCATGGCCGACTCACGTGGCACCGCACCTGTGACCGCGGCCCCGGAGCGCTTCGAGGTCCGCGACGTCACCTACCGCTACGACGGCGCCCCGAAGGACAGCCTAAGCAACGTCTCCCTGCACGTGCGGCGCGGGGAGATCGTGGCGCTGGTCGGGGAGAACGGCTCCGGCAAGACGACCCTCTCGCGCCTGCTGTGCGGGCTACTGCTGCCCACCGAGGGCGACGTGACCTGGGACCACGCTTCCACCGCGAACCTGGACCCGTGGGGGTCGTGGAAGCACGTCGCGCTGGTGCCGCAGAAGTTCACCTACCTGCCACTGACGATGCGCGACAACATCACCTTCGGACAGGGCGATACCAGCGACGCGGCCCTGCTCGCCGCGTGCGAGGCGTCCGGTGCCTCGGAGATGCTTCCCGGGCTCCGCTCGGGCCTGAACACTCTCCTGACCAGCGAGTGGTTCGGCGGACAGCAGCTCTCTGGCGGGCAGTGGCAGCGCCTGGTCCTCACCCGCGCGTTCCACCGGCAGGCGGCGCTGCTGGTGATGGATGAACCCACGGCCGCCCTCGACGCCCGCGCCGAGCACCGGATCTTCGCCGGCCTGCGCGAACTGGCCAAGGACCGCGCCATCCTGCTGATCACGCACCGGCTCACCAACGTGGCTGTCGCCGACCGGATCGTGGTGTTGGACGAAGGGCGGATCGTCCAGGAGGGCACATACGCCCAGCTCACCCAGCAGTCAGGGCTGTTCCGAACGCTGTGGGAGCTACAGCGCCGGATGAGCGGCGACGCCCCCTGATTACCCGGCCCGCATCAGGCCACCGTCCTGTGGGCAGAGACACCGCCCCGCTCCCGATGCTCCTTTCGCACTACGCCCCCATCCGCCCGACGAATCCCCGGAAGGACTGCCGTGACGGCTTCACCGGCTACCGAAGTCAGCGACGCAAACGAGCTTCGCCACCAGCTCGTCGAGCAGCTCGACGGCAAGGGCCGCTACAAGTTCGTCGTCCACGGCTACGGCGACCAAGGGCACCTCGCCGCGCAGGAGATGGCCGAGCAGGTCGCGCACTGGCAGCGCAACCACAGGGGCGCCCGCTGCCCCCTCATCACCGCCCACCCGCAGCCGGCCGCGCCCCGGCGATACAGACCACGAACCGCACGTGTTCGCCAAGAAACACACCACCCTCATCACCCTGGACCAGCCGATCGTCGCCAGCAGCACAGGCAGCCACAGCGCCGGATGAGCAGCGGTAGTCCCGATCACTTCTCGCCGGTCCGCACTGAACCTTCGCCCGTCCACCGCCCGAAAGGCAGAGCCACGTGACCTCTCCCGCCTCCCCTTCGGATCACGTCACCCCGCGCGCCACTCTGCCCGCAGCGCAGTACGCCACATCCCGGCATGCGGCGTGGCTCGGCGCCGCCGCGATCATCACCGACGAGGTCGGCCGGGTCCTGTTGGTGCACCCCGCCTACCGCAAGGACGACTCGTGGCTGCTGCCCGGAGGCGTCGTTGAACCCGGCGAGCACCCGCATATCACCTGCCGTCGCGAGATCACCGAGGAACTGGGCCTGGATCTCCCGCTGTCGGCCGTGCTCGCCGTCCACTCCTTCTCCGCACACCACCCCGATCTGCTTCCCGGCACGCGCTGTCCGGGCGAGGTCCGGTTCGTCTTCGACGGGGGAACCCTCACGCCCGACCAGGTGAAGGCGATCCGCCTGCCGCGCGAGGAGCTGTCCGAGTACGCCTTCCTGGAGACCCGGGACGCGGTGCAGCGGCTGCGGCCTGTGGACGGGCGGATCATGCTCGCCGCCTACCGTGCGCGGCTCGGGAACACCGCCACAGCGCACCTCGCCGACGGCCGACACATCCTCGACGTCCCGGCGCTGGACCGGCACGACGTCCACGTCCGCTATCGGCCCCTGTGGGACAGCCCTCTCCACTGCGGCCCTGTCCCCGACTGGCTGCCCGTGCAGCAAGCATGGGCGTGGTGCTTCGTCCCCGACGGCCGGATCGTCCTCGTGGCCGACCCCGGCCCGCGGGGTGCGCTGCCGATGCTTCCCGGCGGCACTGTGGAAGATACCGATGCGATGCCCGAGGACACGCTGCACCGCGAAGCCGCCGAGGAAGGCCAGCTCACCCTGGCCGATCCGGTGCGACTGGGCTGGGTGCTGGACGAGACCGGCGAGGTCTACGGAGGGGTGGGGCCCAACGCCCGGCTCCGCCTGGCCGCCCGGGTCACCGCCATCGGGCCGGCGGCCGTCGACCCCGCCACCGACCACCATTTTGCCCGCCTGCTCGCCACTCCCGCCCAGGCAGCCGCTCTGCTGGGCTGGGGCCTGCCCGGGGCGCGGCAAGCCCAGGTCGCGGTGGACACCGCACGCGAGCTGTGGGGCCTGCCCGCAGCTCGCGCCGCCGCCATCGAGGAGATCCCGGCGGAGGGGATGCGGCTGAGCTGACCCGCACGACCGCCCCTCCTCGATTCGTCCCGCGCCACGCCCCTCTGAGGTAGCCCCATGCCGCTGTCGCACGACCACATCCGCACCACCATCGAGACCTACCTCGCTCTTCACCCTCACGAGCGCGAGCAGCTCGGCGCCTTCTTGGACGCCCTCGAACGTCCCACCGACATCGCCAGCCGCTCCACCTTCACCGGACATGTCACCTGCGGCGCGATCGTCCTCGACCCGCTCGGCCGCGTCCTGCACGTACTGCACCTGGCGAGCGGGAAGGTTCTCGCAACTGGAGTACGCGCGGGTTCGAGGAGAGCCTCAGTCGGCATGCTGACGTGTACCGGCACGTCAGACGCGTAGGTGCTGCCACATCGAAGCCGCACTGGAATCCTGGCTGAACTCCTGAAATTCAGGAGTCACTCCTGTAATCTCGCTGCCTGTGTCGGAATCCAGGACTCCCCTCACTCTCTTGCCGTCGGCGGTTGAGAAGGCGACCGCGGCTGGCCCGGATCTCGGCGTGACCGGTCCTGGTCTAGCTGATGTGGTGCTGCTACAGCGGCGTGCTGGTGCGCAGGTCTCCTCACAGGACGAGGAGCGGTTCTTCATCGACACGCTGGCGGAGTACCAGTGGTCTCGTGATGTGGCGGGGCTTGCACCCTCCACGCTGGAGAACCTGGTCCGACCCGTCATCGAAGTCTGCGACTACTACCACCTGCCGCCGTGGCGGATCACGCCACGGCACGTCGATCAGTACTTCGCCGGGGCTGGCAAGCGGGCGGGCGCGACGGTGCGCCAGAAAGTGACGCGGATCGATCACTACTACGCGTTTCTGGAACAGCGCTATGGCGGGGAGGTGTTCCGGCGGTTCGGCGCGGTGGTCGAATCGCCCGTCGATCCGTTCAACCGGCCTGCGCACCGCGGCGACTACACCCAGCGGATCCCACCGTCGGCCCGGGCGATACGTGAGTTCTTCGCGACTTGGCGCGCGGATTTGCCGAACACCAGGAAGTTCGCGGTGGCCTGCCGCGACTACGCGATGGCGAAACTGGCGTACATATCCGGGGTGCGGGCCTCGGAGTTGTGCGGGATGACGATGAGCGACCTGCACTGGGAGTCCGGGGCGTTCGGACGGTTCGAGGTCGTGGGCAAGGGGGCCCGCCGTTCCGGGCCGCGGCCCCGGGAGGCGTACATGTTCGCCGCCGGCCGCGAGCTGCTGTGGTGGTACGTCGAGGAGGTGCGCGGCTCGTTCTGCGACGACCCGGAACACCCTTTGGCGCCGGTGTGGCCCTCGGAGCGGCTGCCGGGGAACGTCGCGATGCTCAACGTGAGGGTGGCCCCGGCAGTGACGCCTTCGACCTTCCGCAAGGCGGTGGGCAGGGCCTCCGACCGGTATCTGACCGGCCCAGTGTCCGGGCTGCATCCGCATCTTCTACGGCATGCCTGCGCGACGCACTACTACGAGTCGGGCATGTCGCTGTGGGAGGTTCAAAAGGTCCTTGGCCACGAATGGACCACGACCACGGTTCGATATGTAAGAACGGCTCAGGGAGATCCCGAGCTGGCCAGCATGCAGGCGGCTGACCGTGCGGTACAGCGTCTGCGGGTGGACAAGGGGAGTCTGCGGTGAAGTGGAAGCTGCGCTGGGCGGCGGCGGAACGTGACATTTGGCGGCCGTCGGATCTGCTGGTGGCGTTCCGGCAGGTCGGGTTCAGCCCGTCGCTGAGCAAGGTCGCGGCGATGTGGAGTGGGAAGCCGGTCACGGTGCGCCTGGACGACCTGGATCGGATGTGTGCCGCGTTGGGCTGCCAGGTCTCCGATCTCTTGGAGGCCGAGCCGCACGAGGTGCAGCTGCCGGCTGACGTCGAGCAGACGCCGAAGGCGGTCGGTGCGGAGGGCTCTGGTGCGGTGCGTCCGGTGCCTCGCGCCGGGCGTTCGCCGCGGTCGCTGCCGCCGAACTGAGGATGGGGGCACGGCCGAAGCGTCCGAAGCGACCGGGACGCGTGGGGAACTGCTCTGGCTGTCTGGGGTGGGGCTGGCTGGTGCAGCCGCCTTACTGCTCGCCGTGCCACCAGACCAGGTCGAAGCCGGATCGTCGCGAATGCGCCTGTCGACGCTGTGACCGGGTGTGGTTCGTCAATCCGGAAGACCTGTGCCGGCCCTGCGTCGAGGAGGTCGTCGCTACCGACGCCGACTGGTACTTCAGGCTGACCTCAAGTCCCCGGCCGGTGCAGCTCACACTGATCTTCCAGGGGCTGCCCAAGCGTCCGGCGCAGCCGTTCGGCCCCTATCGGAAGCACGCCGACGGTCGGTACCACCTCCCGACGTGGGCACGGGCGCAGCGGCCCGATCCGGTGGCCGACGATCCACGTGTGCTGCCGCCGGCCGTTCCCGGGCAGATGGCCTTGTTCGAGTACCGCGGGCGCATCAGCATCGACTTCGCGAGCCGAATCCGTGACCGTCCGATCCTTGGTCTTGACGCCGTCGAGCCGGCACTGGCCGAGTTCATCGCGGAGCGCAGCTACACGAAGTGGTGGCTCCCGGTCGCCCGCGACGTCGTGCGGCTTGCCCTCGCGTTGGCCGCGGCGGAGGGCAAGACGCTGGTCGACGACGCCGTCCTGGCCTGTATGCCGCGGTTCGCCGGTGCCGCCGCCGAGGCCCTGCGTCGCTCAGGACTGCTTGCCCCGGATTGCGAGCTGCGTCCCGCCCCACGCGGGCCGAACGTCGTCGTGGGGCGCGAACCGCGAAGCTGCGCGCTCTGCGGCGCATTCGGCGGCACCGCAGAGATGTGTGCGGCCTGCCGGGCTTGGGCACTGAACCGCCCTGACTCCGCGGGCGTCTGTGCGCGCTGTCAGCATCCTGCACTGGCCATACGCGACGGATGGTGCCGTGCCTGCCTGCTGCACGTCCAGGAGCAGGGCATCGACGCTCACGGCTCCGACTGGTGCCAGCTATGGCTCGCCGACAGCGTCGTCGGGCTGTCCGAACGCCCCTTCCAGTTGAGTTGGCGGCGCACCGAGCCCTCGTCCCCCAGCGACAGGAAGCTGACTGCCGCGCCCTCGCCCGTCAGCCTCTCGCCCCACCTGCTCGTTTCGGGACAGGGTGAGCTGTTCAACCTTCGGCGGGACTGGGTGAACGCGCGGGCGATGCTGGAGAGCTACTCCTTGTCGCCAGCGGCAGCCGGCATGCTGGATCGGTTCAAGCGCCACGGCCAGGAGCACGGTTGGAGCAGCGAGAATCTCTCCACTTCGGTCAGGACCCTTCGCGTCCTGTTCGGATGGCTCGGCAACGCAGCCCCGATCCCCGAGCAGGACATCAGACTCCTGACCGAAGTGGGGCTGCGGACCCGCAGGGCGCTGCGATTCTTGGCCGACAACAGCCTGGTCATCCCTGATACCGCGCGCCAGAGCGAACCACGCGAGCATGCCTCGCACCGCATCATCGCCAGCCTGCCGTCCAGCATCAGCCCAGAGATCGAAGAGTGGGTCGTGCTGCTGCGAAGGGAAGATCGCAACGGTCGGCCCCACGCCCGCTACGCCACGATCAGGAACTACCTCCATTACGCCCACCCCGCCCTGGTTGAGTGGGGGCGACGCTACCGGACACTGCGAGAGGTGACCCCGGCCGACGTCGACGCCGCAATCGAATCCCAAGTGGGCGAGGCGGCACGCCACATGGGGATCGCTCTACGCAGCATCTTCCGCACGCTCAAGCGCAACAAGACCATCTTCCGCGACCCCACCCGCGGCGTCATCGTGCCTCATGGCCCTACACGGCCGCCGCGCACGCTCCCCAGCGATATGGTCGCCGGGCTCGTCGACCGCGCGAGCGGAGCCGCTGATCGCCTGGCCGTGGCTCTCGTCGCGATCCATGCGGTCGGCCAACGCGAACTCACGCGCATCCTCGTGGACGATCTGTCCCTGAGCCGCAGCCGCTTGCTCATCCGGCGTCGTCACGCACTTCGCGTCGTCCACCTCGACGAGGTCACCGTCAGCCTCCTCAACCTGTGGCTCCACGAGCGATACCGGCGCTGGCCTGCGACGCGCAATCCGCATCTGTTCATCAGCCAACAGACCGCCGCAGAGACCGGACCTGTCGACGCCGTCTACCTATGGCGCATATTCAATCCGCTGGGCATCAACCTCACCCAGCTGCGACGCGATCGCATCGTCGACGAAGCCCGCGTCACCGTCGACCCAGTCCACCTCATGCGCGTGTTCGGCATCACCGCTGACACCGCCCTGATCTACATCTACGCCGCCCATCCGGATAAACGCCCCGACCGGCTACGGTGACGGGCAAGCCCAGGAACCCACCGCCTACTCGACTACCTAGGGAGGCTGACGCGCGTGTTTCTCACTCACACCATCCGAGATTCCGCGAACCCGCGTGGGGCGAACATGACCGTGGGGAGGTTCCCGAAGGGCTGCTCACCCGGCGGCAGTTACGGGAGCGGGGGCTGAGCCCCGGCGGACATGGCCCGGTCGCGGTCGTGCGCTGCAAGCCCTGCGGATCCCGGCCCAACTGGTCGTGTATCCACCCCACCCGCGGCTGGCTCTACAGCGTGGAACACGCCCAGCCGAAACGGGTACCGACACTCCTTGCCAACAACGCGAAGGACACCCCCCGAGCCCGCGGTGAAGGTGCGAATAGACGGCACCCGATCACTTGTGCATGTTCCTCCCCGCTTCGACTGCTTGCGCTACCTCGACGCCGTGGAGGACGTACCAGAGCTGCCGATGGGCCGCTTCCATCCTTCC
The DNA here is from genome assembly GCF_043079545.1 of Streptomyces sp. NPDC015171. Lineage (NCBI taxonomy): Bacteria > Bacillati > Actinomycetota > Actinomycetes > Kitasatosporales > Streptomycetaceae > Streptomyces > Streptomyces sp. NPDC015171. The sequence goes on from NZ_JBIBUO010000026.1 coordinate 59,855, forward strand.
GCCAGCGACTTGGAGGGCGAGTGGCGCGGCGTTCCGGTCTGCGGATTCGAGGACTAAGGAACTTCAACTGTCCTCACGCCCTTACTCGTTAGCACACTCGCGCCCTTTTCAGCAGGCGCAGGCCGGTGGATATCGCCTTGGCGCAGGTGTCATGGTCCATGCCGAGGGGTGGGGCGATCGGGTGGAGTCGCTGGTGGGCGATGGTCTGGGCCTCGGTGTACTTCAGCAGGCCGTCGGCGCCGTGGCGCCGGCCCAGGCCGGAGTCGCCCATGCCGCCCATCGGGGCGTCGACGCTGCCCCAGGCAGCGGCAAAGGCCTCGTTGATGTTGACCGTGCCGGCGTGGATCCGGGCGGCGACCTGCTGGCCGCGGCGAGGGCTGGTGGTCCAGACACTGGCGTTGAGCCCGTACTCGGTGTCGTTGGCGAGCGCGATCGCCTCCTCGTCGGTGGAGAACGGATAGATCGAGACCAGCGGCCCGAAGGTCTCGGCGCGGTAGCAGACGGCGTCGGAGGTGACGCCGGTGAGGATGGTCGGCTCGTAGAAGAGCGGACCGAGGTCGGGGCGGGCCTTGCCGCCGGCGAGCACGGTGGCGCCCTTCGCCACGGCGTCGTCGACGTGGGCGGTGACCGTGGACAGCTGGGCGGGGTTGGTCAGGGAACCGACGTCGTAGCCGTAGTCGAATCCAGCTCCCAGGGTGAGCTCGCGGGTGCGGGCGGAGAACCGGGTGGTGAACTCGTCGTACAGCGAGTCGTGCACGTAGAGCCGCTCGATCGAGACACAGAGCTGCCCGGCGGAGGGAAAGCAGGCGCGGATCGCGCCCTCCACGGCCCGGTCCAGGTCGGCGTCGGCCAGCACCAGCATCGGGTTCTTGCCGCCCAACTCCAGGGAGGCGCCGATGAGGCGCTCCCCGGCGTCGCGGGCGATGGAGCGGCCGGTGGCGGTCGAGCCAGTGAACATGACGTAGTCCGCACCGGCCATGAGTGCTGGTCCGATCGAGGAGCCGGATCCGACGACGAGCTGCCACACACCGGCCGGGAGGCCGGCCTCGGTGAGCAGCTCGTGGGCCCACAGCGCGGTAAGGGCGGTCTGGGTGTCGGGCTTCTGCACCACGGCGTTGCCGGCCATCAGCGCGGCGATGGTGTCGCCGGCGGCCATGGAGAGCGGATAGTTCCACGGGGAGATCACGGTGACCACGCCCTTGGGGTGGTGCAGCTCCCGGGTGTGAGTCAGGCCGGGAATCGCGCCGCGGCGCCGGTGCGGCTTGAGCAGCGAGGGCCCCTTGCGGGCGTAGTAGCGTGCCGTGGCGGCGATGTCGCTGACCTCCAGGAAGGCGTCGCGGCGGGTCTTGCCGTTCTCGGCCTGCATCAGGTCCAGGGCCTCGTCCTGCCGGTCGAGGACCAGGTCGTGGAACCGGAGCAGCACCGCGGCGCGCTCCTTCGCCGGGCGGGCTGCCCAGGCGCGCTGGGCCGCGCGGGCGGTGAAGAACGCCTCGGTGACCACCTCTGGGGAGGAGACCGGGAGGGTGGCGAGCGGCTCCAGGGTGTAGGGCGCCCGGGTGGTCACCGTGTCGTGGCCGGCAGCGGCGGTGACCCGGGTGACGAGCCGGGCGAGCAGGGCCGGGGTGATCGAGCCGAGGACGCCGAAAGCCGCGGAAGTGGTGGGAGTGGTGGTCATGATGGCCCCTCAGGGATCCGTGTGGGTTGGGTCAGCCGAGGCAGAGCAAGGCGATGCCGATGTACTGGCAGGTCCAGGCGGCGATGGTGAAGAGGTGGAACAGCTCGTGGAAGCCGAACCACCGCGGGGAGAGGTCGGGCCACTTGGCGGCGTAGACGATCCCGCCGAGGGTGTAGAGCCCGCCACCGACCACGATCAGGACCCCCGCCGTGGTGGAGGCGGCGAAGAGAGAGCCCATCACCGGAATGATCGACCAGCCCAACGCGATGTAGAGACTGGTGGTCAGCGCTCGTGGCGCGGTGCGCCAGCCCAGCCGCAGCGCGATTCCCACTGCTGCGCCAGTCCACACCCAGGCCAGGATCGCGGCCTGCTCGAATCCGGTGAGCGCGGCCACCGCTATCGGGGTGTAGCTGCCGGCCGTGATCAGGTAGATGTTGGTGTGATCCACCCGCCGCAGCGCCAGTTCGGCCCAAAGGCCCCAACTGCCGCGGTGGTAGACCGCCGAGGTCGCAAAGAGGACGAACGCGGTCGCGGCATAGACCACGGCCGCGATCCTTTCGGCCCCGGCCGGTGCGAGAGCGATCAGCACGATCCCCGCGGCCAGCACCAGCGGCGCCGCGGCGGCGTGGAGCCAGCCCCGTAGGCGCGGCTTGATCACGGACACCAGATCCCCGGCACCGGTGGCGAGGTCAGCATCGGCCGAGGCGGCCAGTGCGCCGGACGTTGGCGGGCTCGGATAGGCGTACATCGGTTCTTCCTTCTCGAAGTGATGAGGGTGGCCGCCTTCAGCGTGGCAATATGCGAAGGGCCGACACAGATGCAGCGAGGCCCCGGAGTTACTAGATTGGGCCCCATGGATTGGGACCAGCCGAGGCCGCCGGTCAGCCTGCTGCTGATGACGCAGATCGCCGCGGAGCATGGCGTGCCGGCGGAGGCGTGCCTGGCGGGCACCGGGTTGACGCCGGAGGTGTTGCTCGACCCGGGAACCGAGGTCACGCCACGCCACGACCTCGCGGTGGCCCGCAACCTGGTCGAGCTGGTGCCGTCGGGTCACCCTGGGCTGGAGATGGGCAGCCGGTTCCGGCTGGCCGAGCAGGGCATCTACGGGTTCGCGCTGCTGAGCAGCCCCACGCTGCGTCAGGCCGTCGACGTCGGCCTGAGGTTCCTGGACCTGGCCTTCGCGATGGGCACCGTCGAGGCACAGGCAGACCGCGACGGCGATCTGATCCTCAGCCTCGATGCCCCTGAACTTCCTCCGACGGTGCGTCGCTTCTATGTCGAGCGTGATGCCGCTTCGATCATGACGATCCAGCGCGTGATCGCCCCGAGTCTTGCGGCGATCACTCGTGTCGAGTTCGCCTTCCCAGCGCCGCCCGAGGGCGACAGCGTCTTTCGTGATGTCTTCGGTCTTGAGCCGGTCTTCGACGCTGCAGAGACCGTGCTGGTCATCGACCGTGCGGTGGTCGATGCGCCGCTACCCGGGGCAAACCCTCACACCGCCGCGCAGACAATCGAGCAGTGTCGCCAGCTCCTGGACTCCCGTCGCGCTCGCAGCGGGGTGGCCGGACGGGTCCGGGACGAGCTTCTGGCAGGGATCGCCGATCCACCCTCCCTGGACACTGTCGCGGCCTCCGTTCACATGAGCGGGCGCACGCTGCGCAAACGCCTCACTGCCGAGGGCACCTCGTACCGGATCCTGCTCGATGAGGTCCGGGAGCACTTGGCCGAGGAGCTGCTGCTGGCCGGCGGGCTGCCGGTGGAGCACATCGCCCATCGGCTCGGCTATGTGGAGGTCTCCAGCTTCTCCCAGGCATTCCGGCGCTGGAAGGGAGTGGGGCCGCGCGAGTTCCGCTCCACTTTCAGGGTGCAGCGCCTCCGCGGCGCCTGATCCCAAGGGGGCCTGATCGAGTAACTTACGTGCCGCCTGGGCTCTGTGGCACGACCTGACGGGTACCTAGCGTTCATGGCATGTCCCACGACCTTGACACCCCACTCGTTCTCCCTTCAGGCACGACGCTGACAAGCCGGATCGCGAAGTCCGCGCTGAGCGAGGCGATCGGCAGCCACGACAACGCACCCACACCGGAGCTGATCCGCCTCTACGACCGGTGGGCCCACTCGGGCGCAGGCCTGCTCATCACCGGCAACGTGATGGTCGACCGCCGCGCCCTCGGTGAGCCCGGCAACGTGGCCGTCGAGGACAGACGGCACATGCCCCTGCTCAAGGAATGGGCCGCCGCGGCCACCGCCGGGGGCGCCCAGGCATGGGTCCAGCTCAACCACCCCGGACGCCAGGCACCCAAGGGCCTCAACGGCAACAATCAGGCGGTGGCGCCGTCGGTCACGTCGGTCTCCGGAGCCCCCGGTGTCTTCGGCAAGCCCCGAGCGCTGAGCGGTGACGAGATCTCCGAGACCATCGCGCGCTTCGCCACCGCGGCACAGACGGTGGTCGAGGCCGGCTTCACCGGCGTGCAGGTCCACGCCGCCCACGGCTACCTCATCAGCCAGTTCCTCTCCCCGCTGACCAACCAGCGCACCGACAAGTGGGGCGGCACCCCGGAGAACCGCCGCCGCTTCCTGATCGAGATCGTCCGTACGATCCGAGCCGCCCTGGGGCCCGGTGTCCCGATCGGGGTCAAGCTCAACTCCGCCGACTTCCAGCGCGGCGGCATGACCGAGGACGAGTCCACCGACGTCGTCCTCGCCCTGGCAGCCGAGGGCATCGACCTGCTGGAGATCTCCGGCGGCAACTACGAGTCCACGGTCTTCATGGGTGCCGACGCCGCCAACGGGGCCAAGGTCAAGACCTCCACCAAGGCCCGGGAGGCCTACTTCCTCGACTACGCCGAACGGGTCCGCAAGGCGATCGATGACAGCGGCACCACGCTACCGCTGATGGTCACCGGCGGCTTCCGCACCCGCACGGGCATGACCGAGGCTCTTGAGGGTGGCGCCGTCGACATGATCGGTCTGGGTCGACCGCTCATCCTGGAGCCCGACCTGCCCCGGCGCCTGATCGCCGGGACCGAGGCCGCGGTTCCGGTCACGATCAAGAAGCTGCGGATCAAGCACCTCGAAGGGATGGGCGAACTGATGTGGTACGGCGTCCAGCTGCGCCGCATCGGCCAGGGCAAGGACCCCGACCCCAAGCGGCACCCGCTGCGCAACCTGCCCCACTACATGCGCACCACCGGCCTGATCGGCAAGCCCGCCCGCCGCAGCATCGCCTGACCACCCGCCACCGACCACTCGCAGAACGGAGGAGCCCATGCCCATAGGGTTCACCCTCACCCCCGAGCAGATCGAGCTCCGGAACCAGGCCCGTGCCTTCGCCCAGGAGCATCTCGCCCCGCTGGTCGATCAGGTCCGCTCCACCACCGACCCCTACGAGGCCGCGCTGCTGGTCAAGCCCGCCCACGAGGCGGCGCTGGCGGCCGGCCTGGTCAAGGGCATGATCCCCGAGATCTTCGGCGGGACCATGGGCAACGGCGTCGACGCCGCGATCGTGACCGAGGAGCTGGCAACCGTCATGCCCGACTTCGTCGCGGCCCTCGGCGGGGTCCTGCTCGCGCTGACGCCGGTCTACTTCGGCGGCGACATGGACCAGATCAACAGGTTCCTCGCGCCCTTCCTGGCCGACGAGGGATCACCCCAGGCCGTGATGGCGCTCTCCGAACCGACCGGCACCGCCAACTTCGCCGCGCCCGCCCCGGCCGAGGGGATCGCCACCACCGCCGTCCTTGACGGCGAGGAGTGGGTGATCACCGGCGAGAAGCAGTGGTCGGCCAACCTCGGCGGCTGGGACGGCACCGGCCCCGAGCTCATGGTCGTCGCGTGCCGCACCCCCGGCGGGGTCTCCCTGATCGGGGTCGAGAAGGAGCACTTCACGCCCGACAACCTCCAGGTGCTCAACACCCTCGACATGCCCGGCTTGCGCGGTCACCTCACCCAGACCGTGCGCCTGGAAGACGTCCGCGTGCCCAAGGGCAACCTGATCGGCACCGAGGGCATGGGGACCGACCTGACCTACATCGCCTTCACCGCCTCCTCGGCAGCCGTCGGCGTGATGGCCACCGCCACCATGCGCGCCGCCTTCGACGTGGCCTTCACCTTCGCCAAGGAGCAGACCCGCGGCGGTGGTGTGCCGATCATCAAGCACCGCCCCGTCGCCGACTTCCTCACCGACGCCAAGGGCAAGATCGAGGCCACCCGCCTGCTGTCCTGGAAGGCCCTCGACGCCGTCGCCTCCGGTGATCCCGCAGGACTGGAGCTTGCGCTGCACGCCAAGGTCTTCGGCTCCGAGACCGCCGTCGAGGTGATCAACAAGCTCGTCCAGGTGGTCGGCGTGCAGTCCTACAACAAGGACTTCCCGATCATCCACCACCTGCTCAACGCGCTGGCCTACCCCGTCTTCGAGGGCGGCAACATCAGCATGCGACGCCGCCAGCTCCAAGGCGTCATCACCACCGAGGGCTGGAATCCGCTCTCAGCATCGGGACTCGCCTGATGTCCGCCCTGCCCGACATGCGCCTCCCGACCACAGCGTGGCAACGCCACCTTCGCCACGAAGCAGCGGTAGGGATAGTCCTATGAGTAGCGCCCTGGAACTCGACCTCACCACACTTCGGCTGGAGCAGGACGGGCGCGTCCTCACGGCGTTCTACGCCAACCCGCCACTCAACCTGATCACCACTGCGTTCCTAAAGGACCTCGACCAGCTCACCCGCGCCGTCGACCGCGACCCGACCATCGGCGCGGTCGTGCTGACCAGCGACCTGCCCGCAAGGTTCATGATCCACGTCGATGCCGAGGAGCTCGGCTCGATGGTCAACCTGCCACTGCCCCGCCTCCGGCCCGGCACGATGCTGCCCGTCTGGAAAGCCTCCGACCGTGCCCTGGGCCTGCCCGGAGGGGAGTCCGTCGGTGAGCGCCTGGGCACCCTCGGCGCGGGCATTCTCTGGGCCCACCGCTGGAAGAAGTCGACGCTGCGGATGAACCGCTCGGGAGTGGTCTACCTCGCCTCGATCGGCGGGCCGGCCCTGGCCGGCGGCACCGAGATCGCCCTCGCCTGCGACGTCCGGTACGCCGCCGACGACCCCGCCGTGGTCTTCGGACAGAGCGAGATCCTCTTCGGAATGCTGCCCGGCGGAGGCGGCACCCAGCGACTGACCCGCCACATCGGCCCCGGGCGGGCCCTCGAGATGATCCTCGAGGGCTCGACCATCGACGCCGCCCAGGCACTCGACTACGGCCTGGTCCAACGCCTCGTGCCGTCCGACGAACTCCTCGCCCGCACCCAGGCCGCCGCAGCCCGGCTCGCCACACGACCCCGGGGAGCAGTCTCAGCCGCCAAGCGCCTCGCCTACGCCGCCACTGACCGTCCCTTGCGTCGAGGCCTGGACCACGAGCTCGCCGCCTTCATCGCCGCCGGCACCGCCGAGACGCCCAAGCGAGTTCTGCCGATCCTGGCCCAGGAAAGCGAGGAGCACGGCGAAACCCCCTTTCTCGCCAACCCGCGGGCCTGGCTGGACGGCGGGCGGCTGAACGAACGGTAGAAGTGATCGCGACGCCCGGTCTGAAACCAGTCTTCCGCCGATGGATCTCGGTCTGCCGTCAGCAGAGATCGCTGCCGCGATTGCCGCCGGTCCTCCTCGCCGCAACAGGACTTTGCGCGTCGCTGAGCCATGGGGATGGATGTGGTGGCCCAGCGAAGTCCCATTGGTCCGGTCTGATCCCGACGAGGACAACGCGCGCTCGATCAGCGCCCGTGAGGCTGACTGGTTCCTGATGTCGGCCTGCTGGCACTGCCTGATGGCACGTCCTCGGCTGGCGAGCCATGTGAGGAAGGCGCTGGCCTGGGTGACTTCCTGCTTGGTGTGGTTGGTCCGGGAGCGCCCCAGCAGTCCCTTCGCCGCCTTCGTCGGCAGCCGCCACATCTGGTGCCGGGTGGCGAAGTGGCGGAGAAGCCGCCGGTGTTCGGAGTCTTCGATGGTGGCGAGCAGCTCGGTCGCGATGTGCGGCTTCTGGTGGTCCCCGAGCCGCGTCATGACATCCACGACCAGCGGAAGGTCGTCGGAGCCGGGGGCGTAGACCGCCTGGCGGCCGTCGACGTCCTCGAAGGCGAGCAGATCCCACTCGGCCTCCTGGACGTGCCGCAGCAGAGCCGGGGCGACGTCGCGTACGTAGAGAGCCCCGTTGGCCTCCCGCTGCCGCGTCCACGCTTGTTTGTGATTCTGTCGCATCCCCTTGACGAAGACCGTGCCGCCGAGGGGCACGGAGACGGACGGCGATCTCGCCGTTGCGGCCGTCGGAGAGGCTTACTGTCCTCAAAACGCGGTCGGCCCGCAGCTCGGGCTCGCGTCACTCAACGTGAGACCGAGTTCTCAGCGACAAGGAATACGCGACACCTCAACACGCGAGCCCATCAGTCCCGAGGCCGGAACTCGTCCGTGCAGAGCGCCTTGTCGCCCACCAACGCGCAGGTTCCCGCGACTGAGCGGCCAGAATTCCCCGAACCCACCTGCTTGCCCCGGCGGACACGCCGAGCCCTCTGATGAGTCCCTGGCAGGGACGGCGCTGCGGGAACTGCACGAGGAGACCGGGATCCCACCCCAGGCCGTCACGCCGTGGCCTGGATACGAGACGGTGCCCTTCGACATCGACATCCACGACATTGACGCCCGCCCGGGCAAAGGCGAACCCGGCCACCAGCACTTCGACCTCCGGTTCCTCTTCCGCCTGCACACCGCGAGCAAGGTGGAGGTGACGCTGCAGGAAGAGGAGGTCGGCGGCATCGAGTGGCGGCCCGTGGACAAGGTGGCCTCAACATCCCTGCGCGAGAAGCTCCTCAAGCTCCCGCTCCAGGGCGAACCGGAGACGGCCAACGCCTCCGCACTGATCTACAACGACCACGGTGAGTACCTGCTCCACCTGCGCGACTACTTCCCCGGCGAGATCTGGGAGCCGGGCATGTGGTCCCTGCTGGGCGGCGGCCGAGAGCCCCAGGACGCCACCCTGGAACACACCGTGCGCCGCGAACTGGCCGAGGAAGCCGACCTCGACCTCGCCGACCTGACTCCGTTCGGCACCGAGTACGCCTCCGACGACGCCGGCAGGACGGTGCCCATCGCCATCTACGCCGGCCGCTGGAACGGCGACCCGCGCGAACTCACGCTGACGGAAGGGGTGATGCTGGCCTGGTTCGCCCCTGGCGACCTCCACCGCCTACGCATCGCGGACACCACCAGCGACCTCGTACGGCGCCACGCCGCCAGCCTCCCGGCCCCCACCGCGCCGCAGAGCAGGCTCGCCCCGAAGGAGGAGCACCGAGCTTGCCCGCACGGCACGGTCCTCAACGTCATCGGCGTCCACCTCTATCTGGAGCGCCCCGATGGGACGGTGCTGCTCGGGCTGCGCCACCCCGACTCCGCGTTCGCGCCGTCCACCTGGCACGTCCTGGCCGGCCACTGCGAGCAGGAGAACGCCATCAGCTGCCTGATCAGGGAGGCGCGGGAGGAAGCCGGCCTGCACATCGAGCGAAGGGACGTCGAACTCGTCCACGTGGTCCACCACATCGACAAGGCCGGGGACCGGCCCCGCATGGGCCCATTCTTCCGCGCCCGCGTCTGGAGCGGCGAGCCAGAGCTGCGCGAGCCGGACAAGTGCACCCAGTGGAGATTCTGGGATCCCGCCGCGCTCCCCGACAACGTCGTCCCCTACACCCGAGTGGCCATCGGAAAGATCCAGAACGGGGAGCTGTACAGCGAGACGGGCTGGCCCGCGTGACCGGCACCCCGAGCGGCGCAGACCGCCGTGCGTCCACGGCAACTGGGGCCGGCCGTAAGGACACCCGCCTCGTGGTGATCCGCGGCAACTCGGCGTCCGGCAAGTCAAGCGTGGCCCAGGGCCTGCGAGATCACTACGGCCGCGGTATCGCGATCGTGGGCCAGGACGTGATCCGCCGGAACGTGCTCAGGGAACACGACACCGCGCGCGGCGCCAACATCGCCCTGCTGGGCAGGATCGCACGCGAAGCACTGAACGCCGGCTTTCACGTGGTCCTCGAAGGGATTCTGTACGCCGACCGCTACGGCCACATGATCACGTCTCTGGTACGGGACCACCGCGGCGTCTCCAGCTGCTACTACCTGGACGTGCCGTTGGAAAACACGTTTGCCCGGCACACGTCGAAGGCTGATGCCGCGTACCTGGAGCAAGTCACCGACAGCCACCTCGCCTCCTGGTACCGCGAGCTGGATCTATTGCCTCGCGGTCTGGAGACCGTGATCCCGGCCGACAGCACGCTACAGAATACCGTCGCGCGCATCCGGCGCGAAACCGGCCTGGCCTCTGTTTCCACCATCCCGCCGCCTCAGTGCAAGCCGTCACAGGGAGACTCGATGAACCCTCTGGTGTTGATGTCCGATCCGCGGGTCGCCGCGATCCCGGTCCGCGAGTGCGGGGAGCCGCTCATCGACGTGCGTGACCACAACTTCCGTGTCGATCCCCGTAAGCAGGATCCGCAAGGGGCGTTCGCCCACGTCCGCGAGGGCGTCCTGGCCCGGCTGGAGCATGCCCGCTCGCTCCTGCCCGGCGGCACCGACCTGCTGTTCATCGAGGGCTACCGGCCGCTGGCCCTCCAGCAGCGCTACTTCACCGAATACCGGGACGAGCTGGCCGCCGCTCACCCCGACTGGACAGCGGAGCATTTGCACCAGGCCGCCAGCCGGTACGTGTCGCCGCCGGAGATCGCGCCCCACTCCGCAGGCGCGGCCGTGGACGTCACCCTCGTCGACCAGGACGGCCACGAACTCGACCTCGGCACCCGCGTCAACGCCTCCCCCGAGGAGAGCGACGGTGCCTGCTTCACACACGCACCGAACCTCAGCGACCGCGCGCGCCACCACCGCACGCTCCTGCTCAACGCCATGGAGGCCGCCGGTTTTACGAACTACGGAACCGAGTTCTGGCACTTCTCGGCAGCGGACCGCTACGACGCGCTGATGCGGCAGGAGCCGCACGCGCGCTACGGACCGATCGAGCTGCCTTAGCACGCCGGCATCTTCGTCAGCACGCCGGCATCTTCGTCCACTTCCTCACCGCCCGCGCCGATCCGGAAGCACAGGAGAGCGGCAACCGCCCCTCGGGTGGTTGCGCTCTCCAGACCGGCAACGGACGGATACGCCGAACGGAGGCACGTATGCCTGACGACACCCAGCAGGCGATCCCAGCCGCCCCGAATCCGGCGGCCGGAGACGAACCACGCGAGCACCACATGCACCTGCTCGGGCGGTACTACCGCCAAGTGGAAGCAGGCCGCAAGACGATCGAAGTGAGGGTGGCCACCCCGAACAAGCGTGCCGTCGGCGTCGGCGACACGGTCGTCTTCCACGACCGGGACACCGGGCGGGAACTCGACGTCATCGTGCAGCGGATCACCCCGTGCCCCTCCTTCGACGACCTGCTCAACTCGGAGGACACCGCGCGCATCGACCCGGACGGGCCGCCCGGAGAGCTGCTCGCCAACCTCCGCAGCATCTACCCGCCGGCCAAGGAAGCGCTCGGTGTTCTTGCCCTCGCCTTCGACCACCGCCCTGCCCGGCCCGGCCGCCCCATGCCGATGACGCCCACGCAGTACGCGCAGACGGTGCCCCACCACACGGTGTACGGCTGCCTGTACATCCGCGACGAGCACGACCGACCGGTCCAGCTCCGCTCGGTCTACGGCTCAAGACTCTGGCAGTTTCCCGGCGGCAACTTGGGCGCCCCGGGCGAGGACCCGCTGCAGACCGCTCGGCGCGGGGCGGTCGAGGAGACGGGCCTCGAACTCGGCATGGACACGCCGAAGCTGCTCCTCACGCACTTCCTGCACGCCGGTTCGCGCCTGCCGTTGAACAAGGTGGGGCTCATCTTCGACGGAGGCCGGCTGACCGCCGAGCAGATCGGCCGGATTCGCCTCGACCCCGCCGAGCACGACATGTGGGCCGTCCACGACCTCGCGACCTGGCAGGAGCTGATGGCACCGCGCGCCTTCGCCCGCCTCGACGCCATCGAACGAGCAAGGCGCGGAGAGGGCCCCACTTTCCTGATCACGCACACCTGACCTTCACCACCCCTACCAGGAGGCAACCGTGCCCGCCGAGGACACCAACACCCGGGCCTGGCAGATCTACGGCCAGAGACAATCGGTTTGGTGGCTAATCGGTCATGACGCCTTTGGCGACCGGCCGAGCCAGAAGGCAGCAACCGAGGGCTGGTCGATTCCGGCAGTCGAACCGTCGTGAGCAAGAAACTCGGTCGGAGCGATGTAGCCGTCGCCCGGATCGAGGCGGATGCGCAGACAGCGCAGCTGGTGCCCTGCAGCAACGTACCTACGGACGTCCTCGGTATGGGGGTGCTGCCGGTCCGGGTTGGCGTGGAGTGTACGGCAGATCTGTTGAATGTCATGGTCTCCGATGAGCAGGTAGCGCGGGCCGGGGCCGAGGTTGAGGCAGAGTCGCCGGCGGCCCTGGTGGCGTCTGGGGTACGGCAGCCGGTCGAAGTTGTCGACGTGCAGGCCGATGCGTCGGCCGGTGGTGGAGTCCTTTGTGGTGGTAGTCCAGTTACCGGGGCTGGACGCGCATCCCAGGAGGGTGGTGGGCCAGCGGCCATTGAGGGGGTCGAGGCGGGCGGCGATTTCGAGCCGGTCGGACAGGTCGTCCGGGTCGAGCGGCGGCAGCGGTCGGCGTACGAGCTCGATGCGGATGCTGTCCGGCGCCGAGTCGTCGGCCTGGTACCGCTCGGCCCCGTCGGCGGTGAGGGGTACCCAGTCGTCGCTGGGGACGATGGCGCCGCGGTCGTAGCCGTGCTCGCTGTCGGTCTGCCGGACCGGTGCGGTGTCGCACCGGCCGCGTATGTCGTCGTACGTGTCGAATGCGAGTCGCGGGCCCATGGCCGTGCCTCCCGAGGGCAGGTGCGGGGGCTACTTGTTGTCGAGGTCTTCACCGAAGGTGACGTCCAGCTCGGCGGCGAGGGCCTCGGCCAGCTGGAGTGTCTGGGCGTGGTCAATGACGACCTGCTTGAGCGAGGTCAGGCCGCGAAGCTGGGAGAGGTCGTTGCCCCGGAGGTCCAGGCCGCGGTACTTCCCGCCGTCGAACTCGGTCAGCCGTAGATCGCAGTCGTCGATCAGGGCGGTGCCGAGGTCAGCGGCGGCGAAGGTGGTCTCGCGCAGAGAGCACTTGGCGAAGATCACGGGTCCGGTGGCCCGGACGCGGGTGAGGGTGCTGTAGTCGAGTTTGCAGTTCTCGAACAGGACGTTGTCGAGTGTCACGTCTTCGAGTGCGGCGCCCATGAGTTTGCAGTCGCGGAAGACGGCTCGGGAGATCTTGCTGTCGGTCCACTGCAGGGAGGACAGGTCGCATCCGGTGAACTCGACGGAGTCGACGCGGAGCTTCTCCAGGCGGGTGCGCTGGGCCTTGACGCCAGTGATCCGTCCGCCCATCAGGTGGGTGTCGGCCAGGTCGAGGTCCCGCAGGTCGGCGTCGGCGTATTGGAACTCCGCCACCCGGCCACGGCCGCCCTCCAGCGAGGTGACGTTGGAGAGGTAGAGGCCCGGCTCGTTCAGGGCAGGGAGCGTGACGCTCGTACGGCGGATCGTGCGGGTGTCCATCAACAGCCTTTCAGCGCAGTGGCTCGGTCGTCCCGCTGCTGGCACGCCCAGGGGCGTGCCAGCAGCGGGACGACTCACTTCTTCTTGTTCCAGTTGTCCCAGGTCGGGCGGTTGTCGAAGGGAGCCGGGTTCTTCGCCCAGTTGTCCCACGTAGGCCGGTTGTCCCACGCTCCTTCAACGATCACCGGGGGCGGGGCGTCGTGCGTGGCTATCAACTCCATCACGACGGGGGTGTCGGATGCGGCGAGTCGGTCCAGGATCTTCATGCAACAGCCTCCTTGGTTGCGAGCGTGGACAGGGCCGTGACCAGGGCCTGCCGGGAGACCCGGCAATAGTTGGTCTCGGTGGTCGTGAGGTCGCCGTTCTCGAAGTAGCGGTTGGCGGCCTGGGCGCCGCGGCAGAAGTCGAAGAACTCGCATTCGGCCTGGCAGCGGTCCAGGCCGGTAAGAAAGTCGCGCACGTAGCGCAGCCGGTGAGCATCACGGAGGATCTCGGGCAGGGGACGGTCGAGGATGTTGCCGGCCACGAAGTCGCCGTACTCGGGCGCCGCCGTGTCCGCGAGTTCCGGGGAGAGCAGGACCACGTCGCCCTTCCAGGAGACGGTGGGGATCGGGTCGAGGCGGCGCCGGTCCCACTCAGCTCTCTGGCCGGAACGGATCAGCTTCAGGTACTCGGCGAGCCGTTCGACTTCCCGGACCGCAGGGGCACCAGGATGCTCGCGGGCCCAGGAGAGGATGCGGCGCCAGAACTCCTCGGCCTGGACTGCGGTGGGCGGCTGCCGGTCGGTGTTGACCCCTTCGATCTCCTCGATGTTGAAGCCCACCGAATGGCCGCCCAGAGAGGCCAAGAACTCCAGCAGCTCCTCCGGCATCGCGATGCCTATGGTGCCGACCACCGAGATGACGGAGAACGGGATGCCGTGCTCGCGCAGCTGCGAGATGCCGCACAGGATCCGGTCGAAGGCGGGCTTGCCCCGCAGGTCGACGCGCTCGGCATTCAAGGCGGCCGGCCCGTCGATGCTCACCCCGACGCGGACGCCGTACGCGGCCAGCAGGTCGCACCACGTCTCGGTGATCAGCGTCGCGTTGGTCTGCACATAGTGGTGGACTCGGCCCGCCCGCCGCAGGGCCTCGAACGGCGCGAGCAGGGCGGCGAACTTCTGCTGGCTCACGGCGAGCGGCTCCCCGCCGTGCCAGACGATGCCGATCGGATGGCCGCTGTCGTCGAACTGGGCCACCGCCTGCGCCAGGGCCTCGGCCACCTCCAAGGGCATCTGGTGCTTGAGCTTGCGAAACGGCAGATAGCAGTACCGACAGTCCAGATTGCACCAGGTCGTGGGCTGCACCACCACGGTCTGCGGGGCCGCGAACCGCTGCTGGTACCGGGCACGCCACAGGAAGGAGCGAGAGCGCATCAGGGTCCTCTCCTCAACGGACAGAGGGCAACGCCGGCCCGCAGTGGTGCCGCGGAGCGGGATACGACCAGGATCCGACCCGTGATGACGTGTACGCGATGACATCGCGCTGTCATTGCCGATGACATGTCATCGGCGCGGCAATGACACCGCGCTGAAGTGGCTTCACCTGCACGGGAGTTCGAGTGCTTCCCTGTGAGCTATCGTGACGGGGTGCCTCGCTCGATTCTGATCCACGACGGCCAGACCGCCCGCGATATCGGTCTGGTGTACTGCTGCTCCGGCTACCTCGTCGAGCGTGGCAAAGTGCTGCTCGTACACCACAACCGCTTCGATAAATGGGTTCCGCCAGGCGGTCATATCGAGCCCGGGGAGTCCTTCGCGGGCACGGCGGTGCGCGAGTTCAAGGAGGAGACGGGGCTGCTGGTGGAGGCGATCTCCAGCCAGCCATCCATCCACCCGGCCGACCACAACGCCACTCCTGAACCCGTGCCGTTCTACGTGGACATCGAGCGCGAAGGCTTTCCGACGCCAGCGCTGGTCCAGTTCTTCTACGTCCAGCGGCAGCCGGGCACCCGGGAACAGGCCGTGGAGGCGCAGCTCGAAGAGGTGCACGGGGCCGCCTGGTTCGGCCTGGAGGACCTCGACACCCTCAAGACCTTCGACCAGGTCCGTTCCCTGGCGCGGTTCGCCCTTCTGAACTACCCGCTGGCCGGGGAGCGCGCCACGTCATAGGCGGCGGCCTACCGTCCCGCGAGGCGATACCCGCCGGCCCCGTCCACCGTGCTGGCCAGCAGCAGCCGAGCCGGAGCTCCACCGAAGGCCGCGGAGACGGCCTGGTTGAGGCGCTGAACGTACTTGGGCACCGAGGACGGCGCGACGTAGAGCTTCGCCGCGATCCGCTCGGTCGACATTCCCGCCTCGGGGGCGTCGTGCACGACCTTCACCACGTCGAACAGGCGCTCCGACAGCTCACACGCCACGCTTCCTTCGCTGTCGCGTGCCCCGAGGAGGACGGTCCGGCCCGGACCGAGGGCGACATGGACGATGACCATCTCGGCCGACACCTCGCTCGCGTCCTCGGAGGTGGTGTCGGCAAGGTTCATCCGGGCCAGACGCTGCATCGCTTCCTCGTAGGCCGACACCGTGTAGTACGCGGCCCGGATGGTGGCGCGCTTGCCCGAGGCACCCGGCTCGTTCCACAGCCCGGCCTCCGGGTCCCACAGGTCGTTCATCAACTTCCACGCCTTGGCGAGGCGGGGATCGCGCGGGCTCGCGCCCGCCCGGATGGCGGCCTGGGTGCACAGCGCGTACGCCATGTGCTCCCAGGCCGTGCCCTGCACGTCCTTGTCGTCCTCGACGAACTCCTCCCACCGGTGGTGGTTGCGCAGCAGCCACTGGCCGGCCTCGTCGACCACGTCGGACAGCCGCTTGTGCTGCACCGGGCCGTGCACCCCGCCCACCTCCCGCGGGACGTCCCGGTAGGCGGGCTCGCCGCCGGGCCCAGTTCCCGCACAGACGGCCGACAGCGCGAGCAGGCACAGCGCGGTCTTGCTCGGGCTCGGGTCGGTGTCGATGTAGGTACGCCACCCCCATGCCCCGCTGGGGCGCCGGTGGTAGAGCAGGCCGTGCACTCCGTGGTCGATCAGCGGTTCGACGCGCTCCAACAGGCTGGTGGTCTCCACCCCGCCGGGTAAGAGGAGTCTGGGGCCGAAGTCGTGGAGGGCGTCTCTGAGCTCGGCAAGCCGGTGCACCACCAGGGCGGTCTGGTGCAGCGAGGTGTCGTCGAGTCCGAGGACTTCGGGCCACCCGTCGTCGACCTGGTGGTCCTCCAGCCAGCCGACGCACCAGGCCGCGGTCTCTGCGACGCCGTTGTGGTGGAAGAAGCGCGGGTGGGACAGCAGTCCGGCCAGGCCGAAGGCGATGAACCGGGTGTGCTCGCCACGACCGCCTTTGGGCCGAGGCCGCGAGTGCTCCGGGATGGCGCCGGTGAGGAAGTCGAGCCCTTGGCGAACCGGCTGTCCGGCGATGCCGGCGGCCCGCAGTATCGGCAGGACCTCGCTGGTGTTGACGATCGACGAGACCGAGGTCAGGGTGAGGCCCCACCCGCCGTCGTATCCCTGGTTGTTCAGCAGGGTCCGGGCAGCCTCGCTTGCTCTGGTCTCGAACGCCGCGAGCCCCACGTGCACGCTCTTCATGATTCGCCTCCGCCGCCGAACGACCCAGACCGCCGGTCGGACCGTACCCAACTCGACTAGAGACAACGCGCGTTCAAGGGTCACGGCGCTACCCGGCGCTCAAGGCCGTACGTTGTTCGGCGCGAGGCTGGTGACACCGCGGTGTGGCTTGGCGTAGAGGAGATCGTCACCGACCAGGTAAGCCGCGTCCCCCTGGTCCACCCCACCTAACCACGAGGACGACCGGTGACTGCTCGGGGGAGTCCGAACCTCAGGTCGTCAGGGCGCCGAGCGGAGGGGCAACCGAGCACCCTCCGCCTGGCTTCTCCGCTAGCCTTGCTGCCGGTCGCCTACTTGGGCTGGAACGAGGCCGGGAGAGAAAAAATCGTGGTGAAGGTTCTTATCGCCGGTGGCGCCGGTTACATCGGCAGCACTGTGGCCTCGGCCTGCCTGGACCAGGGCATCACCCCTGTGATCCTCGACAATCTCGTTCGGGGCCGCCGCGAGTTCACCGAGGGCCGTACCTTCTACGAAGGCGACATCGCGGACGGCGCGCTGGTCGACCGGATCTTCTCGGAGCACCCGGACATCTCCGCCGTGGTGCACTGCGCGGCGCTGATCGTGGTGCCGGAGTCCGTCGCGGACCCGATCGGCTACTACGAGGCGAACGTGGCCAAGAGCCTGGCCTTCGTCAAGCACCTGCACCGCAACGGTTGCGACCGCATCATTTTCAGCAGCTCAGCCTCCATCTACCAGGCCGAGGACGGTTCGCCCGTCAACGAGGACTCACCGTTGGCGCCGCAGAGCCCGTATGCACGGACCAAGGCCGTGTGCGAGGAGATGTTCGCCGACATCGCCGTGGCCGGGCCGCGCGTGCTGTCGCTGCGGTACTTCAACCCGGTCGGGGCCGACCCCAAGCTGCGTACCGGACTCCAGCTCAAGCGGCCCAGCCACGCCCTGGGTGTGCTGATCCAGGCGCACCAGGAAGGCCGTCCGTTCCCGATCACCGGGACGAACTACCCGACGCGCGACGGCAGCGGTATCCGGGACTACGTGCACGTCTGGGATCTCGCCGCGGCCCACATCGCGGCGATCGAGCGCTTCGACTCCATCCTCACGGGGTCGAAGCGCTCGATCGCGATCAACCTGGGCACCGGATCAGGCACCACCGTCCGGGAGCTGTGCGCCGCGTTCAACAACGTCGTCAGCACCCCCCTGGCCACCATCGACGCTGACCCGCGGCCCGGTGACGTCGCCGGCGGCTACACCAAGAGCGACAGGGCGGCCGAGCTGCTGGGGTGGACGCCGAAGCTGTCCCTGGAGGACGGCATCCGCTCCGCCCTGGACTGGATCCCGGTGCGCGACGACCTGCTGAAGGACTGATCCCTCCCTCCCGCCTTCACTCCTCCCGGGCCCTCGAGCCCGGGAGGAAGCCGGCTTCGAGAGCGAGCAGGTGTTCCAGGGCGGGAGCGAGCCACGCGGTGTCCCACCGGTGGTCCGCCCGTGCGTCCGGGTAGGCGTCGTGGGGGATGCCGAGCGCTTCGAGGAGCTGGCGGCCGGCAGTCCAGTCGGCTTCCAGGGTGCCGATGCCCCCGAGCGCGATGCGGCGAGCCCCTTGGAGGGCTTGGGCGTGGCGGCGCAGGTTCTGCCGTACGTCGTACTCGTCGAGCGGTGCGGGGCTGCCGGCGACGTCCACGAGCTGTGGGTGGGGCGGCCGGTCGCTGAGCAATGAGGCGTCCCAGACGCTGGCGACGGCGAAGAGGTCGGGGTGACGGGTCAGCAGGTTGAGGGCGGCGAAGCCTCCCTTGCTGAATCCCAGCAGGTGCACCGGAGGCTGGGCCTGCGTGCCGAGCAAGGCCAGGACCGTTGGTACGACCACGCGGACGAGGTGGTCCTCCTGCTGGCAGTCGGCCCGGGTGGCGTGGTTGACCAGCCAGGGCGACTCGCTGAACGTCGGTGCGGCGAAGACGGTCCCCTCGCGCAGGTGAGCCGGGAGCCGTCCGATTTCGGCGAGGCTGTGGCCGTACTTGCGCCCGTCGCCGTTCTCGACGGGCAGGGCGAGCACAACCCTGCGCACCCGCTGCTCGGGCCAGATCACGGTGACCTGCGTGCCGGGCTGTTGGAACGGGCTGTCCAAGAGGACCAACCGGGTGCCCGCGGGCAGGGGGTCGGCGTCGTGGACGTGCGCCTGGCTGTGTGGGGGTTCATGGGCGGAGGGCGGCGACGGCATCGTGGTAGGTCTCCCAGTTGTCGCAGTTGAACCGGAGGTCGTCCGGCCGGAGCGGCAGCGCCGTGAGGTGGTTTCCGGCGGCGATCCAGCGCCGGATGGCGTCGATGAGGTAGAGCTCGCCGCCCGGTCGGGGCGGGCACGCGCGCAGGGCCTTGAAGACGAACGGCCCGAGCACCCAGCGCGCTGCGCAGGCGTACACCCACTGGGCACCGGCGTGGTCCAGGAGGTCCCTGCCGAAGGCGACCGCAGCTGGCCCGGGCCCGGGCGCGTCGGCCGCGCCCAGGAGAGTCTCGTGCGCAGGGATGCTGTCCGCGGGGAAGATGCGGGTCAGGACGGAGCAGTCCGCCGTGCCGGAGACGAGCCGCTGGAGCGGTGTCTGACTATCGGCGGCGCCGCGGATCAGGTTGTCCCCGAATGCGAGGACGAACGGTTGACCTTGGGTCCATGTCTCGGCGGCGAGGACGGGGGCGCCGGGGCCGGCGCTGTCCTCTTGGACCCGGTAGGAGAAGTCCATGCCGTACGCGGCCCCGCTGCCGAAGTAGGCCGGGATCTGCGGCTTGCGTGCCGAGATCACGAACAGCACCTCGGTGGTCCCGGCCGCGCGCAGCTCGTGGACGAGGTGCTCGAGGATCGGCATCCGCCCGACGGGCAGCATCTCCTTGGGAAGGACGCGGGTGATCGGGGCCATCTTGGTCCCGGCCCCGCCGGCGGCCACGACCGCCCTGGTGAGCGTGCGCGACATGACGTCCCTCCTGTCAGGCACCCGGCGTGGCCAGCCAGTCGAGCCAGGTGCCGTAGACGTCGCAGTGGGCCACGATGTCCGAGCGGCTCTCGCCACCGTCGTGGCTGGCCATGATCATGCGGGGGGTGGCGTTGCCGAAGTGGCCGATGGAGATCTCGTGCAGCGGGCGGCGCCGGCTCAGCTCGGTGAGGGTGTCGACGAGGCGTTCCCGGCCGCCCGGTGAGCCGAAGATCTGGTAGATCGACCACGAGAAGACGAGGACCAGGTGCTGGTCGTCGGGGGTATCGGCGACGAGGTCGGTGAGGTGGTCCTGGGCGGTGCCGGCCAGGATCTTCGGAGGTGTGCGGGCGGCCAGCGCCAGGGCGGAGTTCAGGGTGCGCATCCGGCCGGTCTGTTCGGGCCAGGTGAGGCTGACCAGCCACTCGGTGGCCACGGGGTCGGTGACGTCGACCGGATGCGGTTCGATCCCGACCGGAGATGCGAACCGCTCTGGATCGAGAGTCAGGGGCGGCGTCCCGCCCTTGATCTCGCAGTGCAGGACCGTGTCCGGGTCGCTGCCGGGCAGGGTGAGCCGGTGCCCGTCGTAGTCGTAGGTGTAGCGGTCCCAGAGCAGGGCCAGCCCGGCGCTGGCGCCCACGTCCACGATCCTGATCGGCCGGCCGTCGTCGAGCTGCTGCTGGAGCGCGGCGAAGGCGGGCAGCAGGACGGTGCAGCGGTTGACCTCGTTGGTCTGGACGGCCCGGGTCGAGATGATCTGCCGGATGGCTTCGGCGTGGCGGCGGCAGAAGTCCGTCAGCAGGTCGGCGGCTCGGTCGTCGGTCAGGTCCTCGCGGCCGGTGAAATAGGGGGCGAGCGCGTGCTTCACGCCGCGGCGGAGGATGTGGTGCACGGCCCCGAGCAGCATGT
The DNA here is from genome assembly GCF_043079545.1 of Streptomyces sp. NPDC015171. Lineage (NCBI taxonomy): Bacteria > Bacillati > Actinomycetota > Actinomycetes > Kitasatosporales > Streptomycetaceae > Streptomyces > Streptomyces sp. NPDC015171. Next base: position 80,646 of record NZ_JBIBUO010000026.1, read on the forward strand.
TCGGGGCGGGCTGTCCCGGCCGGGTGAGGGCCGCGAGGTCGAGCAGCTCGGGGGTGCGGGCGATGGCACGTGACAGGGTGGCGTACAGCGGGGACGGGCCCGTGGCCTGCTGGTCGGCGAATCGCCGGAAGGTCTCGGCGAGCTGGGTGTGGTCGGTCATCGGGGGGCCTCCTCAGATGATCGTGTAGCCGGAGTTGGCGAGCTGCTGCACGGCACCGAGGCTCTGGCCCCGGCGGGCCCACCACTTCTCTTCCTCGGCGGCCATGGACGCCTGCGCCTTGGTGATGACGGCCGCGACCTGGTCGCGGGGGATGATGACCGTGCCGTCCTCGTCGCCGACCACGACGTCCCCCGGGGTGATGCAGACGCCGTCGATGTCCACGGGGACGTTGACCGCACCGTCCTCCTGTCCGGCGGGGTAGTCGAAGTTGAGCGGGGTGGCGCCGCGGGCAACGGTGGGGAAGGCGATGCGGCGCAGTTCAGCCAGGTCGCGGACCATGCCGTCGACCAGGACCCCGGCGATGCCCCGGGTCTGCATGTGCGCGGCGGTCACCCCGCCGAAGCAGGAGCGTTCCTTGCCGCCGCCGGCCGCGACCACGACCACGTCGCCGGGCTGCGCCAGGTCGATCGCCGCGCGGCGCACGGTTACGTCCGGGCCCTGCGCCGTGACGGCGCTGCCGCACAGGACCAGGCCGGGGGTCTGAAGGCGCAGGCAGTGGGAGAGGGCGCCGGTCTTGCCGAGGGCGTCCACGATCGAGGCGACGGGGATCCGCGACAGGTCGGCGATCTCGCTGCGGTCGGGGCGGACGATGTCGGTGTGGATCTCGCGTACGGGCATGGTCGGTGCCTTTCGTTCAGAGGGACGGGGTGTCGGAGAGCTCGCGGAGCGGCGCCAAGTCCTGCGCCATGAGGTCGTCGGCCGACAGCGCGCCGGCCTGGTCTGCGTCGAGGGCGGCGCGGGTGGTCCGGCACAGCAGATGGGCGATGGACTGCACCAGGGCCGCGAGGACGAAGTCGTCGACGCGCGGCAGCCGGAAGCCACGCGCCCCGGCCCCGGAGCGGCTGGAGCCGTCCCGGTGCAGGAGGAACGGCCGGGTGCCTGCCGCGGTGGCAGCGGTGACGGCCTCGCGGGTCGTCCTGCCGGCCGAGTCGTAGGCCAGGAGGAAGACCACGTCTTCGGGGCTGGCGCTGCTGAGCTGGTGGCGGACGCCGTGGGCGGGGTCGGGGTGGTCGTTGAGGATCGCGCTCATGTCGGCCAGCGACGGATCGCAGACGACGAGCGGGGGCTGTACCCCGTCGACGCCGAGCGGCGCGTCCCAGCGCAGGTTGTGCGCGAAGTGCTCGCCGACGAGAGCGAGCGGCCCGCCGTCCGGGCACAGCACGTAAATCCGGCGCCGGTTGCGGATCGCGTCCCGGGCGGCCTCGGTCGCCTCCCGCAGGAAGGCCCCCAGCAGTTCGGTGTCCACCGCGGCCAGGGCGTCAAGGTGCCGCTCCGCTCGGGCCGGCAGCGGCTCCGTGCCAGGGCCGAGCGCGGTGGCGGCGGCCAGGGTCAGCACGGTCAGCATGGCGTCCTCGCTGATCTGCTGGTCCGTGGTTCCGGTCGCCCAGACCATGCCGCTGGCCGGCTCCATCTGGGCGCCGTCGCCGCCCACCAGCGCCAGCACCGGCACGCGGTGTTCGGCGCAGAGCCGGACGGCCTCAAGGATGTTCGCCGACCGGCCGCTGACGCTGGCGACGATGACCAGGTCCACCCGGCCGATGCCCCTGGCGAGCGACCGCGCGAAGGCCGTCCGGTACTCGTCTCGCTGCGCGGTGTAAGCCAAGGTCGCCGGGCTCATCATCGCGTCGTTCACCGGCACTCCAGCCTGCGCGTGGAGCTGCAGGAGGGCCGAGCGGACGATCGCCGAGGAGCCGCCGTTGCCGAAGGCACGGATCTCGCCGCCGCCGGCAGTGGCCTTGGCCAGCAGGCCGACGGCCTCGGTGCCGCCAGGGAGCATGCGGCGGACGGCTTCGCCCACCTCGGTCACGTAGGCGTGGGCGAAGTCCTCGTACACAAGCGTGGTCACGATGGGTCCTTCCTTCGTCCCTCAAGCGGGCCCGGCAGGGATCATCCAGGGCTCGACTACGGGCGGAAACTCGATGTCGAACAGGCGGCTGGCCGGGCCCAAGGCCGCGGGCAGGTCCTGGCAGTCGAGGCGGCAGTCGACCGGCCGGTCCCCGGACGCCGCGTCCGCGTCCCCGGCGCGAACGTGATCGGCGGGCAGGTGGAACCTGCGCGCGATCAGCAGCGCCATCCGGTACTTGGTCATGCCCTGCTCCGCACTCCAGTGGGCAACCGAGCCCAGGCACTGCCCTTGCAGGAGGGCACCGGCGAGCCGGCGGCACACCTCGGCAGCCTCGTCCACGTGCGTGGGGTAGCGGACACACACGTCGTCCAGCTCGACCGGGGCGCCGGCAGCGACCTGGCGGGCGATCTCGGTCAGGTTCGTCTCGGCCGCGAACCGCACGGGCCCGTACAGCACGGGCAGCCGCAGGATCGCCGCGTCCGGGCAGTCCCCGCGCACGGCGTGCTCGGCCAGCAGCTTCCACCGGCCATAGGCGTTCAGCGGATTCGGGAGGCTGTCGGGCCGGTAGGGCGGCGCCGTCCCGTCGAAGACGTAGTCGCTGGAGATGTGCACCAGCTGGGCCCCGCACCGGCGAGCGCCCTCGGCGATCAGCCGGGCCGCATCCACGTTTCCCGCGCGAGCCCTCTCCGGTGCACTAATACTGCAACGGTCTTTGCTGTGACGGTTGGGCAGCTGGTTCGTTGGTCTGCTCATGGGTGGGGAACCGTCTGATGTTCGGTCGTGGGCGGGTGAACTGAGGGCTCTGCACGAGCGGTTCGTTCACCGTTTTGCAAGGTCGGAGCCGCGCGCATCGGCGCTGGCGTATATGCGCGGGCTGGTCGCTCCGCTGGAGCGGAAGAACGGCTGGACGCTGGCGGAGGAGGCAGGTCATGCGGGTCCGGACCGAATCCACCGCCTGTTGAACCGGATCGAC
>NZ_JBIBUO010000027.1:0-81796 GCF_043079545.1 Streptomyces sp. NPDC015171
CTACCAGGTACGACAAGACCACTGAGTCTTACGAAGCAGCCGTCACCCTCGCCTCACTCCTGATGTGGGCGTGACATTTGACGACAGAACCTAGGACCCGCGGCGGGGCGGGGCCCAGGCCGGCGGTGTCCTCAGACGCCCCAGCGCAGGGCGATCGTGTCACCGACGCTCACGACCTTGCCCCGCGTCGCGGAGGCGAAGGAGGAACCGTCGACACTGACCTTCCAGGTGTTGGAGCCGCTGTTCGCCTTGCCGTTCACGGCCGTGATGACACCGGCACCGGACGACGGCGTCAGCGAGGTGACACAGCCCGACGGGGCCGCGGCGGTCTTGGCCGCGTCGAGCACGGCACCGAGCGTGGTCGTCGTACCGGTCGGGGTGAGGGTGACGGCACACACCTTCGGCGTGCCGGAGCCGTCGTCCACGGTGAGCGCCAGCTTCGTCGCCGTACCCGAGGCGAGGGAGGACTGGGCCACCCACTGCGGGGCCCCGGGCGTCGTCGGGACCGGCGGCGCGGCGGTGAAGCCGCCGCCCGCCACGGCCCGCAGCCCGTCGATCGACGCGTACGCCGACGGCGAGGTGTCGGTGGGCAGGTACTTGAAGCCGCCGCCCGGGTTGAACTGCTGCGCGATGAGGAAGTCCACCGGCGTCTTGCTGTCCGCGGTGAGGAAGTCACCGGTCTGCGGGTCGATGCCGCAGGCGTTCAGTCCGGAGACGGCCCAGCCGTTGGAGTCGGTGTTGACACCGAACATGGCGTCGAAGGCACCCGTGCCGGACACCAGCTTGCCCTTGAGGAAGTCCTTGGCCTGCACGACGTCGGTGTCGGTGTTCGGCACGCCGGACACGCAGAGCGCGGCCATCGCGGCGCCCGTCATGTCGATGTCGCTGGCCGCGCCGAGCTGGCCCGGATTGCCCTCGGCCTTGCCGTAGTTCCAGCCGCCGTCGTTGTGCTGGTTGGCGCGGATGCGGGTGATCATCGAGTTGCGCAGCGCCTGCGGGACGCGGATCTGGCCGGACTGGGTCTTGGCGCCGTTCAGGGCGAGCGCCGCGAAGACGGTGCCGTTGAAGTTGGCCGACGGGCCGAAGTAGCCCGGCTCGGCGGTCTGCCAGTAGCTGTAGATGTTGGCGATCAGGTTGCGGGAGGCGGAGACACGGGACGGGTCGATGCCCGCGGCGTAGGCGTTGAGCGTGGCCCGCTCGTAGTCGGTGACCACCGGGCTGGCGGAGGGCCAGCTGCTCGTGGACAGCAGATCGCGGTAGACGGTTCTCGCGTTCTTGCTCGTGTCACCGCCGGGCGTCACGTCCACCGCGGCGGTCCCGGCCGAGGCGAGGGCGCTGAACGCCCACTCGTTGGACAGCCCGGAACCGGCGTACGAACCGTCGGCGGCCTGGAGCGACTTGAGGTAGGCGACACCGTTCGTCTTCGACGTGGCGATCTGCGCCGGGGTGGAGGTGGCCGCGGCGGGCAGCGTGGTCAGCGCGAAGGCGCCGAGGGCGGCGGAGGCGACGAGGACGGAACGACGGGACAGATGGCGGGACATGGCCTGCTCCTGGGATGAGGGGCGTCGGCCTGGCCCATGTCCGCCGGCTCCGGGGCACGGCGAGGCGTGGCCGCCGCCCGGAACGCGTGGACCGGCTTCCAGAGTGCTGCGCCGTCTGGGCATTCGGGCTCGGTCCGGCCCCCTGCCGTCCCACACCGCTGCGCGTCAGCCCCGGACTCCCACCGGGTTCCCCCACTCGGCAGTCCGGGACGGTACCTGACGTGCGGCCGGGCCGCCAGCGCTCCCGGAGGCCGTCCGTCACGGCACGCCGGGCCCGTCTTGACGCCTCCTGTGAACCGTGCTCAAATCCCGCTGATAAGCAACGAGTTCCAGGGGAAGCCGGTCGAAGTCCGGCGCTGACCCGCAACCGTGGGCCCGGCCTTCCGCCGGGCGAGCCGGAATGCCTGGGGCGTGATCACGAGCAACAGACGCCGTCGTGGACTGCGGCGTGGTGCGACCAGCTTCCGGACACAGGGATTCCCCGTTCCCCGGAGGCCCTCTGCCACGTCCGCGCACGCGCCGGCCGGCACGAGGGGGCCGTGGTGGGGACCGAGAGACGAAGAAGCGCGGGGGCGGGCAGAGTGCCGCGGCGTCCGACGGCGCTGGTGGCGGCCTGGCTCATGGCGCTGGCGGCCGGTGTGGCGTTCCTCACGACGCCGGCGACCGCCGCCGGACCGGTCGGCGGGTGCACGGCCGCCGAGGGCGCCGTCGTCGCCGTCGACTTCGGACCGTTCGCCGGCAAGGTCGAGCGGGGCTGCGACACCACCCCGACCACGGGCTTCGATCTCCTGCACGACGCCGGCTTCACCACCGCCGGCACCGTGCACGACGGCGACGGGTTCATCTGCCGCATCGGCCTCCCCTCGTTCAAGTCGGGCAAGCAGTTCCCGACCCGGGACAAGGAGCGCTGTGACGCCACCCCCCAGGCCACCGCGTACTGGTCCTACTGGATCGCCTCGCCCGGCGACGACGACTGGACCTACAGCCCGTACGGGGCGAAGATGCGCACGCTGAAGCCCGGCGACGTGGACGCCTGGGTGTACGGCGGCACCGACCTGGGCGGCGCCGGCGGCGAGCCCCGGTTCACGCCCGACGACGTGCGGATCGGCAGGGTCTCCCTGACCGCCGCCGCGAGCTGGCTCTCCGGCCGGCTCACGGACGGTGAGCGGATCGTCCAGGACGGCTCCACCACCACCGACTACGCGCTGACCGCCGACGCGGCCTACGCGCTGGCGGCCGTCCGCGGGCAGGGCACCGCCCTGTACAAGGTCACCGACTTCCTCTCCCGCAACGCCGACGACTACGTCTACGCGGCCGGCAAGGACCAGGGACCCGACACCGGGGCCAGCGCCCGGCTCGCGCTGCTCGCCGAGATCACCAGGACCGACCCGCGCAAGTTCGGCGGCCGGGACCTCCTCGCCGACCTGACCGACAACGTCTGCCCCGCGGACTCCGACCCCGACAAGAACCCGGGCTGCACCGCGGAGGGCGACTTCAAGAACGCCGCCGTCACCGAGCAGCAGGCGCTGGCCGTGCTCGCCCTGCTGCGCGCGGGAGCGATCCCGCCGGCCGCCACCGTCGACCGGCTGGTCAAGCTCCGCTGCGAGGACGGCGGCGTCTCCAGCGTCCTCACCCCGCCCGGCGAGGAGTGCGCCGGCGAGACCGTCCCGACCGCGCTGGTCGCCCTCGTGCTGCACAAGGCTGGCGGGCATGACGACGCCGTCGCCGCGGCGCGGGCCTTCCTGACGAAGGAACAGCACAAGGACGGCTGGTTCCCCGCCGACCCCAGCGCCACCAGCGGCAGCGTCGAGGCGACCGCGTACGCCGCCCAGCTGCTGCGCGCGCTCGGCGACAAGGACCGAGCGGAGGCCGCCGTCGGATGGCTCTCCGGGCAGCAGCTGGCGGGCGGCGGCTTCGGCTACGAGGGCGGTGACACCGAGCCGGCCCTCTCGCCGGTCCCGCGGGTCGTCCTGGCCGGCGCCGGCACCAGCCTGGCCGCCCTGACCGCGAAGGACGACCGCTCCACCACACCGCCGACCGACCCCACGGACCCGACCGACCCCACGGACCCGACGGACCCGACGGACCCGACCGATCCGCCGGGCACCGGCCCCGACCTGAAGAAGGGTGTCGCCTACCTCACTAAGGCGGCCAACCTCAAGGGCGGCACGTACTACGACGACGGATTCGGCTCCGGCCGCGCCGACTTCGGCCTCACCATCGACGGCGCCTACGCCCTCGCCGCCACCGGGCTGAACGACGCCAGGCTGCGAAGCGTCGTCGACTTCCTCGACCACGCCGGCCGGGACGGCGCCGGCCGCACCGTCAACGACTGGACCGGTATCGGCACCGCCTACGCGGGCGGCGGCTCCATCGGCAAGACGGCACTGCTCGCCGAGGCCGTCGGCCGCGACCCGCGCGACTTCGCCGGACACGACCTCATCGCCGCGCTGGACAAGGCCGTCTGCGCCAAGCCCAGCACCGCACCGGACCGTTCCTGCGCCGGCAAGGGCGCCTACACCTACGCCCCGTCCGTGTTCTCCCAGGCGCTGGCCGTGATGGCTCAGCTGCGGGCGGGCGAGAAGACCTCGGCGGAGCGGCCGGTCGCCTACCTGAAGGGGCTCCAGCACTCCAACGGCGCCTGGCCGAGCCTGATCCCGCCCACGGACGACTCCGACGTCGACTCCACCGCCATCGCCGCCATGGCCCTCGACCTCGCGGGCGGCCCCGACGCGGACAAGGCCGTGGACAAGGCGCTCGCCTGGATCGCGTCCGAGCAGCTGCCCGACGGAGGGTTCCCGGGAGCGGCCGGTGACTCCGTCAACTCGGCCGCGCTCGCCGTGCAGGGCCTCTCCCTCGACGCGGGCAAGTACGCCGCCCAGATCGCCGATGCCCGCGAGTTCCTCGCCTCCCAGCAGAACACCGACGGCGGGTTCCGGGTGGCCAAGGAGGGACAGGACGGCTCCGACCTGCGCGCCTCCACCCAGGCCGTCGGCGGCGCCACCGGCATCTCCTTCGCCACGCTGGAGCGCAGTCTCACCGGCACTTCTCCGCAGCCCGCGCCCAGCCCCAGCCCCAGCTCCAGTGCCCCCGACATCATCACCACCGGCGACAGCGGCGGCGCGGGCGACGGCGGGACCACCGCGAACGGCGGCGGAGGCGGCGGCGTGCTCGCCTCCACCGGTGCCCAGGTGGGCACCCTCGCCGCGCTCGCCGCGCTGCTGGTCCTCGCCGGCTGGCGCACGGTCGCCGTCGCCCGCCGCCGTACGAACAAGGGGAGCGGACGATGATCCCCGCCCTCTCCCGCCGGATCTCCGCGCGCTCCCGCCGGACCCCCGCGGCCTCCCGCGGGGCGGCGGCAGCGCGCCTGCTGCGCGTGCCGGCCGCGCTCGGCCTGACGGTCGCCGCGGTCGCCGCGACCGGTACGCCGGCCGCCGCCGACCCCCAGCCGATGGGGCGCTGCACCACCACCTCCGGCGCGGTGCTCGCCGTCGACTTCAGCCACTGGGGCGGCCCCGTCCTGCGCTCCTGCGGCACGACCCCGACCACCGGGTACGAACTGCTCAACCAGGGCGGCTGGCGCACCACCGGCACCGGGCACGACGGCCCGGCGTTCATCTGCCGCATCGGCTACAGCGGCTACAAGGGCGGCAAGCAGTACCCCACGCCCGCCCAGGACGACTGCGTGCTCACGCCGCCCGCCACCGCCTACTGGTCGTACTGGCACGCCGACCCGGGGGCCACGGACTGGAGCTACAGCCAGCTCGGCGCGATGCTGTACAAGCCCAAGCCGGGCAGCGTCGACCTGTGGATCTTCGGCGGCACGAACATCGAGGGGACCCAGGGACGGCCCAGGATCACACCGGACCAGCTGCGCGCCCACAACACCAAGCCGCAGGGCGGCGCGGGCAAGCCGGCCTCCGGTGACAAGGCACCCCCGCTGCCGCCGGACGTGGACACCGGCCCGGCACCCGAGCGGCACACCACCGCGCCGGCCGGGCCGGCCGAGGCCGCACCGGGCAAGAAGGCGAAGGAGAAGCCGAAGAAGGAGCCGAAGCCCAGCGAGACCGCGAGCCCGGCACCGTCCCCCACCCCCAGTGCCACCGCGGGCGCCCCGGCCGCACCCTCGCCGAGCACCGGCACCCGGGTGGTCGACGCCGCCCCGGCCGCCGACGCCCAGCACGACTCCGGTTCGATCGTCCCCGTGGCCACGGGCGCCGGACTGGTCGTACTCATCGGCGGCGCGGCGGCGTTCGTCGCCCGCCGGCGCCGTCGCGCCGAGTGACCGCGGTGGCCCGTACGACCGTCGAGGCGTCCCCGGCCGCCGCGGTGCCCGACCGCGGCGGCCGGCGCCTGCCGCGCACCCTGCACCCCGTCGCCTGGTGGGTGTGGGCCCTCGCCCTCGCCACCGCCGTCAGCCGCACCGACAACCCGCTGCTGCTGTTCCTCGTGCTCGCCGTCCTCGGCTACGTCGTCACCGCACGCCGTACCGAGGCCCCCTGGGCGCGGGGCTTCAAGTACTACCTCTACCTGGCCCTCACGGTCGTCGCGATCCGGGTCGCCTTCCGTGCCGTGTTCGCCACCGGCATCACCCCGCACGACCACTTCCTCTTCTCCCTGCCGCACATCCCCACCCCCGACTGGTACGCGGGCATCAAGATCGGCGGCCCGGTGTCGCTTGAGGCACTGCTGTCCTCGGCCACGGACGGACTGCGGCTGGCCTGCATGCTGTGCTGCATCGGCGCCGCCAACACCCTCGCCAACCCCAAACGCGCCCTGCGCGTGCTGCCCGGCGCCCTGTACGAACTGGGAGTGGCCGTCACCGTCGCGATCAGCGTGGCCCCGCAGCTCGTGCAGAGCGTGCAGCGCGTCGCCCGGGCGAAGAAGCTGCGGGCCGGGCGCACCCAGGGGATGAAGGCGCTGCGCGGCATCGTGGTCCCGGTCCTCGAGGACGCCCTCGAACGGTCCCTGCGGCTGGCCGCCGCCATGGACTCGCGCGGCTACGGCCGGGCGGGCACCGCGACGCGCCGCTCCCGTCGGGTCACCGGCGCGCTGATGCTGCTGGGCATGTGCGGGCTGTGCGCCGGCGCGTACGGGCTGCTCGACGCCACGGCGCCCGCCTTCCTGGGCCTGCCGGCGATGGCCTGCGGGGCCGCGCTGTGCGTCGCGGGCCTGCGCCTCGGCGGCCGACGCGTCACCCGCACCACCTACCGCCCCGACCCCTGGCGGCTGGCCGAATGGGCCGTGGCCGGCAGCGGGGTGCTGTCCGCCGTGCTGCTCTTCGGCAACCTCGGCTACGACCCCGCCCAGCTCAACCCCACCTTCTACCCGCTGACCTGGCCCGGTCTGCCGCTGGTGCCGACCCTTGCCATCCTCCTCGCCGGCACCGCGGGTCTGCTCGCACCGCCGCCAAGCCCCGTCCGGAGAGCCGACGCCCCGTGATCACCTTCGACCAGGTCACCGTCCAGTACGACGACACGCCCGAGCCTGCCCTGCGCGACATCGACCTCACGGTGGAGGAGGGCGAACTCTGCCTCGTCGTCGGACACACGGGTGTCGGCAAGTCGACCCTGCTCGGCGCCGTGAACGGGCTGGTTCCGCACTTCACGGGCGGCACGCTGTACGGCCGCGTCATCGTCGACGGCCGCGACACCGCCGACCATCCGCCGCGCGAACTGGCCGATGTCGTCGGCGTGGTGGGCCAGGACCCGATCGACGGCTTCGTCACCGACACCGTCGAGGAGGAGCTGGCCTACGCCATGGAGCAGCTGGCGATCCCGCCGGCCACCATGCGCAAGCGTGTCGAGGAGACCCTGGACCTGCTCGGCCTCGCCGACCTGCGCCACCGCGCCCTGCACGAACTCTCCGGCGGCCAGCAGCAGCGGGTCGCCATCGGCTCCGTGCTCACCGCCCACCCCCGCGTCCTGGTCCTGGACGAACCCACTTCCGCGCTCGACCCGACCGCGGCCGAGGAGGTCCTCGCCGCCGTCACCCGGCTCGTCCACGACCTCGGCGTCACCGTCCTGATGGCCGAGCACCGCCTGGAACGGGTCGTCCAGTACGCGGACCGCGTGATCCATCTGCCCGGTGACGGCCGCGCCCGCATCGGCGAGCCCGCCGAGATCCTGCGTACGTCGACGATCGCGCCGCCCATCGTGGAACTGGGCCGGACCGCGGGCTGGTCCCCGCTGCCGCTGTCGGTCCGCGACGCGCGCCGGGCCGCCGCACCCCTGCGGGCCCGCCTCGCCGACCGGACCCCGGACCCGGTACGCCCGCGGCCCGCCGACGATCCGCCCCGCCTGCTGAGCGCACGCGGCATCACCGTCGCCTACCGGGGCGTTCCCGCCGTCCGGGAGGCGGACCTCGAACTGCGTGCGGGTGAGGTCACGGCGCTCATGGGCCGCAACGGCTCGGGGAAGTCGTCCCTGCTGTGGGCCCTGCAGGGCTCAGGACCGCGAAGGGCCGGGCGCGTCGAGGTGCGCGACGGGCACGGCGGCACCGATCCGCACGCCGTGCGGGCGGCGCAGGCCCGCCGGCTGGTCGGCCTGGTCCCGCAGACCCCCTCCGACCTGCTGTACCTGGAGAGCGTCAAGGCGGAACTCGACCAGGCGGACGCCGAGTCGGGGCAGGAGGCGGGCACCGGGCCGACGGCCCGTGCGGTCCTGGACCGGCTCGCGCCCGGCATCGGCGACGCCACCCATCCCCGGGACCTGTCGGAGGGGCAGAAACTCGCGCTGGTCCTCGCCGTCCAGCTCTCCGCAGCACCCCGGGTCGTCCTGCTGGACGAACCGACCCGTGGCCTGGACTACCGGGCCAAGACGGCCCTGACCGGCATCGTGGACGCCCTGGCGGCCGAGGGCCGTGCGGTCGTCATCTCCACCCATGACGTCGAGTTCGCCGCCCGCGCCGCCGACCGCGTGGTCGTCATGGCCGAGGGGGACATCGTCGCCGACGGACCGGCCGCCGAAGTCATCGTCTCCTCACCGGTGTTCGCCCCGCAGACCGCGAAGATCCTGGCGCCCCTGCCGTTCGTGACGGTCGCCCAGGTCGCGCGGGCGGTTGCGGAGGACGCGACATGACGGCGGCCATCCGGCTCACCCCGCGCGTCGGTGTCGTCGTCGCGCTGGCCGCCTTCCTCGGCGCGGTCGCCTTCTTCTGGCCGTTCGTGGTGGCGCCCGGCACGTTCGGCTCGAACTACGCGCCGCCGCTGATCTTCGGCGTCCTGCTGGTCCTCGTCCTGTGCGTCGTGCTGTCGGAGATCGCCGAGGGCGGCATCGACTCCAAGGCGCTCGCCATGCTGGGCGTCCTGTCCGCCGTCAACGCGGCCCTGCGACCCCTGGGCGCGGGAACGGCCGGCATCGAGACCGTCTTCTTCGTCCTGGTCCTCGCGGGGCGGGTGTACGGTCCCGGCTTCGGCTTCGTCCTCGGCTGCACCTCGCTGTTCGCCTCCGCGCTCATCACCGGCGGGGTCGGGCCGTGGATGCCGTACCAGATGTTCGGCTGCGCGTTCGTCGGGATGCTCGCCGGGTTCCTGCCCCGTGCCACGGGCCGGCGCGAGGTGCTGCTGCTCGCCGGCTACGGATCGGTCTCCGGCTATCTCTTCGGCTTCCTGCTCAACCTCTCCTTCTGGCCGTTCTCGCTGGACCCGAACAGCTCCATCGCCTACCTGCCCGGCCTGCCCTTCACCGAGCAGTGGCACCGGTACATCGCCTTCGACCTGGCGACGTCGCTGGGCTGGGACACCGGGCGCGCGGTCACCAACTTCGTCTGCGTGCTGCTGGCGGGCCCTGCGGTGCTGACGACGTTCCGCCGTGCGGCGCGCAGGGCCAGGTTCCGGGCGCCCGTGCGCTTCGCGGCACCGCGGCCGGCCGAGTCCGACCCCGGCTGACCGGCCGCCCGGCGCGCGGCGCGCGGCCGGCCGCGACGCTCCCGCGTACGACCGGAAGAAGCGGCCGGGGTGGATTTACTAGGACGTCCAACTATATAGTCGCGAGTGAAGGCCCGCGGTGCAGGGAAGCCGGTGTGATTCCGGCACGGTCCCGCCACTGTGACCGGGGAGTACGCCGTCGAGCAGCACGCCACCGACGAGTGGGATGTCGGGAAGGCGGACGGCGCGCGCTGATCCGGGAGTCAGGATACCGGCCGCGGGATGTTCCGTGTTGTCCACGAGGATGGAGCTGACACGCATGGCACCGGTGCGCATCCACGACCCCGGCGGACCTCGCCCCATACGTCGACGTCCGCACGCGACCCCCGTAGCCGTCGGCTGACGGTCCACGCCGTACGCGTTCTCACGCCACCCCCGCACGCCCGCGCACGCCACCGCGTCCGCGCGTGCCGGACCGGCGTGCCATCCCGGATCACCCTCACCTGACGAGAGCAGGAGCCCATGATCCGTCCGAACGACCCCGCCGGCATCCGCGAGTTGACCCACTTCGTCGGCGGCAAGCACACCCCGGGCACATCGGGGTCCTACGGCGACGTGTACGACCCCAACACCGGTGCGGTCCAGGCCCGCGTGCCGCTCGCGAACCGGGCCGAGACCGAGGCGGCGATCGAGGTCGCGGCGGAGGCCCAGCGCGAGTGGGGCGAGTGGAACCCGCAGCGCCGCGCCCGTGTCCTGCTGCGCTTCCTGCACCTCGTCGAAGAGGAGAAGGACGCACTGGCACGGCTGCTCTCCGCCGAGCACGGCAAGACCATCGCCGACGCCCACGGCGACATCCAGCGCGGCCTGGAGGTCGTGGAGTTCGCGGCCGGCATCCCGCATCTGCTCAAGGGCGAGTTCACCGACAACGCCGGCACCGGCATCGACGTCCACTCGCTGCGCGCGCCCCTCGGTGTCGTCGCCGGCATCACGCCGTTCAACTTCCCCGCGATGATCCCCCTCTGGAAGGCCGCGTCGGCGCTGGCCTGCGGCAACGCATTCATCCTCAAACCCTCCGAGCGCGACCCCTCGGTGCCCCTCAGGCTCGCCGAACTCTTCCTGGAGGCGGGCCTGCCGCCCGGCGTCCTCAACGTCGTCAACGGCGACCGGGAAGCCGTCGACACCCTCCTCCAGGACCCGCGGGTCGCCGCCCTCGGCTTCGTCGGCTCCACGCCCGTCGCCGCGCACGTCTATGCCACCGCCGCCGCCCACGGCAAGCGCGCCCAGTGCTTCGGCGGCGCCAAGAACCACCTGATCGTGATGCCGGACGCCGACCTCGACCAGGCGGTGGACGCCCTGATCGGCGCCGGGTACGGCTCGGCGGGCGAGCGCTGCATGGCCGTCTCGGTCGCCGTCCCCGTCGGCGAGGAGACCGCCGACGCGCTGGTCGCCCGACTGAAGGAACGCATCGCGGGACTGCGCATCGGCCGCAGCGACGACCCCGAGGCCGACTTCGGCCCGCTGGTCGGCCGGGACGCGCTGGACCGGGTCCGCTCCTATGTTGGCCTCGGCGTCGAGGAGGGCGCCGAACTCGTCGTCGACGGACGCGACTTCGTCCTGCCCGGGCACGAGAACGGCTTCTTCGCCGGTGCCTCCCTCTTCGACCGGGTCACCCCGGCGATGCGCATCTACCAGGAGGAGATCTTCGGCCCCGTCCTGTCGGTCGTACGCGCCGCCGACTACGCCGAGGCCCTGCGCCTGCCCAGCGAGCACACCTTCGGCAACGGCGTCGCGATCTTCACCCGTGACGGAGACACCGCCCGCGACTTCACCCGGCGCGTGAACACCGGCATGGTCGGCGTCAACGTACCCATCCCGGTGCCGGTCGCCTACCACACCTTCGGCGGCTGGAAGCGCTCCGGCTTCGGCGACCTGAACCAGCACGGTCCCGACGCCATCCGCTTCTACACCCGCACCAAGACCGTCACCTCCCGCTGGCCGGCCGGTCTGCGGGAGGGCGCCAGCTTCACGATCCCCACGATGGGCTGACCGCCGTATGACCACCACCCTGCTCACCGAGGACCAGCAGGCCCTCGTCGAGACCACCCTCGACTTCGCCCAGGACCACCTCGCGCCGCACGCCCTGGACTGGGACCGCGACAAGCACTTCCCCGTGGACGTGCTGCGCAAGGCGGCCGGGCTCGGCCTCGGCGGTGTCTACGTCCGCGAGGAGTCCGGCGGCTCCGGCCTCAGCCGGACCGACGGCGTGCTCGTCTTCGAGATCCTCGCCACCGGCTGCCCCTGCATCGCCGCCTACCTCTCCATCCACAACATGGTCGCCTGGATGATCGACCGCTTCGGCGACGACGCCCAGCGCGAGCGGTGGCTGCCCCGGCTGTGCGCGATGGACGACCTCGCCGGCTACTGCCTGACCGAGCCGGGCGCCGGCTCGGACGCGGCGGCCCTGACCACCCGGGCCGTCCGCGACGGCGACGACTACGTGCTCACCGGCGTCAAACAGTTCATCTCCGGCGCGGGCACCGCCCAGCTGTACGTCGTCATGGCCCGTACCGGCGGCTCCGGCGCCGGCGGCGTCTCGGCGTTCGTGGTCGACAAGGACGACCCGGGCGTCACCTTCGGTCCGAACGAACGCAAGATGGGCTGGAACGCCCAGCCCACCCGCCAGGTCGTCCTGGACGGTGTACGGCTGCCCGCCGACCGGCTCCTCGGCCGGGAGGGCGACGGCTTCCGCATCGCGATGCGGGGCCTGAACGGCGGGCGCCTCGGCATCGCCGCCTGCTCGCTCGGCGGCGCCCGCAGCGCCCTCGACCGCAGCCTGGCCCACCTCGCCGACCGGGAGGCCTTCGGCGCCCGCCTGCTCGACTCCCAGGCGCTGCGCTTCCGCCTCGCCGACATGGCGACCGAACTCGCCGCCGCCCGGGCCCTGGTGCAGCAGGCCGCCCAGGCCCTCGACCGGGCCGACCCGCAGGCCCCCTACCTGTGCGCGATGGCGAAGAGGTTCGCCACCGACACCGGGTACTCGGTGGCCGACCGGGCACTCCAGCTGCACGGCGGCTACGGCTACCTGAGCGAGTACGGCATCGAGAAGATCGTCCGTGACCTGCGGGTGCACCAGATCCTGGAAGGAACCAACGAGATCATGCGCGTCATCGTGGCCCGCGGCCTGACGGAGGCATTCGGATGAGCGGCACCGAGGACCCCGTCCTCTTCCACACCTGCGGACGGGCCGCCGTCATCACCCTCAACCGGCCCAGGGCGCTGAACGCCCTGAACCACGACATGGTCCGCCGCGTCGACGAGGCGCTGACCGCGTGGGAGCACGACCCGGACGTGCGCACGGTGGTCATCACCGGGGCCGGGGAGCGCGGCCTGTGCGCGGGCGGCGACATCCGCGCCGTCCACGACGACGCCCGCGACGGCGACGGCAGCGCCTCCGCCGCCTTCTGGCGCGACGAGTACCACCTCAACGCCCGCATCGCCCGCTACCCCAAGCCGTACGTCGCCCTCATGGACGGCATCGTCATGGGCGGCGGTGTCGGCGTCTCCGCGCACGGCAGCGTCCGCATCGTCACCGAACGCTCCCGGATCGCCATGCCGGAGACCGGCATCGGCTTCGTCCCCGACGTCGGCGGCACTTACCTGCTCGCCCTCGCCCCGGGCGAACTGGGCACCCACCTCGCGCTGACCGGCGCCCAGATCGGCGCGGGCGACGCCCTGCTGTGCGGCCTCGCCGACCACTACGTGCCCTCCGAGGCGCTCGGGCACCTCGTCGACGACCTCGCCGATCTGCCCGTGCACGACGCTCTGGCCCGGCACGTCCGGCCGGCGCCGCCGGCGCGGCTCGCGGCCCGGCGGGAGTGGATCGACGCCTGCTACGCAGGGGGCACGGTCGAGGAGATCCTGCGCCGACTGCTCGCCCAGGGCGGCCCGGACGCCAAGGAGGCCGCCGAGACCCTGCTCGCCAAGTCGCCCACCGCTCTCAAGGTCACCCTCGCCGCCCTGCGCCGCGCCCGGCACCTCGGCCCGCTGGAGCGGGTCCTCGACCAGGAGTACCGCGTCTCCTGCGCCGCCCTCGGCACCTCCGACCTGCTGGAGGGCATCCGCGCCCAGGTCATCGACAAGGACCGCGATCCGCACTGGTCCCCGGCCACCCTCGCCGAGGTCACCGACGCCGACGTCGGCCGCTTCTTCGCCCCGCTCGGCGACCGCGAACTCGGCCTCGCCGGATCCGACACCACCCCGGAGGCGGCCTGGTGAGCAGGACCGTCGCGTTCATCGGACTCGGGCACATGGGTGCCCCCATGGCCGCCAACCTGGTCAAGGCCGGGCACCGGGTGCGCGGCCACGACCTCGCGGCCGACGCCGTGGACGGCGCCGCACGGACGGGTGTCGAGGCCGCCGCCACAGCGGCCGAGGCGGTGGCCGGCGCCGACCTGGTCATCACCATGCTGCCCGCCGGACGGCACGTCCTGGACCTCTACGACACCCTGCTCCCGGCGGCCCGGCTCGGCACCCTCTTCGTCGACTGCTCCACCATCGACGTCGCCGACGCCCGCGCCGCCCACGAACGCGCCGCCGCCGCCGGGATGCGCGCCCTGGACGCACCCGTCTCCGGCGGCGTGGTCGGCGCCGAGGCCGCCACGCTCACCTTCATGGCCGGCGGGGGAGGGGCGGAGTTCGCCGAGGCACGGCCACTGCTGGAGGCCATGGGCAAGAAGGCCGTCCACTGCGGTGACGCCGGGGCCGGACAGGCCGCCAAGATCTGCAACAACATGATCCTCGGCATCTCCATGATCGCCGTCAGCGAGGCGTTCGTCCTCGGCGAGAGCCTGGGCCTGTCCCACCAGGCGCTGTACGACGTCGCCTCCACGGCGTCCGGGCAGTGCTGGGCCCTCAGCGTCAACTGCCCCGTCCCGGGCCCGGTCCCGGCGAGCCCGGCCAACCGGGACTACCGTCCCGGGTTCGCGGCCTCCCTCATGGCCAAGGACCTGGGCCTCGCGGCCAACGCGGTACGGGAGGGCGGGGTGCACGCCGAACTCGGGCTGCGCGCCGCCGAGGTGTACGCGGCCTATGCCGAACGGGTCGGCGCCGAGGAGGACTTCTCCGGCATCGTACGCACCATCAGGGAACAGAGCGGAGAGCACGCATGACCACGGAAGTACCCGTCGAGTACGAGACGATCCTCGTCGAACGCAGGGGCCGCACCGCCCTGCTCACCCTGAACCGGCCCAAGGCCCTCAACGCCCTCGACCTCCAGGTCATGCACGAGATGGCGGCCGCCACCGAGGCCCTGGACCGGGACCCGGACTGCGGCTGCATCGTGATCACCGGGTCGGCGAAGGCGTTCGCGGCCGGCGCCGACATCAAGGAGATGCAGCCGCAGGGCTACCTGGACATGTACCTCGCCGACTGGTTCGCCGCCTGGGACCGGCTCGGCCGGCTGCGCACCCCGACCGTGGCCGCCGTCGCCGGGTACGCCCTCGGCGGCGGCTGCGAACTCGCCATGCTCTGCGACATCCTGCTCGCCGCCGACACGGCCGTCTTCGGCCAGCCCGAGATCAAACTCGGCGTGATCCCCGGCATCGGCGGCTCCCAGCGGCTGACCCGGGCGGTCGGCAAGGCCAAGGCCATGGAGCTGTGCCTGACCGGGCGCACCATGGACGCGGCCGAGGCCGAGCGCGCCGGGCTCGTCTCCCGGGTCGTGCCCGCCGACGAACTGCTCAGCGAGGCCATGGCCGTGGCCGAGACCGTCGCGGGCATGTCGCTGCCGGTGGCGATGATGGCGAAGGAGGCGGTCGGACGGGCCTTCGAGACCACGCTCGCCGAAGGCGTCCGCTTCGAACGGCGGCTGTTCCACGCGGTGTTCGCGACCGCCGACCAGAAGGAGGGCATGGCCGCCTTCGCGGCCAAGCGCCCGCCGGAGTTCCGCCACCGCTGACCCACCCGGCACAGGACGGTGTCCGCCGGTGCGAGAGAAAGATCCCATCGAGCGGACACGGTCTTGGCCATGGTCCTGACACGCGGTACGGTCTGTGCGATATCGACGACGGTACTGCGGAAGCCGGTGGAAATCCGGCACGGTCGCGCCACTGTGTGCGAGAACCCCGGTGGGTGCTCGTGAGTCAGACCCGCGGCCGTCGTCCTGTGCACCACCGAGATGGGACGCGAGCTCCCAGAGGAGGTTCTGCCATGGCGCAGACCGTCGCCCAGCCGACAGCCACCACTCCCGCCAAGCTGCCGCTGAAGGCGATAGCTCCCTGGGCGGTCTTCTTCGGCATTCTCATGCTGGTCCTGCTGTACTTCGTCGGCGCCGAGCAGGGCGCCACGTCCGTGTTCAACGGCACGGACGTCCACGAGTGGGTCCACGACGCCCGCCACCTGCTCGGCTTCCCCTGCCACTGACGCGAGGGGACTCCGCACAGCCATGAACTCCGCAACCGTACGCAACCTCCTTGTGCGGGGCATGCTCGCCGGCCTCGCCGCCGGCGTGCTCGCCCTGATCGTGGCCTATCTCCTCGGTGAGCCGAGCGTGGACAAGGCGATCAGCTTCGAGGACGCCCACTCCCACGAGCACGAGATGGAGGTCGTCTCCCGCTCCCTGCAGTCCACCGCGGGCCTCGCCACCGGCGTCCTGGTCTACGGTGTCGCCTTCGGCGGCATCGCGGCGCTCGCCTTCTGCTTCGCGCTGGGCCGTGTCGGCCGCTTCGGCCCGCGTGCCACCGCGCTCCTGCTGTCGGGCTGCGCGCTGCTCGCCGTGTACGTCGTGCCGTTCCTGAAGTACCCGGCCAACCCGCCGTCGGTCGGCGAGCCCGACACCATCGGCAAGCGGACCACCCTGTACTTCCTGATGATGGTGCTCAGCGTCCTGCTGGCGGTCGGCGCCACCATCCTGGGCAAGCGCCTGGCGCCCAGCCTCGGTACCTGGTGGGCGACCGTCGCGGCGGTCGTCGCCTTCGCCGTGGTGATCGGCCTGGCCTACGAGTTCCTGCCGGTCGTCAACGAGGTCCCGGCGGACTTCCCGGCCGCCCTGCTGTGGCGGTTCCGGCTGTCCGCGCTGGCCATCCAGACGGCGCTGTGGGGCGGCTTCGGCCTCGCCTTCGGCGAGCTGGCCGAGCGGGTGCTGAACCCGGCCCCGGCGAGGGCCGCGAGCGAGCGGGCGGTTCCGGCCGCGCACTGATTCCATCCGGACAGCAGAGGGCCCTTGGGAACCATCCGAGGGCCCTCTCGCGTTCCCCGGACACCGAACAGAAGCACCGGACCGGCGGCTCGCGGAGCACTCAGGCGAGGAGCGGAGGAACCGAGTGGCCAGAACCCCCCAGCCGCGCCGCATCACCCTCGGTGGCCGCGAGGCGGTCGCCCTCACCGTGGCGGAGTACGAGCAACTGGTCGCCAGCCGACGGCAGATCGGCGGCCAGAGCGCCCGGGTCCGGGTGCTGGCGCAGCAGGCGAAGCGCACCGAACAGCTCCTGCACGACCTGGAGACACTGATCGGCACCCCCGGCGAGACCTGCCGGGGGCAGGCACAGCCCGCGCCCGCGAGGTGCCCGGACGTCGAGAGCACGCGCGGCGCCGACGCCGGCTGCCTGCGCTGCGCGGTGGCGGCGCTGCTGCGCCGCCACCGAGGCCCCGCGTCCTGAGCCGACGCCCCCCGGCACGCGGTGCGCGGGGGCGAGGGCCCGGCACACCCGCGTCAGCGGAAGAAGACCACCGACCGGAGCTTCAGCCGCTCGCTCCCGTACCCGGTGTACGGGCGCATGGTGAACGAAGCACCGGTGCAGCCCGGCTCGGTGAACGCGATCGCGTACTCGTCGGTGCGGTTGCGCGGGGAGTGGGCCGGAGTGCTGGCCCCGGGGTCCGCCACCTCGGGCAGGGTGATGCACAGACCGCTGTCCGGATCCTGCAGCACCGCGATCCGCGGGGAGCCGTCCAGACCGGAGTAGGTGTACTGGAACTCTCCTGACGCGGCGGAGGCGGAGCCGGGGGCGGCCAGGAGCAGGGCGAGGGCGCCGAGGGCGGTGACCGCGGCATTGCGCAGACGCATGGACGGGGTGTCCCTTCACGAGGAGTGACGACGTGCGGCATCACCCTTTCCAAGATCATGTCGTCCCGTGCGCACCCCGGCTGCTGAATCGATCCACCGTCACCCGAAGGGGTCACCACGCGGCGCCGCCGGCCCGGATCGCCGGGGAGCCGGGCCCTGGTGACGGCCGGTCAGCCGGCTTCCCCGGCGGCCGGCGGACGCCCCAGCCGCAGATTCCAGCGCCCGGCCCGGCCGCTGAGTTCGGTCACGGTCAAAGGCGGCACGTCCAGACGCCAGAACAGCACGTCGGGCAGGTCCAGCGCGCCGACGACAGCCGCCCGGACGACCTCCGGCTCGACCACCGCGAGCGTACGGCCCTCCGGTTCCCGCACGTCGGCCAGCCAGCGCGCCACCCGTCCGCACAGGTCCCGCACCGACTCGCCGCCGTGCGGCGCGCAGCCGGGATCCGTCAGCCAGCGGCCCACCGCCTCCGGTTCGGCGGCGCCCACCTCCTCCAGCGTGCGGCCCCGCCAGCGGCCAACGTCGAGACCCGCGAGCTCCGGCACCGGCACGCCGTCCAGGCCCAGCGCCGCCGCCGTCTGACGGCAGCGCTCGCTCGGCGAGGCGAGTACCCGGGCCGCAGCGGGCAGCGCCCCGGCCATCGACCGGGCCGCGGCGGCGCCGCCCTCGTCGAGGCCGCCGCCGTCGTCGAAGCGGGCCCGGCGCAGCGACGCGCTCATCGCGGGGGAGACGAGGAGGACTCGGCTGGTCACGCGGAAACTCCTGCGGGTGTCGTCAGGGGGTACGGGACTCGACCGGGTACGGCACGTACGTCCGCCGGTCGGGGTCGATGGCCAGCCGTCCGCCGGCCGGCGGACGGGCCCGCTGCGCGCAGTCGCGGCGCTCGCAGATCCGGCAGCCGAGACCGATGGGCGTCGCGGCCCGCGGGTCGTCGAGGGCGACCCCTTCGGTGTAGACGAGCCGGTGCGCGTGGCGCAGCTCGCAGCCCAGCGCGACGGCGAACTCGGCGCGCGGGGCGTGATGCCCGAAGCCGCCCCGGGTGAGCGTGCGCGCGATCCAGAAGTACCGTTTGCCGTCCGGCATCTCGGCCACCTGGGTGAGGATCCGGCCCGGCGCGGAGAACGCCTCGTACACCGTCCACAGCGGGCAGGTGCCGCCGAGCCGGGAGAAGTGGAAGTCGGTCGCCGACTGCCGCTTGGAGATGTTGCCCGCCCGGTCCACCCGCAGGAAGGAGAAGGGCACTCCGCGCCGCCCGGTGCGCTGCAGGGTGCTCAGGCGGTGGCAGACCGTCTCGAAGCCGACGCCGAAGCGGGCGGACAGCAGCTCGATGTCGTAGCGCACCTCCTCGGCGGTGGAGTGGAAGAGCGCGTACGGCATCAGCAGGGCACCGGCGAAGTAGTTGGCGAGGCCGATGCGGCCAGCGCCGTCGACTCAGGGGATGTCAGCTCCGGTCCTGCGCGGGTGAGCAGGTCCAGCAGCGGGCCGTGCTCCAGCAGCGCCAGCTGGGTGGCGAGCTGGAAGGCGCGCTGGCCGTCGCTCAGCCAGGGGGAGAGGAACAGCAGCCCGGTGTCCGGGTCGTAGCGGCGGGCGTCGGCGGTGCGGCCCGGTGCGGCCTGGACCACCTGGACGCCGTGCCGCTCGGCGAGCCGTGCGGTGAGCGGGTCGGCGCCGCGGCCCGGCCGCAGCCCGAGTGCGTCGGCCGCCCGTTCCCCCTCGCTGTCCAGGGGCTCGAAGTGGTTGTGATGGGCGTAGAAGAAGTCCCGCACCTCGTCGTGCGGCTCGGCAGGGGGCAGCAGTCCCGCGCCTGCCGTACCGGGGGCGCCGAGGGCGGCGGCCTGCTCGGCGGTGTCGCGGTAGCGGCGGTGCAGGGCGACCAGGGCGCGGGCCACCTCGGGGTGGTCGCGGGCGGCCTCGGCGACCTCCTCCGCGGCGGGCACGGGCACCCCGCACGCCTCGTCGGCGAGGGCGGCACGCAGATCGGCGGCGAGCCGGTCCTCCTCGGCCTCCGAGAAGAACTCGGCGTCGACACCGAACACCTCCGCGATCCGCAGCAGCACGGGCGCGGTCAGCGGGCGCCGGCTCTGTTCGATCTGGTTCGCGTAGCTGGTGGAGATGCCGAGGGCGCGGGCCATGGCGACCTGGTTCATGCCGTGCTCGCGGCGCAGCCGGCGGAGCTTGGCGTGGGCGTAGACCTTGCGGTCCGCGGGGCGCGGGGACATGCGCACCTCCTTCTCGCAGGGCCGCTTGCCACGGTCCCGAGCGGCGGCACTGCCTGCGAACATAGCATCCGCAGGATTCGCAACATTCGCGGATTCGCAGCTGAGCGCTGTACGGATTCCGCAGATTGGAGCGGTGGACCGGCGGGCGCCGCGTGGGCAGCATCGATCACACCAGCACCGTCCCCGGCTCCCACGAGGAGTCCCGTGATCGAGCACCGCGTCCGAGTCCACCCCAGCGCCGGCCGGCTCGCCCGCGAGGACCAGCTCGCGTGGCGGCTCGCGGCCGTGGCCACCGGCACCGAGGAACTGGACGCCGACAGTGTCGCCATGGCCGTCAACCGGGTGATCGACAACGCCTCGGTCGCCGTCGCCTCCCTCACACGCCGCCCGGTCGCCGTCGCCCGCGCCCAGGCCACCGCCCACGGGAGCACCGCACCCGGCGCCTCCGTCCTCGGCACCCCCGTCCGGGTCTCCCCGGAATGGGCCGCCTGGGCCAACGGCACCGCCGTACGCGAACTGGACTTCCACGACACGTACCTGGCCGCCGACTACTCCCACCCGGGCGACAACATCCCGCCGCTGCTCGCCGTCGCCCAGCACACCGGCCGCACCGGCGCCGACCTGCTGCGCGGCATCGTCGCCGCCTACGAGATCCATGTCGCCCTGGTCAAGGGCATCTGCCTGCACGAACACCGCATCGACCACGTCGCGCACCTGAGCGCCGCCACCGCCTGCGGCCTCGGCGCCCTGCTGCGGCTGCCCACCGAGACGGTGTACCAGGCGGTCCAGCAGGCCGTGCACACCACCACCGCGACCCGCCAGTCCCGCAAGGGCGAGATCTCCAGCTGGAAGGCGTACGTACCCGCCTTCGCCGGCAAGGCGGCGATCGAGGCCGTCGACCGGGCGATGCGCGGCGAGACCTCGCCCTCCCCGGTCTACGAGGGCGAGGACGGCTTCCTCGCCTGGATGCTCGACGGCCCGCGGTCCGACTACACCGTCCGGCTCCCCGGGCCGGGCGAGCCGCGCCGCGCGATCCTCGACACGTACACCAAGGAGCACTCCGCCGAGTACCAGGCGCAGGCGATCATCGACCTCGCCCGCCGCCTGCGCGAGCGGACCGGCCCGCTCGACCGGGTCCGCTCCGTCGTCCTGCACACCAGCCACCCGGGCTCGCCTACCACCTGATGGGATTCGACACCCCCGCCTTCACGCCGGTCTTCGTGATGAGCCGCATCACCGGCTGGACCGCGCACATCACCGAACAGCTCGCCCACAACGCGCTGATCCCGGCCCCTCGCTTCCTACGCGGGACCGGATCAGCGGGCGGTGCCGAAGGCGGGATGACCCCCAGCCGGCCGCCGGGGAGGGAAGCACTCCCTCCCCGGGCGGCCGGTCGTGGATCAGGCCGTGGGGAGTTCCGCACGGACCGTGCGGGCCGCGTCGACCAGGTTCTCCAGCGCGGCCCGGGTCTCCGGCCAGCCGCGGGTCTTCAGACCGCAGTCAGGGTTGACCCACAGCCGCTCCGCCGGGATGGCCCTCAGCCCGGTCCGCAGCAGCTCGGCCGCCTCGCCGGCACTCGGGACGCGCGGGGAGTGGATGTCGTACACACCCGGACCGGCCTCGCGCGGATAGCCGTGCGCGGCCAGTTCGCGGGCGACCTGCATGTGCGAGCGGGCCGCCTCCAGGCTGATGACGTCGGCGTCGAGGTCGTCGATGGCCTGGACGATGTCGCCGAACTCGGCGTAGCACATGTGGGTGTGGATCTGGGTGTCCGGACGCACCCCGCTGGTGCTCAGCCGGAACGCCCGCGTCGCCCAGTCCAGGTACGCGGGCCGGTCGGCGGCGCGCAGCGGCAGGGTCTCGCGCAGCGCGGGCTCGTCGACCTGGATCACCGAGGTGCCGGCGGACTCCAGGTCGTTCACCTCGTCGCGCAGGGCGAGGGCGACCTGGAAGGCGGTGTCGGCGAGCGGCTGGTCGTCGCGGACGAAGGACCAGGCGAGCATGGTGACCGGCCCGGTGAGCATGCCTTTGACCGGGCGGTCCGTGAGCGACTGGGCGTACGTCGTCCAGCGCACCGTCATCGGCTCGGGGCGGGAGATGTCGCCGGCCAGGATCGGCGGACGGACGTAGCGGGTGCCGTACGACTGGACCCAGCCGTGCTGGGTGGCGAGGTACCCGGTCAGCTGCTCGGCGAAGTACTGGACCATGTCATTGCGTTCGGCCTCGCCGTGCACCAGGACGTCGAGGCCGGTCTTCTCCTGGAAGCCGATGACTTCCTGGATCTCGGCCTTGATGCGCTCCTCGTAGCCGGCCGTGTCGATCCGGCCCGAGCGCAGGTCGGCGCGGGCGGTGCGCAGTTCGCCGGTCTGCGGGAAGGAGCCGATGGTCGTGGTCGGCAGCAGCGGCAGGCCCAGGTGGGCGCGCTGGGCCGCGGCCCGCTCGCCGTACGGCTGACAGCGCCGGGCGTCCGCCTCGGTGACGGCCGCGGTACGGGCCCGGACACCCGGGTCGCGGGTGATGGGGGAGCCGGCCCGGGAGGCGAGGTCGGCGCGGTTGGCGGCCAGTTCGGCGGCGATGGTGTCGGTGCCCTGGGCGAGGCCCTTGGCCAGCGTCGCGATCTCGCGCGTCTTCTGCTTGGCGAAGGCGAGCCAGCGCAGGATCTGCGGCGCGATGTCGCGTTCGGCGGCGGCGTCGAACGGCACGTGCAGCAGCGAGCAGGAGGCGGCGACGTCCACCCGGTCCGCGAGCCCCAGCAGCGTGCCGAGCGTGGCGAGGGACTTCTCCAGGTCGTTGACCCAGATGTTGCGGCCGTTGACGACACCGGCGACCAGCCGCTTGCCGGGCAGCCCGCCCACGGCGGCGAGGTCGTCCAGATGGGCCGCGGCGGCCTCGGTGAAGTCCAGGGCGAGTCCCTCGACGGGCGCCTTGGCCAGCACGGGCAGCGCCTCGCCGAGCCGGTCGAAGTACGAGGCGACGAGCAGCTTGGGCCGGTCGGTGAGCGCGCCGAGGTCGCGGTAGGCGCGGGCGGCGGCGTTCAGCTCGGCCGGGGTGCGGTCCTGGACCAGCGCGGGCTCGTCCAGCTGGATCCACTCGGCGCCGGCCGCGCGCAGGTCGGCGAGGACCTCGGCGTACACCGGGAGCAGGCGGTCGAGCAGGGTGAGCGGGTCGAAGTCCGCGGCCACGCCCGGTGCGGGTTTGGCGAGCAGCAGATAGGTGACCGGGCCGACCAGGACGGGCCGGGCCGTCAGATCCAGGGCGAGGGCTTCCTTCAGCTCGGCGACCTGCTTGGCGGAGTCGGCGGTGAACTGCGTGTCGGGGCCGAGCTCCGGGACCAGGTAGTGGTAGTTGGTGTCGAACCACTTGGTCATCTCCAGCGGCGCCACGTCCTGGGTGCCGCGGGCCATGGCGAAGTAGCCGTCCAGGGCGTCGGCCGCGACGGCCGGGCGGTGGCGTGCGGGGATCGCGCCGACCATGACGGTGGTGTCGAGCACGTGGTCGTAGTACGAGAAGTCACCGGTCGGCACCTCGTGGACGCCGGCCTCGGCGAGCTGCTTCCAGTGGGTCCGGCGCAGTTCGGCGGCGGTGGACCGGAGGGCGTCGGCGGTGACGCGGCCCTTCCAGTAGCCCTCGACGGCCTTCTTCAGTTCCCGGTTCTGACCCTGGCGGGGGTAGCCGTACACGGTGGCCCGTGCTGCCGCGGCTGCGGACTTGCTGGTCACGGAGATCTCCTTCGCGAGATGAATCCCTGAGATCCCGGAGACGGGACGAGAGCGCGAAGGGGTGACGAACCGGACGGACACGACCTCGCGCGGCCTGCGCGGTCGTCCGCCTGATGTGTACGCCGACCCGCCCACGAGGTCACCGGGATGTCCGCGCACGGAATCGTCCGCGCGCGGGCAGCTGGCAGGTCTTCGGACTCGCGGGCACGTCCTCCGAGGAGGACACCTAATGGCCGTCGCTTCCCAGGCCCGGTACGTCGGGCCCAGTGCGTACTGACGGCGGTCGTTCCCGCTCACCGCTGCGGGGCAGTCCCGGATTCCCACCGGGTTCCCTCTTGCGACGCATCCCGCCTGGCGGACGGGGCGAACCAGTTGCAGGGGCCACCCTACGGGGTCGGCGTGCGGGAAGGGAGGGTGAGTTCCGTCATCCGGACGCGTCGCCGGACACATCGCACCGGGTACACCACAGGGCGGGAAGCGCCGCACACGCGCTTCCCGCCCTTTCCCCGCGGCGCCGCGCGGGGACCCTCACCCCCGGCGGCACGGGCCCCTCGGCCCGCGTCGGACCAGGCCCTCAGCCCTGGTCGTGGACATGGAACCCGCGACCGGTCTTCCGGCCGAGGAGTCCCGCCTCCACCATCCGCTGGAGCAGCGGCGGCGGGGCGTAGAGCGGTTCGCGGAACTCGTCGTAGAGCGACTCCGCGATGGAGGCGACGGTGTCGAGGCCGATCAGGTCCGCGAGCCGCAGCGGTCCCATGGGGTGGGCGCAGCCCAGCTCCATCCCGGTGTCGATGTCGGCGGCGGTGGCGAAGCCGGATTCCGCCATCCGGACCGCGGCGAGGATGTACGGGACGAGCAGCGCGTTGACGACGAAGCCGGCGCGGTCCCTGGAGCGGATCACCGTCTTGCCGAGCGTGCCGGCCGCGAAGTCCTGGACAGTGGCGACCGTCCGCGCCGACGTGTGCAGCGAGGTGACGACCTCCACCAGGGGCAGCACGGGCACGGGGTTGAAGAAGTGCAGGCCCACGACCCGGTCCGCCCGGCCGGTCGCCATCCCCAGCCGCATGACCGGGAGGGAGGAGGTGTTGCTCGCCAGCACCGCTGCCGGATCCTCGACGATCTTGTCCAGGGCGGCGAAGACCTCGGTCTTGGCGTCCGGGTGCTCCACGACCGCCTCGACGACCAGCTGCCGGTCGGCCAGGTCGTCGAGACTGCCGGTGAACACCAGGCGGGCGAGCGCGTCCGCCGCGGCGTCCTGCGCCAGCCTCCCGCGCCGCACGGCGCGTTCGAGCGATGCCGCCACCCGGTCCCGGGCGGCGCGGGCGGCGACCGCGTCGACCTCGCACACGACGGTGTCCAGACCCGCCCGCGCGCACACCTCGGCGATGCCCGCGCCCATCTGCCCGCCGCCGACCACGCCGACGCGCCGGATGCCCGTGCTCATGCCATGGCCTCCGTGCGCCGCACCAGGTGCCGCGCGTAGGCGTCCGGGGTGAAGAACAGCGGCAGCTCGCCCGCCAGCGTGGTCCGTTCGAAGAGCGCGCGGATGTCGTCCACCGGCGCCCACGGGTACTCGGCGCCCAGCGCGGCGACCTCGTCGTCCAGCAGCCGCAGGACCGTCTCCCGGTCGATCACCCGGTGCCGCAGCCACTGCCAGACCTGCACCCGGGCGATCTCGGCGGTGGCCGCGTCCTCCATGAGGCCGTAGAGGGCGACCGCGCCCTGTCCGCGCAGCCAGGCGGCGAAGTAGCGCAGCGCCACGGCGATGTTGGTGCGCACGCCCTCCGCGCTGGGCGGCCCGCTGACCCGGCGCACGGACAGCAGGTCGGCGGGTGTCACGTCCACGTCCTGCCGGGTCCGGTCGAGCTGGTGCGGCCAGTCGCCGAGGACGCCGTCGAACACCTCGCGGCACACCGGCACCAGGGCCGGATGGGCGACCCAGGAGCCGTCGAAACCGTCCTCCGCCTCCCGCTCCTTGTCCAGGCGGACCGTGGCCAGCGCGGCCTCGTTCGCGGCCGGGTCCCCGCCGGGCACCTGCGCGGCCATGCCGCCGACGGCGTGGGCGCCGCGCCGGTGGCAGGTGCGCACCAGCAGTTCGGTGTAGGCCCGCATGAACGGGGCGGTCATGGTGACCTTGGCGCGGTCCGGGAGCAGGAAGTCGGTGCGGTGGCCGAAGGTCTTGATGATGCTGAAGAGGTAGTCCCAGCGCCCGGCGTTGAGTCCGGCGCTGTGCTCGCGCAGTTCGTAGAGGATCTCCTCCATCTCGAACGCGGCGGTGATCGTCTCGATGAGGACCGTGGCGCGGATCGTGCCGCGCGGGATGCCGAGCAGTTCCTGGGCGAGCAGGAAGACGTCGTTCCAGAGCCTGGCCTCGTAGCGGTTCTCCAGCTTCGGCAGGTAGAAGTAGGGGCCCCGACCGGCGTCGATCTGCCGCTGCGCGCAGTGGAAGAAGTACAGCCCGAAGTCGACCAGCGCGGCGGGCACCGGGCGGCCCGCGTACTCCAGGTGCTCCTCGTCCAGGTGCCAGCCGCGCGGCCGGACCATGATCGTGGCGAGCTGGTCCCCCAGCCGGTACTCCTTGCCCTCGGCGGTGGTGAAGTCGATGCGCCGCTCGATGGCGTCGAGCAGGTTGAGCTGGCCGCCGACGACATTGCTCCAGAGCGGGGCGGTGGCGTCCTCGAAGTCCGCCATCCACACCCGGGCACCCGAGTCGAGCGCGTTGACGGCCATCCGGCGCTCCGGCGGCCCGGTGATCTCCACGCGCCGGTCCTCAAGGCCCGGGGCGGGCGGCGCCACCCGCCAGACCGGGTCGGCGCGGACGGCGGAGGTCACCATCGGGAAGTCGAGCGGGGAGCCCGAGGCCAGCCGCAGCACCTGCCTGCGGCGCTCTTTCAGCAGTTCCACGCGGCGGTCCCCGAACGCGGCGGCCAGCCGGCCGACGAAGTCCAGGGCGGCGGGGGTGAGGATCTCGTCGTGCCGGTGGCCTTCGGGGGCGAGGACACGAACCTGATGGGGCGGGGCGAGGGTGGTCATCGGGTTCTCCTGAGGGACGGGGAGCGGAGGGGGACGGGGACGGTCGTCCGCCCTCCGCTCGGTCAAGCGGGCGGCCGGAGGCAGGGCGCCCGGCCCGGCGGCCTAGTGGAACTGCTCCTCCTCCGTGGACCCGGCCAGGGCGGTGGTCGAGGAGGCTGGGTTCACGGCGGTGGACACCAGGTCGAAGTAGCCGGTGCCGACCTCGCGCTGGTGCTTCACGGCGGTGAAGCCCTGGGCCTGGGCGGCGAACTCCTTCTCCTGGAGGTCCACGTAGGCGGTCATGCCGTGCTCGGCGTAGCCGCGGGCCAGGTCGAACATGCCGTGGTTGAGGGAGTGGAAGCCGGCCAGGGTGATGAACTGGAACTTGTAGCCCATCGCGCCCAGCTCGCGCTGGAACTTGGCGATCTGGTCGTCGTCCAGGGCGGCCTTCCAGTTGAAGGAGGGCGAGCAGTTGTAGGCGAGCATCTGGTCGGGGTGGCGCGCGTGGATCGCCTCGGCGAACTCGCGGGCCTGGGCGAGGTCGGGAGTGCCGGTCTCCACCCAGATCAGGTCGGCGTACGGGGCGTAGGCCAGGCCGCGCGCGATGACGGGCGCCATGCCGTTGCGGACCCGGTAGAAGCCCTCCGCCGTGCGCTCGCCGGTCGCGAACTCGGCGTCACGCTCGTCGACGTCGCTGGTCAGCAGGTTGGCGGCGAGTGCGTCGGTGCGGGCGACGATCACGGTGGGGGTGTCCGCGATGTCGGCCGCGAGGCGGGCCGCGTTCAGGGTGCGGACGTGCTGCGAGGTCGGCACCAGCACCTTGCCGCCGAGGTGGCCGCACTTCTTCTCCGAGGCGAGCTGGTCCTCGTAGTGGATGCCGGCCGCGCCGGCCGCGATCATCGCCTTGGTCAGCTCGAAGGCGTTCAGCGGCCCGCCGAAACCGGCCTCCGCGTCGGCGACGATCGGCGCCAGCCAGTCCGTGGGGTCACCCGCGTCCTCGGCGGTGGCGATCTGGTCGGCGCGCAGCAGCGCGTTGTTGATCCTGCGGACCACCTGGGGAACGGAGTTGGCGGGGTAGAGGCTCTGGTCCGGGTAGGTGTGGCCGGCCAGGTTGGCGTCCGCCGCGACCTGCCAGCCGGACAGGTAGATGGCCTGGAGGCCGGCCTTGACCTGCTGGACGGCCTGGCCGCCGGTCAGCGCGCCGAGGGCGTGGACGTAGTCCAGCTCGTGCAGCTGCCGCCACAGCCGCTCGGCGCCGCGCCGGGCCAGAGTGTGCTCCTCGCGGACGCTGCCGGAGAGCCGGACCACGTCCTCGGCGCTGTAGGTGCGCTCGATGCCCTGCCACCTGGGGTCGGTGGCCCAGCGTCGCGCGAGTTCCCCGGCCGCCTGCGTCCTCGACTCTGCCATGACTGTCACCGTCTCCTTGGTCTGTGCGTGCTGCCAATCTCCCTGCCCGGGCGGACAGGTGTGGCACTCTGTGTCGCTGTGCTGGGTGCGGCCCGCCATCACGCCGTGAAACGGAGGTGAGCAACGCTGCCGGTGCACGACCCCCGCCGTCGCCGGGATCTCCGACGTCAGGGCATGAAATCGCGCCCCGGTTCCGAACGGTGGCCGCCGGTCTCCGGCGGGCCGCGGGAAAACTCTGACACTGGCACTGAGTGCCAACAACCGTGGACGTTTGCCAACTTGTGCGAATCTTCCCGCCCTTGTTTGCCAAGTTTGCGAAGGGTCCTCGGGCGGTCTGATCGCCTACGCTGACCGGGAGCCGGACACGGAGGACGATCGGGTGGGCAAGACATACGCCGGGGCGCGGCTGCGCCGCCTGCGCGAAGAGCGCCGGATGAGCCAGGCCGAGCTGGCCCGGGTGCTGGCGATCTCGCCCAGCTATCTGAACCAGATGGAGCACGACTCCCGGCCGCTCACCGTCCCGGTCCTGCTGCGCCTGACCGAGGCGTTCGGCGTCGACCCCGGCTTCTTCTCCGAGCGCGACACGACACGTCTGGTGGCGGACCTCCGGGAGGCCCTGGCCGGTCAACTCGCGGACGCCAGCGTCTCCGCCGCCGATCTGACGGAACTCGCCGCCCGCACACCCGCCGTCGCCCGGGTCCTGCTCGACCTCGGCCGCCGCAACCAGCTGCTCGCCGAGCGCCTCGCCGAAGCCGCGGACGGCCGCGGCCACACCCCCGAGCAGCCCCGCTCACCCCATGAGGAGATCCGCGACTTCTTCTACCGCCGCCAGAACTACCTCCACGCCACCGACCTCGCCGCGGAGGAACTCGCCCGGGACATCGGCATCCGGCCCGGCGAGGTCGTCCGGGCGCTGACCGCCTGCCTCACCGACCGGCACGGCGTCCGCCTCGCCGACGAGCCCGGCGGACATCTGCACCACTACGACGCGCCGACCCGCACCCTCCACCTCTCCACCCGGCTGCGCCCCGGCCAGCGCGCGTTCCGCATGGCGACACAGCTCGCCCTGCTCGCCTACGAGGACGAACTCGACCGCCAGGCCGCCGAGGACTTCGCCCCCGGCTCACCGGCCCACGCCCTGGCCCGCATCGGCATC
Source organism: Streptomyces sp. NPDC015171 (assembly GCF_043079545.1). Taxonomy (NCBI): domain Bacteria; kingdom Bacillati; phylum Actinomycetota; class Actinomycetes; order Kitasatosporales; family Streptomycetaceae; genus Streptomyces; species Streptomyces sp. NPDC015171. Next base: position 28,981 of record NZ_JBIBUO010000027.1, read on the forward strand.
GCCAACTACTTCGCCGCGGCCCTGATCCTGCCGTACGGCGCGTTCCTCGCGGCGGCCGAGGAGATGCGCTACGACATCGAGCGCCTCACCGACCTCTACGGCCTCGGCTACGAGACGGTCTGCCACCGGCTGAGCACCCTTCAGCGTCCGCGGCTGCGCGGGGTGCCGTTCTCCTTCGTTCGCGTCGACCGGGCCGGCAACATGTCGAAGCGCCAGTCCGCCACCGGCTTCCACTTCTCCCGCTCCGGCGGCACCTGCCCCCTGTGGAACGTCTACGAGGCGTTCACCGCGCCCGGCCGGATCCACGTCCAGATCGCCGAAATGCCGGACGGGCAGCGCTACTTGTGGACCGCGCGGGCCGTCACCCGGCACCGCGGCGGCTGGGGCGAACCCGGCAAGACCTTCGCCATCGGGCTGGGCTGCGAGATCCGGCACGCCCACCGGCTCGTCTACTCCGACGGCCTCGACCTCTCCAACGCCTCCGCTGCCACCCCCATCGGCATGGGGTGCCGCGTCTGCGAGCGCCTCGACTGCCCGCAACGCGCCGCGCCGCCGCTCGGGCACGCGCTGCGGATCGACCAGAACGCCAGCACGTTCGTGCCGTACCCCGTGGCCGACGGCGGTGCGGGAGGTCAGGACCCCGGCGGGTCCGGCCCGCCCGCGGCTCAGGCCGGATACGGGTCGTAGCAGTCCGGAGCCGGATGGTAGAGGACGTGCCAGGTGCGTCCCTCGATGACGCCGCTCGGCGGCAGGCCGTGGCAGCCCTGGATCCACTCGATCTTCTTCAGCATCACCGAGCCGAAGACCCCGTCGAGGGCCAGCTTGGGCGGCTGGCCGCCCCACTTGTTGCTCAGGCACTGTGCCTGTCTGACCGTGCTGCCCGTGTCACCGTAGGTGAGGGTGGGCCTGAGCTGCGACGCCGCGTAGGAACAGGACTCGGGGGCGGCCACGGCCACCCGTGGCGTTCCCAGGCCGAGTGCCGCGGCGGTGCACAGCGAGGCCCCCAGGGTGACCAAGGTTCTGTGTCTCATGCCGCTCCTTCCGGCCCGGCCGCTCGCTGCGGCGGCTCGGCGTTCGGGGCGCTGGATCTCCCCATAATCTCGCAGGTACCGTACCCCTCGCGAGTTGTGCCCCGGCCGCACCGGACCGCGGGAAAGCGCCGGAAAAACCGCGAGGGGGGAACGGTGGCGGCCGTTCCCCCCTCGCTCGCGCGGCTCAGCGCACGCGCAGCGCCTCGCGGATCGTGGTGAACAGGTCCGTCTGGTTGGTGACACCGAGGACGCGGTACGCCTGCGGACCCTGGGCCGCGATGCGGACCTGGGTGCCGGTGTGCTCCTGGGACTGGCCCGGGGCGTTGGTCGAGTAGTTGACCTTCAGCTGCTGGCCCTCGTTGGTCACGAGCGTGGAGGACAGGCCGGGCGGGGTGGCCTCCAGCGGGACGATCTGGCTGGTGTGGCCGTGGTCGGCGGTGGTGACGACCAGGGTGTCGGGGTGCTTGGCCGCGTAGTCGCGAGCGAGCTTCACCGCGCGGTCGAAGGCGGCCGTCTCGCCGATCTGGCCGCAGGGGTCGGCGGCGTGGTCCTGCTTGTCGATCGAGGCGCCCTCGATCTGCAGGAAGAAGCCCTGCTTGGAGTGGGTCCGCCGCTGCTTCGCCTCCAGCAGCTGGATCGCCTTGGCGGCGGAGTCGGCGAGGCTCGGCGTCGCCGACGGACGGGCCGGGTTGGAGGTCACGCACCGCTGCGGGTCCGTGCCGCCGACCGCGGCCGGCTTGCCGGTCCACTCGACGGGCACGTTGCCGGGGGCGAACAGGCCCAGCACCGGCTTGCCCGACTTCACGTTCTTCAGGCCCGCCTTGTCGGTGACGACCTGGTAGCCGAGCTTCTTGGCCTGGTCGGTGACGGTGAGGCCCTTGTACGCGCCGTCGGTGACCTTCTGGTCGAAGCGCTGCTTGCCGCCGCCGATCAGGACGTCCACCTTGTGGTTGACGGACTGCTCGGCGATCGAGCCCTGTCCGCCCTTGACGAGCGTGTCGGCGGGGCACTTGGCCATGTCGGCCGGGCCCTGGCAGGAGCGGTCGGTGACGTGCGAGGCGAGCACGGCCGGGGTGGCGTCGGTGAGTTCGGCGGTGGTGACGCTGCCGGTGGCGTAGCCGTTCTTCTGGGCCAGCTCCAGGATGGTGCGCACGGACTTGTTGGTGCCCGGCGTCTTGGAGATGCGCCCGTTGACCGTCTTCACGCCGGTGGCCCAGCCGGAACCGCTGGCGGCGGAGTCGGTGACGTAGTCCGGGGTGCCGTCGGCGTGGACCGCGTACGTGGTGTAGGCGCCGGTCAGCGGGAACTTGTCCATGTTCAGGCGGCCGTTGGCGCCGACGGTGTAGTCGCGGGCGAGGGTGATCTCCGAGTCGCCCATGCCGTCACCGATGAGCAGGATGACGTTCTTGGCCTTCCCGCCCTTGATCGCGTCCTTCGCCTTCTGCTCGTTGTCGAAGGCGCCGGCGGCCGTGGTCACGGCCACGGCGGCCGTGGTGGCGGCGACCAGGGCGGTGGCGACCGTGAGGTGACGACGCGTAGGTCTGAACATGAATACGACTCCTTGAAGCGTCCGGCGTCCGGCGTGCGGACGCGGTGACCGACGGGCAACAGACGATCATGCACTGGCAAAGGAGAGGTAAACGGTTGGCAGTGCCGATGCATCCGGGACATGACACCCGGGCGGGCCCGAACCGGGCGAGTGCGGCGCATCCCGGCCGCCGCTGCCGCAAGGGGCCGCCGGTGAACAGACCGGACAGCCCCTCGGCCGGTCGGCCGCGCGGACGTTACGCGGCCTGGGCCTTGTCGTACAGCGCCTTGATCACGTCACCGAAGTAGGGGCCGAACATCAGGTTCGGCAGGAACGTGTAGCCGAAGCTGTTCACCGATACCTGCAGACCGGTGCCGGCCGCCTCGGTGAAGCCGGTGAACCAGGGGCCGCCGCTGGATCCGCCCGTCATGTTGCACCCGAGGCCGTGGTCCTGCGAGAAGAGGAAGTCCTTCGAGCTGTTGCCGCTGCAGTAGATGAGTTTCGTGCCGTCGTACGGCGCGGCGGCGGGGAAGCCGAAGGAGTACATCGGCTTGTTGTAGCCGCCGTTGAACTGGATGCCCTGTGCGCCGACGACCGACGTGAGCGTCCTGCCGTTCAGCGGGGCCACGACCGCGGCGCCGACGTCGTAGTTGATGTCCTCGCTCGCTTCCCACTGCGGGGTCGTGAGCGTCCTGGCCGCGCTCCACTGGCCGTACGGCGCGTTGCCGTCGGCGTAGGCCGGCACGAAGACCCAGTTGGTGTGCCAGCTGCCCTGGTACTTCACACAGTGCCCGGCCGTGATGACCGTGCTGGCGTTCTGGCTGGTGACGGCGTTGCCGGTGCAGGAGGCCGTACGCCCCTGGAAGGTGAAGAACACCCGGCCCGAGGTGGTGGCCACGGCGCCGCCGCCGGTCCAGGGGCCGCCCGCCTGCGGGAAGGAGGCGAGGGCCGGGGCCGGGGTCGGTGCCACCGTGGTCGGGCTCCCGTGCGCCTTCGGCGCCTTGAGGTGTGTGGCGGCCCGCTCGGACAGCAGCAGGTCGAGAGGGGTGGCGCCGCGCATGCGCGCGGCGGTCCAGAAGGTGCGGGCCTTGTGCTGTGCGGCCGCCGAGGCGGTGTGGGCCGCGGCCGACGGCCCCGAGGCGGTCGCCACCGGGGCGGCGTCGGCGGCTCCGGCTTGGACGAGGCCGCCGGTGAACAGGGTTCCGACGGCCAACAGAATGCCCGCGGCGGTGCGATGGCGTCTCACGCAGGTCTCCTTCTGCCGTGCCAGGACTGGTCGGGTCCGGGCAGGGTGGGGGAACGAAGAACGGTGCGGACGGACGTGCGTGAGGCAGGGTGCCATGGAATCGCTGAGTTGTCAGGAGCATGTAAACACGATCGCGCCGGGGGACGCGCCCGGGGCGGTTCAGTGCCCGCGGCGGCGCAGCAGGAGGTCCGCGACCACCGGGCGGTGGTCGGAGGCCGCGGTCCCGGACTCGTGCGCGCCGCTCACGGCGACGTCCCGGGAGACCGTCACGAGATCGATGCGCTTGACCGGATCGACCGCCGGGAAGGTCTTGCCGCCGTGCGGCGCCGCATCGGCCAACGGTCCCCAGAGCCTTCCCAGTTCGGGAGCGTCCGGCTCGGCGTTGAAGTCGCCGAGCAGGACCTTCGGGCCGGAGTCGGCGGCCAGTACGTGCAGCATGTCCTCGACCTGGGCCCGCCGGACCGAGGGGTCCGTGCGGTAGTCCAGATGGGTCGCGTACACATGCACCCGGACGCCCCGGACCCGGAGCGTCACCTCGGCGAATCCCGGCGCGGGCGCCGGCACCGGGTCCGGGGTCTGCGTGGACAGCCTGGTGATCTCGTGGTTCTGCGCGTCGTGCACCGGGTGGCGGCTCAGCACCGCGACGCCGTACCGCCGCCGTTCACCGCCCGCCGTGTCCGGGGGGAGGTCGTAGATCGGCGCGAAGAAGACCCGCATGTTCAGCCGGCCGGCCAGTTCCCGGGCCTCGTCGGTGTAGCCGCTCCGGGCGCCCCAGTGCACGTCGACCTCCTCCAGGCCGACCACGTCGGCGTCGAGGGCCCGGATCGCCGCCGCGGTGCGGTCGAGGTCGAAGACGCCGTCCTGGCCTGCTCCGGCGTGGATGTTGTACGTCGCCACGCGCAGGGGCACGCGGGACGCCGCCGGTCCGGTGCCGGCCGGGCGGTCCGCCGCCGCGGCACCGGGCGAGGCCGCGCCGAGCACGGCGGTGACGGCGAGCGCGACTGCGGCCGGCGTGCGGAGCACGGGCCGTCGGGTCCTGCGGTCCACTGGAACCTCCGGATCGTGGGGGAGGCGTGCGGGAGCGGCCGTCCGGGCCGGAGCCGAACTCCGGCGGGAACCGGCGGGGTTGACGCGGGTGAACCGTAAGTCAGGCGTGCCGCGTCCGCAATGGTCCCCGGGCGGCCCGTCCTGGGGTGCGGCCCGGGGTGCCGCCCGCCGTCCACGTCGGCACCGCATCGCGTACGGGCTGCTGTGACCTGCGATAATCGCCGGATGAGCAGCACCGTCCCGTCCGACGCCGAGGACGCCTTCCTGCTGAACGCGACCGAGTCGGACATCCTCCCCGCGGTCCGGTTCGACCTGGCGGAACCCCTGGCGTCCGCGCCGGCCGAAGACCTGGCGGCCATCCTGCTCCCCCTCGTCGACCGCGGATCGATCGTGGTCTGCCGGTACATCCCCTGGACCGCACCGGACGGCGCCGCCGGCCACCAGCCGGGACCCGCGATCCCGCGCCAGGAGCTGCCCGCCGTGCTCGCCGCACCCGAGGAGTGGGAGTACCCGGACGACTTCACCTGGATGGGCAGGCTCACCCTGGTGCTCGCCGAGCGCTACCGGCGGCATGTCACACCGCCGGGCTGCCCTGGTGGGTGAAGGCGGCCCAGTGGTGGACGCGGTGCAGATCGGGGCGGGCGGCCTCCCGGCCGAGGGGCCCGGCCACGGCGAACGGGAGCCTGCGGCGGGGGTTGAGCATCCACAGCTGGGCGGCCCGCAGCGCATCGGGCGGGGCCAGCCCGCCCGCCGTGAGGTGATGGTGGAAGACCGCCATCATCACCGCCGTCGCACCGTCACGCACCGCCCAGCGCGACCCCACGACATCCGCGGCACCACGCGTGATCAGCGCGGTGGTGAGGGTCAGCGCCTCGTCGTGGTGGCCCGTGCTGAGGTCGGTCTCGCAGGCGCTCAGCACCACCAGCGGCCCGGCGGCGCCCGGCCGCGGCCCGGTGGCACCGTCCAGGATGCCGGCCACCGTGAGCCGGCCGGAGTCCCGGTCCGCACCGGGCAGTGCGGCCAGCGACAGCGCCGAATCCGTCGGGCGCGGCGCGGCCATGGCGTGACACGCCAGATGGATCACGGATGCCGCAACGGTGCCGCCGGGCAGCGCCGCGAGCAGCTCCGCCGGCGTGCCGGCCGCGTCCGGCACCTCGCCCGCGCCGAGGTACTCGCCGTACCGCAGCGCGTCGGGGTAGCAGGAAGCGCGCACCGCCGAAGCCTCCAACTCGGCCCAGGGCAAAGTCAGTCCGGGATCGGCGACGAGCACCTGGGGCCCGTCGGCCGGGGGTATCCGCCGCCGGCCCGCCGCACCGAGGAACTGCGTGCCGGACGGTGCGTAGCTGAGAACGGCCTCCTGGCAGGCGTACCGGTGGCCGTGCCCGGTGACGCCCCGGATGCGCGCGGCGTGCCACGGTACGACGCCGAGCCGGCCGCAGGGCACCAGCACGATCCGCGGCGGCCGGGCGAGCGGCCACTGCGCGGCCGACAGCGGGCGTACCTCCGAGAGCACGGGGCCCATCGCCGCCGGCCAGGCCCAGTCGCACAGCTGGTCGAGCACGGCCTGCCAGTGCCCCTCGTAGGCGGCCCGCCACGAGGCGTGCGTCGTCGGGTCGGCCAGCGCCTTGGAACGCTCCGCCGCCGCCTCCAGGTAGCGGTCCAGCGGTGAGCCGCCGGCTGCCGTCAGCTTCGGCAGCGGAAGCATGACGGGGCCCGCTCCCGGGCGCAGGACCAGCGCGTAGCCGGGGTACGAGCGGCTGGGCAGGGACACGCCGGGCACCAGATAGACCAAGGCGTCCGCGCCCGAGGGGGCGAGGCCGGCGGTGAGCGCCGGCACGTCGGCGGGGCCGGCGAGCCGCCGGCTGCCCGGTCCCCGCCCGGGAAGGGGACGCACCCCCAGGGCGGCCAGTGCGCCGTGCCGCAGGGCACCGGGGACCGGCGGGCTCCCGGCCGGCGGGGCCGCCCCGTCGCCGGGCGCTCGGCGCAGCGGGTCCGCGAGGGCCTGGGCCCGCCACCGCCTGGCCAGTTCCGGGTGCCCGGCGGCTTCGAGGAGTTCCGGAATGCTCCGGGACGCGGCGGCGGCCTGATGCACCAGGGCACGCCCCCTCTCCAGATCCGCCACCGCGTCGGCGGGGCGCCGGGTGAGAAGGCCGACGAACGCCAGCCGCCGGGACAGCTCGGCACCGTGCAGGGCGGCCGTCAGACCGTGATCGGCACCGGCCTGGAGCAGGACGTCGGCGGCCAGCTCGTCCAGTGCCTCACGGGTGACCTCCGCGAACGCCAGGGTGTCCGCGCCGGCACCCGGGCCGCGCCGGGCCGCACGCATGATGTGCGCCTCGGCCAGACTCTTCAGGACCTCCACGGGCTGTGTCCTGGCACGCCCCTCGGCGATCAGCTCGCGGGCGCGGGTCAGTTCGGCGATGGTGTCGTCCAGCAGCCCGGGTTCGGCCAGGCCGCGCAGGACGGAGAGGAACATCCGCAGGCCGGTGGCCGCACGCAGTTCGTACTCCTGCTGGAAGTACATCTCCCGCCCGCCCAGCGTCCGGTGGGACTCGGCGATCGCGCGTGCCAGATCCTCCCGTTCGGCGGCGAGATCCACCGGCCCGGCGGACGCGGCCTCCCCCGCTCCCGGGGCCGGCCGCCGGCCGGCCGTGCACAGCGCGCGGAGCCGCTCCAGCCGCTCCGCCACCTCGCCGCGCCTGCCGCTGTCCGGCGGGAGGACGGCGTGCCGGGCGCCCAGCTCCTCGATGAGGCCGGGCAGCGCCTCATGGTCTCCGGTGCGCTCCGCGTGCCGCAGTTCACGGTCCGCGGTGGAGAGCAGCAGGTCGAGCGAGAAGGGCGCGTCGAGCGGCAACGAGCCCTCGTGGCGCAGCGTCGCGTCCAGTTCGCGCACCGCGGCCAGGGAGAGGTTCGCGTCGTGGAGGCTGCCGTACGCGGCGGCCTGGTCCAGCAGTTCGGCCAGCTCGGTCCGGAGCACCGTGACCCACCAGGAGTCCGGCGGGCTCAGGCCGACCGCCTCGGAGAGGAGCGTGGCCGCGTCGTCCAGGTAGCCGGGATCGCCGGTCCGGTAGGCCAGCAGCCGGTCGAGGCGGGCCGCGTAGCGCCGCTCCCGTATGCCGGACTGGAGGGCGAAGTTCCGTACCGCGTCGTCGAGATGGGGGAGGAGACCCGGCTCAAGGGTGAGACCGGCGGGCCAGTCGGCCGGCCGGCTTCCGTCCTCGCCGTCCCTCGGCGCGGGCCGCTCCACCGTACGGAAGTCGACCGATCCGGGGGCCCCGACCTCCACGAGGACCAGCAGATAGGCGTGCAGCCGCGCCACCCGGGCCCGCTCGGGCGCCTCCGGTGGCAGTGCGCGCACCGCCGTGCGCACCAGGTCGGCGGCGCGGCGGATGCCGTCGACGCCCGCTGCCCGGCCGGCGGCGGCCCGGTCCAGCAACGCCACGGCCTGCGGGTCCAGCTCCAGCTCCGTGCCGGCCCCCGAGGCTTCGGACGAGGACCCCAGCGTCACGGTCAGCCACACCAGCACGCGGGTGAAACGAGCCGTGCTGCACGCACCGGCCAGGGCCACCAGGCCGCGCACGGCGTCGAACAGGGCGCTCTCGGGATCCTCCGTCCCGTCACCCGTCCCGGTGCCGTCCGGGACGCCGGTCCGCGGCTCATCGCCGGGCGCTCCCGTCTCGGGCGGCCGGCCGGAGCCGGGTGCGCCGGTGGCGCCAGGGGCGAGCATCCGCTCGATCACCCGCCGGACCCGCGCGGTCTGTCGCGCGAACCCCTCGTCGACCCGGGCCTGAGCCAGCCGGCCGACGACCTCCAGGGCCTCGGTGAGGTCCTGACGCATCGACTCGGTCAGCACCGTGTCGTCGCCGACGGTCAACAGGGCGTCCTGAAGGACGGTGCGGCTGCCGTCGGGGCGCGGCAGCGACCAGGGGGCGAGCAGGAAGACGATCATCATCCGGGCCTGCACGAACAGCGGACCGGTCGACGGTCCGTGGCGGTCCGCCCAGCGCAGGCGCCGCAACGCCTCCGCCCGGTCCTGGGAGGCGGAGGCGGACGGCATGTCGTCGCCCCTGCTCCGGCAGCGCGTGCCGAACATGAGACCGAGGACGATGAAGACCCCGGAGAAGTCCTCCTCGTTCACGGCCAGCGCCGTCTCCGCGGCGACCAGCCGGTCGATCACCGTGTCCAGCTCCGCGACGGGCGGCCAGCCCTCCGAGGAGTCGAGCAGCCGCCGGGACTCCTGGACGGCGCGGCCGGCCTCCTCCTGCCGCCGCGCCGGCCCGTCGTCGTCCCGGCGTACCTCGCTGACCATCGGCTCCCCCCGCTGTGCGCCTGCCACGTCTCCGCATGATGCCCGTCCGCCGGGCCGGTTCACCCACGGATCCCGCCGACTCCTCGGTCACCGGGGGTGATGTTTCGGCCATCCGAGACCGGCCGGGTTCCGTTGCCGGGCAAGGATCAATGCACCCGGCATGTTCCGGGAACCGCTTCGTACGGCGGTTAGCAGGCCGTCCGAAATACGTGTGTTCGAAAGGGCGGCCCGGTCGTTGGAACCGACGACGGAACCGGACGACCGCGGAGGGGGCCATGGTGACCTGGGCCGCACCACGCCACCGGGAACCCGGGAGGACCGCATGACGAGCCGCTACCGCACCATCGTCGACGTCCATGTGCTCCTTCGCAGAGCCGACGGGCGCGTCCTGCTCATGGAACGGGCCGGCACCGGTTACGCGGACGGTCAGCTCTGCCCGCCCAGCGGGCATCTCGAAGCGGGCGAATCGGTGGTGGCCGGAGCGATCCGCGAGACCGCCGAGGAAGTCGGTGTCGAACTCGGCGCGGCCGAACTCGACTTCGTCCATGTCGTGCACCACCGCAACGGCGACGGAGAGGCACGCGTCGGCTTCTTCTTCCTCGCCGACAGCTGGCGCGGCAGCCCGGTCAACCGTGAGCCGCACAAATGCGCGGGGCTGCTGTGGGCGGACCCCGCGGACCCGCCGGCCCACACCGTGCCCTACACGGCCGCCGCCCTGGCGGGGATCGCGGAACGCCGGCCGTTCTCCCTCCACGGCTGGGAACGGAGCCCGGCCGCCGAACCCGCCGATGACCGCCGCCGATGAGTCGGCTCCCGGACCGGAGCCGGGCGAGAAAGGAAGCGTCGTGAGCCGTGTCTGGCTGCCGCCCGAGGAGTACGCAGCGCAGCTGATGAAGGCGACCGGGTTCGCCTGTGTCCATTTCACCGACGAGCAGGACCGGCCCGTCCAGTTCCACGCCCCGTACAGCCCCTCGCATCCGTGGCAGATGGCGGGCGGCACGATGGAGCCCGGGGAGCGGCCCTGGCAGACGGCGGTGCGGGAGTGCCGGGAGGAGACCGGCATCACGGTCGCCGGTCCGCCACGGCTGCTGGCCGCCGTCTACGGCCTGCCCGGCGTCGAGTGGCCGTACAGCACGATGGGGCTGGTCTTCGACGGGGGCCGGCTCAGCGAGGCGCAGCTCCGGGCGATCACCCTGGACCCGGAGGAACACGACGAGATCCGCGTCCTGCCCCTGGAGGCATGGCGGTCGCTGATGCCGGCACAGGACTTCGCCCGGCTGCGCGCCGTGACGGAGGCCCGCCGTACGGGCCTGGCCGCGTACTTCGACACCTGGGACTGGGACACGATGTGAGCCGGGAGCCGGACCGGACCGTAGCCGAGCGGAGGAAGCCGTGACACTCAGCCTGCTCGCCGTCTTCGCGCACCCGGACGACGAGGCCCTGCTCGCCGGCGGCGTCCTCGCGCAGCACGCCGCAGCGGGCGCCCGTACGGCCGTGGTCACGGCCACCTGGGCACCCGGCAGCCCGCGCGCCGGCGAACTCGCCGACTCCCTCGCCTGCTTGGGCGTCGGCGAGCCACCGCGCCTGCTCGGCTACGCCGACCACCGGATCCCGGAGTCCGCACCCGGGCGGCCACGCTGGTGCGAAGTGCCGGTCGATGAGGCTGTCGGCCGTATCGTCGCCCACATCAGGGAGGTCAGACCCGAGATCGTCGTCACCCACGACGCCTACGGACAGCTGACCGGGCATCCCGATCACCGGCACACCCATCGGATGACCCTGCTCGCGGTGACCGCCGCCGGGCTCGGGCAGCTGTATCCCGAGGCGGGTGAGCCCTGGCGGCCCGGCGCCCTCCACCTGGCCACACACCCCCATTCGGGCGCCGTCGAGCTGGGCGAACTCCTCGGCCGGGCCGGCAAGTCCGTGCTGAGCGTGCCTGACTCGCACATCACCGCCACGGTGGACGTCAGGCCGTGGCTCCCCCGGAAGTGGGCCGCGATCCGGGCGCACCGGAGCGAGGCGGCGCGGGAGCGGTCGTTGCCGGGGATCCTCGCCCGCCTCCCGGCAAAGACCCGTGACCGCGTCCTCGGCACGGAGTACTACACGCGTGTCGGCTTCACCACCGGTGACCCCGAAGCTCCGGGCGGCCTACGGCAGTTGACTGTCTGAGGCAGGTGATCGTCCGGGCAGCTGATCGTCCGGGACAGTTGTCCGTCCGGGGCGGCTGGCGGTCTGACGCCGGGTGCCCGGCTGGTACGTCAGCCGGCGAGCAGGGCGGTGAAGCGGTCCACGGCGATATTGCCCCCGGACGCGATGACGCCGATCCGCCGCGGGGGGTCGGTGACGCGGCCGGCGAGGAGGGCGGCCAGGGGGGTGGCGCCGCTGGGCTCCAGGACGATCTTCAGGCGTTCGAAGGCGAACCGCATCGCGGTGACGATCTCGGCGTCGCTGACCAGCGCGATGCCGTCGACCAGACGCTGGTTGAGGGGGAACGTGATCTCGCCGGGGGTGTCCAGGGCCTGGCCGTCGGCGATGGTCCGGGGGACCGGGATCGTCACGCGTGTGCCGCTCTCCAGCGAGCGCTTGGTGTCGTCGCCCGCCTCCGGCTCGACGCCGATGACACGGATGCCCGGGTGCAGGGCCGTCGCAGCGGTGGCACTGCCGGCGATGAGGCCGCCGCCTCCCACGGGCACGACAAGGGCGTCCAGCGGACCGGTCTCCTGGAGGAGTTCGAGGGCGGCGGTGCCCTGGCCGGCGATGACGTGCGGATGGTCGTAGGGCGGGATCAGGGCCAGGCCGCGCTCCTCGGCCAAGGCGTGGCCGAGGGCGGTGCGGTCCTGGGTGTAGCGGTCGTAGGTGACGACCTCGGCCCCGTAGCCCGCGGTCGCCTCCAGTTTGGAACGGGGAGCGTCCTCGGGCATCAGGATGACGGCGCTGGTGCCCAGTTCGCGGGCGGCCAGTGCGGTGGCCTGGGCGTGGTTGCCGGACGAGTAGGCCGCGACGCCCTTGGCCAGCTGGTCCGGGGACAGTTGGGCGATGGCGTTGTAGGCGCCGCGGAACTTGAAGGCCCCGATCCGCTGGAAGTTCTCGGCCTTGATGAACACTTCCGCCCCGACCAGCGAGTTCAGGGTGCGGGAGGTGAGCACGGGAGTGCGGTGGGCGATGCCCTGGAGGCGGGCGGCGGCCTCGCGGACGTCGGCGAGCGAAATGGTCGGTTCGGCGGCCATGCGGGTGTGTCCTCCGGGTGGTGGGTGGGCGACGGCTGAGGGGCCGGGGCGACGGGCGGGGGGTCACCAACCGGTGACGCGGGGCCAGTACGCCTCGATCGCGGGTGCGGGTGCGGGTGCGGGTGCGGGTGCGGGTGCGGGTGCGGCCGGGCCGTGGGCGCCGTCGACGACGTGGTAGCCGTGGTGCTGGGCGGCGGTGGCGCAGGCATGGTTGGGCAGGACGCGCAGCCTGGTGCCGATGGCCAGCTCGGGCAGGGCGGCGCCGTCGCGGGCGGTGAGGGTGCCGTGCTCCTGGCTGGCACCGGTCATGACCAGATCCGGGATCAGCGTGCCGGCCAGGTCGGTGACCAGGCCATACCCCTGGTCCCGCGGCTGGGCGGCGGTGCCGCGGTCGCGGGACATGGCCATCCAGCCGCCGTCGGTGACGATCCAGCCGTACTCGGGGCGGTGACCGATGACGGTGACCACGACCGAGAGGGCGAGGTCCGCCAGGTCGCACACGCCGAGGCCGGCCATCACCAGGTCGAAGAAGACGTAGTTGCCGGCGCGGAGCTCGGTGACTCCGGTGAGGTCGTCGGCGGCGTGCGCGGTGGGGGTGGAGCCCACGCTGACGACGGGCACGGGCAGGCCGGCTGCCCGGAGCCGCTCGGCGGCGGCGACCGCCGCGTCGCGCTCGTTCCGCGCCGCCTCGCGGCGCTCCCCGGCGGTGTGGGCGAAGTACGACTCGCCCGCGTGGGTCAGGACGCCGTCGAGACAGCCCGCGTCGTGCAGGACGCGGCCGATCCCGGGAAGTCCGGGCGCGTCGGGCCTGAGGCCCCCGCGGTGGCCGTCGCAGTCGATCTCGATCAGGGCGGGAAGGGCGACACGGGCCTCCCGGGCGGCGTCGGCGACGAACATCGCCTGCTCGGTGCTGTCCAGCAGGACGCGCAGGGTGACGCCGCCGCGCACCAGGGCGATGACCCGCGGGAGTTTGTGCGGCGCGATGCCGACGGCATAGGTGATGTCGCGGTAGCCGGCGGCGGCGAACGCCTCGGCCTCGGCGAGGGTGGAGACGGTGACGGGGCCAGGGGCGCCGTCGTGCAGCAGGGCGGCGGCATCGAGGCTCTTGGCCGTCTTCACGTGCGGGCGCAGGACGACCCCGAGGCGGTCCGCCCTCGCCCGCAGGCGCGCGATGTTGCGCCGCGCCCGGTGCGCGTCGACGACGGCGAACGGGGTGTCGGGCTCCGCGAGGGTCCGGCCGGCCGGGGAGAGGGGGGTGGGCATGAGCGGGTGACCCTTCACTTCGCGTAGTTGTAGACCGTCGCCCGGGAGACGCCGAGCAGGTCGGCGATGGCCTGTGCGGCGTCGCGCGAGTCGAAGTAGCCGTCGCGCTGCAGCTGTCGCACGAGTGCCTTCTTGTCCTCCCGGCTCAGCGAGCGGGGGGTGGCGGCGCACTCGGCGGCTCGGGCCTCCACCGCCGCGCGCAGCTCGCGCGCGTTGCGGTCCCGCAGGGTCTCCAGCGGCTGGTCGCGGGGGTCGGTGTCCGTGGCCACGAGGTTCGACAGCGCGAGGGTCACCGGGGACAGCACGGACACGTCGAGGTTCAGGCACAGTGCCGCGACGTACTCGCCGGAGGCGTTCTTGATGCCGATGGACGTGCTCTTCGCCGGGCGGCCGTCGGGGAAGCGGTTGGGGTAGTTCTGGATGACGCCGGGGTACTCCGGGTCGGCGATGCGGGCCAGGCCCAACTCGGTTGCGGAGTCGCCGACCTGACGGCCAGACAGGTTGTTCTCGATCGCGCGGATCGAGTGGTCCGGATCGCGCAGGTCGTGCAGCACCACCTCGCACAGGCCGGGGAACATGCGGCCCAGCGCGACGGCGATCTTCTCGGCCTCGCGGATCAGGTGCTCGTCCACCCGGGCCGCATCCGCACCGGCCGCATCCGCACCGGCCGCATCCGCGCCGGCCGTGTCCGCGCCGGCCGTGTCCGCGCCGGCCGTGTCCGCGCCGGCCGCATCCGCGCCGGCCGCATCCGCGCCGCCGTGGGCCGTGTCCTCCGCGATCTGATCCATGACGCCCGCCCCCTCGGATCTCGACGTACTGTCCATCTCTGGATTGTGAGTCTAAAACTGTGCCGGTCTCCTGTCCAGGGTGTGGGTGTCCCGTCCAGAGGGGCTCCTGGCGCTGCCCGGTGGGCTCCGCCGCGGGCCCGGCCGCCCCGCGGCCCGGTGGCGTCAACTACCTTTCGTACGAGCACACAGCACGTTCCACCGAGGGGGACACATGACCGACCGGTCCAGCGCGGAGAGCCAGGCGTGGCTGCGCCGTTTCCACCAGCCGACGCCGGGGGCGCCGCGGCTGCTCTGCCTGCCGCACGCCGGCGGCTCCGCGAGCTTCTACTTCCCCTTCTCCAAGGCGCTGTCGCCCGCGGTGGACGTGCTCGGGGCGCAGTACCCCGGCCGCCAGGACCGGCACCACGAATCCCCCGCACGCTCCATCCAGGAACTCGCGCAGGGCGTGTTCCGGGCGCTGGACGGCACTGACGAGAGGCCCCTCGCCCTGTTCGGGCACAGCATGGGCGCCGTGGTCGGTTTCGAGCTGGCCCGGCTCCTGGAGGACGCCGGACGGCCTCCCGTGGTGCTCTTCGTCTCCGGCCGCCGGGGCCCGGCCGTCCAGCGGGTCGACACCGTCCACCTGGGCGGCGACGCACGGCTGATCGAGGAGGTCACCAAGCTCGACGGCACCGACGCGGAGCTGTTCCAGGACGAGGAACTGCTGCGGATGATCCTGCCCCCGCTGCGCGCCGACTACTACGCCATCGAGACCTACCAGCGCACCCCCGGGCCGCGGCTGAGCTGCCCCTTCGTCGCGCTGACGGGCGATGTGGACCCCCGGGTGACCCCGGACGAGGCCAGGATCTGGTCCGAGGAGACCGAGGGCGTGTTCGAACTGGAGGTGCTCCCCGGAGGCCACTTCTACCTGATGGACCAGCAGCAGGCCGTACTGGCCCGGATCGAGGCCACGCTGCGGCGGCTCGGCATCCGGGCGGCGGCCTGAGCGGGCGGTGGCCGTGGTGCGACCGGTCCCCTGCCGGAAGGGCCGTTGCCGGACCCGCACGCCGGGTCGAGCGGATGACGGACCGCGCGTTCCGCACGCCCGGTCCGGTCGGGGTGTGACGCGGGCGGCACCGGTGGACCGGTGCCGCCCCGGCGCCGTGCGTCAGGCGAGAACCGTGGCGGACTCGATGACCACCTGCTCGGCGGGCACGTCCTGGTGGCCACCGCGGCTGCCCGTCTTGACGGCCTTGATGGCGTCGACGACGTCCTGACCCTCGGTGACCTTGCCGAACACGGCGTAGCCCCAGCCGGTCGGGCTCTTCGCCGAGAAGTCGAGGAAGGCGTTGTCCGAAACGTTGATGAAGAACTGGGCCGTAGCCGAGTGCGGGTCGTTCGTCCGCGCCATCGCGACGGTGTAGTTGTGGTTCTTCAGCCCGTTGTCGGCCTCATTCTGGATCGGCGCCTGGGTGGGCTTCTGGGACATGTCCTGGGTGAAACCGCCGCCCTGGACCATAAAGCCATTGATAACCCGGTGGAAAATCGTGCCGTCGTAGTGGCCGCTGCGCACATACGACAGGAAGTTCTCGACGGTCTTGGGCGCCTCGGCGTCGTTGAGCTCCAGCACGATCCGGCCGAAGTTGGTCTTCAGCTCGACTGTCGACATCAAAATCTCCTCAATACCAGTGGGGCTCGCCCCACGCTACGTTACGGCCCTGACGGCCGTTCTCCGGTGCGATCCAGGACCACACCGAACGGACGGCTCAGGCGCACCATGGAATATACGACCACAACGGACGGGAGGACTGCCGCAGCACCCCGGGGTTCGAACGGCCATCCGGGTCACGGCCGCTCGATCGGACGGCCCGGCGGACCTTCTCCACCGGCATTTCCGGGCGCCTTCCGCGGCGCCTCGGCCGCAGACATGACGGCCGGTCAGGGGGCGCGGAGCAACGGGGCGGACCTCGCGGGGGAGCAGGCGCCGCGTCGGTTCGCGGGACCCGACCTCAGGGCAGCTGGGGGGTGCCGTCGGGGGCCCGGGGCAGCGCCAGGTGGGCCAGGTCGCCCGGCGGCGGTGTGGACACCGGCCACAGCGGGACGGCCTCGCCGTCGGCGATCGCGGCGGGGGCGTCGGTGAGGTTCATGCGCTCCCGAAGCCTGCCGTAGAAGTCCATCGGACCGAGCCGGACCGCCTTCAGCCGGCGCGGGGCGGCGTACACGCCGATCCAGTCCCCGGGACCCAGCACCCCGCGCAGCTGGCCGTCGATGCTGACGGCGGCCTGGCCCGACCGTTCGAGCACCCGCAGCGCGATGGGCTCGTCCGGCGCGGCCACCACCGAGCGGTTGAACACCATGTGCGGCGCGACCGGCGTGAACACCAGGCCCTCCGCACGGGGCGAGACCACCGGGCCACCCGCGGCGAAGCTGTACGCCGTGGACCCCGTGGGCGTGGCGACCAGCAGCGCGTCGGCCGAATAGGAAGCCAGGAGCCGGCCCGCCAGATAGACCCCGACCGACACCTGCCGGTCCCGGGCCAGCTTCTCCACGACCACGTCGTTCAGCGCGGTGACATTCAGGGCGACGCCCCAGTCGCTGCCCGTCTCGCACTCGGCGCGCACCTGGGGCGGGGGCAGCATCGGCCCGCGGCCGTAGCGCAGCAGCGTCTCCATCTGCGCGGGCACCTCCAGCCGGCAGGACGCCCGCATGGTGAG
Source organism: Streptomyces sp. NPDC015171 (assembly GCF_043079545.1). Classification (NCBI taxonomy): domain Bacteria; kingdom Bacillati; phylum Actinomycetota; class Actinomycetes; order Kitasatosporales; family Streptomycetaceae; genus Streptomyces; species Streptomyces sp. NPDC015171. Next base: position 46,113 of record NZ_JBIBUO010000027.1, read on the forward strand.
CAGCATCCGGCTCTCGACGTCGATCCGGTCCTCGCGTACGGCGTCCAGCGCCGCCCGCACCGCCGTGGCGGGCACCTCCGTGAGGAATCCCACCCGGCCGAGGTCGACGCCGAGCACCATGGCGTCGTTCTCGGCCGCCAGCCGGGCACCGCGCAGGAAGGTGCCGTCGCCGCCCAGGGTGACGATGAGGTCCGGGTCGCCCGCGCTGTCGACCTCCTCGCGGGCGCTGTGCCGCGCGCCCTCCTGCCACACGTCGATGTCCGCGCATCCCACGGCGTGCTCGGCGCACCACGCGCGCACGTCCCGCGCGGCGGCCACCGCCTCCGCACGCCCGCCGTGCACGACCAGGCCGACACGGTTCACTGCCATACCCGTCACCTGCTTCCCAGCCGGCTCGTACCGAGCGCCATCCTCGCCGCGGGCGCACCGCCCGGGTGCGCGCCACGCCGCCGGAGGCCGCGGCGCGGGACCCGCTCCCCGGTGCGGCCCCCTACGTGCCCGCGCGGCCCTGACCTCGTCACCAGCGTGTCACAGCACACGCGCCGGGGAACCCGGTGCCGCGGCGCCCTGTCTGTGCCGGTGAGCGCCGGTGCGGCGCCACGCGTCCGGAGCCCGCGAGCCGAGGACGCCGTCCTGACCACACGCGCCTGACCACACGCGCCGAACAACTACACGGGGGTTCCCATGCACGAACGACACATCCGCCGCGCCACCGCGGTGGCTCTGGCCGCGATGGCCGCCACCCTGTCGCTGACCGCCTGCCAGGCCGGAAGCGGCACCCCGGGGGCGAAGACGCCGGCGACCGGGACCGCCTCGGCCGCCTCCTCGGCCCCGGCGGCACCTTCCGCGAGCCCCCGGCCCGCGGGCGCCACCCGGTCCGCCCCGGCCGCGCCCGTGTCGCCCGCGGCCGTCTCCCCGGTCGCCGCCACCCCGTCCCGCGCCACCCCCGCCACCACCTCCGGCAGCGCGCCAGCCTGTACGGCGAAGGCTCTGGAGGCTACGGCCTACCAGGCCGCCGACCGGCCGCGCGGTACCGGCACCGGGGCGGCGATCGTGGAGTTCGAGAACGTCTCGGCGACGGCGTGCGCGCTGCGGGGCCACCCGACGGTGGCCGGGGCGGGCAACGGCTCTCCCGACCACGCGGTCCCGCTGAAGGTGACCCGCGCGGGCACCGCGTCCGCCGTACGGCTCGCGCCGGGCGGCAGGGCCTGGGTGAAGCTGACCTTCGTACAGGTGCAGGGTGAGGCGGACGGGTACTGCGTGTCCGGCGCGACGCCCGCCGGCTATCCGACGCTGGTGGTCGGTCTGCCCGGCGCGGGATCCCATCAAGTCGCCCTGAACGACGGGGTGTTCGCCGAATGCGACGGCAAGGTGACCGTGACGGCGGTGTCGTCGGCGAAGCCCTCCTGACCGCACCGCACCGCACTGCACCGCACCGCACTGCACCACCGCCCCGCGTCGGCGTCAGCCCCGGCCCTCGGGCGCGAGGAACGGCTCCAGCTGGTCCAGCAGCGCGTCCGGGCGGTCCAAGGGGATGAGGTGACCGCAGTCCGGGATCAGCCGGCCGGTCAACCGGTCGGCGTGCGGCCGCAGCTGGTGTTCCAGCGACCGGCCCACCGGGTGGGCGCCGAGGGTGAGGGCGGGGACGGTGAGGCGGCCCCCGCGCACGGCCTCCCGGATCTGCCGGGCCGTGGCGGACAGCGCCCGGTACGGCCCGAACGCGGCGCGCAGGGCCTCGCTCCCGGTGTGGGCGCGGACGAACGCGGCCCGGATGTCCGGCCGGACACCGCGGCCGAGCGTGCCCCGCTCGAGGAACCAGCCGATGTACTCCTCCTCGTGGCCCGTGAGCACGGTCTGCGCCAGACCGGGTTCGGCGTGGAAGCCGAACCACCACGGCGGCCCGCCGGCGAGGAACTCCTCGGCGCCCGGCAGATCCCCCAGCAGCGACTCCATCAGCACCAGCCGCCGCACCAGACCGGGCCGGCGCATGGCCAGCAGGAACGCGGGCGGGGTGCCGGCGTCGATGCCGACCACGGCGGCGGGTCCGGCGTCGAGCGCCGTCAGCAGCCCCTCGGCGTCGGCGGCGAGCGTACCGGCGTCGTACCCGTCGGCCGGGCGGTCACTGTCGCCGAACCCCCGCAGATCCGGCGCGATCACCCGGTACCGGCGGGCCAGCGGGCCGATGACGTCGGACCACAGCCGCCAGGTGTGCGGGAAGCCGTGCAGCAGCAGGACGGCCGGCCCCTGACCGGCGGTGGCGACGTTGAGCCCGACGCCGTCGACGGTGACCCGGCGCAGCCGCACGCCGGGTACGGCGGTGGCGGTCATGTGTGACCCCTTTGCTAACCAATAGTGACAAGGGAACGCTAGGTAACTACCGTCGGCCCCACCAGACCGCACTTTCCCGTCAGAAGGTGACCTTCAGGTGACCTCCCAGGCCAAGGGCGTGCCCGCAGCGCGCGGCGACCTGTTCGACCCCGCGTGCCCGACCCGGCGGCTGCTCGACCGGATCGGCACGAAATGGACGTCGATGGCGGTGAAGGTGCTGGCGGAGGCGGCCCCGGGCGAGGTGCGCTTCGCCGAACTGCTGCGCCGGATGCCCGGCGTCTCGCAGAAGATGCTGTCGGTGACCCTGCGGAACCTGGTGCGGGACGGCCTTGTCGCGCGCCGCGTGGAGCCCTCCGTACCGCCCGGGGTGCACTACCGGCTCACCGGACTCGGCCAGTCGCTCGACACCGTGCTGGCCGCCGTCCGGAACTGGGCCGAGGAGCACATGGCCGAGGTGGACCGGGCGAACGAGCTGAGCGACGGTCAGGGCGGGTAACCGCGAGCCGAGTCGGCGCCCGGTTCCGCCCCGGTGTGATCCCTCCCATTGCGGCCGGCGTGCCGTTGCTGTGAGCTTCGCGTCGAACGATTTTCCGAAGAACTGTTATCGGCACCGCACGGAGCGGTCTCCCAGGTGACGGACAGGACCGTTCGGCGTCGAGGACAGGGAAGTTCTGATGAGGACACAGCACACGGTGGACACGGCGGCTCTGGTCAACGCCGCCCGAGCGGGGGACCAGGCGGCCCAGGACGCCCTGGTCAGCGCGTACCTCCCGCTGGTGTACAACATCGTGGGGCGGGCCCTGAACGGTTCGGTGGACGTCGACGACGTGGTCCAGGAGACCATGCTCCGGGCCCTCGGCTCACTCGGCGACCTGCGGACCCCGGAGAGCTTCCGCTCCTGGCTCGTGGCCATCGCGATGAACCGGGTCCGGGCGCACTGGCAGGACCGGCAACTCGCCACGGGCGCCGTGGAGGAGGCCGCCGACGTCCCCGACCCGGGCGCCGACTTCGTGGACCTGACCATCGTCCGGCTCCAGCTGTCCGGCCAGCGCCAGGAGACCGCGCGCGCCACCCGCTGGCTGGAGCCGGAGGACCGGGAGGTGCTGTCGCTGTGGTGGCTGGAGTGCGCCGGTGAGCTGACCCGGGCCGAGGTCGCCGCGGCCCTCGCGGTGTCGCCGCAGCACACCGCGGTGCGGGTGCAGCGGATGAAGGCGCGGCTCGAGTCGGCCCGCGTGGTGGTACGGGCCCTCGACACCCGGCCCCCCTGCCCGGAACTGCACGGGGTGCTGGCCTCCTGGAACGGAGTGCCCTCCGCGCTCTGGCGCAAGCGAATAGCCCGGCACGCCCGTGACTGCGGGCGCTGCGGCGGTCTGTGGAACGGTCTGCTGCCCGCCGAGGGGCTGCTGGCCGGGCTGGCGCTGGTCGGGGTGTCATCGGCGGTGCTCGCGGCGACGCGGTCCGCCACGGCCGCGCCGGCCGCGGCCGGCCCGGCGGCACCGGTCGCGCCGGCCGCCGAGACCGCCCGCCTGGCCGCCTACTCGGGCCCTGCCGGACCGGACACCGCCGGACCGGACACCGGCGGCGACTCAGGCACCCGGGTCGGACTGCGCGCGGCGCGGCGCCGGGGCACGGCCCGTGAGGAGGCGCGGCGCCGTCGGCGGACCCGGCGCCGGGCCGTCGGCGGCGCCGTGGTGGCGGCCTGTGTGGCGGGCGGCGGCCTCTGGTACTTCGGCGGCTCCGGTCCTGAGACCAAGGAGCCGGCCGCGGCGCGGAGCGCAGGCGCCCCCGTGGTGGACCTCGCCGCGCCCAGCCCCGTCGCGACCTCGTCGTCGGCCTCGCCCTCGGCGTCCGCGTCGCCCTCGCCGTCGCACTCGAAGAAGCCGAGCCCGTCCAAGAGCCCGCGCCCCGCGAAGAAGACCGGCACGCCCACCGCGAAGCGGACCGCGCGCGTCACACCGAGCGCCACCACCCGCGCGCCGCAGGCGCAGTCGGCGCCCACGGGCACGGTGGCGCAGGTGGTCGCGCTGGTGAACAAGGAGCGGGCGAAGGCCGGCTGCGGTCCGGTCACCGAGGACGCGCAGCTGGACAGGGCCGCCCAGGGCCACTCGGACGACATGGCGGCCCGTCACTTCTTCGACCACACGAACCCGGACGGCAAGGGCCCCGGCGACCGCATCACCGCTGCGGACTACCGCTGGTCCACGTTCGGCGAGAACATCGCCCAGGGCCAGCAGACCCCGGAGGCGGTGATGGACGCCTGGATGCACAGCTCCGGCCACCGCGCCAACATCCTGAACTGCTCGTTCAAGAACCTCGGGGTGGGCGTCCACAACGGTTCCGGCGGCCCCTGGTGGACCCAGGACTTCGGCGCCAAGCTCTGACCTGCGCCCCGGCCGGCTGGCGGACCCGCCGGCCGGTGACGGTCAGCGGGCGGAGCCGAAGTCCTGGGTCCAGTAGCTGCCGGGCTGGGCGAGACCGATACCGATCTCCTTGAATCCGCAGTTGAGGATGTTGGCGCGGTGGCCCGGGCTGGACATCCAGCCCGCCATCACCTGGTCCGCCGTGGTGTAGCCGTAGGCGACGTTCTCGCCGTAGCTGCTCCAGGCGTATCCGGCGCCCGTGATGCGGTCGCCCGGGGACGATCCGTCGGAGCCGGTGTGCGACATGTTCCGGTGGGAGGCCATGTCCGCGCTGTGCGCCTGTGCGGCCTGGGACAGCTTCCCGTTCAGGGTCAGGGGCTGACAGCCCGCCTTGGACCGCTCGTCGTTCACGAGGCGCAGGATCTGGCCGGTGACCCCGGACGCCGCCGAGGCGGACTTCGGGGTGCTCGGCGCGGCGGGCGCGGAGGCGGCGGTGGTGGCGGCCGGCTTGGGGGTGCTGGGCCGGGGAGCGCCGGGGGCGATGGCGGCGGTGGTCCGCCGGGGCCGGTCGGCCGTCGGCTTCTTCTTGGCGGTCGGATGCGCCGTGGCCGGGGGCGTGGCCGGCGCGCTGCTGGGCGTGCTGCTCGGCGCCGTGCCGGTGCCGGGAACGCTGTGCCGGGCCTGCCGGTATATCTGCTGCCACTGCTCGACCGGCGCGCTCGGGAGCGCCAGGGGCGCGCTCGCCGCGGCGGCCTGTGACGGGTTCTCCGTGCCGTACGGCCAGTCGGAACAGGCCAGGGCGACGGAGGGCACGCCCACGGCGCCTATGGCGACGGCGGTGATGACTATCCGCCTGTAGTGCTTCGTCTTGCGGTGCTGGCCCATTCGTTCAACCTCACTCGGTGATCGCCGGGCGCTCATTCTCAGGACGGCTTCATATCGAGTGCAAAGGCTCTTCCTACTAGCCCGCCTCGTAGGTTCGGACGGCCCTTGCCAGGCCGTCCGAGAGATGCCGAATTCGCGACTGCGATGTTTGCGTCAGTCTGCCGTCCCGTCAGTTGCGCGCACTGTGCCCTGGATGCGGCGCGGCGCCGAGCGGCCCACGCGCCACCACTCGCACCACGGTCCGCACTCACGGCAAGCCGGACAAATCCCATATGTCGTAGGAGCGAGATCTACTATGGGGCACGCTTAGTAGCAGACGCCACTGTGACGGATGTCACCTCACGCTCGGGTTCGCGTGTTGTACAGACCGCGAAACGGCGGCTGCAATACCGCGGCACGGACCTTCCCCGCACCGCCCCGGGCCGTCCGGACACCGGGCAGTGACGAGGGAAGAGCCGTGACGGAGATCGCCGACAACCGGGCGCCACCGGCCCCGGCCGGTAGCCGCACGTACAGCGACTGGGCGAGGAACGGCACGCTCGAGGACTACTCGCTGCACCGCGCGCCCAAGTCCATCCGCCGCTGGACGCCGTACGCCGTGGCCACCACGGCCCTCGGCGGCATCGCTGTCCGGCGGACCGCGCCATCGGCGTCTCGATCGCCGCTCGCACGGCTTCGCCGGCGCCCTCGAAGGCTCCATCGACCGACACCGGTCTCGCGGGCCGTGTCCCGGACGCCACCGCCTTCGGCGGGTGGACCCCGGAACCCCGCCGTCCGGGCCGGCGCGGACGGCGGCCCGGCGCGGACGGCCGCCCGGTGCGGACGGCGACTCCCACCCCTAGGCCCTGTAGATCATGGACCCGTACTCGGCCGGGGATCCGGGTGCGGCCGGCCTCGCCGGCCCGCCCGCCGGGGCCGGCCGTACCCGGTGATCAGGTCGTGTCCGCCGTGGGGCCGCCGGGCGGCCCGCCGCCCCGCCTGCCGATCGCACGCATGCCCCGGACCGCACCGGGTACGCGAGGCGGGAGCCCGCCCGGACGTCAGTCCGTCCGGACGGCCCGTACGACAGCCGCTACCTGGGGACCAGCCATGGAGACACCCGCACACCCCGCACACGACGCCCAGCCGACGCCCGCCCAGCAGGCGCTGGACGCGTTGGTCGTGAACGCCGAGGACCAGACAGCCCTGGAGACCCTCGCCCACAGTGACGTGCTCGTCCCGGTGCCGGACGACGCGGTGGACGGCGAGGGCGCCGATGCCGGCACGGTGGCCCTGCCGGTCCTGGAGCAGCCCGGGGGAGAACCGGTCGTCCCGGTGTTCACCACCGAGGGTGAGATGGCCGAGCTGCTGCCGTTCATCTCGCGCTACCGCTTGATCCCGCTGGGCGCGCTCGCCGCCCAGTGGCCGGACGAGGACCTCTCCCTCGCCATAGACGGCAGCTCCGCCCACGCGCTGACGCTCACGTCCCAGGGGGTGCGCACGCTGCTGGCCCGCTGACCCGGCACCGCTGAGAACGGCGCGGGGCACCGCCGAAGGGTGCGCGGGCCCGGCGCGAGCGGTCACCACGCCTCCGCGCCCGCCCGCGCGACCGATCATCCCGGCGCCCCGAGCGACAGAATGGGCCCATGGAATACATCGCCGGCGCGGCAGGCATCCTGGTCCTCGGCCTTGTCCTGACCAGCATCCTCCGCACCCTGGTGGTGCCCAGGGGCCTCTACTCCGTGCTGGTGTTCCGGCTCTGGTGGCTGCTGCGCCGAGCGCTCCGGCTCACCGTCCTGCGCGGCGGCTACGACGCCATCGACCGCGCCCAGACCTGGCTCGCCCCGCTGATGCTGATCGGCATGCTCGCCAGCTGGCTGGCCGGCGCCCTGCTCGGCTTCGGGCTGCTGCTGTACGCGCTGTCGCCGCTGTCCTGGACCACCGCGTTCCGGGAGGCCGGCTCCAGCCTCTTCACACTCGGCTTCGCCAGCGGCGCCCGGCTGAAACTGTCGGTGCTCGACTTCATGGCGGCGGCCACCGGACCGGTCCTGATCGCCCTCCAGATCGCCTACCTGCCCACCCTCTACGCCGCCTACAACCGCCGGGAGGTGGAGGTCACCCTGCTCCAGGCGCGGGCCGGCGAGCCCTCCTGGGGGCCGGAGATCCTCGCCCGGCAGTGGCTGGTGGACACCGAGACCGCGCTGCCCGAGCTGTACCGGGCCTGGGAGCGGCTCGCCGCGGACATGGGCGAGAGCCACTCCACCTACCCGATCCTGCTGACCTTCCGCTCCCCGCGCCCGTACCGCAGCTGGCTGGTCGGCATCATCGCGGTGATGGACGCCGCGGCCCTCCAGCTCGCCCTCGACCCGCGGCTCACGCCGCCCGAGGCCCGGCTGGCGCTGCGCGCCGGATTCACCGCGCTGCGGGACATCGCACGGGCCCTGCGCATCCCCTTCGACACCGACCCCTCCCCGGAGGCGTCCATCCGGCTGACCTTCGCCGAGTTCGACGCCGCGGTGAGCATGCTGGAGGCGGCGGGATTCCGGGCCGGACGCACCGCGAAGGAGGCATGGCCGCACTTCCGCGGCTGGCGGGTCAACTACGAGGCGATCGCCTACGAGCTGTGCCGCCGCTGTGACGCCGTACCCGCCCTGTGGACGGGGCCCCGCGACTTCCCGGGCGCCCCCATTCCACCGCGGCGCCCGGTGGACCGGCGGCCCGACGAAGGACGGCCGGGACTTCCTCCCGCCGCCGGATAGCCCGGCCCCGGGAAGGGAAGATCCCGGCGAGGGACCGCACCGGTCGAGGCGGTCGAGTGCGAAGGAGCCGATGGTCGTGAGGGTCGTCCTGCTGGGCACCGCCGCCGGAGGCGGCTTCCCGCAGTGGAACTGCGCGTGCGCGCTGTGCGCCGCCGCCCGGGACGGCAAGCTGCCCTCCCGGACCGGGGAGTGCGCCGCCGTGACCGGCAACGGCCGGGACTGGTGGCTGCTCAACGCCTCGCCCGACCTGCGGACCCGGCTCGCCGCCACCCCGGCCCTGTGGCCGGGACCCGGGCCGCGGGAGACCCTGCTGCGCGGAGTGCTGCTCACGGACGCCGAGGCCGGCCATGTGACCGGCCTGGCCGAATTGCGCGGGACGGCGGACCTGAAGGTCTACGCGGCCCCGCCGGTACGCGCCGTCCTCGCCCCCGTCCGCGCCGCACTCGACCGCTACGCGCACTGGGAGTGGGCCGAGGGCCTGGCCGAGGGCGGCTTCGTGCTGGCCGGCGGACTCGTCGTGACCCCTCATCCGGTGGGCGCGAAGATCCCGAGGTACGTGCCGGCCCAGGCACCAGTGCCCCCGCGGCCCTGGGTGACGGCGTACCGCATCGAGGACCTGGCCACCGGGGGAGTGCTGGTGTACGCGCCCTGCGTCGGCGCCTGGAGCCCCGTCCTCGACGAGCTGTGCGCCGAGGCCGACTGCGTGCTGCTGGACGGCACCTTCTTCGCGGCCGACGAGACGGGCGCATCGGTGGGCTCCGGCGCCGGGCAGGCCGCCACGGGCCATCTGCCGGTCACCGGTCCTGACGGCTCCCTCGCCCGGCTGGCCCGGCAGCTCGGCGTACGCCGGATCTACACCCACCTCGACCACACGAACCCGCTGCTGGACCCCGCCTCGCCCGCCCGCGCACGCGTGGCCGGGTACGGCGCCGAGATCCTGCCGGACGGGGCCGAGCTGATCCTCTAGCGCCAGGGCGTGCGGCGGCGAATCCGGCGGCGAGCCGTTCAGCGGCTGGGCCGGAGCTACGCGGCCGGGTCGGTGCCGCGGCCCTGTTCGGCCAGCATGCGCCCGAGCACGGCCCGCTGCAGCGGCAGCACCTCCGCGTGCACCGCGTGGCCCTTGGGGGTCAGCGCGACCCACACCCCGCGCCGGTCCTCCGCGCACACCGAGCGCTGCACCAGGCCGTCCTTCTCCAGCCGGCCGATCAGCCGGGACAGCGCGCTCTGGCTGAGGTGGACGCGGCCGACCAGGTTCTGCACCCGGCACTGCTCGCCCTGCTCGGGCCGCTCGGTCGCCAGGATGTCCAGCACCTCGAAGTCGCTGGCACCGAGACCGTACGGGTGCAGGACGCGGTCGATCTCGCACATCGTGCGCGCGTGCACCGTGAGGATGTCCCGCCAGCGTTCCTCGAGCCGGGTCTCGGCCGTCATGACTGCCATACCCGAACGGTAGCACCGATCCGGCCAATTGTTGCGCGTGCAACTAGTGTGGGGTGCAGGTGGTCCCGCGGGGGCTCAGGCGGCCGGGTCCTGGAGCAGTCCGACGAGGTTGCCGTCGGCGTCCTTGACGGAGGCGATCAGCCGTCCGTTGCCGACGTCCCGCACGTCCTGGACCACTTCGGCGCCGGCCGCCAGCAGGGCCGCGAGCCGCTCCCGCAGGTCGGTGACGTGCCAGAACGGCACGGGCCCCGTCAGGCCCTGTGCGTGCCCGTTCGGGTCGAGGCCGACGTCCTGGCCGGCGGCCTTGAAACCGATGTAGTACGGCTCGTCGGCGTACGGCTCCACCCCCAGCAGGGCGGTGAACAGGGCCTTGGCCCGCTCCGGGTCCTTGACGGGGTAGATGATCGTGTGCAGGCCGGTGGTCATGGGAATCGCTCCTCAGGGACGCGGGATCCGACGGGGTTCCTCGCCGGTGTTCTCACGCTAGGGCCCGGCGGCCCGCGACGGCTTCTCCGATCCTGACCGCTTGCCGCCGTCACTCCAGCCCAGTAATGGCCGGCACGGAGATCATCACCAGCCAGACGCTCAGCTTCCGTCTCCGCTGAACCGCCCGCAACGGTCCCCGGCCGCTTCGAGCGGACGGGTCCTCGCCGCTTTCCCCGATGGCAGGACCCTCCTCGGTCGCACTGCCGTTCGGTACCGGACAACGGCCGCCGAGTCCCGGACGCGGCGGCGTCGCCGGGGCCACAGTGGGAATACTGCGTACGAGGAGGCCGGGACGGGAGGCGCAAGGATGAGGGGAACGCCCTCGGGCCGGATGCGGCAGACCATCCTGGAGTGGCTCAAGGACCCGGTGGCGCACTTCCCGGCAGTGCGCCGCCCCGACCCCGCCGAGACCGGCGTCACGGCCCGGGCCGTCGCCGTCAAGCTGGGCGTCCCCCGCCGGACCGCCCTCGCCCACCTGGACTTCCTCACCCGCCTCGGCGTTCTGCGCACCCGCCGGATCCGCTGCCGCACCTACTACCGGCGCGACGAGATCCGTATCGCCGAGGTGGCCCGGATGTTCGAGAAGGGCTGGTGACGAAGGGGAGGCGCGGGGTGGGGCGGGCGGCGGGCGGCTGTCAGTATGGGCCGACCCGATCGAGGAGGGGACCGCACATGGAACGGACCACGGCACTCGTGCCGCTGCACTACGTCTCCCTGGGCGCCCGTGGGCCCGAGGACGTCGTCGCCGATCCGCACGGGCGCGTGCTGACAGGAGTCTCGGACGGACGCATCCTCCGCCTCCACCACCCGGGCGACCCGCGTGCGGCCCGCGTGGAGGTGCTCGCGGAGACCGGCGGCCGTCCCCTCGGACTCGAACTCCTTCCGGACGGCGACCTGGTGGTCTGTGACGCCGTACGCGGACTGCTGCGCGTGCGGACCGACGACGGCACCGTCCGCGTCCTGGCGGACAAGGTGGCGGGGGAGCCGCTCCGCTTCTGCAGCAACGCCGTGGCCCTGCCGGACGGCACCCTGTACGTGACCGTCTCCAGCCGCCGCTACCCCCTCGACCAGTGGATCGGCGACATCGTCGAACACACCGGCACCGGACGCCTGTTGCGGCTCGCCCCCGGGAGCGGGGAGCCCGAAGTGCTGCTGGAGGGGCTCCAGTTCGCGAACGGGCTCGCCGTGAGCGCCGACGGCTCCTTCCTGGTGATCGCCGAGACCGGCGCCTGCCGCCTCACCCGCTACCGGCTCACCGGCCCCGGCGCCGGCAGCGCCGAACCCTTCGCCGACCTCCCCGGCATGCCGGACAACCTCTGGCGCGAGGGTCCCGGCGGTCCGCTCTGGGTCGCCCTCGCCGGTCCCCGGGTCCCCCCGCTCGACCTGCTGCACCGCACCCCGCCGGCCGTCCGCCGCGGCGCGGCCCGGGCCGCCGTGCGCGCGCCGTACCGCCCGGGCGGCACCGTCGGCGTCGTCGCCGTCGACGACCAGGGCCGCACCGTGCACCACCTCACCCGCCGTCGGTCCGGGTTCCGGATGGTCACCAGCGTCTGCGCGACCAGTGATCACTTGGTGCTCGGCAGCCTCTGGGAACCCGGCGTGGCGGTCTGCGCGCGGCCCGCCGGCCCGTGACACGCCGGTACCCTGGTCCCGGCCGTGATCACCCGTGAGGGCAGGGCCGAACAGGAGACGTACCCGCATGCCAGCCCCGAAGACGCAGACCGTCGGTGCTCGCCCCCTGTCGGGGCGGCGGCCCGAGTGGCGTGCCCAACTGCCCGTCGTCGCGGTCGTGGCGTTCGGCGGCGCGCTGGGCGCGGTGGCCCGCTACGCGCTCTTACTCGCCCGGCCCACGCCGCCCGGCGGCTTCCCCTGGGCCACGTTCGGCACGAATGCCGCGGGCTGCGCGATCATCGGCGTGTTCATGGTGCTCATCACCGAGGTGCGGGCCGCCCACCGGCTGCTGCGGCCGTTCTTCGGCACCGGCGTCCTCGGCGGCTTCACCACCTTCTCCACCTACGCCGTCGACAGCCGGGGACTGCTCGACGGCGGGCGCCCCGGGATCGGTCTGGCCTGTCTCGCCGCGACACCGCTCGCCGCCCTCGCGGCGGTGTGGCTCGGCTCGGCCGCCGCCCGCCGGCTGCTGCGCGGGAGGGCGCGATGACGCCGTCCGGGCGCCGGGCCCTGTCCCCGAGCGCGGACCTGTCCGGCGCGGCCGTCGGCGCCGACAGAACGGACCCGGAGGGTAAGAAGTCATTGTGAACTGGCTCCTGGTGATCGCGGGGGCCGTGATCGGCGCCCCGCTGCGCTACCTCACCGACCGCTTCGTGCAGGCCCGCCACGACTCGGTCTTCCCGTGGGGCACTTTTGTGGTGAACGCGACCGGCTGTCTGGTCCTCGGGGTGCTCACGGGCGCCGCCTCCGCCGGAGCCGCCGGTCCTCATCTGCGCCTTCTGCTGGGCACCGGGCTGTGCGGCGCGCTGACCACGTACTCGACCTTCTCGTACGAGACCCTGCGGCTGACCGAGGACGGCTCGGGGCTCTACGCTGCCCTGAACGTCGCGGCGAGCGTGGCGGCGGGGCTCGCGGCGGCGTTTGCCGGGGTCTGGCTCGCCGGCGCCCTGTGGGGCTAGCCGCTTGCCATCCGTCCGGGCACAACAAGTAGTGTCTACAACATTGTCGACCAATCCTCCCCAGAACTGGATCCCATGAGCGCCATCTCCGTCGGTCAGGCCGTCATCCTCGGCGTAGTCGAGGGCGTCACCGAGTTCCTGCCCGTGTCCTCCACCGGCCACCTCAAGATCGCCGAGGGGCTCATGGACATCCCCGTCGACGACAAGTCCGTCGTGGGGTTCTCCGCCGTCATCCAGGTCGGCGCCATCGCCGCTGTGCTCGTGTACTTCTTCAAGGACATCAGGCGGATCGTCACCGCGTGGTTCCGCGGTCTGACCGACCGCGAGGAGCGCTACCACCACGACTACAAGTTCGCCTGGTGGGTGATCGCCGCCACCATTCCGATCGTGGTGGTGGGCCTGGCCGCGAAGCCGCTGATCGACGGCCCGCTCGCCTCGCTCTGGGTGGTGGCGGGCTCCCTGATCGCCGGCTCGGGTGTGATGTGGGCCGCCGACCAGATGGGCCGGCACAAGCGCGGTGAGGACGACACGTCCTTCAAGGACGCGATGTGGGTCGGCTGCTCCCAGATCCTCGCCCTGCTCTTCCCGGGCTTCTCCCGCTCCGGCGCCACCATGTCCACCGCGCTCATCCTGGACCTGGACCGCGTCGCCGCCACCCGGCTCTCCTTCTTCCTCGGCATCCCGGCCCTGACCGGCGCGGGCCTGTACGAGCTGAAGGACGCCCTCGGCGCGGGCGTCGGCGCCGCCCCGCTGGCCGTCGGCACCATCGTGTCGTTCGTGGTCGCCTACGCCTCCATCGCCTGGCTGCTGAAGTTCGTCGCCAAGCACTCCTTCAACGCCTTCGTGATCTACCGGATCGTCGTCGGCGGGCTCCTGCTCGGCCTGCTCGCCACCGGCACGCTCAGCAGCTGAGCCGAACGCCGCTGATCACCCCGCGGGGTGCGGACGCCTGTACGCGGGCGCCGCACCCCGCGCGTGCTTCCTCACGCCCTCCTTGACAGCCCCGGCCCGCACCCCGCAGGATCGCTCCGTGAACCTGTCAGACAGCCAGACAGGTGCTCGGGTCCCGCGGCGCGTCAGCGCCATGGAAGCGGTGCTCGACCACCTCCGCGACGCCATCGAGAGCGGCCGGTACGCCATCGGCGACAAGCTCCCCTCCGAGGCCGAGCTGTGCCGTGCTCTGGAGGTGTCCCGGCCCGTGCTGCGCGAGGCGCTGCGCGCGCTGCAGACGATGGGCCTCACGGTCTCCCGTACCGGCAAGGGCACCTTCGTCGTCGCTAACACCGTCGAGGACCCCACCTTCGGTGACTACGCGGCCAGCGATCTGCTGGAGGTGCGCCGCCACATCGAGATCCCGGTCGCCGGTTACGCGGCCGTGCGCCGCACGCCGGAGGACCTGGACCACCTGGCCCATCTGCTGGACCGCATGGAGCGGGAGACGGACACCACCGCCTGGGTGGCGATGGACACCCTCTTCCACCTCGCCGTGGCCGAGGCCGCCCAGAACCCGGTCTTCCGCCGGGTCATCGAGGAGATCCGCGACGCGCTGGCGCGGCAGTCGGCCTTCCTCAACGAGCTGGGCGGGCGCCGCGAGCAGTCCAACCGCGAGCACCGGGCGATCGTCGAGGCGCTGGTGGACGGTTCCGAACACGACGCGGTCGAGGCCATGAGCCACCACCTGGACCGCGTCGAGACGACCCTCACCGACATCGTGCGTCCCCATCGCACGGACCCCGCGACGAAAGGCGGACCCGCGACGTGAGCGAGCAGCACCTCGATGACGAGACACGCGCCTCGTCCGGTCATGTCGACGCCGGAGACGCCGGCTACAGCAAAGGGCTGAAGCACCGGCACGTCAACATGATCGCCATCGGCGGCGCCATCGGAACCGGCCTCTTCCTCGGCGCGGGCGGCCGGCTCGCCGACGCCGGCCCCTCCCTCTTCATCGCCTACGCCGTCTGCGGCCTCTTCGCCTTCCTGGTCGTCCGCGCCCTCGGCGAACTGGTCCTGCACCGGCCGTCCTCCGGCGCCTTCGTGTCGTACGCCCGGGAGTTCCTGGGCGAGAAGGGCGCGTACACCGCCGGGTGGATGTACTTCCTCAACTGGGCCACCACCGGCATCGCCGACATCACGGCGGTCGCCACCTACACCCACTACTGGGGCATGTTCTCCGACATCCCGCAATGGTTGATCGCATTGATCGCCCTTGCGGTCGTGTTGACCGTCAATCTGATCTCCGTCAAGATCTTCGGCGAGCTGGAGTTCTGGTTCGCGATCGTCAAGGTCAGCGCGCTCGTCGTGTTCATGTGCATCGGCATCTTCCTGCTGGTCACCCAGCACCCGGTCGACGGCCACCACCCCGGCCCGGCCCTGATCGGTGACAACGGCGGCGTCTTCCCCAACGGGCTGCTGCCCATGCTGCTGATCATCCAGGGTGTCGTCTTCGCCTACGCCTCCGTCGAGCTGGTCGGCGTCGCGGCGGGCGAGACCGAGAACCCCGAGAAGATCATGCCCAAGGCGATCAACTCGATCATGTGGCGGGTGGGCCTGTTCTACGTCGGCTCGGTCGTCCTGCTGTCGATGCTGCTCCCGTGGAACAAGTACACCGCCGGCGAGAGCCCCTTCGTCACGGTCCTGTCCCACGTCGGCATCCCGGCCGCCGGCGGCGTGATGAACCTGGTCGTGCTCACGGCGGCGATGTCGTCGCTGAACTCCGGCCTGTACTCCACAGGACGCATCCTGCGCTCCATGGCCCTGAGCGGTTCCGCCCCGAGGTTCACCGGCCGGATGAGCCGCAGCCAGGTCCCGTACGGCGGCATCCTGCTCACCAGCGGTATCTGCGTGCTCGGCGTGGGCCTGAACTACGTGGTCCCCGCCGACGCGTTCGAGATCGTCCTCAACTTCGCGGCGATCGGCATCCTCGCGACCTGGGGCATGATCATGATCTGTCACCTGTCCTTCTGGCAGAAGACCCGGCAGGGCGCACTGAGCCGGCCCTCGTACCGCCTGCCGGGCTCCCCCTGGACCGAACTTGTGACGCTGGCGTTCCTCGCCTCCGTCCTGGTCCTCATGTACGCCGACGGCGGCGCCGGACGCACCACCGTGCTCTGTCTGCCGCTGATCGCCGCAGCGCTGGTCGCCGGCTGGTACGGCATCCGCGCCCGCATATCCCGCACCTCCACCGGCGCCGACGCGTGACCCGCGTTCCGGGCGACCCCGACCCCATGATTCAGGCAGTGATGTACAGCAGTTCCCCCGCCGACGCACCCGTCGTCCGCGAACCCCTCCACGCTCCCGTCGCCCACCTCGTCCGCGGCGGGGTCGTCGAGGGCATCCACTACGGTTCCGTCGTCGTCCTCGGCGCCGACGGCCGGGTGACGTTCCAGCTCGGCGACATCGAGGCGGCCTTCTACCCGCGCTCCGCCGTGAAGCCCCTCCAGGCCGTGGCCATGCTGCGGGCCGGGCTGCCGCTCGACGGCGAACTGCTGTCGCTGGCCGCCGCGAGCCACTCCGGCGAGGAACGCCATCTCGCCGGCACCCGGCGCATCCTCGCACTCGCCGGCCTCGCCGAGACCGATCTGCGCAACGTGCCCGACATGCCGTACGACCCGGCCGTCCGGGACAGCTGGGTCCGCGAGGGCCGGCTGCCCGACCGCCTCGCCCAGAACTGCTCCGGCAAGCACGCCGCCATGCTCTGGACCGCCCGGCTCAACGGCTGGTCCCTCGACGACTACCTCGACCCGGCGCACCCGCTCCAGCGGGCCGTCGCCGAGACCGTCGAGGAGCTGACCGGCCAGCGCGTCGCCCGGGTCACCGTGGACGGCTGCGGCGCCCCGCTGTTCTCCATCTCCCTGCACGGACTCGCCCGCGCCCTCGCCCGGATCACCTCTGCGGCGCCGGGCACCCCCGAGGCCCGGGTCGCCGACGCGATGCGCGAGCACGCCGAGATGGCCTCCGGCTCCGCACGGGACGTCGCCGCGCTCATGCGTGCCGTGCCCGGACTGCTCGCGAAGGACGGCTTCGAGGGCGTCCAGGTGGCCGCGCTGCCCGACGGCCGCGCCATCGCCGTCAAGATCGCCGACGGCGCGAACCGGGCGCGCGTCCCCGTGGCCGCCGCCGCCCTGGCGCGCTCCGGAGTCGACCCGGCGCTGCTCACCGCGTTCGCGGGGGAGCCGCTGCTCGGCGGCGGGGAGCCGGTGGGACGCGTACAGCCCGTACGCGCGCTGGACCCGGTTCCGCTCGCCGCCTGCGGATAGCGCTCGCCGGCGCCGCCCCGACCCTCCGGGCAACCGCGGGTCACCGTCGGCCCCGCGCGGCGCCGCCACCGCCGGGACGACCGGCGCAGGCGCCGCCGCGTCCGCGGCTGTTCCGCGGCTCCCCGCGCCCCTCGCGGGGCGCTCCCCTCCTCCGCACCTCAGAAAGAGGCCCACCGTCATGACCGCCGCCACCCGCAGCGAACACGACCTGCTCGGCGACCGCGACGTCCCCGCCGACGCGTACTGGGGCATCCACACCCTGCGCGCCACCGAGAACTTCCCCATCACCGGCACCCCGATCTCCGCCTACCCGCACCTGATCGACGCGCTGGCCGCCGTCAAGGAGGCCGCCGCCCTCGCCAACGAGGAGCTCGGTCTGCTGGCGCCCGCGAAGGCCGCCGCGATCGTCGCGGCCTGCCGTGAGATCCGGGACGGCAAGCTGCACGACCAGTTCGTCGTGGACGTCATCCAGGGCGGTGCCGGCACGTCCACCAACATGAACGCCAACGAGGTCGTGGCGAACCGCGCGCTGGAACTGCTCGGCCACGCCAAGGGGCAGTACACACATCTGCATCCCAATGAAGACGTCAACCTGGGCCAGTCAACCAATGACGTCTACCCGACCGCAGTCAAGACAGCGACGGTGTTCGCGGTACATGGACTGCTCAAGGCGATGTCTGTACTGCAGGACGCCTTCGCCCGTAAGGCCGTCGAGTTCCGTGACGTGCTCAAGATGGGCCGTACACAGTTGCAGGATGCGGTACCGATGACGCTCGGTCAGGAGTTCTCCGCGTTCGCCGTCATGATCGAGGAGGACCGCAGCCGTCTCGCCGAGGCCGTCGAGCTGATCCAGGAGATCAACCTCGGCGCCACGGCCATCGGTACCGGCCTCAACGCACCCGCCGGCTACGCCGAGGCCGCCCGCCGCCACCTCTCCGCCATCACCGGCCTCCCGCTGGTCACCGCCGCCAACCTGGTCGAGGCCACGCAGGACTGCGGTGCCTTCGTCCAGATGTCCGGCGTCCTCAAGCGGATCGCGGTCAAGCTCTCCAAGAGCTGCAACGACCTGCGCCTGCTGTCCTCCGGACCGCGCGCGGGCCTCGGCGAGATCAACCTGCCGCCGGTGCAGGCCGGCTCGTCGATCATGCCGGGCAAGGTCAACCCGGTCATCCCCGAGGTGGTCAACCAGGTCGCCTTCGAGGTGATCGGCAACGACGTCGCCATCACCATGGCCGCCGAGGCCGGGCAGCTCCAGCTCAACGCCTTCGAGCCGATCATCCTGCACTCCCTGTCGGAGTCGATCACCCATCTGCAGAGCGCCTGCCGCGTCCTGGCCGAGCGCTGCGTCCTGGGCATCACCGCCAACACCGAGCGGCTGCGCGCGACCGTCGAGAACTCCATCGGCCTGGTCACCGCGCTCAACCCGCACATCGGCTACACGGCGGCGACCGACATCGCCAAGGAGGCCCTCGCCACGGGGCGCGGCGTGGCCGAGCTGGTACTGGAGAAGGGCCTGCTGCCGGCCGAGCGGCTGGCCGGCCTGCTGCGCCCCGAGATCCTCGCTGGCAGCGGCGCACCAACCGCCTGACCTGCGCAGACACCGACACGATTACGCTCCGGGATGGACCGGTAGGCACAATGGTGACCATGACAATGACGTCGTCCCTCACCTTCCTGCCGGTCCTGGAGCGCATAGCCGAGGAGATCACCCGCACCCCGGGACGCGGCCGTGCCGCCGACTACATCCCGGCCCTGGCCGCCTGTGACCCGCGCAGCTTCGGCATGGCCGTCGCCGAGCTGGACGGCACGGTGTACGGGGTGGGGGAGTGGCGGCAGCCGTTCTCCACGCAGTCGATCACCAAGGTATTCACGCTCGCCCTCGACCTGGCCCGGGAGGGCGACGAACTCTGGGAGCACGTGGGCCGCGAGCCCTCCGGCAACCCCTTCAACTCCCTGGTCCAGCTGGAGTACGAGCACGGCATCCCGCGGAATCCTTTCATCAACGCGGGCGCCCTCGTCGTCACGGACCGCCTGCAGACCCGTACCGGGGACGCGGCCGGCGAACTGCTGGCCTTCCTGCGGGCCGAGAGCGGCAACCCGGACCTGGGTTTCGACGAGGAGGTCGCCGCCTCCGAGACCGCCCACGGCGACCGCAACGCCGCCCTCGCCCACTTCATGGCGTCCTACGGGAACATCGACAACGAGGTGCCGGTCCTCCTCGACCAGTACTTCCGGCAGTGCTCCATCGCCGCCTCCTGCGCCGACCTGGCCCTGGCCACCGGCTTCCTGGCCCGGCACGGCATCCGCGCCGACGGCGGCCGGCTGCTCAGCCGCAGCCAGGCCAAACAGGTCAACGCGGTCATGCTGACCTGCGGTACCTACGACGCGGCCGGCGACTTCGCCTACCGTGTCGGGCTGCCCGGCAAGAGCGGTGTCGGCGGCGGGATCATCGCCGTCGTACCGGGCCGCTGCACCCTGTGCGTGTGGAGCCCGGGCCTCGACGAGCGCGGCAACTCGGTGGCGGGTGTCGCCGCCCTCGACCGGTTCACCACGCTGACCGGCCTCTCCGTGTTCTGACCGGCGGCCGGCCTCTCCGTGTTCTGACCGGCGGCCTGCCTCTCCGTGTTCTGACCGGCGGACCCGGACCGGACCCCGGCGCCCCGAGAACCCCGGAACCACCGGGAGGCCGTCCGGCCCCTCGGAAGCCGTCGGGCCTCACACGCCGGTCATGTACGGGCCGCCCGCAGGTGAGGGGAGCGTCGCCTTCCGGCCACTCGGCGTTGACACGCTGAGCCAGTGTTGGCCATGGCATTCCCCGTCGATCTCCGCCGCTGCCAGGTGCTGGGCCTGGCCGGAACCGCCTTCCTCGCGCTCGGCGGTGAGTCGGCCGGCGCCCTGCCCGTCCAAGAGCTGCTGGCGCCCGCCTCGGTGCGGGCGGCGCTCGGCCTGGTCGGGGTCTATTTCGGCGTCGTCCTGCTGATCGCGGCCTGGGTGCTCCTCGGCCGTCTGGTGCGCGGCCCCCGGCCGCCCACCCCGCGCGCCCTGCTGCTCGTGCTGGCCGTCTGGACGGCGCCGCTGCTGCTCGCGCCGCCGCTGTTCAGCCGGGACGTCTACAGCTATCTCGCACAGGGCGCCATGGTCGACGCGCACATGGACGTGTACGCCCAGGGCCCGGCCCAGCTCGGCGGCCCGCTCGCCGACGAGGTCGCCCCGATGTGGCAGCACACCGGCGCCCCCTACGGCCCGGCCTTCCTCGGCCTGGCCTCGGCGCTGTCCGGAGCGACCCGGGGCGAACTGCCCGCCGGCCTGCTGGGCATGCGCCTGGTCGCCCTGCTCGGCGTGGCCCTCATGGCGGTGGCACTGCCCCGCCTGGCCCGGCACAGCGGCTCCGACCCGGCCGCCGCGCTGTGGCTCGGCGCCCTCAACCCGCTCGTGCTGCTGCACCTGGTCGCGGGCGCCCACAACGACGCCCTGATGCTGGGCCTGCTCGGTCTCGGTCTGGTGGCCGCACGGGGGCGCCGGCCCGCCGTCGGCGCCGTCCTCGTCACCCTCGCCGCCCTGGTCAAGGCGCCGGCGGCGCTCGGCCTGCTGGCCGTGCTCGCCCTCCAGGTGCGCGCCGGCCGCCGGCCGCTGCCGGCGGCCCTGACCACGGTCGCCGCCTCCGCCGCGACCACGGTCGCCGCCACGGCCGTCGCGGGCACGGGCTACGGCTGGATCGGCGCCCTCGACACACCGGTCTCCTCGCACAACTGGGCGCTCACCAGCCTGCTCGGCCGCGCCACCGGCGCCCTGCTCACCCACCTCGGCAGCGGTCTCGCCCCGCTCGCGGTCCCGGCCTGGCACCTGCTGGGACTGGCCGCCACCGCCGTGGCCGTCCTGCTGATATGGCTCCGGCTGCGCCCCCGGCCGGTGTACGCGCTGGGCCTGAGCCTGCTCGCGGTCGCCGTCTTCGGGCCGGCGATCCGGCCCTGGTACGTGCTGTGGGGCCTGTTCCTCATCGCCGCCGCCGCGCCCAGCACCTCGGTGCGCCACCGGGTGGCCGCCCTGGCGGGGGTGCTCGCCCTCGCCGTGCTGCCCAGCGGCGGCCCCGCCGACCTGGGGCAGCTGGTGCTGGCGGTCTCCGGCGGCGTCCTCGGCGTGGTCGTGCTCTGGCAGGCCCACCAGGCGGCGCAGGCCCCCCTCCCGGGACGCACCGCATGACCGGGCCGTGGGGAAGGCCCGGGCTGCCCGGGCGGCTGGCCCCGCTGGGACCGCGCGGCGACCGGGGCCGGCTGCTGCTGGTCCTGTGCCTGGTGGCCGCGGTGACCGTGTTCACGGCCACGGTGCCGCTGCTGCGCGGCTTCTTCGACCTGCGGGTGTACTACGGCGCCGTGCACACCTGGGCGCACCACGGCGGCCGGATCTACGACTACCGGGTGCCGGGCACCGCGTACGGCTTCACCTATCCGCCGTTCGCCGCGCTCGCCATGCTGCCCCTGGCCCTGCTGGGCCGGACCGTGGCGACCGCCGGGTCCCTGCTGCTGAACCTGGCCGCGCTCGCGGCGGTGCTGCGGATCCTGGCCGGGCCGCACTGGCGGCGCCACGGCTGGTACCGGTGGGCGCTGGTCCTGTGCCTGCTCGCGCTGTTCGAACCGCTGCGGGACACCTTCAGCTTCGGCCAGGTGAACGTGGCTCTGCTCGCCCTCGTACTCGCCGACTGCCGGCTGCTGGCGACCGGCAGGGGCCGCTGGGCCGGCATCGGGACCGGGCTTGCCGCGGCCGTGAAGCTGACGCCCGCCCTGTTCATCGGACTGCTGCTGCTCGCCGGGCGGCGGCGCGCGGCCGGCGTCGCCACGGCCGTGGCCCTCGCCGCGACCGCGCTGGCGGCCTGGGCGGACCCGGCCGCCTCCCGCTTCTACTGGACCGAGGCGCTCTGGGACACCGGCCGGGTGGGCCGCCTCGACTACGTGTCGAACCAGTCGCTGCAAGGTGTGCTGGCCCGCCTCGGCGAGCCGGGCCGCCCGCTGTGGGCGACGGCGGTGCTGCTGACGCTCTGCGTGTGGGCCTGGCGCGGCCGCCGGGCGGTCGCGGCCGGCGACTGGACGGCGGCGTTCGCGCTCACCGGTGCGACGGCCTGCCTGGTCAGCCCGATCACGTGGGTGCACCACCTGGTGTGGCTGCTGCCGTCCTTCGCGGTGCTGGCGCGCGCCGGGCACCTGCGGATCGCGGGCGCCCTCTACGCGGTGCTGTGCACCAGCGTGGTGTGGCTGTGGTTCGACGACGCCTCAGGGCTCGACGGGTTCGTCGGCAGCAACCTCTACACGTGGATCTCGCTGGGCCTGCTGCTCCGGCTGCCCGTGGGTCAGCCGCGGGCAGCCCGGTTGCCCTTGGCCCGCAGCGCCAGCGCCACGACCCCGGCGCCCAGCCCGGAGAGCCCCGCGACGAGCGCGGTGCCGGACCAGACCGAGTCGTCGTCCGGCGCCGGAGACCCGGCCGCCGCCACCGGTGCGACGGACGGCGTCACCGCCGGGCGCAGCCCGTCGAGCGAGCCGACCGGGTCGACGCCGCCGGCCGCGGCGAAGCCCCAGTCGAGCAGGGCGCGGGCCTCCTCGTACACGGTGAGACCGCCCTCGGCCTGAGGGTTCAGCACGCTCACCACGAGGGTGCGCCCGTCCCGGCGGGCCGCGGCGACCAAGGTGTTCCCGGCGTTGCTGGTGTAGCCGTTCTTGATGCCGATGAGCCCGGGGTACGGCGCCACGCCGTCCTCGCCGGTCAGCAGCCGGTTGGTGTTCTCGATGGGGAACGACGACCCCTCACCGGGGAAGCGGGCCTGGGCGGTGGCGCAGTACCGGGCGAAGTCGGGGTTGCGCAGGCCGGCGCGGCCGAACAGTGCCAGGTCGAAGGCGGAGGAGACCTGGCCGGGGCTGTCGTAGCCGTCCGGGGAGACCACATGGGTGTCGAGGGCGCCGAGCGAGCGGGCCTTGTCCTGCATGCGCGCGGCCGTCGCAGCCCAGCCGCCGCCCAGCGTGGCGAGTACGTGCACGGCGTCGTTGCCCGAGCTGAGGAAGACCCCGCGCCACAGGTCGGCCACCTGGTAGGTGTGCCCCTCCTCGACGCCGACCAGGCTGCTGCCCTCGCCGACGTCCGCCAGTTCCCCGTACCGCACGGTGTGCTGCAGCCCGCTGGGCAGCACCGGCAGCACGGTGAGCGCGAACAGGGTCTTCAGGGTGCTCGCGGGCGGCAGTTCGCGGTGCGCGTCGCTCGCGGCCAGCACTTCCCCGCTGCCGGCGTCGGCGACCAGCCACGAGAGCGCCGAGACCTCCGGCAGCGCGGGTGTGCCCCGGTGCGGCCGGACCTGTGTGCCGGAGTGGTAGAGCAGGGACGGATCGGGCGTCGCCGCCCGGGGGCGGGGCGGGGCGGGTTCCCCGGCCCGGGGCCCGGCGGCGGCAGCGGCCGGCGTGCACACCAGCAGGCCCGCCACACAGAGGGAGCAGGCCGACACAACCGCGCGGTAAGAGAATCCGGTGACCATGTGATCAACGTACGAATATGGTCCGCGTGCAGCACACCGCCCGGGCCGTTCGGGTGGCCGCGCAACCCGTATGCCGCACGCGGACGTCCGCCGGCCCGGTGTCAGCCGGCCGGCAGGGTGGGCCGGATCTGCCGCAGGAAGGCGGCGTTGTCGGGTGTGCCGCGCAGCCGCTCCAGCAGGGTCTCCAGGGCGGAGGGGCCGGTCTCCCGGGAGCGCAGGGCGCGGCGCAGGCCCTGTGTGGCGCTCAACTCGGCCGGGGTGAGCAGGAGTTCCTCGCGCCGGGTGCCGCTGGCGTCGATGTCAACGGCGGGGAAGACGCGCCGGCCGGCGAGTTCCCGGTCGAGGCGCAGTTCCATGTTGCCCGTGCTCTTCAGCTCCTCGAAGAAGTAGCCGTCGGCACGGGAGCCGGTGTCCACCAGGGCCGTGGCCAGGATGGTGAGCGAGCCGCCCTCCTCGGCCTGCCGGGCGGCGCCGAAGAACCGCTTGGGGCCGAGCAGCGCACCCGCGTCGACACCGCCGCTCAGGGTACGGCCGCCGGCGGCGGAGGCGTTGTTGTGGGCGCGGCACAGCCGGGTCAGCGAGTCCAGCAGGACGACGACGTCCTCGCCGGCCTCCACGAGGCGCTTGGCCCGCTCCACCACCAGTTCGGCGAGGGCGATGTGCTCCTTGGCGGACCGGTCGAAGGTGGAGGCGTACACCTCGCCGCGCACCGAGCGGCGCATCTCGGTGACCTCCTCGGGACGCTCGTCCAGCAGGAGGACCATCAGCCGGCACTCGGGGTGATTGCCGGCCACGGCGGCGGACAGCTGCTGGAGCAGCACGGTCTTGCCGGTCTTCGGCGGGGCCACGAGGAGTCCGCGCTGGCCCTTGCCGACGGGCGCGAGCAGATCGGTGACGCGTCCGGCGAGTCCGGAGGCGGGGTGTTCGAGGCGGATGCGCCGGTGCGGGTGGAGCGGGGTGAGGTCGCGGAAGTGCCGCCGGGTGTGCAGTTCGCCGGGCACGCGTCCGTTGACGCGCGCCACCTCGGTCAGGTCGCGCTGCGCGCCCCGGACGCCCTCGACCAGGTCGCCCTTGCGCAGTCCGTGGCGGCGGATCAGCGCCGACGGGACCTGCGGATCGGCGGGGGAGGGGAGGAGGCTCGCGGCCCTCAGCCGCCCCTTGCCGTGTGCGTCGATGTCGAGGACGCCGGTGACGAGCGGGGCGGGGGCCTGCCGGGTCTCGGGAGGGTGTTCGAGTGTGGTGGTCATGTGAGGGAAGTCCTTTCGCGGACGGAAGAGAGGAAGGCAGGGGGAGATGCCGCGAGCGGGAGGCGTGCACGAGGGCCTCGGGGCGGCGGAACGGCACCTCGGGTACGGCGGAGAAAGGGCCGGTCACGAGGTGGTGCCGAGAAGCTGACGCGCCGGAGGACGGCGAGCGGATCAGCGTGCGGAGGAGGAACTGGCACCGGCGCCCACTGTGGGGCGTACACAAGTGCTGACGGAACCGTACCACTGGATCCGGTTCCGTGTCCGTGAACCTCACAACAAACCACCGGAGGGGCCTATTCCCGGACGGCGGGACCGGCCGGAGAAGCGGATCCGCCCGACCCTCTTCCGGTGCGGCCTCCCGGCCGGCGCGGACACCCCGCCGGAATCCCCCGTACGGGCCTACCATCGATCGTCCTGTCAGGGTGACGTCAGGAGAATCCGGTGGAGAACGCGTCTTCCCGCACCCCGTACCGCCTGGACCCCGCCGGCGGCTGCCCGCACGCCCTCAACGCGCGGCTGCTGGCCGAGGGAGCCGTGGCGCCGGTCGAACTGCCCGGCGGCATCGAGGGCATGGTCGTACTCGGGCACGAGGCACTGAGGGAGTTCCTGCAGCACCCGGAAGTCGCCAAGAACGCCCGCCACTTCACGGCCCTGCGCGAGGGGAGAGTAGCCGCGGGCTGGCCGCTGCTGACCTTCGCCACCGTGCCGGGCATGACCACGGCCGACGGGGACGACCACCGGCGCCTGCGCTCCCTGGCCGCCCGCGCCTTCACGCCCCGCCGGGTGGCGGAACTGCGGCCGCGCGTCGAGGAGTTGACCGATTCCCTGCTCGACGCGCTCGCGGACGCCGCCGCCGCTGACGGGGTCGCCGATCTGCGCCGGCACTTCGCTCTGCCGCTGCCGATGGGCGTGATCGGCGAACTCCTCGGCGTGGACGTCGAGTTCCAGGACCGGCTGCACCGCCTCGGGGACCTGGTCGTGGCCACCGACACCGCTCCCGCCGAGGCCATCGCCGCCAACCGCGAACTCGTCGCCGTCCTCGGGGAGATCGCCGCCGCCAAGGCCGCCGACCCCGGTGACGACCTCACCAGCGCGCTCATCGCCGCCCGGGACGAGGGCGGCGACCGGCTCAGTCAGGAGGAACTCATCGGCACCCTGCTGCTGATGGTCATCGCCGGGCACGAGACCACCCTCAACCTGATCACCAACGCGGTGCGCGCCCTGTGCGCCCACCCCGCCCAGCTCGCCCTGGTGCGCGCGGGCGAGGCCGGCTGGGCGGATGTCGTGGAGGAGACCCTGCGCTGGGACGCGCCGGTCAGCTACTTCCCGTTCCGCTATCCCGTACGGGACCTCACCCTCGCCGGCACGCTCATCCCCGCGGGCACGCCCGTGCTCGCCGGCTATTCCGCGGCCGGCCGTGACCCGGCGGCGCACGGCCCGGACGCCGACCGCTTCGACCTCGCCCCCGCCGCCCGGGACGGAGCCGTACGGCATCTGTCCCTCGGCCACGGTGCCCACTACTGCCTGGGCGCACCACTGGCCCGGCTGGAGGCCGCGGTCGCGCTGGAGCGGCTGTTCGGGCGCTTTCCACAGCTCCAACTGGCGGTGTCCGAGGACGACTTGACGCCCCATGCCGGGTTCGTCGGCAACAGCGTACGCAGCCTGCCGGTACGCCTCACGCCGCCCGCGAGCTGAGCCGCGCGCCGGTCGCGGCGTCAGGCATGCGGAGCAGATGTCCGCAGACCATAACGATCCCGGACGTCGCGGGACTTGACCGCCAACGTGTAATATCTTCGCGGCATGTCCACGCCACCGCAGTCCCCGCAGCCGGCCGACCAGCCGCCGCAGCAGCCCGCACAGCAGCCGTCCGTACCGCCGCAGCCGACGGCCTACCCTTACCCCAACCCGCAGTCGCCCCCGCCGGGCGCGTTCTACGCCCAGCCCACACTGGTCGGCCAGCCCGCGCCGGGGCAGCCCATGCCGGGCCAGCCGCAGCCGGGGAACCCCTATGTCCAGCCGCTCCCGTACGGGCCCATGCCACCCGCTCCGAACGCCGGTGGGGCGGGCCGGGCGGTGCTGTGGGCCGTCGTCGGCGCGGTCGTGGCCTCCGCCGCGTGGGCGGCCGGTGTCTTCCTCATCGGCGGCAAGAGCGACAGCGCGGACCTGCGCGGCTACTCGGCGCCGTCCGACATGTGCACCAGCGCCGACTACTCCTCCTTCAAGGACGAGTACACCGAGAACGACTCCTCGCCGACCCACACCTCGCTCAAGGACACGGCGCTGGACGAGAGCTATTGCAGCCTGAACCTGAAGAAGACCGGCTCGTCGTACGCGGACGCCTATCTGACCCTGCAGCTGGACCTGCACAGGAAGACCGACCCCGGGCCCGAGTTCACCGCCACCTGGAAGAACTACGGGGAGAGCCACGAGGGGTACGACGTCGACCCGGTCGAGGGCATCGGCGACGAGGCCTATCTGGTGAGCCACGACACCACTAGCGGCTCCTCCTCCAGCGGCTCCCGGTACGCCATGCTCGCCATCCGTGACGGCTGGACGACGTACACGATGAGCTACAGCGCCTACCTCAGCTCGTACGACCAGGACAAGAACCCGCCCGCCCTCACCGATGTGTCCGACTGGCTCAAGACCGACGCCAAGGCCACCCTGAAGCAGCTCCGGGACTGACGCGCCACGCCCGGACGGTCGCCCGTCGGAGTGGTGATGCCTCGCGGGACGGGCCCTGACCGCGGGCGGTGCGGCACAGTGAGCGGGTGCCTCGCCGACTTCTTCCCCTGCTGGTGGCGGCGCTGATCAGCGCCGCTGGCTGCACCACCGTCAGCTCCGCGCCCGCACCCGGCCCCGCCCCGCGCTCGCCGGCCGCCGGCCCGGTGGTCCGGCCGACGGTCCTCCGGGCGCCGGTGAAAGAGCCGTCCGCGTACGCGGCGCTCGTCCGCACGGGCCGGGACCGTCCGGCCGGACCCGCTGAGCCGGCCGCGCCCGGGCGCGGCCGCCGGCCCGCCCCCGCGCTCGTGCCCCCCGCCCCGTCGCGGGCCGCGGCCCCCGCCGCCCCGCCGGTGCGGCACCCCCGCCCGGAGCGCCGCACGCCGGTACGGCGTCCGGCCCAGCGCCGCGGCCCGGCCGCGCGCCCGGCCGCCACCCTCACCATGCGCGACCTGTGCGGCCAGGCGGACGGCCTGGCGGCACCCGGCGTCGTGCAGCTCTGCCACGACGCCTTCGGCTGACTGGTCGCCGGGAGGGCGGTCATGCTGCCGGGAGGGCGGTCCGGCGCCGTGGCCGGCCGGGGGCGGGCACCGTCGTAGGCTGGCGCCATGTTCGGTCCAGAAGGCCCCACGCTCCGGGAACTCGCCGCGCAGGCGCTGTCGTCCGTCGAGCACGGTTACGACCTGCTCGCGCCGAAGTTCGACCACACCCCCTTCCGGACGCCCGACAGCGTGCTGGACTCCGTGGCCGAGGCGCTGGCGCCGCTCGGCCCGTTCACGGACGGGCTCGACCTGTGCTGCGGCACCGGCGCCGGGACGCGGCTGCTGACCGGACTGTGCGACCGCAGCGTCACCGGCGTCGACTTCAGCGCCGGCATGCTCGACGTCGCCCGGCGCCGGGTGCGCACCGCCGGACCGCCCGAGGTCGCCTGGGTGCGCGCGGACGCCCGCGCCCTGCCGCTGACCGCCGCCTTCGATCTCGTCGTCTCCTTCGGGGCCTTCGGCCACTTCCTGCCGCGCGAACTGCCGGGGCTCTTCGCCCAGGTCCGCTCGGTGCTGCGGCCGGGCGGCCGGTTCGCCTTCCCGGTGTTCGCCCCACCGCGCCCGGCGCACCCCGGCTTCTGGCTGCTGCACGGCTTCGACGCGGTGATGCGGGTGCGCAACGCGCTGTGGCGTCCGCCGTTCGTCATGTACTACCGGGCCCTGCGGCTCGGTGCCTTCCTGGGCGAGCTGGAGCGCGCGGGCTTCGAGGTCGAGCTGCGCGTCCTGCCCGAGTTCGGCCGGCGAGCCGACGGCACTCCGCGCGGCCGGCTGGTGGTGGCCCGCGGCACCGGCGCACTGGCCGCGCCCGGTCACCCCGCCGCGGGCAGCGTGAACTCGTAGACCAGCGCGTCCTGTTCGGCGTTCACCACCAGGTCGGTGATCTCCAGGGGGCGGGCGTACTGGTCGTGCACGCGCCGGGTCACCCGTACCGAGGAGGCGTCGCTGACCTGGGTGATGGAGTCCCGGTGGTGCAGGGTCAGGCCGGCCTTGCGCATCCAGTCGTAGGCCCGGAACAGCTGCGCGGGGGTGGCTCCGTCGGCGCGGTCCCGGTAGCGGGCCAGCTCCGTCACCTCGGCGAGCACCACCGCCGAGAACGATGTCACGGCCGTCCGCAGCGACCGGCCGTCCGCGGTCACCGACAGATAGCGGTGCACCAGCGTCGGCCGGTGCGGGGCGAGGCCCAGCGCCCGCGCATGCTCCGGCGGCGGTGTCTCCCAGGTCACCGTGGCCCGGTCGACCGCACACGGGACCGTCGGCCGGGCGCCCACCGGAAACGTCAGCGATTCCGGTGCCTCCACCGGCCGGCCGGGCAGCGTGGCATGGCTGCCCCGCCGGTCGGTGGCGACCAGACCGCCCCGGCGCAGCACCTCGAGCGCCTGCCGGACGGTCTCCCGGCTGACCCCGAACTGCGCGGCCAGATGCCGCTCACCCGGCAGCCGTTCCCCCGGCGGAATGGTGCCGTCGCGCAGTTCGTCGAGGAGCAGCGCCGCGATCCGCCCGTACAGGGGGCGCTCGTCGCTGGGTGAGGGATCCTGATCCTGTGGGGTGGTGCGGGCCATGCCGCGCCCTCCTGTCGGTGACAAAACGTAGTCGTGCGGGCTCGTTGCGCGACCACAATTAGCATTGGTCTAAACCACGAGGGAAGGGCGGTCTGCCGGTTCGACCGAAATCGATCCGGCGCGAGCGGCGGTCACCAGGCGCCGCCCGGCCTGCTCACAGGGCCCGGTAGACGGCGTCGACCAGCGCTGTTTTCCTTGGGTCGTCGGCGATGCGCGGCCCCATCCGGTTCATGACGTACCCCAGCGACACCCCCGTCTCCGGATCGGCCAGTCCACAGGAACCGCCGAATCCGTCATGGCCGAAAGCCCGTGGATTCGGACCGTACGACCGCTGCGGTCCGCTCAGCCACAGACCGAGCCCGATCTCGGTCTCGCCCTCGAAGCCCGCGCCGATGACCAGGTCGCGGCAGCTGCCCTGCCCCTCGCGCACCCGCTCCGCCGCCCGCGGCGACAGGATCCGCCGGCCGCCGTACGCGCCGCGCCCGGCGAAGACGCCGTACAGCGCCGCGACCGCCCGTGCGGTGCCGTGCCCATTGGCCGCCGGGATCTCCGCCGCCCGCCAGCCGGGGGTGTTCGCCTGCGCGGCCCCGACCATCGGGTTGGTCAGGGCGGCCACCGCGGCCGGCGCCGGCTGGCTGAAGACCGCCGCCTGTTCACCGCGCGAGGCGGCCGGCGCATGGACCAGGTCGGCCGCCCGGCCGGCGTCCCCGGCCGGCAGGCCGACCGTGAAGTCGATCCCGAGCGGTCCGGTCACCTCCCGCGCCAGGAAGGCGCCCGGCAGCAGCCCCGAGACCCGCCGTACGACCTCCCCGACCAGGAAGCCGTACGTCAGTGCGTGGTACCCGGACCGGGTGCCCGGCTCCCACCAGGGCGCCATGGCCGCGAGCCGCGCGGTGGTTAGCTCCCAGTCGTACAGCTCCTGGAGGGTGTGCGGCTCGCGGAGCCCGGAGAGTCCCGCGCGGTGCGACAGCAGATGCCGTACGAGCACCTTATCCTTGCCCTCGGCGGCGAACTCCGGCCAGTACGCGGCCACCGGCGCGTCGAAGTCGAGCAGCCCCCGGTCGGCGAGGATGTGCGCGCACAGGGCGACGGGCCCCTTGGTCGTCGACCACACGTTCACCACGGTGTCCCGCTCCCAGGGCCGCGCCCGCGCCGCGTCCGCCCAGCCGCCCCAGAGGTCCACCACCGTCTCCCCGGCGACGGTGACCGCCACCGCGGCGCCCAGCTCGCCCCGTTCGCGGAAGTTCTCCGTGAACGCCTCCCTTACCGCGGCGAACCGCTGATCGCAGTGCCCGTGGACCGGCGCGGGCGTTCCCGGTGTCTGCTGTGTCTCCTGCGCGGACATATGGCCTCCGTCGTCTCCGGCGCCCCGGGCCGCGCCACAGCGGCCCGGGCCCTGTGAACGTACCGACTGGTCGGACTGGACGGAAGGGCGGGCGCGGCCGGCGCCGCAGCGGCGCCCGGGGGCTCAGGCGTACGAGCGCAGCCAGCGCATCTTGGCGGCGTCGTGGAAGGGGCCGCCGCCCTCGTGGTCGTTGAAGTCGTAGACCTCGATCGCCTTGTCCGGGTGCGCCCACGCGTTGAACGCCGCGAACACGGTCGACGGCGGGCAGGTCTGGTCCTCCAGAGCCGCCGAGAACAGGGCTGGCGCACGGCCGCGCGCCGCGAAGTGGACCGCGTCGAAGTAGGACAGCGTGCGCAGCACCTCAGCCGCCCGCCCGCGGTGCGTCCTGAGGAACAAGCCGATCTCCCGGTACGGGTGACGGTCCGTCAGGGTGATCGCGCGCGGGAAGTCGCAGAGGAACGGCACGTCCGGCGCGACCGCCGCCAGGTCGGGGACGAGTCCGCCGACGGCCGTGGCGATACCGCCGCCCTGGCTCGCGCCGGTCGCCACGGTCCGCGCGGGGTCGGCCAGCGGGTGGGAGCGGGCCGCCTCGACCGCGCGCACGGCGTCGGTGAACACCCGGCGGTAGTAGTAGTTCTCGGGCGCGTCCACGCCGCGCGTCATGAATCCCGGGTACGCGGGCGCCGCGCCCACCGGGTCGGCCGTGCCGCCCCCGCCGCCCCAGGCGCTGCCCTGCCCGCGGGTGTCCATGGCGAAGTACGCCCGGCCCGTCGACGCCCACAGCAGGTGCTCGTGCGGCAGGCCGCGCCCGCCGCCGTAGCCGATGAACTCCACGACCAGCGGCAGCGGCTCGGTCGTCCCGGCGGGCAGCAGCAGCCAGCCCTTGACGGGGTGGCCGCCGAACCCGGCGAACGTCACGTCGTACACCTCGACCGTCGAAAGACCGGACTCCACCGGCTCGAAACGCGCGTCCAGCCGGTGCGCGCGGGCCTCCCGGAGCGTCTCGTCCCAGAAGGCGTCGAAGTCCTTTGGAGCGGTGGACTCGCTGCGGTAGGCGCGGAGTTCGGCGGGCGGCAGATCGAACAGAGCCATCGGCAACCGCCTTTGCGAAGGGAGGCCGTGTGGTGTCACGGTAGTAGGGTCCCGGTGATCGGGGCACCGTGCTCTCACATGTGCGGCTGATTCCAGCGCGGCCCCGTCCGGGCCCACTCCCGCTCCCACTCGGCCAGCCGGTGGCGCAGGGCGATCCGGCGCTCGATCGTACGGCCGAGGAACACCACCGCGGCCGTACCGGCCGCCGCGGCCAGCCCGACGGTCACCGCGTGCTGCCACAGCGCCACCGCGTTCGGCGGTGCCGCCACGCTGCGGCCCCGGGAGTCGAGCCACACCCCGACCCGCTCCCCGGCAGTGGTCCCCGCCGGCACCCGGACCCACGCCGTCCGCGCCCCCTTGCCCGGCTCGGTCCAGCGGACCTGGGCGAGATAGGGGTGCCGGCGCTCGCCCTCCACGGCGGACGGCCGGCCCGGCGGGTCGCTGAGCACGACGGCCCGCACCTCGTGGCGTGCGGCCCGCTGCGCCGCGGCCAGCGCGCGTGCCCGGTCATGGGCGTGCAGGCCGGCGGCCACTCCGACGAGGGGTGCCACCACGAACAGCAGGACGGTGACCATCAGCACCGTCCAGGCCTCCACGACGTCCGATCGGCGCCGCAGCGGATTGCGCCGCCAGCGCCAGCCACGCACCCGGGTACGCATGTCCGCCTCCTCGCCGCCGCCGGAGCCGGAGCGCCGGGAAAGCCGGCTTCGCCGGTCCACCGCCCCGCCGCTCACGCACACGGGTCTCCACACCCGTCTCGTACCCCGTACGGCGCACCTCGCGCATGCCGCGAACCGCGAGTTCCAGCCCACCTGGCGCGCGGCACATGCCATGCGCCCCACGATCGCGCGCCGGGGCCCGGCGCGCGACCCGGGCGCTCAGCCGAACCGCTCGATCCGGATCCGCTCCACCGGCTGGCCCGCCGCGACCAGCAGGCGGGACGCGTGCTCGGCGAAACCGTTGGACCCGCACACATAGGCCTCCCACCCACCGGCAGGGGCCTCGGCCAGGAGCGGCGCCACATGTGCGGCCGTCATACGTCCGACCGGCACCCCGGGCGGCGCGCTGCGGGTGAACACGGGCGTCGTCTCCGTGCCCAGTTCGGCGGAGTAGATCAGCTCCTCGGGGCCGCGCGCCGACACCAGCATCCGCAGCGGGACGGCGAGGTCCCGCGCCCGGTGGTGGCGCACCATGGCCATCAGCGGTACGACGCCGGAGCCCGCGCCGAGCAGCAGCGCGGGCCGGTCGCCCGGCCAGGCGAAGAAGCCGCTGACCGGACCGCGCACCTCGACCGTGTCACCGGGCCTCGCCACCGTGTGGAACCAGCCGGAGACCTCTCCGCCCGGCACCCGGTCCAGCGTCAGCTCGATGTGCCCGGAGTCGTCCGGCGCCGACGCGATCGAATAGTGGCGCTGCGCCACATAGCCGTCGCCGGCGGTCAGCCGCAGCTGCAGGTGCTGGCCCGGGAGGTGGCCCGCCCAGTCCGGCACCGCCAGACGGAACGTGGCGGTGTGCGGCGTCTCGGGGCGGATCTCCGTCAGGGTGGCGGTCTGCCACCGGGTTGCCGCCTGTCCGTCCACGGCGATCCGCCCGGGCACCGCGAACCGCTTGAGGGGATGCGTCGTCTCAGTCACCGGAGTACCGCTGCTCCTCCCAGGGGTTGCCGCGCGCGTGGTAGCCGTTGCGCTCCCAGAAGCCCGGCTCGTCGCGGTCCAGCAGCGTGATGCCCGCGATCCACTTGACGCTCTTCCAGAAGTAGAGGTGGGGCACCACCAGCCGTGCCGGGCCGCCGTGCTCGGGCGGCAGGGGCTCGCCGTCGTACTCCCAGACGATCCAGGCCCGCCCGCCGGCGAGGTCCGCGAGCGGCAGGTTGGCGGTGTAGCCGGTGTGGGAGTGGGCGAGGGCATGTGTGGCGGACCCATGGGGCCGGACCGTGGTGAGGAAGGCGTCCAGTGAGACGCCGCCGAACCGCACGCCGAACTTCGACCAGCCGGTCACACAGTGGATGTCGCCGTCGTACGCGGAAGCGGGCAGCGCGTGTGCGGCGTCCCAGTCCCAGGTGTGCGGCCGTTCGACCAGGCCGTCGATGCGGAAGGACCAGTCGGCGGCCGCGAGGTCGGGGGTGACCTCGGCGGACAGGACGGGCCAGTCCTCGCGCGCGTCGTACTGACCGGGCGGCAGTCCCGGGTTGTGGACGCGCGGGCGGCCCGTGAAGCCTCGCGTGACGTTCATGCTTCAACCGTACGGGGTCATTCCGGGTGCTCCGTCCCTGATGAGCACCCCATCGTTGCGGCTGTATGAACATCGCCCGGGGCCGGGAATACCGGAACGGCGCCGCTCCTTGCCGCTCGATGCAGGCTCCGGTGCGCCGGTGACGGCGCGAGAGAAGCGAGGAAACGAGGATGCCCCAGGCACACGCCCCCCGGATCGTGATCGAGGTGGCCGTATGACAGTCGTGAGCAGTCCGGGCGGTCCCGGCCCGGCCCCCGCGGGCGCACCGCACGTGCTCGACAATCCGGCCCTCGCCTCGCTGACCGGCCCGCACGCCCACTTCGCCGAACGGCGCGGCCGGGTGCTGCGCTACCCGGTCGACGTCTCGCCCTGGGTGGGCCTGCCCGGAGAACCGGACGCGGGGGACTGGGCGGACCTCGCCGCGCTGGCGGGTCCCGGCAACGTGGTCCCGCTGCCCGGCTTCCGCGGTGAGATCCCGGAGGGCTGGGAGATCACCTTCCGGCTCGAAGGCGTGCAGTTCGTGGACGACGGCCTCGCCGCGGCGCCGGACGCGGAGGCCGTCCGCCTCGGCCCGGCGGACGTACCCGAGATGCTCGACCTGGTGGCGCGCACCGAGCCGGGACCGTTCCTGCCGCGCACGGTCGAGCTCGGCACCTACCTCGGCATCCGCCGCGAAGGCGCGCTGATCGCCATGGCGGGGGAGCGGCTGCACCCGCCGGGCTGGACCGAGATCAGCGCGGTCTGCACCGACCCCGCCTTCCGCGGCGAGGGCCTGGCCACGCGTCTGATCCTCGCCGTCGCGCACGGCATCCGGGAGCGCGGCGAGACACCGTTCCTGCACACCGGCGCCGCGAACACGGGCGCCATCCGGCTGTACGAGTCCCTGGGCTTCCGGCTGCGCCGCCACACGGTGTTCCTGGAGGCCAGGGTCCCGGAACGGCTGCCGGACGACCGGGCGGCGGTGCCCGCGGCACAGGCGTAGGCCCGGGCGCCTGCCGGCCGCCGTCGGCCCGCCGTCGGGGGTGTTCCGTCCGGGGGGCGGGGGCTGTCCGTGGCCCCGCGCCCGGGGCCTGGCGGTCTCGAAGCCCGGACCCCGGACCCGGACCCGGAACCCGGCCCCGGAACCCGGCCCCGGAGCCCGGCCCCGGAGCCCGGCCCCGGACTCCGGAGCCCGCTGGCCCCCCGCCCGTAGGCAGCGCGCCCCGAGCCCCGCAGCCCCCTAGGTTCTGTCGTCAAATGTCACGCCCACATCAGGAGTGAGGCGAGGGTGACGGCTGCTTCGTAAGACTCAGTGGTCTTGTCGTACCTGGTA